>DAOTVY010000023.1:0-37556 GCA_034436115.1 Chloroflexia bacterium | reverse complement strand
GTAATGCGGTGATTGCCCTCGTTCGCCTGAAGGGTTACACCTGCATAGCCGAGGCGCTTCGGCATTACGCCGCACAGCCCCGTCGAGCCATCCGGGCTGTCATGCAAGGACTTTGATATGGCCGTGGAAGCACTGGTCTCGGACTTGCTAGGTAGCCCAAGATGCGCTATAGTTGAGTAACAAGGGGCGAAGGTAGAGGACGTCGCGGCTGGGTCCCCGCCAGGAGCGTTGGCGAGCCCGCGGAGCAGGTATCAAGCGGCGGACGTTGTGGAGTCAACCCAGCCATTCCGCTAATGGAGGTGGCTCAGGGGGGTACCCACGTCCGAGACGGTGAC
Source organism: Chloroflexia bacterium (assembly GCA_034436115.1). Classification (GTDB taxonomy): domain Bacteria; phylum Chloroflexota; class Chloroflexia; order DTKN01; family DTKN01; genus DAOTVY01. The sequence goes on along the minus strand of DAOTVY010000023.1, from coordinate 37,221 downwards.
GGATGATAACCCCACCCTTGCGCGTTGGCTCCGTTTTCCGAGCGCGGGGACGCGAGTGGGTTTTGCTTCCGTCCCCTGATCCGCAGCTCGCCTTGCTACGCCCCCTCACCGGCAGTGAGGCCGAGCTTTGCGGGATCTACCTCCCCCTGGTCCAGCGGGGCGTGGAGAAGCTGGAGCCCGCGGAGTTCCCTCTCCCGACCCCCGACGACGCCGCCGACGCCCTCGCCGCCGAACTCCTCTGAAACGCCGCTCGCCTCTCCCTGCGGGACGGTGCCGGCCCCTTCCGCTCCCTGGGGCGCATCTCCGTCCGCCCTCGCCCCTACCAGTTCGTCCCCCTCCTCATGGCCCTCCGCCTCCACCCCGTCCGCCTCCTCATCGCCGACGACGTGGGCGTGGGCAAGACCATTGAGGCGCTGCTCATCGCGCGCGAACTCCTGGCCCGGGGCGAAATTCGCCGCATCGCCATCCTCTGTCCTCCGTACCTCTGCGACCAGTGGCAACAGGAACTGGCGGACATCCTGGACCCGTGGAAGGAGGTGGCACACCCGCAGGACCCGCGGGGGTATGAGGAGCGGCGTCTGGGGAGCACCTTCCCCGGCGAGACCTTCCGGGTGCTGAAGGAGAAAGAACTCCGCCAGTACGGCGAATGCCGCACGCGTCGGCATGTCCTGGAGGCCTGGGAAAAGTAGGCCAACTGCTCGCAGTTGGCCTACAACGGTTGACGCGAAAGGTGAACGGATATACTGCAATGTAGACGACTTCGTGCCCCCCATCCCGTCACGGGTCATCTTCCCCGGAGGCTACTGTGGGTGGCTATCGGGTACAGGTTGCCAAAGGGGGTGTCGTCTCCCTGCGGGAGCCGCTCCATCCGGAACCAGGGATGCGGCAAAGCGGCATCCTGACCCTGCTGGACCTGGACGGCGCGCTGATCCCGGTGCCTCAGGCCCTGGAGACCGACCGGCTGGCGGACCGGCTGGCCGCGCAGTGGCGCGTCCAGTGCGCGGACCTGGAGCCGATGCTGAAAACCCTGCGCGAGGTGCGGGGTGAATCCGCCGGTCGCTAAGGTCTTCCTGGATACCAGCGTCGTTCTTGCCATTGTCCTTTCGCCCCAGGGAGGTGCGCGGATGCTGTTGCGCCTGGGCAAGATCGGCGTCCTCCATCTCCTCGTCGGCCCGCAGGTGCTGCCGGAATGCGAGGCCGGGGTGCGGCGAAGCGCCCGACACCCTGGCCGACCTGGCCCTCCTGCTGGATGCGGCCCGGGTGGAGGTCACCGGCGAGGCTGGCCCGCCGTGCGTCCAGGCGGCGCGGCGTGGCTCTCCTACCCGCCCGATGCCCTCATCCTGGCAGAGGCGCTGGAGGCCCGGGCCGACGGGCTGGTGACGCACGACGTCCGGCACTTTCTGGCCATCCCGCCGGGCGCGCTCCCCCTGCGCCTGGGCACCCCCGGCTACCTGCTCCAGTGGCTCCGCCAGACCCTGACGGGTGGGGTGGGATAGCGCTTTTCGCCCAACTCTCTCAATTGGGGGAATAGTGATACTCAAAAATTGGAGAGGCTCGCAATGAACAAACCGATCACCCTGAATGAGGCCCAGAAGGCTGCTGTGCGCTGGTACGTGGAGCACTTCCGCCGCTATATGGACACTCAAGATTTTCAGCAAGACCAGGAACAACGGCTTAAGCGCGTCACGTTCTTCCAGCAAGAACTGCCCGGATTGCTGGAAGACCTCTCCGAGGCGGATGTTGAAGACATCTTAAGCCAACTATGGGCCACGGCAGCCTGGGGCAACAAGACATACCTGGCGCAGAAGATTGTCAATCTTGTTCTGGGAAGCGGCGGAGGGAGGGCTGGGCATCCTCTCCCGCCTGGCCGATGACCCGACCTTGCTGCCACGGGTTGCGCGGGAGGCGCTAGGCATCTGTCATTTCAACCCGGAGGGGGAAGACGAGCGCCCGCCGCGGGTGCTGGAGGACGGCCGGACCGAGGGATGTGCCCGTGCCTGCTACGACTGCCTCCTCGCCTACTACAACCAGCGCGACCATCCCTATCTGGACCGCCACCGGGTGCAGGACCTGCTGCTGGCATTAGCCCAAGGCATCCGGGAGCGGAAGGTAGGCAAGCGGAGCCGGGAGGCGCAGTACCGCTGGCTTCTGGAGCGCACCGACCCGGCGTCGGAGTTGGAGCGGCGCTTCCTAGAACACCTCTACCGCACGGGCCGTCGCCTGCCGGACTATGCGCAGCCCCACCTGGCTGACTACCCGGCCCGACCAGACTTTTACTACGAGGCGGCGCGGGCGTGCGTCTTCTGCGACGGTGCTGTCCACGACCAGCCGGAGGTAGCAGCAGAGGACCGGTGCATCCGCGCGGCCCTGCGGGATCGGGGCTACCGGGTGGTCGAGATCCGTTACGACCAGGGCCTGGAAGAACAGCTTGCCCGCTATCAGGACCTCTTTGGGGGGTGACGGGAGCCCCGGTTTTTTTCTTTTAGCGCCAGCCGACCAGCAACGCTTGCGGCGTATCGACCGAGGCGATAGGGAAAGCCTCCATCGTCTCCGGAACAAGCAGCCAGATGCCCTCTGGCACGGCCTCCGGAGCGCCGAACGGATCCCCGCGCAGCGGCACGAAGGCCAGATAGCGGTCGTCGGGGGACCAGGCGAGCGGGCCCCAGCAGTAGAGCCCTTCCGGCAGAAACGCCGTCTGCGGAGGAGCCTCGGGGGTTTGCAGGTCGTAGAGCCGCAGGAAGGCGCGACCGCTTTCCCGATCGTAACCGGTGACGACAGCCCAATGCTGGTCCCAGGAGACCGCCGCGGTTCCTTCCCCGTCGACCACGTAGATCCGGCTGAGCTGCCCGCTGCGCACGTCGTAAGCGTGCAGGGCCACGAAAGCGGGGTCTTGCCCGCGCGGCAACACGATCGCTTGCCCGCTCGATTCATCGTAGGCCAGGGGTACCGCGCCGCTCCAGTCGGTGATCGAGGCAAAGCGAACTACGGCCGGCCCCGCGATTTCCAGCAGCCCGAGATCCACCCGCACCCCGAACGAGCTTTCCGCTTGTCGATAAGCAGCCGCATAGAGCAACGCCGTTCCTTCCCGGGACCAGGCCACCTGCAGCCCGAGCAGGCCCTCCTGCTGGAAGGTGTAGAGGAGGCGCGGCACGCCGCCCTCCAATTGCAGCGTGTAGACATCCGGTCCCAGGACAAAGGCAACCACACCCCGGTGCAGAACGACGCTCTGTGCGCCCGCGTACGTCGACGGGATCTCCTTGACTCCCACCCGGCCGACATAAGCCTGGACTTGGTAGAAAGCGGCGTCATGGTAATAGACCAGGCGTTCCGGAACGGGAAGGGGGGTCGCCGTCGGGACGGGGGTCGGCGTGGGCAGGCGGCCGGCCACCCGCACACCCGCGCCGCCCGGCGCATAATGGACGAAGGCTTCGCCGTCCAGCCAGTACAGCTCCCCGCTCACCCCATCCCACCACAGGAGCAGCGGAGACTGCTGCAGCGTGGCCACCGCGGCCCATTCGCCGCTCGCCAGGTCCACGGTCCAGAGTTCGTAGCCCGTTTCGGGAGTGCCCTCCCGCAGGCCGGCGAGGTACCGGCCGTCCGGAGAAAGCGCCAAATCCCCGGTCACGTGGTCGGGCTCAGGGAGAAAGCGCTCGCGTTGCGCACCATCGAGGCCCACGGACCAGAGAGTCCCCCCTTCACCCGGGTGCACGAAGAGCACGTGGTCCCGGGGCAAGGAGGGAGTCTCCCGGTCTAGGACCAGGAACGTTCCTGCGGCCGGAAAGGCGCCCACGTGCGTCAGGCGCGTTGCGGTCCCATCGGACAGCTGCACGGCATAGAGGTCGGTTTCTCCCTCACGCACCAGCGGACAGACGAGCGCCGTCCCGTCGCTCGACCAGGCGATGCGTGCGCCTGGAGCAATGTCCTGAGCCAACACACGTTCTTCCCCTCCCGCCGCTGGTGAAACGATCAGAATGGACCCCAAGGTAAAGGCCACACGCTGGCCATCGGGGGACCAGACCGGAGCACCGTAGGGGCCGGAGTGCTGGGTAAGACGCGTGAACTGCCCAGTAGACAGGGCAAAGACATACACATCCACCCGGCCGGGGTCAGCTGGGTCAGGTAGCAAATAGGCGATGCGCTCGCCCTCGGGCGCAAGGGCAGGCGACCGGCCGGGGGTGAGCGCGTACGGCGCGGCGCCTTCCACGACCCAGATCTTTTCCAGGTACTCGAACACGCGCCGCTGCGCGGGCCATGCTGGAGGAAGAGGTGTGGGAGGGACAGGCGTCTGCGTTGGGGTCGGCGAGACGGGAATGGTCGGGCTCACGGGAGGGGGCGGCGTAGGTGTTTCGCAACCGAGGAGCACAAGCAGTACCCCGATGGCCCAGATATGCATCCGACGGGCACGCATCGACGCCTCCTTCCGGGCCCTCTTTTTACGGCCCTTCCCCGCTCAGCGGGCTGCACGCGCGCGGATGAACCGCGCGACCGAGCGGTCATACGTCCGTTCGACTTCCGGAGGGAACAAACAGCCAGGAAGCTCCCCCATCGCGCGGTGGTAGGCGATACACTGGCAGCAGAACCCTTTTCGCGAACACGGTTCGTAGGTGCAGGAGCAGCGCTGCAGGTTCTCTTCCCGATGTAAGCATTCCATCGAGGCCTCCTTACGGGAATCGTTCGTGACTATTATAGCCCAAGGGCGAGGGACACGCAAGGAACGCGAAAGTTGCATAAGCGTGTGGGATATAGTACAATGCCTGCTGTCGTGGGCTGCTTTCGGAAGCGGCCTGCGGTCGAAGTCGCTCCAGGGTTACCGTGGCAAAGGGGGAGCGATGGTTGCGCCATCCGAGCGTGTACGCGCGATCCAGGGCGAGCTGGCGCGCCGCGCGAGGACGACCCAAAGCACACCAGAACGGGCCATCGACCATCTGGTCTTCTTCCTGGCCGAGGAGCGGTATGCCATCCCCGTGCTCGACGTGGAAGAAGTCCTCCGTGTGCCCTCCATTACCCCGATCCCGGGGGTCCATCCCGCAGTGCTGGGAGCGGTAGGCCACCACGGAGAAGTCCTTGCGGTAGTGGACACACGCCGTTTGCTCCAATTGCCGGAACAGCCCCTAACCTCCGAGAGCCGTCTGGTCGTCGTGCGAACGGAAGAGGCGCACGCCGCCCTGTTGGTGGACCGGGTCGAGGACATCGTCGCCGTTCCCGAGGGCTCGCTCCGTCCTCGGCCGCCTGCCGGAAGCGAAGGGGCAGCCTCGTGTTTGCGGGCCATCTCGGGCGATGGCGCTCAGATGCTGCGTATCCTGGATCTGCCTTTTTTGTTAGGGATGGTCCGCCATGGATAGCGAGGGTGTGCGTTTCCTGCTGGTGCGCGTCGGCGGCAGATGGTTCGCCGTCGAGGCCGGGCAGGTGGAGACCTTGAGGCGCCGGGAGACCTTGTATCCGCCTCCAGCTGCGGGCCCTTACCTGGTCGGCTTGTTGCCCGTAGAGGGGCATCCCGTTCCGGTTGTGGACCTGGCGGTGTGTCTGGGGATATCCGACGGGAGGGATCGACGGGATCGGCTGATTCTGGTTGGGTGCCCGGATACGGCCCCACTGGCCTTCCTCGTACAGGCGGTTTCGGGGCCGGTGCTGGTGCCGTGGACGGGGATTCACGCTTTGCCTCCCCTTCTCGTGGAAGCGCAAGTTCGCCCGGTCGTGTGGGCCATGATCGAGTGGCAGGAGAGCTGGATCCCGGCTCTGGACCTGGGCCTGGTGCTCCCAGAGGAGGAGGTCAATGCGCTTCAGGCGTGCGCACGGGCTTACCAAGGAGGGTCGGATGACGCCGCGATCGCCGCTTGAACGTCTGGGCGGATACCTCCGTACGCCGCCCGATCTGTCCCACGAGGAAAGTGAGCGACAGAACCGAATCGTCTGGAACATGGCCTGGGCCCAGATCGCCATGGTCTTTGCCGGGGCGGCCAGCTACCTTCTGGCCAGGCAGGCCGCGGCGACGGACGTGCTGCTCATTGCCCTCTTGCTTCTCTTGTGCTCCGTGGCCGTCCTCTTGTTGGTGCGACGGAATCGCCCAGTAGAAGGCGCCTGGCTGCTCGTGCTGGCCAGTACGGTCGCGGTGGCGTTGCAGATCGCCGGAGAGAACCGTGTGGCTGTGAGCGCTTGGCCCTCGCTCTCCGCCGTGCTATTCCTCTGGCCCATTGTGGTCGCCGGGACCATGCTTCCCGGCGTGACCGTCTATGGCGTTGCCCTGGTGGCCAGCATGCTGTTCGTGCTCCTGAGCTTGACTCCGCACAGTAGCCCTGCGGTGAAACCGGCGGACTTTTTCATCCGCTATGGGACCGGAGTTGTGGCCACTTACCTCTTCGTGGCCTTTGCCACGCACCGCAGCGCCACCTCGCTCGCCGAAGCGATCCGGGAATCCGACCAGCGGGCGCGGGCCATCCTGGAGGCCCATCAGACGCTCATGGAGAAGAGCATCCAGCAGGTGGAGCTTTCGGCACAGCTGAGCAGCTCAGCGGCGGACCTTTCGGCCACCTCACGGCAACAGGCCAGCGGGGCCGCCGAGCAGGCTTCCGCGATTAGCGAGGTCACCTCGACCATCGAAGAAATGGGGTATACGGCGCGACAGATCGCCCAGAGCGCGGAGAACGTCGCCCAGGTGGCCGAGCAAACGCTGCAGGCCGTTGGACAAGGGAACGCCGCTGTGGACGAGGCGGTCGCCACAATGGAGGCCATCAAGGGACGGGTACAGGAGCTCGCGGAGAAGGTGCTTGCCCTGGGGGAGCATTCCCAGCGCATCGGCGAGATCATCGAAATCATCAACGATATTGCCGATGAGACCCACCTCCTCGCGCTGAACGCAGCCATCGAATCCGCTGCGGCGGGAGAGCACGGCAGACGGTTCGCGATCGTGGCGGCAGAGATCAAGAACCTGGCCAACCGGTCGATGGAGTCGGCCAAGGAAGTGCGCAAGATCATCGCGGAAATCCAGCGGGCTACGAATGCCTCCGTGATGGCTGCCGAGGAGGGGCTGAAGGAAACGGAGCGCGGGGTACGCAAGGTCTACGAGGCCGGCCGCGCGATGGAGGAAATCGTCCTATTGGCGCAACGCACGAGCGAGGCAGCCCAGGAAATCTCCATGGCCACCACCCAGCAGCGCACGGCCAGCGAACAGATTGTGGAAACGATGCGCGAGGTCGCCGAGGTGGCCAACCAGACGGCCGAGGGCAGCCGCCAGCTGGCCGAGGCTGCGGCCACGCTCTCCATGATCGCGGAGCGACTCCAGGCCGCAGGGCAGACGAGCATCCAGGGGAACACGTATGCCGGATATTGACCTGACCGCGTTCTACGGCCAATTCCGGGACGAGGCTTGGGAAAACCTCGACCTGCTGGAACAGGGCCTTACAGCGCTAGAGGCACAACCTGGGGACCATGCGCTGCTGGATCGGATGCTGCGGGCGATCCATACCACCAAAGGGTCCGCGAAGATCCTTGGGTTTGGGGAGATCAATCGCCTGGCGCACGAGATCGAGGAGGTGCTCGGCGCGGTCCGCAAAGGGACCTTGGCCCTGACGCCCGACATTGGGAACAGTCTCCTGGAGGCCAGCGCGGGCATCCGGGCGCTGACGAGCGCGCTGGTGGAAGGGAAAGCGCATCCGGTGGATTGTGCTGCGCTGGTGCAGAAACTGCAGCGCCTTACGGGAAAGGAGACGGCACCGGTTGAAGGGGCCGCCCCGGTCACGGTTGCTGCGCAGCCGGCCGCGCGGCCTCGGGAGACGATCCGGGTCGATCTCGAGCGCGTGGACCGTCTGAGCCGCAGGGTCGGCGATTTGCTGGCCCTCTACCAGGACCTGCAGGGGGAGTCGGCCGGCCTGAACATGCTGCACGAGATCGCGGAAGAAGCCGGGACCGCCGCGGCCGCCCTTCACGAGCGGCTGGAAGCTTACCGGGAACGGCTACGCCCGCGCCAGGCCGAGGAGGTGTTCTCGCGTCTGGAACGCCTGGAAAGAGCGCTGCACCAGTTGCAGGAGCAGCTGGATGCCTTCGGCCGCGAACACGGGTCGCACGTAGAACGCCTCTCGCTTTCGTTGACGGGCCTGCACGGAGAAACCCTCGGGATGCGCATGGTGCCCATCGCGACGCTTTTCGAGGTCTTTCCTGGGGTGGTGCGCAGGCTGGCCGCCGAGTGCGGGGTGGAGGTGAGCCTGGAGGTGCGGGGAAGCCAGGTCGAGGTAGACCGCCGCGTGTTGGATCTTCTGCGCGATCCGGTGGTGCACCTGGTCCGGAACGCGCTCGACCATGGGATCGAGCCGCCCACCGAGCGCAAGGCGCTGGGCAAACCGGAACGTGGCCGTATCGTGCTGGAGGCGCTGGCCCAAGGGCAGCGGGTTCAGGTTCGCGTCTCGGATGACGGCCGCGGGATCGATTTTGAGTTGGTGCGACGCACCGCGGTGCAGCGAGGCTGGCTGACCGCCGATGCCGCCAAGGAGGCCTCGCCGGATGCGCTGCTCGAGCTTCTTTTCCGGCCGGGCTTCTCCACGCGGTCAGAGGTGACCGATTTCTCCGGCCGCGGCGTCGGCCTGGACGTCGTTCGAACCGCGCTCCATGCGCTGAATGGCCTGGTGCACGTTGACACCCAGCCGGGCGCAGGAACGACCGTCGTGCTGGACGTGCCGTTGACGCTGGCAACGCAGCGTGTGCTCATGGTCTCGTGCGCGGGCGTATCGGTTGCCGTCCCAAGCGCTGCCATCCAGGGGCTGCTGCGGGTGCAACCGGAAATGGTGATACCCGTGGAGGGCCGGCCGACGATCTTCTGGCAAGGAGAGGCGATCCCCTTGCTTTCCTTGGCGGAGGTGCTCGGTTGGGACGGTAAAGGGCCCCCACAGCGCTGGCTGCCCGCGCTGATCGTGGGGACGGAGCGCCGAAAAATGGCTCTGACGGTGGACCGCCTGGTGGACGAAGCCGAAGTCGTGGTACGACCCCTGGGTGCCATTTTGGAGAAGAGCCATTTCCTTTCCGCGGCCACGATTTCGGGTGCCGGTCAGGTGACCCCGATCCTGGACGTGGCCTCGCTGCTCCGTTCCACGCCGGCTCGCCCGACGGCCGCGGTTGGGCCGGCCCCGGTGCCTGCGCGTCGCACGCCGGCCCGCATTCTGTTGGTTGAGGATGCGATCATCACGCGAGAACTGGAGCGGAGCATCCTGGAAGCCGCGGGTTATCAGGTGGTCACGGCCTTCGACGGTGTGGATGCCCTGGAGAAGCTGGAAAGGGACGAGTTTCAACTCCTGATCACGGATATCGAAATGCCCCGGATGGATGGCTTTGAGCTGACCGCGCGCGTTCGAGCAGAACCCCGCTGGGCCGGCCTGCCGGTCGTGATCATCAGCGCGCGCGGCGACGAGGAAAGCCGGAGGCGTGGGCTCCAGGTGGGGGCCCAGGCGTACATCGCCAAGAGCCGGTTTGATCAGGGAAACCTGCTCGAGACGGTGGCCCAGTTGCTCGGCTGAGCCTTGGGCTCCTTTCCGCTGGATGGAGGCACGAGATGGCTGCGCGCGTTCTGGTGGTGGATGACAGCCGCCTGGTTACCGACATCGTCAAGTCGCGGCTGGAATCCCAGGGGTATCGCGTTTCCCTCGCCTATAGCGGTGAGGAGGCGCTGGAGATGATCCACGCCGATCCTCCGGACCTGCTGGTGCTCGATATCCGATTGCCCGGTATGGACGGCTATGAAGTGTGTCGCCGGCTGCGACAAGATCCCGATCCCGCGGTTCGCGACCTCCCGGTGATTGCCTTAACCTCGATGGACGACACCAGCGTCGGCTTTGAGGCCGGTATGGACGATTACCTGAACAAGGACTTTGACCTCCTGGAGCTGGGCAACCGGATCGCTTTCGTCCTGCGGTTGCGGGGGATCGAGGCATGACGGAAGCCACCAAGCGGCCGCGAGGCAAGGAAACGGCGGAAGGACGCTTGCGCGTCCTGGTCGTCGATGATTCACCCGTGGCGCGGGCGGTTCTGCGCTCGATCTTGGAAAGCGATCCCGCGATCGAGGTGGTCGGATTGGCGCGGAACGGATGGGAAGCGGTGCAGATGACCGCCAGGTTGCGGCCCGACGTGATCACGATGGATGTGCGGATGCCAGAGATGGACGGCGTGCACGCGACCGAGTATATCATGGCCTACTATCCCACCCCGATCCTGGTCGTCACCGCCTCCTTGGCGAAAGAGGATGTCGATTTTTCGTTCCGGATGCTGGAGGCGGGCGCCCTGGACATCTTTGAAAAACCGGGCGGGGACGACCCGGTCGCCTTGCGCGCGTGTGCCCGGGCACTGGTGGAACGCGTGCGCCTGCTGGCCCGGGTGCGGGTGATCACCCACCTTCGGGGACGGCGCCGCGGGAAAAGCACTCCGCCGCTCGAAGCGCGAGAAGCGGTGCCGCAGCTGGTGCCCAACCAAGGCCCGGGACGGCTGGTGGTCATCGGCGCCTCGACCGGTGGACCGAAGGCGCTTCAGCGGGTGTTATCGGCGCTTCCCGGGCACTTTCCCGCTCCGATCCTGGTCGTGCAGCACATCGCCAGTGGGTTCATCCAGGGGATGTGCGATTGGCTGGCCGGGGAGATCCGCCTCCCGATCGCGGTGGCCCGCGACGGCGAAGAGCTGGTGCCGGGCCGGGTGTACGTGGCCCCGGAGAACCGGCACATCGTTCCCGAGGCCCATCGCATTCGGCTCAGCGAACGCCCCAAGAGCTCGCCAATGCCCTCGGTCGATGTGACGATGCAGGCAGCCGCAGAGGTGTTCGGTGCGCGCACGGTCGGTGTGTTGCTCACCGGCATGGGGAGCGACGGTGCCCAGGGCCTGCTTGCGATCTACAAAGCGGGAGGCCGTACCATTGCACAAAATCAGGCGACCTGCACGGTCTTTGGCATGCCGCGAACGGCCATCGAGCTGGGCGCGGTGCAGAAAGTACTGCCCCTGGAGGAAATCGCTCCTGCCCTGCTGGAAGCGGTGAGCGCAGACGTGACCGTCACGGGATGATGGACACTACGGCGCTTTCCTGCGAAATGGACCGCCAAACCTTCCTGGCCCTGCGGGCGCGTATCGAGGCGTTCAGCGGGATCTTCCTGGATGACTCGCGCTGTCGCTCGCTTTCGCGCCAGGTCGCCCGGCGGATGATGGCACACGGCCTGGAGCGCTGGGAGCAATACCTTGCTTTGTTGGATCGCGACCCGGAAGGGCGTGAGATGTCTGCCCTGTTGTGCGAGGTGGTCAACAACGAAACGGCCTTTTTTCGCAACCCCCGCCATTTCCGGGCACTGGCGGAGGTTGTCCTGCCGGAAATGGATCGCGCGCGGCCGGCCGGTCAGCCGATTCGCCTCTGGAGCGCGGGTTGCTCGACTGGCCAGGAGGCCTACTCGCTGGCCATCACGGTCGCGGAAGTGTTCGGCCTGCCGCCACGGCGACCGGTGGAGATCTGGGCCACGGACATCAGCGCGCGTGCGCTGGAGGTCGCGCGGCGGGGCCTGTACCGGGAACGAGAGCTGGAGCGGGTCGAATCTCCTTATCGCAGGCGCTATTTCACTCCCGAAGGGGATGCTTTTCGTGTCATCCCGCCGCTGCGGGACCTGGTCCATTTCCAGGAACAAAACCTGATGGCGATGCCTTTCCCGCCCGTGCTTCGCGGGATGGATGTGATCTTCTGCCGCAACGTGACCATCTACTTCCGGATCGAAACCTGCCGACGGCTGATGCAAGCCCTTTACGGGTGTTTGAACGAAGGCGGATACCTGTTTATCGGCTTTGCCGAAACGCTGTGGCGCGTCTTCGACGCTTTCCAGCGGGTTGAGGCGGGCGGTGCGTTCTTTTACCGGAAAGGCAAGGGACCCTTAGCCACCACGGCTGCGCCGATGCCGGTTCCGCGGTCTGTCCCTGGAGGGCGTTCGGTCGAACGCCCGCTGGTGCTCACCTCCGGGCAGGCGGACCGGGCTCGTGCCGTCCTGGCTGAGCCCCGTGTCGATGAGGAGCCGGACGCTGCTCGCGCCAACTATCGGCGAGGGCTGGACTATTTGCTCAACGGAGCCTATGCAGAAGCGCTGGGAGCGTTCGAAGCTGCGCTCCGCGTCGAACCCAACCTGGTGGAAGCCTGGTGCGGGATCGCGCAGGTCCATGCGAACCAGGGTCGCTACGAGCAAGCACTGGAGACCTGTCGACGGGCGCTGGAGCTGGACGATCTGGCAGAGGAAGCCTATTTGTTGCGCGGGTTGGTGCGACGACAGCTGGGCCAGCTCAAGGAAGCGGTACAAGACCTGGAACGTGCGGCCTACCTGAACCCCTCGTCCCCCACGGCCCACTTTTATCTGGGGGATGTCCTGCTGGCCGCGGGGGAGCCACCTCGTGCGCTCCAGGCGTTCCGCCGGGCCTGGCGGGCCCTGAGCCGTTACCGTGACGGGGCGTTGATCGACGGCGTTCCGGTACATCTGCTGCGGGAGGCCTGCGGACGACACATCCAGGCGCTCGCCGCAGGACCGGGAACCAACCCGCCGGACAGATGCCGATGAGGAGCTTTGTCCAAACCGTGCGCAAGCGATGGGTAAACGATCCGCGATTCCTGCACGGCGTCGGGGTGGTGCTGTGGGGCCTCTTGCTCGCCGGAGCTGGACAGATCAGCCGGCCGGCTGAGCTGCCCTGGCTGCTGCTCTACGGCCTGGTGCCCGCGGTGGTGGGTTACGGGGTTTTCGTCCTTTGGCCCAAAGGAGGGCCGGCCGCGGAGGCAGCGCTCCTCACCGGAGAGCGCCTGGGAATCGCCCTTGGCGCGGGTGCCCTTAGCGAAGGGCCGATCCCGCTCTTGCTCTGTGCGCTGTGGCCGGAGGTCTGGGCCGCTCGGCATCCAAGCCTTGGAAAGCGAGGAATTGCCTTGCTGGCAATGCTGGCGCTTTATTTTGCGGTGGGAACCTACCACGCGCCGCACCACGCCCTTCCCCAACTGCTCAGCGCGCTCCTCTACGGCATCGTCCTGGCGTTCACGCCGGGGTGGCTAGCGCGGGGCAGCGCTACGATGGCACCCAAGAGGGAAGCTGCTTGCGAGGACAACCCGATGCAGACAGCGGAACCACCGCCGGCAGTCCGTCCGGAGATGGCGCCCGTAGGCGTTTCTACCGACCAGGAGAGCTTGCTGCAGGATCTGCGCGTCGCGAGGGACATCCAGGTCAGCTTGCTCCTGGCGAGCAGCCCGCGTCTTCCAGGCTGGGAAACCAGTACCTCGTTTCTGCCCGCGCGCGAAATCGGAGGGGACCTCTACGACTTCCTGGAGCTGGATGAACGGCGTCGGGGGATCATGATCGGGGATGTATCGGGGAAAGGGATCCCGGCGGCACTGCATATGGCGGTCGCGCGGACCCTTTTCCGGGTGGAGGCCCGCCAGCAGAGTTCGCCGGGGCAGACGCTCGCCCGGGTGAACCGTGCCCTCATGGAGCAGGCTCCGCGGAGTTGCGTCAGCCTGCTCTACCTCGCTCTGGACATCTCCGATGGACACCTGGTAGTGGCCAATGCGGGGCATCACTATCCGATCCTGCTCGATCAGGAGGCCCACGAGATCGAGATTGACGGGTTGCCCCTGGGGATCGACCGGGACTATGTCTACGAGGAGAAGACGGCGCGGCTGGGCCCAGGAGATGTGTTGGTGCTGTATACAGACGGGGTGGTTGAGGCCCTGAACGACCACAGCGAGCCGTTTGGCTTTGAACGCTTACGGGATCTGCTGACCGCTTCTCCGGTTCGCCGCCCGCGCAGTCTGGTGCGGCAGATCGTGCGCGCGGTGCGGCTGTTCAGCAGCCATTCGCCGCAAAGCGACGACATCACCGTGCTGGTGTTGCGACGGCGATACGCGGATCGGCTGCGCGAGATGCGTGAGGTAGCCACGGATGTGTTGGGCCCCGAGGGCGGTGTGACGGTCGAGGCGCTGCTCCGAGAACGGGATCTTCCGCCGGACGCTCCCCAGGAAGCCTGGCAGCGCGCCGTGCTGGACGTGGGCAACCGGGTGCGGGAGCAATGGGGGCAGGGGCTTTCGCGCGAGCTGGTGCAGCAGATGCTCATGGCGCTGGAGGGGTTTACCCCTTGACGGCTGTCCGGCAGGCGGCCCGACTGAGCAAGTGGAAGGTCGAAGATGGGCAAAGAAGAACCCGTGCGCTTGGTGGTCTTGGACCTGGATACCTTCACGGGAAGTGAGCACTTTATGCAGGCCACACGCGCAGGCGCTTCCTTTGGGCGTGGGCTCCAGGCCTACCTGAATGCAGAGTATGCGAAAGCGGCGGAAGAGTTTCGCCAGGCCTTGATCGCCGCATACGTGGAGGGCGGTGGTCTGGATGAGAACGTCACCGACCGGGACCGCGCCATTATCTATCTGTACATCGGAAATGCGCTCGCCTTCCAGAACGACTGGGCAAGCGCCTTGCGCGAGTACCTGAATGCCGTGCAGACCGATCCCACGCTGGCCGAGGCGCACTACAACATCGGCGTGGCGTTCGCCGCACAGGGCATGATCGAGAAGGCGGTCAATGCGCTGAAGGAAGCCCTGAAGCACAACCCAGACCTGTATGAAGCCAAGTTTGCCCTCGGTCGTTGCTATCAGGCGATGGACAACCCGGGCGCGGCGTACATCTTTTACACCGCAGCCCATGACTGCCGCCCGGATGCCGCCGAGCCGCTTTACTACATCGGGCTGATGCACCAGGCGCACGGGGCCTACGAACTGGCCCAGAAGTGCTTCGCTGATGCCCTTCGCATCGAGCCCACGTTCAAGATGGAGGAAGGAGCAACCGACCGGCTGGCGGCCGTCTCGGAAAAGGAAGCGGTGGAATGGTACTATCGGTTGAGCGCCGACCTGAAAACTCAGGGGTACACCGAGGAGGCAGAGCGGATCTACCGTGCGCTATTGCAGTGGAAGCCGGATGAGCACCAGGCCCGTTACCTCCTGGGCAACCTGCTGGCGCGCCAGAAGCGATGGAAGGAGGCGCTGGAGGAATACCGGCAGGTCATTCCCGAGGCCCCGGAGTACGTCCCGGCCAGCATCAAGATGAGCCATATCTTTCGCCTGTTGAAACAACCCCAGGTTTCTTATCGCATCCTCTACAACTGTGCCCAGCGTTACCCGAACTCGGCAGAAGTTTTTCACGAACTGGGCAAGGTTCTGGCCATCCTGGGGCGACCGAACCACGCAATCCGATGTCTGCTGAGGGCGGTGCAGCTAGGCTCGCGCAATCCCCAGCTGTATTACCTGCTGGGGCGCGTCTACATGGCGCTCAACAACGAGGCACAGGCCCTTGCGGCGTGGAGGAAAGCGCTGACGCTCGCGCCGCAACTCGTGAGCCTACGGTACGACATCGGCGTCATCCACCTCAAGCGCGGACGATATCGGCAAGCCGTTCAGGAGTTCCAGACCGTACTTCGCCACTGGCCCGACGACGTCGAGACGCATTACTTGATGGGGCTGGCGTACAAAGAGGCTGGAGACCCGGCACGCGCGATTCCTTGTTTCGAATGGGTGGTCCGTGCAAATCCGCAGCACGCCCAGGCGTTGTATTACCTGGGCGCCTGCCACCTGCAACTGGGGAACAGCACGGTCGGAATGACCTACCTGCAGCAGTACGACCGCCTGCTTCGTGCCACGACGAGCGTGCTGGGTTATTGACCTGGAGGAGGTCGTGGACGATGGATGAGGGGACAGAACAGGTGCGGAAGCGCGCCGCTCCTGCCAACCAGGTGGAAATGAGCATTCCATCCGACCTGGTTTTTGAGCGTGTCGTACGGGCGGCGGCACAGGAAATCGGGCGGCAGATGGGGTTCTCCGAGGAGAAACTGGCCGACCTGACGCTCGCCGTTAGCGAGGCAGTGACCAACGCCATCGAGCATGGGAACCGACTCCAGCAGGAAGTGCACGTCGGGATCATCTTCTCATTGGAGGCGGACCATCTGGTCGTGCGGGTCATCGACCAGGGCGAGCAGCCGGAGCCACTGCCGATCCGCGCTCACGGCATTACGGAGGAATCGATCGAGCAAGGGGAGTGGCGAGGGTTGGGGCTGTACCTGATCCACCAACTGGTCGACCGTGCCGAGTTTAGCAGGAGTGATGAGGGGAATGTCTTTACGATGTGGCTACACATCAACCCTCGGGATGACCGGACGAGGAGGCCGATCCCATGATCGAGATGGAGGATCGTGGCCCTGTGGCCATTGTGCACATCCGCACACCCAGTATCGACGCGGTTTCCGCGCAGGAAATCGAAGAGTTCTGCGGGCGTAGCCGCAAGATCACGGTGCTCGATTTTGGACAGGTGGCTTTTATCAATTCCGCCGGGATATCCGGATTGCTCAAGTTCATTGTCTCCGCCCGTAAGCGCGGACACCGCGTCTACGCGGTCCACGTGAGCCCCCATCACCGCAAGATCTTCAAGATGGTCGAACTGTCCCGTTTCATGCCGATCATCGAGGAAGACGAGATCGCCCAACTCCAGTAAAGGCGGCTCCCAGGAAGCGGGCCGGAGGTCCCCACTGGAAGCAGCGATCGACGTACAGGAGATCTCCAAGCGGTTTCCGCCGGCGCCCCGGGCGTTGTTCTTCCTCTCGCACGGGGAAGGCACGTTGGCCCTGGATCGCGTCACGTTCCAGGTAGCCGAGGGGGAGGTTTTTGGACTGCTTGGGCCTAATGGCGCCGGGAAAACTACCCTGGTACGCATTCTCTGCACGCTGGTCGAGCCTACTTCGGGGCGCGCGAGCATCCTGGGACACGATCTGGCGGAGGGCCAGGCCATCCGGCGGCTGGTCAGCCTTACCTCGGGCGAGGATCGCAGCTTTTACTGGCGTCTGAGCGGTCGCGAGAACCTGCGTTTTTTCGCCGCGCTGCACGGGCTGTCGCGACGGGAGGCAGACCAACGGATCGAGGAGTTGAACGCCTTGCTCGGACTGACAGAGGCGCTGGAAGAACGGTTCGACCGCCTCTCGACCGGACTCCGGCGGCGACTCGATCTGGCGCGTGCGCTGCTGCACGATCCCGCGGTGTTGTTCCTGGATGAACCCACGCGCAGCCTGGACCCCGCCGCGACCGCGAATGTCCACGGGCTCTTGCGGCGGCTGGCCGAGTCGGGCAAGACGCTCTTCCTGGTTACGCACCGCCTGGAGGAAGCGGAAGCCCTTTGCAACCGGGTGGCCATCCTTCACGGAGGCCGTCTGCGCGCAGTGGCCCCGGTGTCGGAACTGCGGCGCACCGTTGCGCGGGAACGGCGGTATCGGCTGCGGCTCGCGGGAGCCATCGCAGGAAATACCGAACCGTGGAAGGACTGGCCCTGGCCGGTGCGGCAGGTTAACGCGTGCGACGGCTTGTGCCTGGAGCTAGAACTCGGGTGCGATGAGCCTCTCGAAGAGGTCGTAGAAAGGGTACGCGCGAGCGGGCTTCGGCTGCTCGATGCCGACCTGGAGGAGCGATCCCTGGAAGAAGCGTTCGCGTTTTACACGCGGACGGATGCCGAAACGTCTCCACCGATGCTCTCGACTGTCCTTCCGGTGTCTCCCTCAGCAGGGAGAGAACTCGGGCTCCCGTGTCATCCCAGTGCTCCTGCAGGCAGGCCGGCGGTGTTTTCGCCCACCGCCTTGGGGCGACGGTTGGCGGCTTTCCTGAGGCGCGAGCTACTGCTCCAGCTCAGTTACCGTCTGGCCACGTGGCTGCAGCTCGGAGGAATCCTGTTTTCGGTGGCGGCGTTCTATTTCCTGGCACAATTTCTGGGCGGAGCTGCCTCGCCACTGCTCGCCGAGTACGGCGGAAACTACTTCGCCTTTGTCCTGATCGGGATTGCCTACACGGCCTACCAGTCTGCAGGGTTGTTCTCTTTCTCGGAAGCCATCCGCAATGGGCAGATCCAAGGGACGCTCGAGGCAATCCTTCTGACCCCGACCCCAGTCAGCTTGATGCTCTTGGCGTCTGCCCTCTGGAGTTTCATCCTGGCGTCTTTGCAGGTCATGCTGTACCTCTTAGTGGGCGTGCTGCTGTTCGGCGCGGCCTTGGGGCAGGTTCACTTGGGCACGGCCGTCCTCACGCTCTTCCTGAGTATTGTGGCTTTCGCCGGGCTGGGGATCCTATCGGCGAGCATTATCCTGGTCACCAAGCGGGGAGATCCGATCTCGCTCGCTCTGGCCGCCGCATCGGCGCTCCTGAGCGGCGTCTACTACCCTGTCGCGCTCCTGCCGCGAGCGCTGCGGGCACTGGCTTTCCTACTCCCCATGACCCATGCGCTGCGGGCCATGCGGCTGGCGCTCCTTCAGGGAGCCACACCCCTCCACGTCGCGCCCGAACTGGCCTACCTGGCGCTTTTCGGCCTGGTGCTCTTCCCGGGCGGGCTGCTGACGTTTCAGCTCGCACTCCGGCGGGCACGCCGCGATGGCACGCTCGGGCAGTATTGAGGGCATGCGCGGTTTCACGGTCCGATGAGCGTATCGATCCGCTGCCACAGGCGCAGCATCCCCTCGCGCAACCGCTCTGGCCGCAAGTACAGCTCTTCCCGCAGGCGAGAGAGGTCGCGTAGCAGATCCTGGACCGGCCCGGCGAGCGACTCGTCGGCATAGCGCGAGGCCTGTTCGAGCGTCGCCCCGACGGCGATCAGTTCGCGCTCGGCCTGCTTCAAGTCCCCCGAGGCGACGTACCCTTCGGCCCGCAGCAGCTCCTGGGAGGCCTTGAGAAGCATCTGCTGGAATAGGATCCTTTGCAAGGCCTGCTCCCATGGAATCCCCGAGTCGCTAGGCACAAGGGTAGGGGAAGGAAGCGATGTCGGAGCAGGGGGGGGCAGCGGACGAGTGGGCAAAGGCACGCTGGGAGATGCTACCGGACGGGGGGATGCCGCAGGACGCACGTAGCGGTGATAGACCTCCTGGACCCCAAGGTCGATGGCTGCCAACACCAGCAACACGCAGGCGGCCGCAAGGGCGATCTTCCAGGGCTTGGGCCGGCTCCGCCCAGCGGTCACGCTGGTCCCTCCTTCTCAAGCCCCCACACTCAGGACTGTGCTTCGTGGGCCAAGAGGATCGCCGACGCGATTTCGCGCATCGGCTTGCGTGTGTTCATACTGAGCTGCTGGATCTTGCGGAACGCTTCGGCCTCGCTGAGCCCTTGCGTCTGCATGAGGATGCCCTTCGCCCGCTCGACCAGCTTGCGCGTCTCCAGGGCATCGCGCAGATCGGCCACCTCCTTGCGTAGCTGCTGGAACTCCCGGAAGCGAGCGAGGGCGATCTCGATTGCGGGGACGAGTTCGGCTTCACGGAAGGGTTTCACCAGGTACGCGACGACTCCAGCTTCGCGCGCCCCTTCGATCAGCTCGCGCTGGCTGTAAGCGGTCAGCAAGAGCACTGGCGCGATCTGTTCTTCGGTGAGCATCTTGGCTGCGCTCAGGCCGTCCAGCCCGGGCATCTTGATGTCCATGATCACCAGGTCTGGACGTAGCTCGCGGGCCATATGAACGGCGCTCAACCCGTCCACCGCCTCACCGACCACCAGGTAGCCCAGGTGGGTCAGCATTTCCTTGAGATCCATGCGGATGATCGACTCATCGTCCGCAATGATCACCCTTGTCGGTCCCACGACCCCTACCTCCGACAATCCAGTGCACCATCGCTTGCCGGCGTGTCTGGGTGTAACGATGAGGTCGGGGCGGCCCGATTTGAACGGGCGACCACCTGAACCCCATTCAGGTGCGCTACCAGGCTGCGCTACGCCCCGACAACCCCCATTATACCAAAAGCCCGGCTGCCGCGCAAACGTCCCTGGCGCCTCCACCCTCCTCACCCGGCCCGCTGGCCAGGAAAGGAGGGTGGAGGGCCGGGCGCCAGCTAACGTTTCGTGTAGGTTGGCCGCTTGCGAGCACGCTTCAGCCCGGGCTTCTTGCGCTCCTTGACGCGGGGATCGCGTGTCAGGAATCCCATCTTCTTGAGCGGGGCGCGCAGGCTGCTGTCCATGTGGACCAGCGCACGGGCGAGGCCATGGCGGATCGCCCCAGCCTGCCCAGTCGTCCCGCCACCGGTCACGCGCACCGAGACGTTGACCTGGTTCTCCAGGTTGACCAACCGCAGCGGCTCGAGGATCATCTTTTCGTAGAGCAGCCGTGGCCCAAAGTACTCCCGCGGGCTCCGGCCGTTAATGATGATCTCGCCGCGCCCCCCCGGATAGATCCGCACTCTGGCGACGGCGGTCTTGCGGCGCCCGGTTCCCTGGTAATAACGAAGCTCCATCACACCATCCTCCGCATGGCCGGCTACAGATCGATTGGCTTGGGCTGCTGCGCTTCGTGAGGATGCTCCGGCCCAGCGTAAACCTTCAGCTTGCGCAGGAGGGCGCGGCCCAGCCGATTGTGGGGGAGCATCCCCCAGACCGCGAGGCGGATGACCCGTTCGGGATGCTTGGCGATCATCCGCTCGAACGGGATCTGCTTCAACCCGCCGAAATAGCCCGAATGGTGGTAGTACACTTTCTGATGGTGCTTGTTTCCGGTCAGTTGCACCTTTTCCGCGTTGACTACCACGACATAGTCGCCCATGTCCATATGGGGCGTGTAGTTGGGCCGATGTTTTCCGCGCAGGAGGGTGGCAATGCGGGAAGCCAACCGGCCCAACGTTTTGCCGGCCGCATCCACAAGGTACCACTCCTGCTGGATCTCGGTTCCCCTGGGCATATACGTCCTCATCCTCGTTCTCCTATTCAAGTCGCCCGGTCGCTCTCCGGATGCTCAATCCACCTCGTCGTATTCCACCCGCACCAGGCAGAGCCCGTGGGCTGGTGCGGGAGGTGCAGCCTGCTTACGGTCGCGGGCTTCCCAGATCGCCCGAAACTCGGCCAGCGAGCACCGCTCCTGCCCCAGCCAGCACAGTTGCCCAACCAGGTTCCGCACCATCCCGCGCAGGAAGGCATCGGCGGTGATCTCGAAATAGACCCATGGGCCTTCCTGCCAGCACTCGGCCCGGTAAACCTTCCGCACCGTCCCGCGCGGTCCCCTGCCCGATCCGGCATTGGCGAAGGAAGCAAAATCGTGTTCCCCCACGAGCATCTGGGCGGCGCGGGCCATCGCAGCCACATCCAGCGGTTCCGGGACGTGCCAGGCATAACGACGGGCCAGCGGCGAGCGCACACGGGCGTTGTAGATGGTGTAGCGGTAGCTGCGCCGTCGCGCGGCAAAACGGGCGTGGAACGATTCCGGTACCTCCTGTGCCCGCAGCACTGCCAGGTCGGCCGGCAAGAGCGCATTGAGCGCCCGCTGCAACGTCGCGAGCGAGAGCGAGGACGTCGTGCGAAAGTTTCCCCGCTGTCCACTTGCATGCACCCCGGCGTCGGTCCGCCCGGCCAAAATCACGCGCGTCTCCTGTTGGGTCAACCGGTAGAGGGCGCGTTCCAGCTCCCCCTGCACGGTTCGCCCGTGGCTCTGCAGCTGCGAGCCGCAAAAGTCCGTCCCGTCGTACTCCAGGTCCAAGAGGATGTTGCGCATCCCCACCCAGCATTCAATGTTCCACCAGCTCCATCAGCACCATCATGGCCGCATCGCCCTGGCGAGGCCCCAGGCGCGTGATGCGCGTGTAGCCGCCGTTCCGCCCCTGGAACGCGGGTCCGGTCTCGGTGAACAGTTTCGCCACCACCCGCTCGCTCGGGAGTTTAGCCATCGCCAGGCGGCGCCGGTGGGGCGTATCCTCCTTGGCCAGGGTGATCAGGCGCTCGACGTGGGGACGTATCGCCTTCGCTTTGGCCTCGGTCGTCACGATCTTGCCGTGCCAGAGCAGTGCGCCGATCAGGCTGCGAAACAAGGCCCGCCGCTGTGCCGTGTTCCGATTCAGTTTCCGTCCTGCTTTCCGATGCCGCATCGTCGCTCTCCGTCGTCCGTTTCCTACCGGGACAGCCGCTTGCGGAGCATCTTCGCTGGCGCTGCCCGGGTCTAGTCCACCTCCTCAGCAGGATCCTGCTCACTTGCTTCGTCCAGGAAGAGCTCATCTTGCTTGTCGGTCACGGGGATCTCCTCCACTTCTTCCGCAGAGGAGCTCTCGCCCCGCAAGATTGCTTCCACCGTTTCCTCGGCCTCGATCTCCTCCGGCTCTTTGGGGAGCAGCACGCCCGGCACTTGTACCTGCGGCAGGTAGCCGCGGGCGATCAGGCAGTCGCGGATCTCATTGAGCGATTTGACGCCCAGGTTACGGATCGCCAGGAGGTCCTTTTCGTCCATCTCCAGGAGCTGGCCGACGGTCGAGATCCCCCCACGCTTCAGGCAGTTGTGCGTCCGGGTCGAAAGCCCCAGCTCATCGATCGAGACCTGGTAGAGGTGCGGCGGGATGGCGACGCCCACTGTTTCTTCTTCTACGACCTCTTCCGCTTTGCTGGCCTCGGCGATCAGGCTGCAGTACTGCACCAGCACTTGCGCGGCGTACCCGAGCGCGTCACCCGGCGTGATCGTGCCGTCCGTCCAGATCTCCATGATGAGCCGGTCAAAGTCGGTCATCTGGCCGACGCGCGTGCGCTCCACGACATAATTCACCTTAGTGATCGGGGAAAAGATCGCATCCACCGGGATGAGGCCAATGGGCAGGTTTTCGTGCGCTTCGGCCGGCCGGTATCCCCGCCCCCGTTCCACCGTGAGCTCCATTTCCAGGTAGGCGTCGTCCGAGTCGAGGGTAGCGATCACCAGGTCCGGGTTGACCAGCTCCACCGTGCTCGGGCACTCGATGTCACCGGCGCGGACGACGCCCTTGCCACGTGCCTGCAACCACAGCTTGACCGGGCGGTCGGCGTAGGAGCGCAAGCGGATGCGCTTCACGTTGAGCACGATCTGGGTCACGTCCTCGCGCACGTGGGGAATGGTCGAGAACTCGTGATACACCCCCTCGATGCGGATGGCGGTCACGGCCGCACCCGGCAGCGAGGACAGGAGCACGCGCCGGAGCGCGTTTCCCAGCGTCGTGCCGTATCCGGGTTCGAGCGGTTCGATCTTGTACTGGCCGAAAGAATCGGTGGTGGCGATGCACTCGATCTTCGGCATTGCGATGTCCAACAACGGGACACCTCCTTCCCACGGCACCCTTCTTGGGCCGCAGGAACTGCTAGCGGCTATAGAATTCCACGATCATCTGCGGCTGCAATCCTTGCTCGCACTCCTCTAGATTGGGCTGCCGCAGTACGCGGGCGCTCATCTCTTGCACGTCCAGGGCGAGCCAGCCCGGGACTGCCTGGGCGTTTAGTTCTTCGGCCAGCGCCTTAAAGTAGGGACGCCGACGGCTCTCTGGTCGCACCGCGATCACATCGCCGGGCCGTACCAGGTAGGAAGGAATGTTCGTTTTTCGCCCATTGACGACCAGGTGGCCGTGTCGCACCAGCTGGCGCGCGTGTGCCCGGGACTGGGCCAGCCCCAAGCGGTAGGCCACGTTGTCCAGGCGGCACTCCAGCAACCGCAGCAAGTTATCCCCGGTAGCGCCGGGCTGCCGGGAAGCTTCTTCAAAGAGGCGGCGGAATTGCCGCTCCATCACCCCGTACATCCGACGCGCCTGCTGCTTGGCCCGCAGACGCACCCCATAGTCGGAAACCCGCCGGCGTTGGCGGGTGATGCCATGTTGGCCCGGAGGATAATTGCGGCGCTCCAGCGAGCACTTGTTGGTCAGGCACCGCTCCCCCTTCAGCATCAGCTTCACGCCTTCACGGCGGCAAAACCGGCAAACTGCACCCGTGTAACGAGCCATGACTCCTCCTCCGGATGGCTATCAGACCCGCCTGCGTTTGGGCGGCCGACATCCGTTGTGCGGGATGGGCGTCGTGTCCGTGATAGACATCACGTGAAGGCCGGCCCCCTGGAGGGCGCGGATCGCCGCCTCTCTTCCAGCCCCCGGACCTTTCACGAAGACGTCCACCTGGCGCACGCCCATCTCCTGGGCCTTGCGGGATGCCGTCTCTGCTGCGATCTGTGCCGCATAGGGCGTACTCTTCCGCGAGCCCTTGAAGCCGCAGGCTCCGGCGCTGCTCCAGGCGAGCACATTCCCCTGCGGGTCGCAGATGGAGACGATGGTGTTGTTAAAGGTCGCCAGGATATGGGCGTGAGCCCGTGGTACGACCTTTCGTTCTTTCCGCGGACCTCGTCGACGCGTTCCTTTCGGCATCTTCTTTCCCTCAACTCCTCACGCGGAGCGCAAACGCCGCTCCATCCCGATTACTTCTTGGCCTTCTTCTTGATCCCGATCGGCGTGCCCTTGCGGCCCCGACGCGTGCGCGCGTTGGTACGCGTGCGCTGGCCTCGCACCGGCATGTTGCGCCGATGCCGGATGCCACGGTAGCAGCCGATCTCTACCAACCGCTTGATGTTCTGCGACACCTCGCGGCGCAAATCGCCTTCCACCCGGTAGTTGCGCTCGATCGTCTCGCGCAGCCGGGCGATCTCGTCCTCGGTCAACTCCCGGACCCGAGTCGATGGGTCGATCTGAGTACGTTTCAGGATCTCCCGGCTCCGCGTCCACCCAATTCCGTAGATGTAGGTCAGGGCGACGTCGATCCGCTTGTCCCGCGGCAGGTCTACTCCAACGATACGTGCCATTCCGGCCTCCTGCAGTTGCTATCCCACGGCTGCGGGCAGTCCCGCTTCCTTGCTATCCCTGGCGCTGCTTGTGTCGAGGGTTCTTGCAGATGATCCGAAGAACCCCTTTGCGCTTGATGACTTTGCAGTGCTCACAGCGCGGCTTGATCGAAGCAGAAACCTTCATCGTTCCCTCCAGGAGGACTGTCCTCCCAAACGCTTCAGACGCGGGTCAGGATCTCCGGCTCTCCGTCCGTTACGGCCACGGTATGCTCATAGTGCACCGCCAGCCGGCCATCCGCGGTCACGACGGTCCAACCGTCGCCACGGCTCTGATCGTCCACCTCGTAGCTTCCAGCACAGAGCATGGGCTCGATGGCGAACGTCATCCCAGGGCGCAGGAGGATCCCCTGACCGGGAGGCCCAAAGTTCAGCAGTTCCGGTGGCTCGTGCATCTGCCTACCGATGCCGTGACTGATGTACTTGCGCACCACGGATGCTCCTTGGCTTTCGGCATACGACTGGATTGCCCAGGAGATGTCGCTCAATCGGTTCCCCGGACGTACCGCTGCGATCGCCCGGGCGAGCGTCTCCTGTCCCACCCGCATGAGCCACTCGGCTTCCTCCGATACCCGCCCGATGCCGAAGGTCACCGCGGCATCGGCATGCATCCCTCTGTAGATCGCGCCGACATCGACGCTGACTACATCGCCCTCGACCAGCCGTCGCGGCCCTGGAATCCCGTGCACGACCTCCTCGTTGATCGAGATGCAGGTGGAGGCCGGAAAACCGCGGTACCCTTTGAACGAAGGCTCGGCGCCGTGCCGGCGGATGATGCGCTCCGCGATGGCGTCCAGCTCGGCCGTGGTGATTCCCGGGCGGGCCTTCTCCTGGACGGTTTCCAGGACGATGGCCACGATCCGGCCGGCCTGCCGCATCAGGCGAAGCTCTTCCGCCGTCTTGATCGTCACGCCCATGCGGCTAGGCTCCCTCTGCGATGCGCGCCAGCCGGGCCGCCACCTCCTCCACCTCGCCCGTCCCGTCGACCTCGTGCAGCAGGCCCCGCTCGGCGTAGAATGCGCGCAGAGGGGCTGTCTGCCTCTGGTAGACCTCCAGGCGATGGCGCACCGTTTCCTCCCGGTCGTCCTCGCGCTGTTCCAAGGGTTCGCCACACCGATCGCACAACCCGGGTTGGGTCGGCGGGTTAAAGCGAACATGGTAAGGTGCCTGGCAATGCCGGCAGGTTCGACGTCCTGTGAGCCGTTCCAGAATCACCGCTTCCGGCACGACGAGCTCGACCACCAGATCCACCTGTTTCCCCTCGGCCTGGAGCGCTTGCTCCAGCGCTTCGGCCTGGGCCACCGTGCGCGGGAACCCGTCCAGGATCACGCCCCGCGCGCAGTCGGGCTGCTTGAGCCGCTCCAGCACCATCTGCACCACGATCTCGTCCGGTACCAGCTCGCCGCGATCGACGTACTCCTGAGCCAGGCGGCCCAGCGGGCTGCCGGCCGCGATGGCTTCGCGGAATAGATCCCCGCTGGCCACGTGGGCCAGGGCGAGTTGGCTAGCCAGCCGTTCCGCCTGGGTTCCCTTACCTGCTCCGGGTGGGCCCATGAGCACCACGATCATCGTCCGCCTGCCCTGTCGCGACTCACAGGAAGCCTTCGTAACGCCGGATCAGAAGCTGTGCTTCAAGCTGCTTCATCGTATCCACTGCGACCCCCACTACGATCAGCAGGGCCGTAGCGCTGAGCTGCAGACCCTGTCCTTGCAGCCCGCTGATCTTCTGCACGATGAAGGGCAGGACGGCCACGACGCCCAGGAACAGGGCCCCGACCAGGGTAATGCGGTTAACGATCCCGTTCAGCAGCCGCTCGGTTTGTTCCCCCGGGCGGTAGCCAGGAATGAAGCCACCGCTCTTCTTCAGGTTCTCGGCGATATTCGTCTGGCTAAAGACGATAATCGTGTAAAAGTAAGTAAAGAACACCACCAGGATGAACAGCAGGATCCAGTAGAAATAGTGCGTCGCGTTGAAGTAGGTCATAACCCACTGGGCTACCCGCTGGACCCAGGTTCTGGGCGCAACCCCGCTTGCCGGGGCCAGGTAAGAGGCAACCGTCCCTGGGAAGACCATCATGCTCTGGGCGAAGATCAGCGGAATCATGCCGGCCATGTTCACCCGCAGTGGCAGCGTGGTCGACCCTCCGCCGTACAGCTTGGTGCCGCGGACGCGCCGCGAGTATTGCACGCGCAGCTCGCGTTTGCCCTCCTGGACCAGAACGATGGCCACGATGGTCAGCAGGCCGATGATCAAGAACAGACCCACGCCGACCCAGCCCATGGCGGTTTGCCCGCCCTGGGCCAGCCGCCCGACCATGGTGGGCAGGCGCGAGACGATCCCGCCGAAGATGATGATCGAAAGCCCGTTTCCTACCCCCTGCTCGGTGATCAGGTCCCCGATCCAGATGAGCACCATGGTGCCCGCGATCATCGAGGAAAGGATGGTCAAGGTCGGAAGGATATAGGCCGGATCGAACAGGGTGAATTTTTCGATGCGTAGGATCGGGCTCCCGGCCGCGCTGCTGCGTGCCAGCAAGGCCACCTGGCCGTACGCCTGCAGGCCCGCCAGCGGGATGGTGAGCCAGTACGTCCAGCGGTTGATCTTCTGCTGGCCCACCTCCCCCTCCTTGGAGAGCCGCTCGAGGGCGGGGATGATCGGCACGAGCAACTGCATCACGATGGAGGCGGTGATGTAAGGGTATACCCCCATGGCCGCGACCGAGAATTCGACCAGTGCACCCCCGGAAAAGAGGTCCAACATCCCGAGGATGGCGTTCTGCTCCACGATCTTGCCCACGAACTGGGCGTTGATCAGTGGCACCGGGATGTGCGAGATCAGGCGGAAGACGACCAGCATGGCGAGCGTGAAGAGGATCTTCCGCCGCAAATCCGGGATCTTGAACGCTGTGACCATCGCCTTGAGCATCGCAGCTCTCCGTGTTTCGGGCACCCGTTCTCCGGCGCGCGTCCGGTACCCGGGTGTGGGCCCAAGTTACCTAGGACTGTGCCACCGGTGGATCAAAGACCTCGGGATCGAGCAAGGTGCAGCTCCCGCCGGCGGCCAAAACCTTGCTCCGGGCGCTCTCCGAGAAGGCGTGGGCGTAGATGTGGAGCGGTTGACCGATTTCCCCTTCGCCGAGCACCTTGACCGGCCGCTTGAGGTTGCGCACCACGCCGCGCTCCGCCAGGATACGCGGGGTCACCGTTTCCCCGGGTTGGAAGAGCTCGGCCAGCCGTCCGACGTTCACCACGCGGTACGGAATGCGGAAAATGTTCGTAAAGCCCCGCTTCTTCGGCAACCGTCGCACGAGCGGCAGTTGTCCACCCTCGAAATAGGGGCGGATGCCGTGGTGAGAACGAGCGCGCTGGCCCATCATGCCGCGTCCCGCCGTCTTTCCGTGCCCCGAGCCGGTACCGCGGCCCACACGCTTGCGTGCCTTCCTGGCCCCTTCGGGGGGCCGCAATTCGTGTTGCTTCACTCCTCCACCTCCTCCACCCGCACCAGATGCTGTACCTTGAAGACCATCCCGCGGATGGTGGGTGTATCGTCGTGCACCACGCTTTCGTGAAGCCGGTGCAAGCCCAGCGCCCGGATGGTCGCCTTCTGATCGCGGCTGTGTCCGATGGCGCTCCGCACCCAGGTGATGCGCAGCTTCTTGCTTGGTGTGGCTGTCCGCTCGGCAACCATCAGTGGGCCTCCTTCTTCCGGCGGCTGGGGCGCATACGCCGACGCAACAGGTATTCCACCGTCTTCCCGCGCCGCGCGGCCTCTTCCTCGACCGAGGTCAGGTTGTCGAGCGCGTAGAGCGTCGCGCGACAGAGGTTGACCGGGTTGCTGTTCCCCAAGGACTTGGTCAGGATATCCTTGATCCCCGCCAACTCCACGACCGCGCGGACGGCGCTGCAGGCGATGACCCCGGTACCTGGAGCAGCGGGCTTGAGGAGCACCTGAGCCACCTTGAAGCGCTGGACGATCTCGTGCGGGATGGTCGTTCCCACGATCGGCACACGGATCAGGTTGCGCTTGGCCTGCTCCACACCCTTTCGGATGGCCTCGGGCACCTCGTTCGCCTTGGCGACTCCTACGCCGACGTGGCCCTGTCGGTCGCCCACCACGACCACCGTACGGAAGGCCATGCGCCGGCCGCCTTTCTGCACCTTGGCCACGCGGTTGATTTCGATTACCCGCTCTTCCAGTTCCAACTCGTTCGGATCTACAGTCGCCTTCGCCACGGTTCCTCCTCGCTCTCGCCCGCGTCTTGCGATGGCACCAGCCAGGCTCTAGAACTCCAGGCCGGCCTCGCGTGCGCCCTCCGCCAGTGCTTTCACCCGGCCGTGGTAGTCGTACCCGCCGCGGTCAAACACGACCCGCCGAATGCCCCGTGCCAGGGCCCGCTCACCGACCAGTCGGCCAACCTGACGGGCAATTTCGGTCTTGGTTCCCGCCCAATCGCGCAGCGCCGGCTCCAGGCTGGAGGCGGCCGCCAGCGTATGCCCTACTGTGTCGTCGATCACCTGGGCATAGATATGGTTCAGGCTGCGAAACACGTTCAACCGCGGCCTCTCGGGCGTCCCCGAAATGCGTACCCGCACCCGCTGGTGCCGCTTCTGATGACGCTGTTTGGATGTAGTCAACTTGATCATGCCTTGCACTCCTAGCGTTTCCGACCAGCCTTGGGCGGAACACTTGGCCACGCAGCCTATCCCTTTCCGGCTTTGCCCGCCTTGTGGCGGACGACCTCGCCCTCATACCGGATCCCTTTGCCCTTATAGGGCTCCGGCTTGCGCAGAGCTCGGATGTCCGCGGCCTGTTGCCCGACCAGCACCTTGTCGATGCCGCTGACCACAATCAGGTCGTTGCGGCCGCCCACTTCGAAGGTGATCCCTTCGGGTGGTGTGACACGGATCGGGTGGGAATAGCCTAGGTTCAGGACCAGGTCACGACCGTCCATTTCCGCCCGATACCCCACTCCCACGACCTGGAGCTCCTTCCGATACCCTACGGTCACACCCGTGATCATGTTCGCGATCAGCGTCCGCATCAGGCCGTGCCGCTCCCGATGGGGTTTGGCGTCCGACTGCCGGCGGACGACGATCTGGCCATCTTCCAGGGAAACCTGGATGCCTGGGGGAACGGACTGACGCAGCGTGCCCTTGGGCCCGCTGACCACCACCTCAGCCGCCCCGATTTCGACCTGAACCCCCGGGGGGATCGGAATCGGCTTCTTGCCAATACGGGACACAGCAACTCCTCCTCCGCACCTCGGTCGGCACCGCATACCCTACCACACGTAGCAGATCACCTCACCGCCGACCCCGGCGCGCAAAGCGTCTTCACCGGTCATCACCCCGCGCGAGGTCGAAAGGATGGCAAAGCCCAGGCCTCCTTTCACCCGCGGGATTTCGGTCGCCCGCACGTAGAAACGCCTCCCAGGGGTACTGATCCGCTTCAAGCCGGTCAACACCGGCTTGCCGGCATCGGTGTACTTCAGGATTATGCGCAGGTGGCGGCGAGACCCCTCGGCGAGCAGCTCGTAGCCGTGGATGAATCCCTCGTCGCGCAGGATGCGGGCGATCTCTTCGGCCAGGCGCGACCACGGGACAAGGACGTCGTCCTTGCGGGCCATCAGCGCGTTGCGGATGCGGGTCAACATATCGGCAATCGGATCGGTCAAGGTCACCTTAACATCCTCCTGAGCACCGACCGCGTTCCCGGCGGTCTGCGCTACCAGCTGGCCTTCTTGACCCCGGGGAGCAAGCCCTGGGACGCCTTTTCGCGGAAGCAGATGCGGCACAGCCCGAATTTGCGGATATAGCCCCGCGCCCTTCCGCAGATGCGACAACGGTGGTACTGCCGGACGCGGTATTTCTGTGGCCGTTGGGCCTTGACGATCAATGCCTTACGTGCCAAGGGTATCCTCCTCTTACGGCGACCTAGTCGCGGAAGGGCACGCCGAGCCGTGCCAGCAATGCCTTGCCTTCTTCATCCGTCCGGGCCGTGGTAATGATCGTGACCTCCATACCTCGGATCTTGTCGATCTCGTCAAAGTTAATCTCGGGAAAGATCAGCTGCTCCCGCAGACCAATCGAGTAGTTCCCGCGTCCATCGAACGACCGCGAGGAGAGCCCCCGGAAGTCGCGGATCCGAGGCAGGGCCAGGTTCAGGAGCCGGTCCAGGAATTCATACATGCGCCGGCCGCGCAGCGTCACGCAAACGCCCACCGGCATGCCGGTGCGCAGCTTGAACGCGGCGATGGAACGGCGCGCTCGGCGGACCACCGGCTGCTGCCCGGTGATCAGGCGCAGGTCCTGCACCGCGGCATCCAGCGCGCGCGCGTTCTGGATCGCTTCTCCCACGCCGATGTTCACGACGATCTTGTGAATCTTGGGCACCTGCATGACGTTTCGGTACCCGAACTCTTTCATCAACGCCGGGACCACTTCCTGGCGGTAATAATCCAGCAAACGGGCCATTGCGCTGCCTCCCCCCTGGATCAGTCCAGCGCCTCGCCGCAGGAACGGCAAATGCGCACCTTGCCCCCATCGGGCAGGAATTCGAAGCCGACGCGGGTCGGCTGCTTGCAATGGGGGCAGATCAGCATAACGTTCGAGATATGGATGGGTGCCTCAAATTCGACGATCCCACCCTGGTCCATCTGTCCCCGCGGTCGGCGATGGCGCTTGACAAAATTGACCCCCTCGACGACCACCCGGTCTTCTCTGGGCAGGACCTGCTTGACCTTGCCCCGCTTTCCGCGGTCTTTGCCGGCGATTACGGCGACCAGGTCGCCTCGGCGAATCTTCATCGTCCGTCCCTCCTCCAGCCGGAGCACTAGTAGACCTCCGGGGCCAGGGAAACGATCTTCATGAAGCGGTCGCGCAACTCCCGGGCCACCGGTCCGAAGATGCGCGTGCCGCGTGGGTTCCCCTGGGGGGTAATCAGTACGGCCGCGTTCTCATCGAAGCGGATGTAGGAGCCATCGGCCCGGCGGTAGTTCCGCGCCGTGCGCACGATCACGGCCCGCACAACCTCGCTCCGCTTGACGGAACCATCGGGCGTGGCCTGTTTAACGGTAGCCACGATGACATCCCCGATGGTGGCATAGCGTCGGTTCGATCCGCCAAGCACACGGATGCACATGATTTCCTTGGCTCCGGTGTTGTCGGCCACCTTCAGTCGCGACATGGGCTGGATCACGACAACCTCCTCGCTTTCCCCATCGCCGTTTAGCCCGCGCGCTCCAGGATCTCGGCGACCCGCCAGCGCTTGTGCCGGCTCAATGGGCGGGTTTCCACGATGCGTACCCGATCCCCTTCGCGGCAGCTGTTTTCCTCGTCGTGGGCCATAAAACGCCGCCGAACCCGCAGCACCTTACGGTACAGCGGATGGCGCCGGAGGTACTCGACCTCGACGACGACGGTCTTTTGCATACGGTTGCTGACCACCCGGCCGACCATCGTCTTGCGACCCATGCTCATCTCAAGCCTCCTGCGCGCGTTGTGCGGCCACGGCCAGCTGCCGCCGGCGCTGTTCCGTCTTCATGCGGGCGATATCCCGGCGTACCTGGGCGATCCGCTTGTAGTTCCTCAGCCGGCCGATGGCGAGCTGGAAGCGCAGGTTGAAAAGCTCCTGGTGGGCTTCCTCGATCTTTTGCTGGAGCTCGGCATCGGTCAGCTCTCTCAGCTCGCTGCTTTTCATAGTACCTCCAGTCCGTCCTGACCCGCGTCCAGCAGAACCCGCATGCTAGGCCATCTCCTCGCGGGCCACGAAGCGCGTCCGGATGGGAAGTTTGTGCGAGGCCAGCCGCATAGCCTCTTCGGCCACCTCGCGGGAAACCCCGGCCACCTCGAACAGGATGCGTCCGGGCTTGACCACGGCCACCCACTGATCCGGAGCACCTTTGCCCCCGCCCATGCGGGTTTCCGCGGGTTTGCGCGTGAGCGGTTTATCGGGAAAGATGCGGATCCAGACTTTGCCGCCGCGGCGAATATACCGGGTAATCGCTCGTCGCGCCGCCTCGATTTGCCGCCCAGTAATCCAGACCGGCTCGAGCGCCTGCAGCCCATACTCTCCGAAAGCCACCGTCGCCCCGCGTGTGGCTCGCCCCTTGAGGCGGCCCCGCTGCATCTTGCGGTACTTGGTCCTTTTCGGCATCAACATGGCTCAACTCCTACATCCGGTGCCCGGGGCTTCACGCGCTGGCTGCCGGCTGAGGCGCTTCTTGCTGCTTCTCCAGCACGTCGCCCTTATAGATCCATACTTTGACGCCGATCCGCCCGTAGATCGTATGGGCGTGAACCATCGCATAGTCCACATCGGCGCGGATCGTCTGCAGTGGCACGCGCCCGCGCATCTCCACCACCGAGCGGGCCATCTCCGCTCCGGCTAGGCGGCCGCTGCAGCGGATCTTGATCCCCTTGGCGCCAAGGCGCATCGCTCGGGCGGCGGCCTGCTTCATCGCCCTGCGGTAGGAGACGCGCTTCCCCAGCTGCTCCGCGATGCTCTCCGCGCACAGGTAGGCATCCAGCTCGGGCTGCCGGATCTCCTCGATATTCAACCGGACCTTCTTGCCGGTGCGCTCTTCCAGTTCCTTGCGCAGAGCATCTACGCTTGCTCCCCGCTTGCCAATGACAATCCCGGGCTTGGCGGTGTGCACAGTGACATCGACCTGGTTGGCCGAGCGCTGGATCTCGATCCGCGACACCGCCGCCCCTTTCAGTCGCTCGCGGATCAGCTCGCGCAGTTCGAGATCTTCGTGCAGCAGCTGCGTGTAGTTGCGCTCCGCGAACCAGCGCGACTGCCAGTCCGTCACGATGCCCAGGCGAAACCCGATCGGGTGAACTTTTCGTCCCAACACGCCCTCCTTACGCGCATGGCGCTGTCTCAAGCCGACGCCAACGGCCTCTGATACTCGTCTACGACCACCGTGATGTGACAGGTGCGCTTCCGAATCCGATCCGCACGTCCGCGCGCTCGCGCGCGGAAGCGCTTCAGCGTCGGCCCGGTGTCGGCATAGATGGCCGCGACGTACAGGTCTTCGCGCGAGAGCATATAGTTGTTCTCGGCATTGGCGACCGCCGATTGCAGCACCTGGGCAATGTAGCGCGCGGCCTCGCGCGGGGTGAGCTTCAGGATGGACAGCGCATCGTCCACCTGTCGCCCCCGCACCAGATCCACCACCTGGCGCACCTTGTAAGGCGACATCCGCACAAACCGTTTCACCGCTCGCACTTGCATGGATCGTGCTCCTTTTGCCGCCGCTACTTCTTTAGGCGTGCCATACGGGCTTTTTTACCCCCGTGGCTGCGGAAGATACGCGTCGGAGCGAACTCCCCCAGACGGTGCCCAACCATGTTCTCGGTGATGTAGATCGGCACGTGGCGCCGGCCATCGTGCACCGCGATGGTATGGCCCACCATCTGTGGGAAGATGACCGAGTCGCGCGACCAGGTGCGGATGACCCGGCGCTCGCCTGTTTGGTTCATCTCCTCAATCCGCCTGAGCAATCGGGGGTCGACGTACGGCCCTTTCTTCTGTGACCGCGACATATCGCTCTACCTCCGTACCCGGCCTCACCCGGTCCGCTGTTTGCCGCGTCGGCGGACGATGAAGCGATCGGTGCGCTTGTTCCTGCGGGTGCGATACCCCAAGGTGGGCTTGCCCCAGGGGCTCTTGGGGCCTGGCATGCCCACCGGCGCCTTCCCCTCACCGCCGCCGTGCGGGTGATCCCGCGGGGTCATCGCCGAACCCCGGACTTCCGGCCGGCGGCCCAGATAGCGCTTTCGGCCGGCCTTGCCCAGCTTGATCAGCGAGTGCTCGGCGTTGCCCACTACGCCGATGGTCGCCATACAATCCAAATGGATCAGGCGCACCTCGCCCGAGGGCATCCGGATGTGCGCATAGTTGCCTTCCTTGGCCAGCACCTGCGCGGCGGTCCCTGCGGCGCGCACGAGCTGGCCGCCCTTGCCCCGGTACAGCTCCAGGTTATGCACCTGGGTCCCCAACGGGACATACCGCAAGGGCATCGCGTTTCCCACCCGGACCTCGATCGCTTCCCGGCTGGAGAGGATGGTATCCCCTACGCGCAGGCCCTCCGGGGCCAGGATGTAGCGCTTTTCGCCATCCGCATAGTGGAGGAGCGCCAACCGCGCGGATCGCCCCGGGTCGTACTCGATGGCGGCAACGCGCGCCGGCACACCGTACTTGTCGCGTCGGAAATCGACCACACGGTAAAGCCGCTTGGCTCCGCCGCCCCGGTGGCGCGTCGTGATGCGGCCCTGGTTGTTTCGGCCGGCATTCTGCTTCCGTGGCCGAAGGAGGGACTTCTCGGGCTCCTTGGCTGTCAAATCGTCGAACGTGGAGCCCGTCATCCAGCGACGGCCCGGCGATGTTGGCTTGTACTTCTTGATTCCCATGGTCTTCTCCTGCCCGGCTCGCTAGACCCCCTGAAAGATATCGATCCGATCTCCCGGGGCCAATGTCACGATGGCCTTCTTCCAGGGCTTGCTCGAGCCGATCGTTCGCCGCCGACGACGCGGTTTGCCCGGGACAATCGACACGCGCACGGCCAGCACGCGCACCCCAAAGATGGTCTCAACGGCCTGACGGATCTGGACCTTGTTGGCGTCACGGGCGACCTCGAACGTGTATTGGTTGGCCTCCTCCATCAGCCGTGTGTTCTTCTCGGTCAGGATAGGGCGTCGAATCACCTCGTAGAGATTCATTTCACGCCTCCTGAGGCCCCAGGATACGCCCGATCACGCCCAGGCTGCTCAGCGGCATGAGCAGCTTGTCGTAGTCGAGTAGATCCGCTACATTCAGGTAAGGCGCGAGCAGCGTCTTGACTCCTGGGATATTGCGTGCCGACCGCTGAACCTGCTCGTCTTTCTCCGGAAGAACCAGCAGCGTCCTGGTGCCATCCAGGTTCAGCCGGCGTAGCAGCTCGACCATCGCCTTGGTGCGCGTTTGCTCGAGGCGCAATTCATCCAACAGAACAATCTGCTCCTCGGCGCGCTTGAGCGAAAGGGCAGAGCGTACCGCAAGGCGACGCATCTTGCGCGGCATAGCCTGGCGATAGTCCCGGGGATGGGGGCCGAAAACGGTCCCGCCCCCGCGCCAGTGCGGCGCGCGCCGACTTCCTTGTCGCGCCCGCCCGGTACCCTTCTGCCGCCAAAGCTTGCGCCCTCCACCGCTGACTTCGCCCCGTGTCTTAGTCTCGTGGGTTCCCAGACGGGCGTTCGCCAGCTGGCGCATCAGGGCCTGGTGCATGACGGCCAGGTTGGGCTCGATGCCAAAGATGGCCGGATCCAACTCAACGGTGCCGACCTGCTCGCCGGCCATATTGTAGACCGGGGTCCGAAGCGACCCCTCCGCTGCGACGGGTTCTGTTTCCGTCATGGTTCCCCTCACTTCTTGCGGCGCTTGATCGATTTGCGCACCTGCAGCAAGCCGCCGTTGCTCCCTGGGACACTCCCGCGTACCAGGAGCAAGTTGCGCTCCGGATCGACCTCCACCACGCGCAGGCCCTGGACGGTCACCCGGCGTCCGCCCATATGGCCTGCCATACGCTTGCCCTTCGGGACCCTTCCGGGATAGGTCGAGGCGCTGATGCCTCCCGGAGCCCGAGCGCGGTCGCTCTGTCCATGGGTCCGTGGGCCACCGCGAAAGCCGTGGCGCTTCATCACGCCGGCGAAGCCCCGCCCCTTGGAGGTGCCGATGACATCTACATAGTCCCCGACGCGAAAGAC
The DNA here is from genome assembly GCA_034436115.1 of Chloroflexia bacterium. Lineage (GTDB taxonomy): Bacteria > Chloroflexota > Chloroflexia > DTKN01 > DTKN01 > DAOTVY01. Next base: position 856 of record DAOTVY010000023.1, on the reverse strand, counting down.
GCTGACGTCCACTTTTTGCCCGACCTGATAGGCGGAAGGGTCATCGACGCGTACCTCGCGAAGGATACGCATCGGAGGCAAACCCTTCAGGTGGCCAAGAAGCGGTTTATTGAGCCGTTTTCGCTCCACCTCTTCATAGCCGAGCTGTACCGCAGCGTAACCATCGCGCTCCGGGGTCTTGATCTGGGTGACGATGCATGGTCCTGCCTGGATGATGGTGACGGGCACCACCTCTCCGCTGTCGTCAAAGACCTGCGTCATCCCCACTTTCCGACCAAGGATTTCAGCGATCATGGCTCACCCACTTGTTGCCGGCCGTTCAGATCTTGATCTCAATATCCACCCCGGCCGGCAGGCTCAGGCGCATCAGCGCGTTGATCGTCTGAGGGGTCGGATCCACGATGTCGATCAGGCGCTTGTGCGTGCGCATCTCGAAATGCTCCTGCGAATCTTTGTCGATGAACGGCGAGCGTATGACGCAGTACCGTTCGATCTTGGTGGGGAGCGGCACGGGCCCCGCCACCTTGGCTCCAGTATGTTCCGCCGTCTCGACGATCTGCCGGGCGGACTCGTCCAGGATGTGGTGATCGTAGGCCTTCAAGCGGATCCGGATCTTTTGTTTGGCCACCCTGTGCCTCCTCCGCGGACGTACGCCGACGGCCACCTCATTCGAGCAGCTTGGTCACGACGCCGGCGCCGACCGTCTTGCCGCCCTCGCGGATGGCAAAACGCAGCCCCTCTTCGATCGCCACCGGCTCGATCAACTCGACCTCCATATTCACATTGTCCCCGGGCATCACCATCTCCACCCCTTCCGGCAGATAGATCGTCCCGGTGACATCGGTGGTGCGGATGT
>DAOTVY010000022.1:0-163315 GCA_034436115.1 Chloroflexia bacterium | reverse complement strand
CAGGCCTCACCGATCGACGGCGCACAGCAGCCGTAGGGCACGCGTCCCCCTGGCGTCCTCCATCCGGGTTTGTCCCCATAGGGGTTCCGTGCTATAATCGCCATTGTGGTTCGAAACCAGGAGGGGCGATCGGAATGGGTTCGGTCAAAGAGCAGGCGGACAGGATCATCGCCAACGTCGAGCGGGTGATCGTGGGCAAACGCCCCGCGGTCGAGCTTCTCCTGATCGCGATCCTTTCCCAGGGGCACGTGCTCATCGAGGACGTGCCGGGGGTAGGCAAGACGATGCTAGCGCGCTCGATCGCCCGTTCCATCGGCTACACCTTCAAACGGATCCAGTTCACGCCGGACCTCCTTCCCAGCGACGTGATCGGGGTGTCGATCTACAACCAGAAGACCCAGGAGTTCGAATTCCGCCCCGGCCCGGTGATGGCCAACCTGGTGCTGGCCGACGAAATCAACCGCGCCACCCCCAAGACTCAGTCCGCCCTGCTCGAATCGATGGAGGAGCGGCAGGTCACGGTGGATGGGGTCACCCACCCGCTCCCGCGGCCTTTCATCGTCCTGGCTACCCAGAACCCGATCGAGTACGAGGGGACCTTTCCGCTGCCCGAGGCCCAGCTGGACCGCTTCCTGCTGCGCATCTCCCTGGGCTATCCCGCCCAGCTGGACGAAATCGAGATCCTCCGCCGCCAGCAGTTCCGCCATCCCATCGAAGACCTGGAGCAGGTGGTCGACCTGGAAGAAGTGCGCGCCATGCAGGAGGCGATCAAAGAAGTGCACGTCTCGGAAGAGATCGAGGAGTATATCACCGCCCTGGTCGCGGCAACCCGGGAGCATGAGGAGGTCTACCTGGGGTCGAGCCCGCGGGGGTCCCTGGGCCTCTACCGCACCTGCCAGGCGCGGGCAGCCATCCGGGATCGGGATTACGTCATTCCGGACGACGTCAAGGCGATGGCCATCCCCACCCTGGCCCATCGGCTGATCATCAACCCCGCGGCCCGGATTCGCGGGGTGACCGCGCGGATGGTGGTCGAGGAGCTGTTGCGGGAAGTGCCGGTGCCCGGTGCGCGTCCGGTCGGGGCGAAGGGAGCGTAGGGGTCGTGGACCTGGAGCGGCTGATCCGAACGGTGGGGTACCTGGGCCTTTTCGGCATCATCTTTGCCGAGTCCGGCCTTTTCTTCGGCTTTTTCTTCCCGGGGGACAGCCTGCTCCTTACAGCCGGCCTCCTGGCTTCGCGGCACGAACTGGACATCCGCGTCCTGATCCCCTTGCTCTTCGTAGCCGCCGTGGCCGGCGATACCGTCGGCTATTGGTTTGGGGCCAAGACCGGCCCCCTCCTCTTCAAGCGCCCTCGCTCGCTCTTCTTCCGGCCCGAATACCTAGAAAAAGCCCAACGCTTCTACGAACGACACGGCGGCAAGACGATCACCCTGGCCCGCTTTCTCCCCATCATCCGCACCTTTGCTCCTATCGTCGCCGGCGCCGCGCGGATGCGATACCGCCGCTTCCTGCTCTTCAACCTGGTCGGTGGGCTGGCCTGGGCCGTGGGGGTCACCTGCTTGGGCTACTTCCTTGGGCGCGCGTTTGGCTCGATCGCCGGAGTAGACCGCTATTTTACCCTGCTCGTGATCGCCTTCTTCATCATCCCGGGATTGCCTACCCTGATCCACCTCTGGCGGGAGCGACGCCACGAAGTTTGGGCCTGGTTCCGCTTGCGGGTGCTGCGTCAGGCGGCCACGCCAGACCCCCCGAGAGAACAAAACCCGGGCGAGAATTCGCGCCCGGGTTCCTAGCCGCGATCCTCGCCGGGTTACTTTCTCCCCCCGCTCAGCCAGGTGACCAGAGCCCCTGCGAGCAAGACCAGCGTGACGATCCACGGGGCACTTCCCCGTAACCGCAGCTCCAAAGAGAGCACGACCCAGACCACCGCCAGGCCGAACGATGCATAGCTCAGGATCCTCAGCAACCGGTGAGGGGGAATGGCTGGCTCCTTGGGGGTCGGGAAAACTCGCTGGATGGCTGCCTGGACATCGGGATCGTTCCACGTTTGCAGGGCACGGAGCGCCGCGCTCCGCACGTCCTCGAGCGGGTCCTCTAGGGAGGCGATCAGGGTTTCTTTGGCCTTCTCTCCGCCGATCTGCCCCAGGGCCCACACGGCAGTCCAGCGCACGTTGCTGTTCTCGTCGTGGCGGGCGGCGAGCAGAGCTTCGATCGCGGCCTCCGCCTTCAATTCGCCCAGTGCCTCCGCAGCGCGCTGCCGCACTTCCCAGACGGGGTCGCGGAGCGCCTGGATCAATCCGGCAACGTCTTGCGCGGCCTTCATCTCCGCCACGGTGGCCATCGTGCTCCTCCTTCGTGGCTGCAACTCTGGCTGGGCCTATTATAGCGATCTCCGCCTGTATGCGCAAGGTTGACAATCGTACTTCTGTGTGGTACAATTTTTGAAAACGGAAGCGTTGAAGCCTGGTCTGTAGTCTGGACGCCTGGGCCAGGTGGAGCGGGTGGCGTAACCGGCCGTTTTTCCATTTGCGGTCCGGTTCTTTTTTGCCACACATTTCCCTGCAAGCCCCTCGCTGAGACGCCGGAGCGCAAGACGGACCAAGCCGATCGCTTCCCGAACGCAGGCGGAGGCGATGAACCCTGGCCTGTACGTTGGACACCTGGGCCAGGGGGAGCCACTGGTGTAACCGGCCGTCCTGGCGGAAGCGCTTCTTCGCTCCTTTCGCAGCACGGCCGTTTTTCTTTTGCGGAGTGCGGAAGCGATCGGCTGCCATCTGTGATGGACGTAGGTGAAAGCGGCGGGGAACGACCCAAAAGGAGCCACGGACCGCTGGGCCTCGCCGGAAGGAGGGATCGATGAAGAGGTTTCGAGACCGCCTGGCCACCGCCCTGGCGCTGCTTCCCCTGCTTGGGTTATTGGTCCTTCCCCAACCTCCGGTGACCCAGGCGGGCATCGCCCCCCAGTTCTCCCCTCCCATCCTCGACGGCCGCCTGGATGACGTCTACCTGGAATATGGCCGGGTCACCCGGTATATCGACTTGGGCGTCCACACCCCCACCCGTCAGTCCAGCGTGGCCGCAGCCTACCTCTACGTACTGGAAGACGCCCAGTTCGTCTACGTCTTTTACCACCAGGATCCGTACTACGCCAACGACAACTCTTACGGGGCGACATCGGTGCACTGGGAGGCGATGCCCAGCAAGAGACGAAACTTTGGCGATATTGTCGAAAGCGACCGGGGTGAGTTCACCTTCGAGGATGCAGCAGGAGGGATCGCGGCCCATTTCTACCTCGATCAGCTCTCCCCCAAAGCCGGAACCCCTTCGGGATACGCCTGTCTTGGTTTCTCCGGGGGCGACGGTGGGTGGATCGAAGGCTACGCTAGCTCGGAATACTTCGAAGTGACCAGCGGGATGGACTATAACCTCAACCAGACCGGCTACTGCAGCGGCGGCGTCTGCCGCTGCGGGAGCGCGGCCAACCTCCTGGTGAATTCCCCTCCCGCTTCCGGCACTTACGAGACGCTGGACCCCGCCTGTGCGGACTGGCAGTGGTACAACGGTTGGGAGATCCGGGTGAACAAGGAGGCCTTTGCGCCCCTGGGCTTCGGCATCGTCATCGGCAACCACCACAACTCCCCGACGAAGATGTGCCACAAAAGCGAGCCGGAGTGTAAGAAGCCGCCGGGGCTCGCCCTGGCCCGAAGCGCGATCGGCGACCGCGTCTGGTATGACCTGGACGGAGACGGACTCCAGGATCCGGGCGAACCCGGCTTGCAAGGCGTGCGCGTCCGCCTGATCGACCCCCGGGACGGCCGACTCCTGGAAAGTACCTGGACTGGAGCGGACGGCAACTACCTGTTCTCCATGCTGGCCAACGAGTACTATATCGTCCAGGTCGATCCGAGCACCCTGCCGGCCGGCTTTGCTCCCACCAACGTCGAGCTTCCCGGAGGGGACTATCACGCCATCTACTGGAACAACGTCTGCGGCAGCGACTGCATCCAGCGCGACGGTCGCACCTACGAGCAGATCTTTTACATCAACCTCGACGACAACCAGGTGTACCGCGCCGCCGACTTTGGCTTCCGGCCGGCTGGCGCGGCCATCGGTGACCTGGTCTGGTCGGACGCCGATCGGGACGGCATCCAGGACCCGGGCGAACCGGGGATCGGCGGGGTGCTCCTGGAGCTGCTGGACGAATCGGGGAACCCCCTGGGCCCTACGGCCACCACGACCGCTGCCGGCTGGTACCTTTTCGCCGGCCTGAGCGCCGGCACCTACCGCGTGCGCCTCGCGGAAAGCAATTTTGCCCCCGGCGGCCCGCTCGAGGGCTACACCCTGACCTCCGGCCCACACGCTCAGCCGAGTCCCACCCCACCCATCGCCCTCGTGCCCGACGAGCCCTACCTGCGCGCCGACTTTGGCCTCTACCGCGCTGGCCTGGGAACGATCGGCGATACCGTCTGGTTCGATGCCGATAACGACGGCCTTCAGGACCCGGATGAGGTCGGGGCACCCCAGGTGACCCTCGAGCTCTCCCTCGATACCGACCAGGACGGCGAACGCGATCCCGGGGAGCCCGTGATCGCCCAGGCGCTCACGGATGACCAGGGCCACTATGCCTTCGCCGGGCTCCCCCTGGAGCAGCATTACTTGGTCCACGTGACCGACCGAAACGGGGTGCTCGACGGCTTTGAGATCACCACCTACGACTTTAACCTGAACCGCTACAACGACCCCTACCCGGCCTACCTGACCGCTTCCTCCCCAAGCGACCTCGATGCCGACTTTGGCTACAACCGCGACGGCGCCATCGGGGACCTGGTCTGGTTCGATGCCGACCGGGACGGGCTCCAGGATCCCGGCGAAATCGGCGTCTCCGGCGTGAGGGTCAACCTGAGCGGTGAGGCAACCAAAACGACGACCACAGGACCCGATGGCAGTTACCTCTTCCCGGACCTCCGTGCCGGGAACTACCAGGTAGCGATCGTCATTCCGCCCGGCTACCTGCTCTCCCCAGGCACCCCTAACCCACACCCCTGCTCTCTGAGCGGAAACCAAAGCTATCTCGACGCCGACTTTGGCCTCTACCGGGACGACCTCTATCAGATCGGCGATACCGTCTTCCACGACCGCAACGCGAACGGTGTCCAGGAAGCCGGCGAAGAGGGTTTTCCCGGCGTGACCCTCGCCCTCTTTCGCGATAGCGACGGCGATGGCAACCTCGACCCGACCGAGCCGCTCCTTGGCACGAGCGTCACCGATGCCGACGGCCACTACACCTTCTACGGGGTCACCAACGGCGCCTACTTCGTCGTTGTCACCGACCGCAACGGGCTCCTGAACGGGTACCGGATCACGGCTGGTCTGACACCCTTCCCGGTCACCGTCAGCGGCTCCAGCCGCCTGGACGTCGACTTGGGCTTCGTGCGGAGCCCGGCGACCGGTGCGATCGGCGACCGGGTGTGGTACGACACCGACGGGGACGGGGTCGAAGACGTGACCGAGGGCGGCATCGCCAACGTGCTCCTGAGCCTGCATCGCGACGAGAACCACAATGGCAGCTACGACCCAGGGGTCGACCCCCTGGTGGCCACCACGCGGACTGCCGCCGACGGTCGCTACCGTTTCGAGGCGCTGACCTCGGGAGCCTACTTCGTCCGCGTGGACGAGGGCAATTTCACCGGCGGCCCGCTCGAGGGGATGTATGGGACAAACGAGCCGGACCACCTGGCCGGGGTGATCCTCCTCGGGGAAGGAGAAGACTACCTGGACGCCGATTTCGGCTACCGGGGGATCGGCTATGCGATCGGCGACTATCTCTGGAGCGATGCCGACAGCGACGGCATCCAAGACCCCGGTGAACCTGGGATCGGCGGAGTGCTCCTGGAACTGCTCGACGGCGGCGGGAACCCGACCGGACTGACCCGCACGACCGCGCCCAACGGCTCCTACCTCTTCTCCAACCTGGCGGCCGGGAGCTACATGGTGCGTGTGGCGGCGAGCAATTTCCTTCCCGATGGTCCCCTCTACGGCTACACGGTCACCTTCGGCCCCCAGAGCGAGGGGGCGGACACCAGCCGTGTGGTGACCTTTGTGAACGACGGCAACCCGGCCAACGACACGCTCTCCGACGTGGACTTTGGCTATCACCACCCGGCCTTGGGCAGCATCGGGAACCTGGTCTGGTTCGACTCCAACGGCGACGGGGACCGCGATGCCGGCGAGCCCGGCCTCCCGAACGTCACCGTGGACCTGGTGGTAGACCTGGACGGCGATGGGAACTGGGATGCGGCGGAGCCGTTCATCGCCTCCATGGCGACCGATGGCAGCGGGATGTACGGTTTTGTGGGCCTGCGCCTGGACGACGGCGGTGGGGACGGCGATGCCGATTACCTGGTGGTGGTCACGGACCGCAACGGGGTGCTCGCCGGGACCACCCAGACCTCCGGGACCCCGCATCAGGACGACCACAGCCAAACGAACCCGTGCGCGGTGACGCTCTCCTCAGGCACGCCGAACGTTCCGTGGGCCGACTTTGGCTACTACGGGCCCCCGGGCGCCGTGGGGGACCGGGTTTGGCACGACGCGAACCACAACGGCCGCCAGGACGCGGGCGAGAGCGGCATCCAGGGCGTGGCCGTGCGTCTGTACCTGGACCTCGATGGTGACGGCACGATCGACCCGGGCGTGGACAACCTGCTTCGCACGGCGATCACCGATCCCTATGGCCGTTACCTCTTCACCGGCCTGCAGCTCGGGAGCTACATCGTGCAGCTGCCCGAGACCAACTTTGTCCCGGGAGCGGTGCTCGAGGGCTTGAGCGCCACCCTCCAGAACGAAAGCGGCATCCCGGACGACGAGGATAGCGACGGGGACCCGGTGCTCCACACGGCCGCGGTGCAGCTCACCGCCTCGAACCGCAACGATGTCACGGTCGACCTGGGCTTCTATGCCCCCGATCCGAGCTATGCGATCGGCAACCTGGTCTGGTTGGATATGGACAACGATGGCCACTGGGATATCGTCGAGCCCGGCCTGGACGGGGTGACCCTGGTGCTGCACCGAGACCTGGACGGCGACGGCATCCTGGATGCGAGCGACCCGATCCTCGGCCGCGCCACGACTGCCGATGGCGGGAACTACGGCTTTGCTAACCTGCCGAACGGCCGCTATATCGTACACGTGACCGACGAGCGGAACGTCCTGTCCGGCTATCTCCTGACGGACGGCGTGGACAACGTCGACGGGGAGAGCCAGACCAACCCCTATGCGGTGATGGTCAACGGGGCGAACGTCCCATACGCGGACTTTGGCTTTTACGACGGCGGGATCCCCACGCCGGTGCGCCTGATCGATTTCCGCGCCGAAGGCCGGCCGGGCGAGGTGTGGCTCACCTGGGAAACGGCCATGGAGATCGACAACCTGGGATTCAACCTCTACCGCCGTGAGGCCGGCCGAGGGGCGTTCCAGCGGCTAAACCAGGTGCTGATCCCCTCCCTCGTGCCGGGTGGCGGAAGCGGGGCCTCATACACCTATGTCGACCGCCCGGTGGCCAGCGGTACACGCTACGAGTACCTCCTGGCGGATGTCGATTTCAACGGCTTCGAGACGCGCCACGGGCCAGTGGAAGCGTTCGTACCGTACGCCGTCTATCTTCCGCTGATCGTGCACCGCTAAGGCCCGAGCAGGAAGAGGGGGGCGGGGTTTCCCCGCCCCCCTCTTGTGTCCCCGCAGAGCGCCGGTGCCTATCCAAGCGCCTCGATCACCCGGAAGGGGTCGCTGGAGATAACGCTCGCCGCGTACAGCTCCATCGCCCCGATGTCGCTCGTGCGGCTGTTGGGGTCTCCCCGATCCACGATGCGTCCGACAACGCCTGGAAACAGGCTCCAGTCCTCCGAGACCTCCCCCAGCGGGTGCAGGTAGAGGGCCAGGTTAAAGCTGCGCACGCCGAGCCGGCCCACGTAAGCCTCCAGCACTGCAAAGAGGGCGTCCGCCAGATCGTCGTCGTCGCGCGGCCCGACCAGGAAGAACTCCTTTTCTTTGATCGGGGTCAGGTAGGCCAGTGCCTCGACCTGGCCGAAGGCGCGCGAGAGGCCCAGGGCCCGATGGACCCGCACCAGATCCGCAAAATAGTCCTCGCCGTAGGCCGCGGTGTAGCGGTGTGCCGCCTGGCGTAGCGCCTCCACCCGGGCGTAGGGCATGCCGCGGCTCAGGGTGGTCTGAGCGTGGCCGTGTAGGATGGAGGCGCCGCTCTTCCACAGGCAGTTCCACATGAAGAAGTAGTAGACGGCTTCCGGATCGGCAGCGTGAGCGGCCTCCGCCCAGCGACGGCCGGTGCGCAGGTAATCGCCGATCGCGGCGCGGGTAAAGCGCAGCGGGTGGTGCTCGTCAAACACGATCACCCCGTGAAAGCCGTCGTACTTGGCGATGTTGCTGGCCGTGATGCTGTGGGTGCCGCGGATGCGCCCGAACGAATCCTCGGGAGTCCCCTCAAGCGGCCGGCAAAAGGGGTCTCCCCGGTTCCCCTCGATCGTCGCCTCGATGTCCGACGATGCGGAAGGCGCCTCGATGGGCCTCCGGGCGCGCAGTTCGTTGTAGAGCGCGCCTTCCAGGGTGACCCGGTTGGTCACCTTGACGATCTTTTGCCGGCGAACAGCCTCCACCGAGCCGAAGTACCGTGCAATCCAGTCGTACATGCTCTCTGGGGGAACGACCTCGCCGAAGGTCGTGCTCACGTGGAAGATGCGCCGGAAGATTGCCTGCTCCTCGGCCGGGAGGGCGGCAACGAGCGCTTCCAGCTCCAGGATGGTCCTCTTGTCTGCCACGATACCGCTTCCTCGTAGATCCGGGTTGCCCACGCAGAGTGCGCCAACGCGCCTTTCAGCGCCCGGCCCCGATCTGGTAGGCTTCGCGCGGCGGACGGACCAGCCGCGAGGCCAGCGCACGGTGGTAAAGGTCAACGTACTTGCGCGCCGAAGCATCCCACGAATAATCCGCCGACATGACCTTGAGCATGAGCCGGCGCCAGGTCTCCTTGTAGCGGTAGTTTTCCAGGGCACGGATGATGGCGGCAAAGAGGGCAAAGGGGTCATAGGCCTTGAAGGAAAAGCCGTTTCCGGCGCCGGTCTCCGGGTCAAAGTCCTGCACGGTGTCTGCCAGTCCTCCGGTGGCGCGCACGATGGGGATCGAGCCGTACCGCATGGCGATCAACTGCCCCAGGCCGCACGGTTCGAAGCGCGAGGGCATCAGGAACATGTCGCTCCCCGCATAGATCTTTTGCGCCAGGGGCGCGTTGAAGGTGAGAAAGACCTGCACCCGGTCTGGATAGCGCTGATGGATCTGGGTAAAGAGGTCGTGGTAACGCTGCTCCCCGGTTCCCAGGAGGACAAACTGCAGAGGGGTATGCCGTACCAGGGGATCGATGATCTGCGCGATCAGGTCGAACCCTTTCTGATCGGTCAGGCGGGAAATGGCGCCGATGAGAGGGATGTGGGCATCCTCGGACAGGCCGGCCTCGCGCTGTAGGGCGCGCTTGCACTCGACCTTTCCCGAAAGGTCATGCAGGTCGTAGTGGGCGGCGATGTAGGGGTCGGTCGCCGGGTTCTGCAGCTCGGGGTCGATCCCGTTCAGCACGCCGAAAAGGCGGTCGCGCCGATCGCGCAGGAGGGGATCGAGCCGCTCGCCGTACTCCGGGGTGAGGATCTCCTGGGCGTAGGTCTCGCTGACCGTATTGATGATGTCGGCGAAATAGATCCCCCGCGCCATCAGGTCGACCACGTTGTCCAGGTCGGGGATATCTGGGTGTACGATAAAGCCGTACTGGTCGATCCCGGCCACCTCGAGCACGCGGTAGCCAAAGATCCCCTGGTAGGCCAGGTTGTGGATGGTGTAAAGGGTGGCGGTGTCCTTGAAGAAGGGATCGTCCTTATAGATCGTCTTCAGCCAGTTGGGGACAATCGCCGTATGCCAGTCGTTGCAGTGGATGACCTGGGGCGCCCAATTGAGCCGCTTGCACCCTTCCAGCATCGCCCGACAGAAGAAGATGAACCGTTCGGCGTCGTCGGGGTGCATGTAGATCCCCTCGCGGTCGTAGAAATGTGCGTTTTCCACGAAATAGACCGGTACGTCATCGCCGATACGTCCCTCGAGCCACCCGGCCTCCAGGGTTTGATCGTCGAGCGGCACGGGGAACGGCTCCAGGGCCACTTTCAGGCCGAACTGCTGTGGGTCGATGTGGCGGTAGCGGGGCATCCCAACGCGGACGTCCACTCCCAGCTTCTTGAGCGCCTTGGGCAGGGAGCCAGCGACGTCGGCCAGGCCGCCGGTCTTGGCAAAGGGGACGACCTCTGCCGAAAGGTACAGCACGCGGAGCGGTTCCTTTTCTTCCATAGGGAACCTCCAACACTCAGTGTCTTCAGGCGCACAAAGGGACGCCGGGATACGCGGGCCGGACCCCGGCGTCTTGAGCCTTTTTTATGATAACACAACTAAGGGAACCTTGCAAACCCCACGACAGGCTGTCGTGGGCCGGGTTTGCATCGGGAGGGAGCTTATTGTACAATAGAAAGTGTTCCACACCCATTGCGGAGGCCATCGGGTTGTCCGCAGAAAGGGGGCCTACGATGGCCGGTGCACGCAACAATGAGGAAACGATCGAAGGGCGGCTGACCCGTGAGCGCGCCGAACTGAAGCGGGCCATCCGCCGCCTGGAGCTTCTCACCGAGCAGCTTCGAAGCGACCGGGGCGGGGGCGACGGTGGGGTCAGCAACCATATGGCCGAAGGGGCAAGCAGCACGTTCGACCAGGAGCGCAACCTGGCCCTGCTAGCGAACCTGCGCCGGACGCTGGAGCAGGTGGAAGCGGCCCTGAAGCGGCTGAACGCGGGGACCTATGGGCTGTGCGAGGTGTGCGGGGAACCGATCGACCGGGCTCGGCTGGAGGCGCTCCCCTATGCCGCGCAGTGCCTGAACTGCCAGCGGCGCCTGGAGCGAGGGTAGCCCTTGGGGAACACCGGACGCCGTGCCCCTTGTTGGCCCTGGTTGGTTGCGCTGCTCACCTTCCTCGTGGATCAGGTGAGCAAGTTTTTGGCCATTCGCTATCTGGGACCCGGTGCGCCGCAACACAGCGTGCCCGTGATCGGTTCTTTCCTGCGCTTGACCTACCTGGAAAACACCGGTGTCTCGTTCGGCCAGCTGCGCGAGTGGTCTCCCCTGATCACCCTGTTCACGCTCGCCGTAGCCGTCGGCCTGGTCGTGGGGTATCGGCACCTCCTCACCTCCAGCAGGTGGGCGAACCTGGCCCTGGGCCTCATTATGGGGGGCGCTTGGGGGAACCTAGCCGACCGTCTGCGCAGCGCTTTCCGGGTCGGCCTGCGGCAGGCTTACGTGGTCGATTTCGTTGACGTTCGCTATTACGCGGTGTTCAACCTGGCCGACGCGGCGATCACCATCGGCGGCATTCTGTACGGGGTGTATCTGGTCTTCTTCCGCAGCCGCCCGGAGGAGGAGAAGCCGTGGGCGCAGGGAGCGAGCCGGCCGAACGGCGGCTGACCTTCTTCGTGGCGGAGGGCGAAGCCGGCCAGCGCGTCGACCGGGTGGCTGCCGCCCGTATCCCTGACCTCTCGCGTTCCCGGGTGCAGCAGCTGATCGAGGCCGGGTTATTGACGGTCAACGGCCTTCCCGTGCGTCCCGGCCGGCCGGTGCGCCCCGGAGACCGCCTGGAAGTGCGCATCCCTCCCCCGGAACCGACCGACCTTGTGCCCGAACCGATCCCCCTGCGGGTCGTCTACGAGGACGCCGATGTGGTCGTGATCGACAAACCGGCCGGCCTGGTCGTCCATCCCGCGCCCGGCCATCCACGTGGCACCCTGGTCAACGCGCTCCTCGCCCGCTACCCGGACCTTTCCGTCGGGGGTTCCCTTCGCCCAGGCATCGTGCACCGCCTGGACCGGGATACCTCCGGGCTCATGGTCATCGGCCGCCACGATGCCGCCCATCGCCTCCTCCAGGCCCAGATGAAGCAGGGCGAGGTGCACAAGGCTTATCTCGTGCTGGTGGACGGGCACCTGCCGGAGCGTAGTGGCACGATCGACGCCCCGATCGGCCGTCACCCTCGACGCCGCAAGGAGATGGCCGTGGTCCCGAACGGCCGTCCGGCCCGTACCCTCTACCGCGTGCTCGAGGAGCTCGGCCCCTATACCCTGGTGGAAGCCACCCTGGCCACCGGGCGTACCCACCAGATCCGCGTCCACTTTGCCCACATCGGACACCCGGTGCTCGGCGATCCGACCTACGGAAAGCGGGCCGGGGTGCTCGGGCTTCCCCGCCAATTCCTCCACGCCTTCCGGCTCGGATTCCGCCTCCCTTCGGACGGCGCCTACCGGGAGTTCGAGTCGCCCCTCCCCGACGACCTGGCGACCGTGCTCGACCGCCTCCGGCAGCGCTACCGCGCGCCGGGGCGGGAGGCGGCGCGATGAACACCGAAGGCTTTCTCGAGCGACTTCGCCGTCACCCCTCTTACCGGGGAGAGATCGTGCACGTGGAGCGTCTGCCGGCACGGCCCGCACGCTACGGCCGCCGGAAAGAAACGCTCCATCCGGCGCTGGAACAGGCACTGGCCGAACAAGGCATCACCCGTCTCTACTGCCACCAAGCGGAGGCGTTGCACCTGGTACGAGAGGGCAAACACGTCGTGGTGACCACGCCCACAGCCAGCGGCAAAACGCTGTGCTACAACCTTCCCGTGCTCGATACCCTGCTCCAGGACCCCAAGGCCCGGGCGCTCTATCTGTTCCCCACGAAGGCACTGGCACAGGACCAGCTGCGCGTGCTGGAGGAGCTGACCTCCCTTTTCCCCTCTCCCATCCGTTTCGGCTGTTATGATGGGGATACCCCCCAGGAGATGCGCGCCCGGCTGCGGCGACGGGGGCAGATCCTCCTCACGAACCCGGACATGCTCCACCTGGGCATCCTGCCCAACCATACGCACTGGAGCCACTTCCTCTCCTCCCTGCGCTTTGTGGTGCTGGACGAGGCACACGTCTACCGGGGTATTTTCGGTTCCCACGTCGCAGGGGTCCTACGTCGCCTGCGCCGCCTCTGCCGCCTCTACGGGAGCGAACCGACCTTCATCGCCACCTCGGCGACCATGGCAAACCCGGCCGAGCATGTGGGCACGCTCACCGGATTGCCGGTTGCAGTCGTGGAAAAGGATGGGGCGCCGTCCGGAAGCCGGGATTTCGTGCTGTGGAACCCTCCCCTCCTCTCCGAGGCCACCGGGGAACGGCGCTCTTCCGCTGCGGAGGAGGCCTTTCTCGTCGCGGAACTCGTGTCCTGCGGCATCCGTACCCTGGCCTTTGCCCGGGCGCGCGTGGTGGCGGAGCTGGTGCTGCGGATGGCGCGCGAAGCCCTGAGCCGTACGCATCCCGAGGTTGCGGAACGTATCCGGGCCTACCGCGCGGGGTATCTCCCGGAGGAACGGCGGGCAATCGAGCGGGGATTGTTCCGCGGGGAGCTCATCGGGGTCACGGCGACGAACGCCCTGGAGCTGGGGATTGACGTCGGCGACCTGGATGCGACGGTGCTCGGAGGATACCCGGGTTCGATCGCTTCCACCTGGCAGCAGGCCGGCCGCAGCGGCCGCGGCACGGGGCACGCCCTTTCCTTCCTCATCGGGCAGGATAACCCGCTGGACCAGTACTTCATGCGTCACCCCGAGGCGCTCTTTGGCCGGCCGCACGAGCAGGCGCGCTGCGACCCGGAAAACCCTTACGTGCTCGCCGACCAACTGCTCTGCGCCGCCTACGAGGCCCCGCTTTCCCCGGAGGATGAGGCGTTCTTCGGCCCGCGCTTGGGCGATGTGGCCTGGCAACTGGTCGAGGAAGGGCAACTGGCCGCCCGGGGCGGCCGTTGGTTCTACGTCGGCGGCGTGCGCTATCCGGCGGAACGGGTGAACATCCGCTCCACCTCGCGGGAAAGCCTGGACCTGATCGACGAGCAGGGCCGCCTCCTGGAGACGATCGAGGCCGTGAGCGCGCCTTATCGCGTGCACCCCGGGGCGATTTACCTCCACCAGGGGGAGAGCTACCGGGTCGTGCACCTGGACCTGGAGGGCGGGGTGGCCCGGCTGGCCGCAGTGGAAGCGGACTACTATACCGAGCCGATGGACGTGACGGACCTGCGCATCGTGCGCTCCATTCGCCACCGCACGATCGCCGGCACCCCGGCGTACCTGGGGCTGGTGCGGGTGACCCAGCAGGTCATCGGTTACCGCAAGATCGCCCACTACGGACAACGGGTACTCGGCGAATGCCTGCTGGACCTCCCGGCACACACCTTCGAGACGGTGGCGCTCTGGTTCGACATCCCCCAGAAGGTGTGCCAGGGAGTCGTCGAGCAGGGGCTGGATCTGCCGGGCGGGCTCCACGCGGTAGAGCATGCGGCGATCGGCCTGCTCCCGCTCTACGCGATGTGCGATCGGATGGACATCGGGGGGCTCTCCACTCCCAACCACGTGGATACCGGGCGAGCGCAGGTGTTCATCTACGATGCCGTTCCCGGCGGCGTGGGGATCGCGGAGCGCGGCTTTCAGGTGTTGGAAGAGCTGTGGGAAACGACGTTGGAGACCGTACGCACCTGCCCCTGCGAGGACGGCTGCCCGAGCTGCATCCACAGCCCGAAGTGCGGAAGCAGGAACCGCCCACTGGACAAAGAGGCAGCGGTGTACATCCTGGAAGCGCTGACACACCCCCGGCGGGCAAGCCACCGAAAAGGAGGGAATCGATGAGGGCGATGGTGTTGCGGCGTTTGGGCCGGCTAGAGGAGAATCCTACCCCCTTGGAGATGGCCGATCTACCGCTCCCGGAGCCTGCCCCCGGCGAGATCCGGGTGCGGGTGTCCACCTGCGGCGTCTGCCACACGGAGTTGGATGAGATCGAGGGGCGCACGCCTCCGCCCCGGCTGCCGGTGGTGTTGGGGCATCAGGTGGTCGGCCGGGTAGAGGCACGCGGACGGGAAGCGCGCCGTTTCCGCGAAGGCGACCGGGTGGGCGTGGCCTGGATCTATTCCGCCTGCGGCAAGTGCCGCTTCTGTCGCTCGGGCCGCGAGAACCTTTGCCCCGAGTTTCGGGCCACGGGGCGGGATGCGGATGGTGGCTACGCGGAGTACATGGTTGTGCCCGAAGCCTTTGCCTATCCGATCCCGGAAGCGTTCTCCGATGCCCAGGCCGCGCCGCTCCTGTGTGCCGGGGCGATTGGGTACCGGTCGCTACGGCTGAGCGGCCTCCAGGAAGGAGCCCGGCTCGGGCTCACCGGCTTTGGCGCCTCCGGCCACCTGGTGCTCCAGATGGTGCGCTACCGGTATCCGGATGTCCCGGTGTACGTCTTTGCCCGGAGCGAGACGGAACGGGCATTTGCCCGCGAACTGGGGGCTGTGTGGACCGGCGACACGACGGACCAGGCCCCCGAGCCGCTGGACGCGATCATCGATACCACGCCGGCCTGGAAGCCGGTGGTGGAGGCCCTGCGCAACCTGGCCCCCGGCGGGCGCCTGGTGATCAACGCCATCCGCAAGGAGGACGCGGACCGAGAATATCTGCTGCGCCTGGACTATCCCATGCACCTGTGGATGGAAAAAGAGGTGCGCAGCGTGGCGAACGTCACCCGGCAGGATGTGGCCGAGTTCCTGGAGCTCGCGGCCGAGATGCGCCTCCGCCCGGAGGTGCAGGAATATCCCTTAGAGGAAGCCAACCGTGCGCTAAGGGAACTGAAGGGACGCGGGGTGCGGGGAGCCAAGGTGCTGCGCATCGCGCCCTAAGTAGGCCAGGACGTGGCTCATTGGACGCTTCCCGCGTCGATGCCTCCGGGCCACCTTTTCCTATCCAGGCGGATGGCCGGCGCACGGAAGTGGTCATCCGGTGTCTCTCCGCTCCCCCTGCCTTATACCTCTACCCCAAAAAGCGTCCGCAGGAGCAGGCCGATCGCAAAGCTCACACCCGCCACGATGAGGCTCAAGGCGCTCATCTCCAGGAAGCGCCGCCGGAACGGCACATCCTGGGCCACAGCGATGTAGTAGTTGAACAGGGCGATGATGCCCACAGCCACCAAAAGGGTAGCGACCAGACAGATGGCATAGCGGCGCAGGATCAGGTAGGGCAGGATCAACAGCACCACCGTGGCCAGGTAGGTCATCCCGGTGTAGACGGCCGCCTTCAGGGGCTCTCGCTCCGTTTTCTCCGTGCGCGTGGAAAGGTACTCCGAAGTGGCCATGGATAGGGCCGCGGCAATCCCGGTGACCGCGCCGGTCATCGCGATCAGCCGCGTGTTCTGGAGGGCCAGGGTCAGGCCCGCAAGTGCACCGGTCAGCTCTACCAGGGCGTCGTTCAATCCTAGCACGATCGAGCCGGTGTAACGCAGCCGTTCTTCGTCCAGGAGCGCGATCAGGGCCTCCTCGTGCGCGCTCTCCTCGCTGGCGATCGTTTGCGCGCCGGGGATCTCCCGCATGACCGCGCTGTACTCGTGCTGCGCCCGGTCCTCGCCGCGTTCCATCAGCTTGACGGCGAAGGTAAAGCCAAGGACGCGCGCCAGAAGGCAATAGAACGCCACCCGGATCCAATCCGGGCGCGCTTCGTGCCCCGTGTGCTCGCGCCAGTATTGGGCATGGCGCAGCTCGTCCGCCGCGATCCGTTCCAGGACCTCGCGGTTCTCCGCAGACTTTTGCCTTCGCGCCAGGCGGGCATAGATGTGGTGCTCGGTGATCTCGGCGCGCTGGTAGCCCCGCAAGAGGCCCATCGTTTGGGGGGAGAAAGCTCGTTCTTCCATAGCAGGCTTCTCCAGGGAGCAAAGAGTCGATCGCTTCCGGGCCTATGGTACCCCAAAACCCGCCGGGGGTCAACCCTCCGTGGGTGTCCACCGAAAGCGGCCCTCGGCCGGCCGCTGCCTGAGAAGAGGGCACGCCACCGGGGCACCGCTTGGCGGGCCTTGTTTGACAAAGGAAAGATTATGATGTAGCATAAGCTTGTAACGGCGATGAGGCTCGCCGGGCAGCATGTCTGCCCACTGTCGCCTGGCGACTGATAGCCTCTACCGGCGGTCCAGGACCGCGTGGTAGAGGCTTTTTCACTAAAGGCGTAGGTAAATGCCCCAGCATCTGGCCGATTCTGAGCTGAAAGAAGCCCTGGCTCAGCCAGGGTGCCCGCTATGCCGTCTTGCCCGGGAGGCGGTGGGGCGCTTCCTGGCCCACTTGCTGTACGAAAACGTCAACGATCCGGGCGTACGGAGCGAGCTCACGCTGGCCCGGGGGTTTTGCAACCTGCACGCCTGGCAACTCGAGGAGGAAGGGGATGCCCTGGGGACAGCCATCCTGTACCGGAATATACTAGGAGCGCTGGTGGAGCTGCTCGAAAGATGCCTGCAGAGAAGCAAGCGTCTGCGCCAGTCCAGGCGGGTTGGTGCGCTGCGGACCATCCTGCAGCCCCAAAGGCCGTGCCCGGCTTGCCGCGCGCGGGAGAACGCAGAAGCCGTCTACATCCATGCCCTTGTGAGCCAGCTCGATGACCCGGAAGTGCGGGACGGATTCCTGCGCGCGGGAGGGCTATGCCTCCCCCATCTGCAACGTACGCTGGAGGTTGCGCGGCCGGAGCAGGCGGGGGAACTGCTGGCCTTGCAGCGAGAGGCATGGACACAGTTGCTGGAGCAACTCGGCGAGTTCATCCGTAAGCAGGACTACCGGTTCCGGGAAGAAGGGCTCGGAGCGGAGGGCGACTCCTGGATCCGAGCCCTGGCACAGGTGTCCGGCCAGCCGGGTGTCTGGTAGACGTTTGGGAGCAGATGGGCCTTGGGCAACAAGCAAAGGTTTCTCCTGGCTGAAGCGGAACTGCAGGCAGCCTTCGGTTTGGACGGGTGCCCGATCTGTCGCATCCGGAAAGAGGCCGAGCGGCGTTACCTCTTTCATCTGCTGTGGGAAAACGTGAACGACCTTTCGACGCGCGAGCGCCTGGTGCGCAGTTACGGCTTCTGTCCGAGCCATACCTGGGCGCTCTTTCAGTTGGAGCAGGAAGCGTTCGGGGATCACCTGGGCAGCGCGATCCTCTACCAGGACCTGGTTGCCCGCTTGAGCGCCCATCTAGGGCGCCGGAACCCGGA
Organism: Chloroflexia bacterium; assembly: GCA_034436115.1. Classification (GTDB taxonomy): domain Bacteria; phylum Chloroflexota; class Chloroflexia; order DTKN01; family DTKN01; genus DAOTVY01. The sequence goes on along the minus strand of DAOTVY010000022.1, from coordinate 145,168 downwards.
GGGCCGCAGGGCTGCTCGCCGCGTGGCGGGCCACAGGCGGCACCCCTATATTCCGGAATCGCCCTGCCCGGCCTGCGAGCAGGGCGAGGCGACAGAGCAACGCGCCGTCGGGTGGCTGGTAGCGGCATGTGCAGACGAGGGCTTCCGCGAGGCCTACCGGGCTTCCGAGGGGCTGTGCTACCGCCACTTGCTCCAGGCCCTCGAGCTTGCCTCCCGTACGACCGAGGACAAGGTGGCCCACTTTCTGGCTGCCGAAGCTGCGGCACGGCTGGAAACTCTGAGCGGGGACCTAGAGGGCTATATCCGCAAACATGTATGGCAATACCGCAACGAGCCCATGGAAGATCGGGAATCCCGGGCACCGGCAAGGGCGGCGCGCTTTTTCGGCGGCTTCCAGGGGGAAGCCACCGGCGACGAACCCGAACGCGACGAGGGGTCAGCGGAGTGAGGCTGTGGAACCAACGACTGCCATTCGCGTGATCGTGAGCCGGGAAACCGGGCGCGAGATCGAAGCGCTCCTGGAGGCGCTCGGCTGGACCCTCCAGGAGGGGCTGGCACGCCTGCTTGTGGCCGGCCTGGAGTACGTCGCGGGCGAACGATCGTTCCAGGCGTTCGCGAGCTGTCCGGGCCTGACGGAGGACGTCCTGGTGCAGCTGGGGCAGATGCCCGATACGGGCGCCCGGCTGGCAGCGATCCTGGTTCGGGTGGCCGAAATGGAGCAGGTACACCAGGGCTACCAGGCCACCTACGGGAAGATGATGGGCGAATCCGACGGATATCGGGAGCGGGTCTGGGCGCTGCGCCGGGAAACGGAGGCGCTGCAGGCCGAGATCCGCCGCCTGCGTGCGGAAATCGCCCGGCGAAAAACGGGCGGGGAAACGACTGCCCCCCGGACGAGCTGGGTCGAACGCCTGCGCGCCTGGAAGGTGGGCCGCGGAGGGGGACGACGGTGACCGAAGAGAAATTGGTGGCGCTGGAGATTCGGATCCCCCGCGAAGTCGCCGGCCGGGTTGAGCAGACCATCGCCGCCGAGGGATGGGAACACGAAGAGGGATGGCGGCTCCTTCTGGCCTGCGGCCTGTATGTCCTCAGGATCGAGCAGGTGCTCGAGGAGGTGCGGGAAGGCAAAGCAGACCCCCGGGCGCTGGCCGACCTTCTGGCGCAGGGTCTGCGGATGGAATCCCGCCTGGCCTCGCTGCGCTTTCGCGCCTTCGAGCTCCAGCAGGCCCTGCAGGACTGGAAGCTCTCCTCGGGGGCGGTGCAGACTACCTGGGAGACGCTGCCTGGGGAATGCCGCCGGCGCGAGGCGGAGGTGGCTGCCCTCCAGGCCGAGCTCGAGCGGCTCCGGGCAGAACTGGCCGCCCTGGAGTGAGGCTACGGTCATCTGCCCGAAACCGGGCCGCTCGTGGGCCGGCCGGGTCGCGCCCGGCCTACGGTGAGAGGGAAGCCTTCCCTTCCAGAAACGCATCCAACGCTTCCAGGAACGCCTCTGGACATTCCTCCTGCGGCACATGCCCGCACTCCGGAAGGATCACCAGCCTGGCCTGGGGCAGTTCTCCCGCCAGCCTGATGCTCTGCGCAGTGGGGACGATGCGATCGTCGTCTCCGGTGATCACCAGCACCGGTACCCGTACCTCGCTCAGGCGATCCTCCAGGCCCAGGGGGTGGCCGGCGCGCACCAGTTCCCAAAGCGCGCGATCCCAGTCCTTCGCCCGGAGGGGTTTGAGGTACCCTTCCCACAGGTCGGGCGTGATCCGGCTGGGGTCATGCCAGGCCATACGCAGAAGGCGGTTTCCCCACCGGCGGATGCCGCGGAGCAGAAGGGGGCCGAGACGGCGCAATTGCGGGGCCCTGAGAAACGGGCGCAGCCACGGGGGCGCTCCTCCGCCAAGGTACACCGCTGCATCCACCAACACCAGGGCCTCGACGCGCTCCGGATGGGCGAGCGCGGTCCAGAGCGCGGCCGTTCCCCCGGCGGAGTGGCCCACCAGGACCGCGCGCTCGAACCCCAGCGCGTCCATCAGGCCGACCGCCAGCTCTGCCTGGGCTTCCGGAGCATAAGGATTGGGGCCCGACCACTCTCCGGGCATCGGCCGTTCGGTCAGGCCAAAGCCCGGCCGGTCGTAGGCCACCACCGTCCGCCCCTGCGAGAGCGGCCCGAGCACTGCTCGCCAGGAAAAGGTGCTGGCCCCGAAGCCGTGCAGCAGAAGGAGGGCCGGCTCTCCCGATCCCGCCTGCTTGTAGTGCACCGTGATCCCGTTCACCTCGACGAACCGGCTATCGGGGTCGGCCAGCTGCTCGGGCGGGACCGTGTCGGCCAGGGGCGGCACGGGGATCAGGAAAGGGCCGACCAAGAGGAGGGCCAGTGCGGCCCCCAGGCCGATCAGCCACCGAGCGATCTTCCTTGCGGGCATCTCTATCCTCGCACGAGCAGGAAGCGCACCAGGCCGCAGGCCGCTCCTCCCAGCACCAACCAGAGAGAATCCACGCGGAAGCGCAAGAGGACCAGCAGGCCCGCAGCAAGGATCAGCGCCGTCCACACGTCCACTACGGCGCTCCGGAAGAGCGCGATGAGGGCGGAAAGGATCAGCGCGACCACGGCTGCGTTCACCCCTCGCAAGAAGGCCTGAGCGATGCGCGAGCGGCGCAAGCGCGGGATCCACGGCCCCACCAGCGCCACGATAATGAAAGAAGGGGAAAAGACGGCTGCGGTTGCCACAACCGCTCCTGGCGGTCCGGCCAACAGGTAGCCGATGAAGGTGGCCGAGGAGAGCACGGGCCCTGGGGTGATCTGGCCCATCGCGATGGCATCCAGCAGCTGCCGCTGGGTGAGCCAGCCGTACCGCTCTACAACGTCGTGCTGGATAAAGGCATAGAGCACCATTCCGCTGCCGAAGAGAAGCGATCCCACTTTCAGGAAGAAAAGCCCCAGTCGCAGCAACCGGCCGTCCGAGGCAGGTGCGGACACGCGTGCGAAACATCCGATGCCCAAGAAAAGGCCGGCCAGGCTCGCCGGTGCCTCGAGGAGGATACCGGCCGCTCCCGCGCCCAAGAGTAGGACGGCTTCATGGAGGCCCAGCAGAGCAGCCACCAGGCAGGCCACAGCCAACAGGATCGTGCGCCAGTCTCGGAGAGCGGCACGGCCCAGGCGATAGGTCGCTGCCAGGAGGATCGCCACGACGGCCGGGTTCATGCCGTAAAAGAGCGTAGCCACTTGGGGGAGGGTGCCGAAGCGGACGTAGACCCAGCTCAGCACTAGGGTGATGAAGAACGCCGGGAGGATGAAGGACGCTCCTCCGGCGACCAGTCCCGCCCAGCCGGCGTGCACAAAGCCGATGTGGCTGGCCATCTCCACCGCGTTGGGGCCGGGCACCAGGTTGGTGGCAGCCAGCAGGTCCAGGAAATGCTCGCGCGTCAGCCAGCCCCGGCGGGTGACGGCCTCCTGTTCCATGAGCGCGATGTGGGCGGCCGGCCCACCGAAACTGATCGCGCCCAGTTTCAGGAATAGCGCGACCACCTCCAGGAGGGAGCGCTGGCGGCGCAAAGAGGCCAACGTTGCCTCCCAGTCCTCCCTTTCGGGAGCCACTGTTTCCCTAGCCGGCCGCCTTCAGCTCCGCGAGGCGCTCTTGTACCGCCCGTATTTCGGCCTGCAACTCCTTCAGGTATTCCTCCAGGCGTGCGATCCGCTCTTCACGGCTCGCAAAGCGCCGACGAAACCCGGGCTTCCATCCTTCGGGCTCCATGCAGCAACAACCGTGATGCCAATGAGGTCCAGGGTAGCCACACATGGTTTCACCTCCGGTCTGTTTTTGAGGGGAAATGGGCCTCGTATTCGGCGAGAAAGCGTTCCAACCGCTCCCGCGTGCGGCGCACCGTCGCGGCCCAGCCGTGCAGGTACTCGAGGCCCTCTTCGGTCAGTTCGTAGACGCGGCGGGCCGGCCCACGCCCTTCGGTATCCCACGAGGAGCGCACCAGGCCCTCCTCCTCGAACTGGCGCAGCGTACGGTAGAGCAGGCCGGGATCGGCGGGCGGGGTATCTTCCTCCTGTGCCAGCCGCTCGATCAGTTCGTAGCCGTGGGCCGGCTTCTGGGCGAGCAGGAGCAACAGCCACGGCTGCACCAAGCCGCGCACCCGACCCGCCCCCGGACAGCAGTGCCCCCCTTCACCCCGGTGCCGACCACACATCGAAACCTCCTAAGGAGAAAGCGCGCTTCTATATGACTCAGACATCTATTTTACAATGCAACGGCGCTTTGTCAAGTACGGCGGATGCGCGGGAGAAAAACGGGGGTGTGGCCGATGCCCGCAATCGGCTGCGCCTTCCGCGAAAGTTCGGTGGCTTTTCCCCAACCAGACGACCCGGGTGGTCAGGGTTGCTCGCTACCCCCTCAGCGCCTTGAGGATGGACAGCGACGGAAAGGCGATCGCCTCTTGGGGACAGATCCCCGCGCAGGCGTCACAGCCGACCTCGCACGCCAACGGTTCGACGACGATCGCCTTTTCCCCCTGCATGGCAAAGACCCCGTTGGCGCAGAAAGAGATACAGCGGCCGCACCCATCGCAGCGGTCGGCGTACACCGTCGGAAACCAGGGGATCCGCTCGCGGGGGATGCCCCGCCAGGGCGGAAACGTCCGCCGGGGCGCACGGGCCCCTGCTTCCTCGAGGTAGCAGCGGTAGGCCTCCAGCAGCGCTTCGCCGTAGAGTGTCTCTGCGGCCGGCGGGATGTAGTTGTGCTGCCGCACCTGCGCGAGCAGTTCCGGGATCAGGGAGGCCTCTGCCGGCCGGCCGGAGGCCTTCAAAGCGGAAAAGATTTCCTCCAGCCCGGTTACCCCGACCAGATGCTCGCCCACACGCAGTTGCCGGTAGGACAGCCCCGCCATCGCCCGCCTCCGTCAAGGCCGGACACCGTAGCGCTGCATGAGCTCCGCGATCTGCGCGTCATCGGCGTACTGGGGGTCGAGCGCCTGGCAGCGGCCGCTGAACCCGGCCACGTGCCCTGAAGCGTCGAACTGTACCGTGAGCACGCCCAGGTACTCGCCTTGCACATAACAGGCGTGGAGCACCACCTGGCCTTCCGCTCCCGCGATCGTCTTCGGATCCATCTGCCGTCCACCGCTGACGCCGATGATCAGGTCCACCCCGGGCACAGCCTGTGCCAGGCGCTCGTTCGAGGCCTGATCGAGGTTCGAGAGCACGACCACGACCTCCACCTCTGCGGGCAAAGCAGCGAGGGTACGGCGCAGCGCTCCTTCGGGCTCCTCGACGTTCAACGCCAGTCCTAGGGCCTGGGCACGTTGCGCCGCTTTCGGATCGGTCAACCCCACGACGGCGACCCAATGGCCAGCCACGGAGCGGAGCAGGTAGGGTTTCACGTTCGGAAGGGCTCCTTCCGGGGAGACGTTGGCCGCCAGGATGGGGAATGCGGCCTCCTGGAAGCGCTTGCGCACGATCTCCCGATCGGGCCCCAGATCTTTGGGGCCTAGGGCCATCGCGTCGTACCCCATGTGGTTCATCGCTGCCACGGGGAGCGCTCCCTGGCTGGGGTCGCTGGTCCCCGTCGGTTTGGGGGCAATCAGGCTGTTGCCGCTGTCCAACAGGAGCAGGCCGCCCTCGGCCTGGGTGCGGTAGCGCGCGATCGCGGTGGCCCGCCGGGCCAACCCTCCCTTGGGCACGCCTCAGCCGCAGGGGAGCACCTCGCCGTAGACCTCGCCGGTGTGCAGCACGGTCAGGGAAAAGGCCGGGCGGCCGGATGTGGGTGAAGGCGGAGAGGCTGTCACGGCCGGCCGGGTCGGTGCCGGTGGGCCGATCGGCCCCGGGGCTGTGGGAAAGGGCTGGGGCGAGGCGATCTCGCGGCAACCCCCGGCGACAATCAACAGGCAAAAGAGCAGCGAGAGCAGGAGGGTGCGGGGCCCAAGCTTCATGGGGTCTCTCCAGGTATACGTCCGCCGATGGAGGGGGCCTCGATCACAATCTCGCGCAGGCGGGCGAGCTGCCCGGCGTAGGCCTCCTCCAGCAGCAGGGGGCAATCCTCCAGGCGGGCCTGTGCGGCCACGAGCTTCAGGGCAAAGGTGAAACAGGTCGGCTGGCCGCAGCGCCGGCAATTGGTTCCGGGAAGCAACTTGTACACTTCCATCGGGGTCGGCCGGCGACGCACCGTGTGGTCGGGCGTGATCTCGCCGCGGCGTTCCCAGGTGCGGTTGACGAGCGCGATGATCCCCTCCACCTCGCGGATCGCCGCCTCGCGGTCCTCGACGTTGCTCACGGCGATCTCGTAGGGCCGAAAGACGACGTAGTGGCCCGCCTTGGTCCAGCTCAGCGCCGGGGCCTCCGGATGGTAGACGGCTCCGCGCAGGGTGGCGTTCAGATACGGGAGGAGCTCGCGGATATCCACCGTCAACCGCGCGATCGCACTGAAGCGCTCCGCCCCGGGTTCGCACGGCGGCGTAAAGACTTCCAGGTCGTAACGCTCAATGAACACGCAGCCCTCCTCGGGGTTGATGGACCACCACCGGGTCTATGCATTGCTGTTGATATCATACACAGGGTCGGCCGTTTGTCAAGGAAGGAAAGGCCGGGTAGTTGACGCTCCTCCGTGCCCGTGGTATGATGCCCTTCGCCCGTTTCGCTCCGGAAAAACACGCCCACGAAAGGGGGTCCCGGTGTTCGGTGCCGCTCGCTTTTTCGAGATTGCCCAGCGCATCCTGGAATACTCCCAGGCCGATCAGACCGAAGTCCTCTTCCTGGCCGGGGAAGAAGCGCTCACCCGTTTTGCCAACTCGTACATCCATCAGAACGTCGCCCGCAGCGATGCTCAGGTGTCCATCCGCGCCGTGGTCGGACAGCGGGTTGGGGTTGCCGCCACGAACGACCTCTCGCCGGCATCCCTCCAGGCGACCGTCGATCAGGCGCTGGCGATCGCCCGCGTCCATCCGGACGATCCCGATTTTCGCTCCCTCCCGGGGCCGGCGCCGCTCCCCCGGGTCGAATCCTGGGATCCGACGACAGCGGAGTGCCCCCCGGAAGCGCGTGCCCGCGAAGTGGGAATCGTCTGCCGTCTGGCCCAGGAGAAGGGACTGCGCGCGAGCGGAGCCCTCTCCACCCGCTGGGGCGAGATCGGCGTGGCCAACTCGTTGGGGGTGCGGGCCCATTTCCCCTACACGCGGGCCGAGCTGAACATCGTCCTCATGGGGGAAAGCGGCTCCGGCTATGCGACCGCTGTGGCAAAAGAACTGGCCGCACTCGATACCGAGGCGCTCGCGCGAGAAGCGATCGACAAAGCGCTGCGCAGCGCGAACCCAGTGGAGATCGAGCCTGGGGAGTACGAGGTCGTCCTGGAGGAATACGCGGTGGCCGATCTCCTCTCCTATATGGCCTATCTGGGGTTCTCCGCTACGGCCCTGCAGGAGGGACGCAGCTTCATGCGCCTCGGGGAACAGATCGTAGGCCCCGAAGTGTCCATCTGGGACGACGGCCTGGACCCACAAGGCCTGCCCATGCCCTTTGACTTCGAAGGCGTGCCGAAGCAGCGGGTCGACCTGATCGAGCAGGGGATCGCGCGCGCCGTGGTCTATGACTCGTACACAGCCGGCCGCGAGCCAGGCCGCACCTCCACCGGACACGCCCTCCCCGCCCCGAACCCGTTTGGCCCCCTGCCGCTGAACCTCTTTATGGCCCCTGGCACCACGCCGCGCGCGGAGCTCGGCCGCTCCATCGAGCGCGGCCTGTGGATCACCCGCTTCCACTACGTCAACGCTGTGCACCCGCTGCGCGCCGTACTCACCGGGATGACCCGCGATGGTACTTTCTGGATCGAGCACGGCGAGATCACCCGCCCGGTGAAGGACCTGCGCTTCACCCAGAGCGTCCTCGAGGCGTTCCGTGAGGTCGTGGCCATCACCCGCGAGCGGCGGCTGCTCCCGGGCTTTTTCGGCGGCATCCTGGTTCCTGCGGTGCACCTGCGCCGCTTCCGCTTCACCGGCACGACGGGCGATTGATCGCCCCGAGGAGGTAGCCTTGGAACGCCTGTATTGGCTCCGTGTCCTGTCCCCCTGGGGCTCGCTGCGGCTGTTGGCGACCGAACGCGGGTTGTGCCGCATCGTCCTCCCCGGCGAAGCGGGGGTCGAGCGCTGGGTAGACCGCTACCTGGCTGGCTCCGTCCTGGAAGAAGGCGGACCGCTCGCCCAAGAAGCGGCCCGCCAGCTCCAGGAATACTTCGCGGGGAAGCGCCGCGTCTTCGACCTTCCCCTCGCCTTCTACGGCACCCCCTTCCAGAAGGCCGTCTGGAACGCGCTCTTGGAGATTCCCTACGGGGAGGTGCGCTCCTATCAGGAGGTTGCCGCCGCGATCGGCCGGCCAGAAGCGAGCCGCGCGGTCGGCGCGGCCATTGGGGCCAACCCGCTCCCCATCGTCGTCCCCTGCCACCGGGTGATGCGCAGCGACGGCTCTCTGGGCGGCTACGGAGGCGGGTTGCCCCTCAAAGTCGCGCTCCTTCGCCTCGAGGGTTGCCCGGTGCGCTTCCCTATGGTACAATGACATTTTGAAAGACCATCGCGCCAAAGGAGGTTCTTGTGGCCACGCGAACCGAGGAGATGGTGCGGCTGCTCAAGGAGTTCCAGGCGACCACCCCGGACATCGAGGCCTCGGCCGTGGTCAGCGTGGACGGGCTCATTATCGCCTCGTCCCTGCCGGCCGAAGTCGAGGAGGATCGAGTCTCGGCGATGAGCGCGGCCATGCTCTCCCTGGGCGAACGCATCGCAAAGGAGTTACACCGGGGGTCGCTGGAGCAGGTGTTCGTGCGCGGGGAAGAAGGCTACGTGCTCTTGATCGCGGTGGGCAACGAGGCGGTGCTCACCGCGCTGGCGCGCAAGAACGCGAAACTGGGCCTGGTCTTCCTGGACATGGAGCGGACGGCCGCCGAGCTCGCTCGCCTCCTCTAACGACCGGCGGGGCCCTGGGACTGCCGCAGCCCTACCTGCGGCGGCCCGGGAATAGGGATTTCGATGTGCACCGATTCCTCCGTGTGGTCCGTGCTGGATCGCCCTTTCCAACCGACCGGCTTCCGCTGGTCGGTTCCTTTTCACCCCTGAGGTGGGTGTGGGAGCGAGGGATGAACGAACTGCTGTATGAGTGGCCTTTCCCAAGCGGAGCCTGTATCCGCATCGTGCACGGCGATATCACCGAGGAGCAGGTGGATGCCATCGTCAACGCCGCGAACGAGCGGCTGGCGCACGGAGGGGGCGTGGCCGGGGCGATCGTGCGCAAGGGCGGGCCCGAGATCCAGCAGGAGAGCGACGCCTGGGTGCGGCGGCACGGCCCGGTGCCCACCGGTTCCGCAGCCGTAACCGGCGCTGGCCGCCTGCCTGCACGCTACGTCATCCACGCGGTCGGGCCGGTATGGGGAAGCGGCGACGAGGAAGCCAAGCTGGCCCGCGCCGTACGCAGCGCCCTACAGCGGGCCGAGGAGCTTGGCCTGAGGAGCATTTCCTTCCCGGCGATCTCTGCCGGCATCTTCGGCTTCCCGGTAGCGGCCTGCGCGCGTATCCTCCTGCGGACGATCTCCGACTACCTGCGCGAACACCCGGCTGGGCCGGTGCGCGAGGTGCGCGTCTGCCTGATCGACCCGACCACGGCGGAAGCCTTCCGCGTGGAAGCCGAGCGCCAATCTCGGGAACCTCCACAAGGAGCGGGAGCGATCGATGGCCGGTGATGGGCTGCGCCCGCCGTTGATCCGCAGTAAGGTCCAGATCCCGCCGCTGGCACACCTGCTTTCAAGGCCGCGTCTGCTGCGGTTCCTCCACGAGAATATCCACCGGAAGCTGTTGCTCATCTGTGCTGGCCCCGGTTACGGCAAAACCTCGCTCCTGGTCGATTTCGCTCGTTCCACCGAACTCCCCGTCTGCTGGTACACCCTCGACCCCTCCGATCGCGATCCGGTCGTTTTCCTCGATTATCTGATCGAGGCGATACGCGTGCGCTTCCCCGCCTTCGGCCAGCGTACCCGGGCGGCCCTGTATGCGGGTGGCATCGTGGATCTGCGGAGCCTGGTCGGGATCTTCCTGAACGAACTGGCAGAAGAAATCCCCGAGTACCTGGTGCTCGTCCTCGACGAGTATCAGGCGGTCGAGGAGGAAGAGGCGGTCAACCAGGTGGTCGACCTGCTCCTCCAGTTCCTTCCGGAGCAGATCCACCTCGTCATCGCCAGCCGTTCCGTCCCCCCGCTCTCCATTATCCGCCTGGTCACCTACGGCGAAGTGGCCGGCCTGGGCAGCGATTCGCTCCGCTTTACCCTAGAAGAAACCCGCGAGCTCTTGGAGCGCAACTTTCGGCTCCACCTGAGCGATGAGGAACTCCAGGAACTGGTGGAGGAAAGCGAAGGGTGGGTTACCGCCATCGTGCTAGGGATGCAGGCCACCTGGCAGGGGCTGCTCGGCTTTCTTGCCGGATGGCAGGGGCCCAAGGAGCGCATCTACGTCTACCTCGCAAGCGAGGTGATCCGTTACCTGCCCCCTGATCTCCAGCGCTTCCTGGAGCAGATCTCGGTGCTGGAACGGCTAGATCCGGCTTTTTGCGATGCCCTGCTGGAGCGGAACGACTCGGCTCGGCTGTTGGAGTTGTTGGAGCGGCGTAACCTTTTCCTGATCCCGCTGGCCGGCGGCGGCTATCGCTTCCACGGGCTCTTCCGGGAATATCTGCTGGAGCAGGCCCGGAAGGACTGGGAAGGGTTCGTCCGCCTCCACCGACGGGCTGCGGAGCTGTGGCGCGCTTCCGGAAACGAGGGCCAGGCGGTGGAGCACCTCCTGCAGGCGCAGGCGTATGACGAGGCGGCCGCGGCCATCGAGCATCAGGCGCAGCCCCTCTTCGAGGCCGGACGGCTCCGCACCCTCCGGCGCTGGGTGGAGGCCCTCCCGGAAGGAGCGTGCCTGGCCCGGCCCCGGCTTCTCCTCTTCCTCGGCAAGGCACTCCTGAAGTTGGGACGGGGACAGGAGGCGCGCGAGATCCTCCTGCGGGCCGAGGAAGCACTGGCCCAAACGGGCGACCTGGCCGGCTGGATGCAGGCGGTCGCCGACCGCAGCACCCTAGAGCGCCTGGAGGGGAATTACGGGGAAGCGCTGCGCCTGGCACGCGAGGTCCTTCCGCGGGCTACGGCGGGAGACCTGCAGGCGCTCGTGGACCTTCACCGCACGATCGGGATCTGCCTGCACGCCCAGGGGGATATGGCCGGTGCCGAAAGGCATTTGCGCCTGGCCCTGGAATACAGCCTTACCAGCTCCGGGCCGTACAACCAGGCCCTGGCCTACCAGGACCTGGGCGTGTGCCTTCGCGCGCAAGGGCGAATGCGGGAAGCCGAAGAGGCTTACCAACAGGCGCTCGAGCGCTGGCAACGCATCGGCAGCCCGGGCCCCCTGGCGAATACGCTGAACAACCTGGCCATGGGCCCCTTCCTGCGCGGGGATCTTTCCGAAGCCCGTGTGCTGTTGGAGCAGGCACTGGAGGCCGCGCGGGCCTCCCTTTCCCCGTGGCTGCAAGCCCTCGTGCAGGCCAGCCTGGGGGACCTCTACCGCGATCTGGGGGCGCTTTCGGCTGCCCGCCAAGCCTATGAGGAGGGGCTCCTCCAGGCCCGTCAGGCGCGTCACGCACCGCTCATCGCGTACCTGCTCGACGCCCAGGGGAACCTGGCCCGGCGGCAGGGCGCCTTCGACGAAGCCCGTCGGTTGTTGGACGAGGCCCAGGAGGCCGCCGGCGCTTCCCAGAGCAGCCGCGCCCAGGTGCAGGTTTCCGTGGGCTGGCTCGAGGTCGCCCAGGGTCGGCCGGAGGCGGCCTTGGGCTCCTTTGAAGAAGCGGCCGGCCTCCTGGAAAGATGCGGCGAGCGGCTCCAGCTCCTGCGCGCCTGGCTGGGCCAATCCCTGGCCCTGGACCGGCTGGGCCGCAAGAAAGGGGCGCAGGCGGTGCTCGCGCGCGCTGTGGCGCTCGCCAAAGAGATGGGGGTTTGCGAGCCCTTCTTGGCCGAGAAAGAGCTGCTCCTGCCGGTGCTGCGCCGGGCCCCCCAGAAAGCAGGGAACGCTTTCCTGGCCCGCCTGCTGGACCGGCTCGCCTCTCGCCCGCCGTCGCGCGAAAGCCCCGCCGGCCGGGAATTGCCGCCACTGCGGATCTTCGCCCTGGGACCGGGGCGCGTCTTCCGTGGCGAGGAGCCGATCGGGCTGAAAGCCTGGGGTGCACGCCGGGCGCGCGAGCTTTTCTTTTACCTTTTCTTCCATAGCCCAGTACGTAAACAAGAGATCGGACTGGCTCTATGGCCCGACCGCGACCCCGACCGCGTGACGAGCTCTTTTCACGCCACCCTCTATCGCGCACGACGGGCAACCGGAGCTCCCCTTGTGACCTTTCGCGAGGATCGCTACCATTGGGTGCACCCGGATACCTGGTGCGACGTGGTGGAATTCGAACGCCTGTTGGGCGAGGCAGAGCGCCTCCCGGAGAGTGACCCTCGGAAGCTCGGCCTGCTGGAGCAGGCCCTTTCCCTCTACCGGGGCGACTTCCTGGAAGATCTGGACAGCGAATGGTGCATCCTGCGGCGCGAGGAGCTGGCCGGCCGGCGCCTGCAGGTATGGCTGAAGCTGGGCCAGCTCTACCTCCAACACGAGAACTGGCAACGGGCGGAAGAGGCTTTCCTGCGGGCGCTGGAGATCGACAACCTGCGGGAGGAAGCCTACCGCGGTCTGATGGAGTGCTATCTCCGCTCCGGCGAGCGGGCCAGGGCGATCCAGACCTACCGGCGCTGTCGCCGCCTGCTGGCACGCGAGCTGCACATCGCCCCCTCTGAAGAGACCGAAGCCCTCTACCGCACGATCGCGCACAAACCCCGCTAGCCCGCTCTCCTTCCGGGTACGATCCCTGTCATACCCCTTCCGGCGGATGGGAATAGCACGGTGCTGCCTGCCCTGGGAATGGGTGTGCAACGGCAGGGGCGATCCCCAGAGGGGCCAAGTCCGGGGCTGCCCAGTTTCCCGAAAACGGGGCATCGGGAGCCAATTCTCGCCGGGAAAGAGGGGGAATTTCAGAACCACGTTTAGAGCTACGTTCAGAGATGTCCGCTATGAATGCTTACACAAAAGCGGAGTTACGGCAAGGAGGTCGAGCCATGTGGCAGCGAGTGAAGGTGACGCTCGGACAGTATGCGGACCCGCGCTACCTGCGGTGGCTTCTGGTCTTGCTGAGCCTGATTGCGCTCGTGCTCGGTGCTGCTGCACCCGACGGATACGGCGGACCGGGCAGCGGGCCATAAGGTCAACGATATCTCTCCCACCAGGGGCACCCGGAAGGGTCCGGAAGGGAGTTTCTTTCTTTCCCTCGGGAGATGAGGGAGGCGGTGCTGGGGTCGCTGGCTCCAGTTGGCGGCTCGTGGAACGCTTTCCCAGGGTTGCTGTGCGTCCGCGGATCTGTAGATGATCCTGCTACTGGCTTTGCTGCTCAGTTTCTGGATCGCGCTCCTCCGGGGAGGCCGTCTGACCCGGCTGCAGGATCTGCCGCTGGGCGGGCCGGGCTGGGCCGTGTTGGCCTTTGCCCTGCAGACGGCGGCCATCTACCTCCCCGTGGCGCAATCCCCGGCTCTCTGGTGGTTTGATACCGGCCTGCTGATCCTCTCGTACCTGATCCTTTTCGTCTTCGTGTGGGCCAATCGCCGGCTGCCCGGGATGGCCCTGATCGGGGTGGGGCTCTTGTGCAATCTGGCCGCGATGCTGGCCAACGGTGGCTATATGCCGATTACCCCAGAGGCAGTACAGCGGATCGGCCACAGCGGACGGGTGGTAGCAGGAGCCGGGGGCCTGCGGGTTGGCCTGAGCAAGGATATCGTCCTTCCCAGGGAGCAAACCCGTCTCTGGTTCCTGGGAGACATCTTCCTGCTTCCGCCTCCGTTCCCTCTGCCGAGCGCTTTCAGTCCCGGCGATGTGGGCGTGGCCCTGGGGGCCTTTATCCTGGTGCAGGCCGCGCTCTGCGACGGCCGGCGGCAGGTGGCTTCCATGGCCGCCTTGGAACCTTCCCATGTCGCCTTGGTATCGAGCAAGGAGGAAACAACCGATGTCGCGACGCGCACTGGAACGTCTCGTAGGGACGGCGGTGATCGACCCCGCCTTTCGGGAACGCCTGCTGAACGGCGGACGCCGGGAGGCCATCGCTGCCTTTGACCTCACACCTGAGGAGATGGCACACGTCCTGAGCATCCGCGCCGGGGACCTGCAGGAGTTTGCCCGCGCGCTGGATGGGTGGCTGCGGGATCACGAAACTGCGGTCTCCTGCTCTCGCGGCGGACTGCTGGCGGAATCGTACGCCACCTATGGATCCCTGATCCTGTAAGGGACGGAGATTCCCGTCACGGTCGCCTGGGCGATTTGGGGGCCCGGGCTGTCACCGTCTTTATGGAGGAAGATGGGTACGCAGCGCGCCTTACACGAGCTGATGCCAGGAGAGCACCTCTGTTGGTACTGCGAGGGGGAGGTGCCGCTTCCCGCAACCCTGAAAGCCCTGATCGTACAAGGGCTTGAGCAGGGCGAAAAGGTGCTGTACCTTTGCCGGACGCATTCCCCAAGCCAGGTGCTTGCCTGGTTGCGCGATGCGGGGTGCGACTTGAGCCCGTATCTGAGCTCGGACCAGCTGCGCTTCCTCCCCTGCGACGAGACCATCCGGATCCAAGATCCCCAGGCCTGGCCTGCTTTCCTGGAGCACGAGACCGCACAGGCATCGTGCGAGGGGTACCCCGCCCTGCGCCTGCTGAGCGAGATGGCCTGGGAAGCAGACGGCAAGGCGCAAGAATGGCTTCTCCGCGAGCAGGCCCTCGACCGCGCGCGGTCGAGCGGACGCCTGCTTGCGATCTGTATCTATGGGCAGGATCGGGCCCCTCCGGACGTCCTCCTCGACGCCCTGGGGTGCCATCCGTTGGTCCTTTCCGGGGACGCGCTCTGGACGAATGATCACTACCTTCCGCCCCTCGAGCCCTTCCAGGATCCTATGAAGGCCCTTTTGGCACGCCGCCTGCAGGCGATTCGATCGCCGCAAGAAGCCCCGGATCGCGTCGAACGCGCCTTTCGCACCTTGATCGAGTGCAATCGGACCCTGTTCACTGCCAGGGACGAAAGCGAACTGCTCCAGGCCTTTTGTCGCACGCTCGTGCAGGTCGGCGGTTATGTGCTCGCCTGGGTAGGAATCGCGGAGGAGGGCGGAGCCGTTTCCCCGGTGGCGCAGGCCGGGTTGGAACGGGGCTATCTGGCCTCCGTGCGCATCACCTGGGACGAGAGCGAGTACGGAAGGGGGCCCACCGGAACCGCCATCCGCACCGGACGTCCGTGCACGGTTCGCCATATCCCAAGCGACCCCCACTACGCCCCCTGGCGGGAAGAGGCCATGCGCCGCGGATATGCCTCCTCGATCGCCCTGCCGATCTGGCTCAACGGTCGGGTCTACGGTGCGCTGAACCTCTATGCCCGGGAACCGGACGCCTTCGGCGAGATCGAAGTTCGCCTGCTCAGCAACCTGGCCGAAGACCTGGCCTTTGGGATTTCTGCCCTGCGCACGAGCGCCGGGCGTCAGGAAGCCGACGCAGAACGCTCGCACCTGCTGGATCGGCTTCGCGAACAGGCCCAGCAGATGCAGCGCATCGTCGACACCGTGCCCGAGGGGGTGCTTCTGTTGGACGCCGCGCACAGGATCGTGCTGGCCAACCCGGCTGCACGCGCCAGCCTCAGGGCCCTTGCAGGAGTGGATGTCGGAGGAGTCCTCACACAGCTGGGGAACCGCTCGCTCGCCGAGCTGCTGGAGCCCCCGGGCAGTGGCCAGGCTGTCCACGAGGTGAGCACGAACGGCGTCTCCCGGCGCTTCTTTGAGGTTTCGGCCCAGGCGGTGGAGAACGGTTCCGGGGCCGGCGGCTGGGTGCTCGTCATCCGTGAGGTGACCCGGCAGCGCGAGGAACGGACGCGGATGGAACAGCAGCAGCGGCTGGCCGCCATGGGGCAACTCGCCGCGGGCATCGCCCACGACCTGAACAACGTCCTTCAGGGAATCTTGAGTTTCGCCGACCTCCTGCGTCAGGAACCTGGGCTCCCCGAGGCCGCCCAGGAGCCGTTGCGGCTGATCATGCAGCTCGCGGAACGCGCCACCCGGGTGAACCGGCAGATCCTGGACTTTACCCGCCAATCGGCTTCGGAAAAGCATCCCTTGAACCTGGTCCCCTTTGCACGGGAAATGGTATACCTCTTGAAGCGGATGATCCCCGAGCACATCGATGTGTGTCTGGAGTACGCGTCAGGGGAGTATTGGGTGAACGCCGACGTGAGCCAGCTCCAGCAGGTGCTAATCAACCTAGCGACGAACGCCCGCGACGCCATGCCGGAAGGCGGCCGGCTGACGATACGCCTTTCCCGCGACCTGTTCCCCGAGGGCGCCTCTTTCCCGGGTTTCCGACTGCCTCCGGGAGAGTGGGTGCGCTTGCAAGTTTCCGACACCGGGCACGGCATTCCCCCAGAGATCCTCCCCCGCGTGTTCGAGCCGTTCTTCACCACGAAGGAGCGCGGCCAGGGAAGCGGGCTGGGCCTGGCCCAAGTTTACGGGATCGTGAAGCAGCACAACGGTTACATCGACATCACGAGCTGGGTGGGACAGGGAACCACGGTCACGATCTACCTTCCGGCTCTGCCGGACGAGCGGGCAGCGCGGCGCGAGGAAGGAATCCCCCAAGGGAAGGGGGAGCTGGTGCTCGTGGTGGAGGACGATCCAACCGTGCTTGAGGCGGCCAGAGCCGCGCTCGGCCAGCTCCGCTACCGGGCCCTGGTAACGACCGATAGCCAGGAAGCCTTGGAGATCTTTCGGCAGCATCACCAGGAGATCGCGCTCGTGCTGGTCGATCTCGTGATGCCCGGCACAGGAGGGATCGCGCTTTGTAACGCCCTTCGTGAGATTGACCCCCACGTGCGAGTGCTATTGCTCAGCGGCTACTCGCTGGATACCCAGGCGGGTCAGGCCCTTCCCCACGGCGTGGTCGGGTGCTTGCAGAAACCGTTCGATCTGGAAGAGCTCGCCTGGGCATTGAGTCGCGCGCTGCGGGAAGAAAGAGGAGCGGCAAGTGGCAGCGCGTATCCGCCTGCCTAGGGGGAAGGAAGGGCTCGGACTACAGGCCGGCCGTCAGCGCCTCGCAACGGGCGCGGTTGTACATCGTCCACGATCCGCACCGGGATCCATTCCCCGCCTTCCACTCCCTCGCGGGACAGGACCACCCGCAGCACAACGCCGTCCCGGGCGATGTCGTGGTCGTCGATATCGAACACGAAATCGCCCAACGAGTAGGCGACCAGCGTCGTGCCGATCCATTCCACTTCCTGGGGAGCATGCGGGTGGTGGCCGATGACCAGCGCGGCCCCGCCTTCGGCCGCCGCGCGGGCCAGCCGGCGCTGCAGGTCGTCGGCGTACGGGCTGTATTCGATCCCCGCATGGAGGTGGACGATCACGAGGTCGGCCTGCGTGTGGGCCGAAGCGACCGCTTCCCGCAGTTCACCTTCCTCCGCCCAGGCCACCCCTTCCTGCGGCCCGATCGCGGCGTTCCGCGCCAGGAACGCCAGGCGCAATCCTTTTCTTTCCAGGAAGACAGGGGCATACGGATCGGTCCCGGCCCCGACGGCGGCGATCCCCGCGCCCTTCAGCACGGCCAACATCTCGGCCAGCCCGTCGGGAAAGTCGAGGGCGTGATTGTTCGCCAGGGACACCAAGTCGAGCCCGGCGAACGTCAAGCCCGCGACCAACTCTGGCTGCGCCCGAAAGGTGTAGGTCTTGCGCAAAGGCCTTCCGGCATCGGCCAGGACGCCTTCCAGGTTCCCGGTAGCCATATCCGCCTCCCGGAGCAGCGGCGCCAGCGCCGCGAACGGGAATTCGGCCCCGTAGACGAGCATGCGCGCCTCTACGGCGCGGCCCGGGCAGATGTCCCCCACCGCCACCAGCACCACCTCATCCTCGCCGGCACGGCGAAGCGGCACCCCTTCCGGCCAGACGGGCAGCGTCTCCACCGCAGGTTGCCTTTCTCCATCTTCCCCCTCGCCGGAGGCCGCAAAGGCGTACAGGTGGTTGCTCGCCCGGGCGAGCAGTTCGTCCTCCCCATCCCCGTCCAGGTCTACCGCGTGCAGTCCGTGCACCCGGAACGGCACCCAGGTCTGCCCACGCCTGCGTCCCCACACGTCCAGGAGGACGATTTCTCCCCCATCGGTCCCGGCAGCGATCGTCGGCTCGGCCCCCTCCCCGCGCGGGAAGGCCAGGGCCCACACGCCCCGTTCGGTTGGCAGACGCCAGAGGGAGGCTCCTCCGTGCCCCAGCGCGACCAGCCCTGGGCCGTCGCCGCCGACTCCGGCCAGCACTTCCTGAACGCCGTCGCCATCCAGATCGACCGTCGCGACCGTCGCCACCGGCCCACCGACGCCCGCCTCCAGCGTGCGATCGCCTTCCTGCGTAAGCGCCACGACCTTGCCATCTCGTCCGCCCCAGAGGACTCCCCCGCGGTAAGGCAACAGCAGGCGGATGTAGCCGTGTCCCGTATCTTGCCAAAGGGGGATGCCCGCCGGATCCAGCGCCAACACTGCGCCTTTTTCTGTGCTTAGGGCGACGGCGCGGTTCTCGGTGCCTCCCAGCGCGACAAAGCCGGTAGGGGCTCCGGGAACCTCCCGACTCCAGAGGATCGTGCCATCCGCCCGCAGGGCGTACGCCTTCCCGGGGCGGGCGCCGGCCAGCACCTCCGGCCCGCCGTCTCCCTGAAGTTCGAGCGCGCGCACCGCCGTGACCCGCCCACCGAGCGCCACCTCCCAGAGGAGTTCTCCCTGGGGGCCAAAGGCGCGCAGGAACCCATCTTCGGAACCGGCCAGGAGCTCACACCTCCCGTCCCCGTCTAGGTCGGCCACCTCCAACGAAAAGACCGAACCGCCGGTATCGGCGGACCAGCGTTCCTCACCCGCCGCGTCCACCAGGTACAGGGAACGGTCGTAGGAGGCCACGGCGATCTCCGTTCGGCCGTCCTGGTCGAAATCGGCGGTCCAGAAAGCGGTCAGGATGTCCCCGGCCTGCCAACTCCAAAGCCGCGCCAGTCCCAAAGGGGATGGCGGAGGAGGGAGTGGGGTGGGACTCGGGACAAACGTAGGTGTCGGTGGAACAACGGAGGCACAACGCGTCGCCACCGGGGGCTCGGGAAGCCGCGTGGCCGGACCGCACGCTCCCAGGAGCAGGATCAGCAAAAGCGATAGCAACGCACGGTGGCCCCTGCGCTTGCTCCAGATGCTGAGGCCTCCCGTGCACGGCATAGCAGCCCCTCGCCGCGTCAACCAGCGATGAACGCCTCGGTCTGGAGGCGGGCTTCCTCGTCCGACATCTGGCGGGGAGGCGTTTTCATGAAGTAGGCCGAGGGTGCCTCGATCGCCCCCTTCAAGCCCCGGTCCAGGGCCAGTTTGCAGCAACGGATGGCATCGATGACCACGCCGGCCGAGTTGGGGCTATCCCATACCTCCAACTTGCACTCCAGCACCAGCGGGGCACCTCCGAACGCCGTCCCTTCCATGCGGATGTGACAGAACTTGCGATCCTCTAGCCAGGGGACGTAATCGCTGGGCCCCACGTGGACGTTCTCGGCCGGCAGGGCATAGTCGAGTTGGCTGGTGACCGCTCCGGTCTTGGAGGCCTTTTTCGACTCCAACCGTTCACGCTCCAGCATGTTCAGGAAATCGGTATTGCCGCCGAAGTTCAGCTGGTAGGTGCGCTCCAGGCGCACCCCCCGCTGACGGAACAGGTGGGTCAGCACCCGATGGACGATCGTCGCCCCGACCTGCGATTTGATATCGTCTCCGAGGACCGGCAGTCCACGCTCCTCGAAGCGGCGCTGCCAGTAGGCCTGGGAAGCGATAAAGACCGGAATGCAGTTCACAAAGCCACAGCCCGCGTCCAACACCTGCTCCACGTACCACTTGGTGGCCATTTCCGAACCGACCGGGAGGAAATTCACCACCACGTCCGTCCGTGTCTGGCGCAGGATGCCCACAATGTCATCCGTCGGGCCCGGGGCCTTCTGGATGATCTGGGAGAGGTACTTTCCCAGGCCATCGTGGGTCATCCCACGATGCACGGGGACACCAAGACGCGGCACCTCGCAGAACCGGCGGGTATTGTTGGGCGGGGCAAAGATCGCCTCCGAAAGATCTTTGCCCACCTTGTTGATGTCGATATCAAAGGCTGCAGAGAACTCGATATCGCCGACGTGGTATCCGCCGAGCACCGTGTGCATGAGCCCCGGGATGAAGGTATCCGCCGGGGCATCCCGGTAGAAATATACGCCCTGGACGAGCGCGGAGGCGCAGTTGCCGACGCCGATGATTGCGACACGGATCTTTCCCATACGGTCTCCTTCGGTCCTCTTGAGGTGCTCCAGCCTACGTCCAACCGGCCGGCCCTATGATACATCCACCACTCCAGGTGGTCAAATGCGGGCGGATGGCGTTCCTCCCACCCTTCCCGATCGCCTTCCGCCGGTGCGCCGAACCGGGGGCGGAAACGCCCTCCGCCTCCGACCCTGACGGCGCCCCTCTTGCCCCCTATGGAACCGATCACTCGCGCCCGGACCCCCTCACGAGCGGCGATAGGACAGGTCGAGCAGCTCGATCGGGTGCACGACGCGCATGGGGAGCTTCCAACGCCGGACGCCCCGCCACAGCTGCAACTGGCAGCCCGGACATCCGCTTGCGATCACCTGGGCACCGGTACGGGCCGCATGCGCCATCTTGCGCTCCAGGATTTCCCCCGAGCCTTCCGGGTCCGTGAGCGCATGGCTCCCCGCGTTTCCGCAGCACCAGTCCGCTTCGGCCATCTCCACGAACTCCAGCCCGGGGATAGCCCGGAGCAATTCCCTGGGCTGGCGGGACACCCCTTGCCCGCGCACCAGATGGCAAGGGTCGTGGTAGGTCACCCGCAGTTCCACCCGTCCGCGGGGAGGTTCGTAGCCGATCTCGACCAGGTAGGCGCTGATGTCGCGCACCCGCGCGCTGAAAGCGGCGGCGCGCGCGGCCCACTCCGGGTCGCCAGAAAGCAAAGTGGCGTACTCGCGCAGCATCGATCCGCAGGAGGCACAGTCGGTCACAACCGCCTCCAGGTCGTCACACTCGAAGGCCAGGATGTTCTGGCGGGCCAGCTCTTTGGCGACTTCCAGCTCCCCGTATCCCAGGTGGGGCATGCCGCAACAGGCCACGCGGGGTGCGTAAACGGTGCAGCCATTGCGGGCCAGCACCCGCACCGTGGCCCGGCTGGCGGAGGCGAACATCACATCCTGGGCGCAGCCAAGGAAATAGCCCACGCGGTGGCGCGTTTCCCCTTGCGCCGGGGTGACCTCTGGGAGGAGTCGTCGCTGCGGCCGGCGAGGGATGGGGGGGAGGAGCCAGACCATCTCCCGCAAGCGCCGCGGCAGGAGCCGGTCCAGGTGCAGCCTTTCCACCAGCCCCCGCACTCCCAGCCGCTCGTAGAGACGGAGGGGAAATGTAGCCGCCTCCACGCGCTCCGGATGGGGCAGCAGCCAGCGGAAGAGGAAGCGGCGGAAACGGTTTTCCCCCTCGCGCTCGAGCAGGTAGGCGCGTGCCGCCATCATAAGGAGGTCCGTACGCACGCCCGCGGGACAGAGCGTCGTGCAGGCCTGGCAGTACATACACTCGTAAACGATCTGTTTGAAGCGCCGGCTGGGCTCCAGACGTCCTTCCAGCACCGCCCGCACCAGGGCGATGCGTCCCCGCGGCGCATCCGTCTCCAGCAGGGTGCGCTGGTAGACCGGGCATACGGCGGAACAAAGCCCGCAGCGGATGCAGGCAAGCACCTGCGCCTCATCCGGAAGGACGCCGCGGGGGAACGGTTCGGTCAAGGTTTCCTTGGTCGACATCTTCGTCATCCTGGGATCAGGCTGGCCCCCGTGGCCAGCCCCCTGCTCACCGGGCCGCCCCATTTTACCCGAAGGCGTGCGACCGGTCAACCGGTTGCCGGCCGGCCCGCCCCGTGCTATAATTCCCCCTGCCCGCGAACGCGCGGGTGGGCTCCAAGGAAGGGGGCAGAGGAACAGTTGCTGGAGGTTGCCCATGCGCTGCCCCAACTGCGACCAACCTTACCCCGAAGGCGCCACGGTATGCCCTTCTTGTGGTATCCCCCTGGCGGTGCCGGCAGAATTGCCCCCCATCGTTCCCCAACCTGTCCCTGGGCTTACCGCCAGCGGCCTGGCCTGGGCGAGCTTTTTCCTCGGCCTGGCCAGCGTGCTGGGCGTGGTCCTGTTCGTGGCCATCGTCCTGGCACACGTGGCCGGGCTGGACCCGGAAGCCGTGCGCTCGCAGGCCCTTCTGCAGCGTTACATCGAGGAACACCCCCTCCTGTACGCGGGGGGAGGCATCTGTTGCCTGGGGGAACTGGCCGGGTTGCTCGGGTTGGTCCTGGGCATCGTGGGCCTTTCCCAGGAGCGAGCCCGGCCCACGCGCAATGGCCGCACGTTCAGCATCCTGGGCATCGTGTTCGGTTCCCTGCCCCTCCTTTGCTGCGTGGTCTACCTGATTTTCGTGCTTGTGGCCCTTACCTCCGGAGGGATCCCGTGAGCGTGGGACTGGTCATTGTGCGCCACGGCCGCACCGCCTGGAACCGCGAGGTCCGCTTCCGTGGACGGATGGACCTTCCCCTGGACGAGGTCGGGTTGAACCAGGCCGAGGCGGCGGCACGTGCGGTTTTCGCGCGGTGGCCCTCCCTGGCCGCGATCTACTCCAGCCCGCTCCAGCGCGCCGTCCAGACGGCAGCGCCGCTTGCGGCTGCCTGCGGCCTGGCGGTGCAGGCCCACGAGGCATTGCTGGATGTGGACTATGGGGAATGGACCGGTCGCACTCCGGCGGAAGTGGAGGCCTCCGATCCGGAGCGCTACCGCCTCTGGCTTTCGGCACCCCACGAGCTCGTCTTCCCCGGTGGCGATTCCCTGCCGCGCCTTCAGGAACGCCTGCGCCTGCTGCTTGCAGAACTGGAGGGGCGACACGACGGGCAGATCGTGGCCCTGGTCAGCCACCAGCTGGTGAACCGGGTGCTGCTCGCGACCCTGCTGGACCTTCCCCTCGCTTTCTACTGGCGCATCGGTCAGGACAACGCAGCCGTCAACTTTGCCCAGTACAAGGCCGGGGTTGGCCAGGTGCTGCTGCTGAACGACACCTGCCACCTGAACGGATGAGCGGCCTTCCGGAGCGCGGTGAACGCCAACCGGAAGCCCAGGAGAAGCCGATGTCGGAGAAGAAACCGTATTCGCTTTCCGAGGACGAGAAGGCCACCCCCGCCATGGTCTATACGCCACAGGCGATGGCCTGGGGGGATATCCTCACCAAAGCAGTCGTGCGGGTGAGCACCTATCTGCGCACCCTGGCGCCCGATTACGTCTCCTTGCACGATGCCCGCGTCCTTCCGATGCGTGCCGGGGAGGCCTTACGCCCGCTTCGGTTCGCGGAGCTCCACATCCGCACACCTCAGGTCATCGCTTTCCATCTGCTCCCGCCGGCCGACGAACCGCCGGACTATGATCCTAGCGAGGCCAACCGGAAGATGGAGCGCATCACGGTGTTCGTGGGCCCCTTCCGCTTCGATGGCCTGGCACGGATGGCGGCCACCGTGGATCTGGCGAAATACCTGGAGATCACGACCGAGACCTTCCTCTCCCTCTACGAGGTCGAAGTCACGGTTCCCGGCGCGCCGGGGTTGGGGGTGGTGCGGGCACCGCAGGCGCTCATCCGGCGCGACGCGGCCTCGTTCGCCTTGCGCCCTTAGCGCTGCAACGCGGCGTTCAGCACTTCGCGGGCGATCGGGGCCGCGGCCTCGGAACCGGCGCCCCCATGTTCCACCACCACCGTGACCGCGTAGCGCGGTCCGTCGGCGGGAGCAAAGGCCAGGAACCAGGCGTGGGTTGCCCCTGTCCCTGCTTCCGCCGAACCGGTCTTGCCGCCGACCCGCACCCCTTCGATCGGCTTCCACCAGCGCCCAGTGCCGTGGTCCACCACCGCGACCATCATCCGCTGCAGCATCCGTGCCGTGCGCACCCCGATGGGCACCGCGAGCGGCGTCGGTCGGGCCTGGTAGAGGACGCGGCCGGCCGGATCCTCCACCCGCTCCACCAGGTAGGGCCGCATCATCAGCCCGTCGTTGGCCACCGTCGCCACCAGGAGCGCCGCCTGGAGCGGCGTCACCTGGAGTTCCCCCTGCCCGTAAGCAGTATCCGCCAGGGCGGTTTCGCGGTCGAGGAAGGAACGCGTGTGGGCGATCGTGCTCGGTGCGGAAGGGAGTTCCTGAAGGAACGGCTCCGGGGGCGGCGCGTCTGCAAAGCTCAGCCCGAAACG
Organism: Chloroflexia bacterium; assembly: GCA_034436115.1. Taxonomy (GTDB): domain Bacteria; phylum Chloroflexota; class Chloroflexia; order DTKN01; family DTKN01; genus DAOTVY01. The sequence goes on along the minus strand of DAOTVY010000022.1, from coordinate 120,772 downwards.
CAACGCCATCTCGCTGTAGCGCTCTGCCCCCACCAGCAGCCCCACCTGGGCGTAGGCCGTGTTGCAGGAATAGACATAGTCCTCGACCAGGTCCTGCCGCACCATAAGCGCCCCCAGACCATCCATGAAGTTCACGATCCGGTGGCCCGTGACCACGAACTCGTCCGGGCAGGGAACGACCGTCTCCGGCGTGACCAGCCCGTACTCCAGGGCGGCTGCCGCGGTCAGCGTCTTGAAGGTCGACCCGGGCGGGTAGAGGCCTTGGGTAGCCCGGTTCAGGAGGGGCGCCGTGGTAGAGATGCTCAGCTGCTGCCAGTAGGCGGCGACCCGCCGCTGCTCCCGGGCCCAGTCGTCGGCCTCTGGGTCGAAGAGGAGGGGCTGCGGGTCGAAGCGAGGGTAGGAGGCCATGGCCAGGATCGCGCCGCTGCGCACATCGAGCAGCACCACCGCTCCGGCCCGTCTCCCCAGCGCATCCTCAGCCGTCTGCTGCAGGGCCACATCGAGCGTGAGGTGGAGGTCGTTCCCACGGTGGGGCCGGTGGAGCAGCCCTTCCAGGAGGGCTTCCCAGGGATCCCCCGCGGTGCGGCCGGCCAGCGCGTCGTCGTAGGTCGCCTCCAGGCCGGCGCTCCCATAGAGGGGGTTGTAAAAGCCCACGATATGGCCTAGGTCGGTGCGCAAGTAACGTCGGCGTGCCCAGCCGTTCGAGGTGACCTCGGTTGCGGCGAGCAATACCCCGTTGCGGTCGAAGATGCGCCCGCGCTGGATGCGACGTTCTTCCAGCACCGGCCGGGGATCGGCAATCACCTCGCCCGAGGGGAGGTAAGCCACGCGTGTGCGCACGGCTTCCGCCGCCACAACCTGGAGGCGCAAGAGCTGCGCGCTCAGCAACACGAACGCCGTCAGGAGCAACGCTCCCAGGCGGCGTACGTTGGTGCCCAGTGAGGGTTCCTGGGCCTCTGGCGGGCCGGGCCAAAGGAGCGCAAACAAGGCGAGCAGCGCCACAGCGCCGGTCGCCGGAACGGCGCTTCCCAGGAGCGCACGCAACCCTTCGCCTACCGCCCACGGAAAGAGCGCGATCAGGAACAACCCCAGCAGGGCAATGCCCAGGGCCATCTGCCAGAGCGTGCGCCTTCCCGGCCAGAACGCCAGAAGACAGGCTACGCCACACGCCCCCAGGTACAACCGCCACGCGCCCTCTTCCGCAAGGCCGATGCCCAGGTAGACCAGCACCAGCGCTATGGCGACCGCGAACAGGCGATACAGGCGTTGCCCAATCATCCGTTCACTCCCCGGTGCCCCATACCACGGGCAACACGCGGTAGATCACTGTGCCCCCTGCTTGGGCCTCCGACGGATAGACCCGCTCGAGGTACCGCCCCTCCATGCGCTCAAATTTGCCCAACCCCTCCGGCGGGTAGTAAAGGCGTTCCAGCTGGCCGAGGACGATGTAGGAGATGCGATACCGGCGCAGCAGCTCCAGGGTCCGTTCGATGTCCGGGTCGCCGTAGAGGGTACGCACATCGGCCAGCCGCCGGTCGACCACCGCCGAGGCGAGCACCGCCCGCTGCTGCTTCTGGTGCCAGTCCCAGCCGATCACCGTGGGAAGCCCGGTATGGATGGAGATGCGCGAGCCCCAGCGGTAGAGGTAGCTATTTCCCTCCAGGACGACCGGCGAGCCGGCGACGTTTTCCTGCAGCCAGCGGATGGCCCCAGCGTCCTCCGCCAGCACGATCGGCCGGCCCTCGTCGCAGTAGACGGCGTACTCCATGAACGCATCCCCATCCAGCCCCGGTCCGGGGCGCATTCCCGGGGAGGCATTCCCGTCCAGGTACTGGCACCCGCTTCCCGCTGTGAGCGGGGCCACGGGCGGGAAGCGATCGCGCACCTTCGCCTGGGTAGCAAGAAGCGGATAAAGGGCACAGAGGCCCACAAGCAACCAGAGCGTGCCCCGCCAGGCCACGCGAACCCGAGGGTGCCAGCGCTCCATCGCTTCCCAGAGACGCGGGAGCGCCGCGGCGGAAGCGACCGCCCAAAGGACCCAAATCTGAAGGTAAAACTTGAACACCGTGTTCATGCGTCCGATGTCCCCCTGGAGCACCCACAGTTCCACCGCCCCACCGATCCCCAGGCCCGCCAGCACCAGGAGGGCGAGCAACCGGTCCTCGGAGGAACGCTCACGACGCAGCAGGAGGATCAGGCCCATCAGGGCCAGGAGCACCAGCCAGCCCACCAGCGGCTGACCACGCAGCCGAAGCGGGAACAGGCTCGATCCCGAAGGGGACCGGACCGGGAACTGCAGGTAAAGCTCCACCGCCAGCAGCCCCAGCACGCTCCCCCCGAGCACCCTCCAGGCCGCCGTGCTCCCTTTGCAGTGTCGTCGCGTGCGGCGCACGAGGTCCGGAATCCGATACCCGAAGCGCACCAGCATCCGGGCCAGGCGCAACGGGGCTTCCCGTGCCTTCCTCCCGAACGCTTCGGCCAAAAGGTAGCTGACCAGGACAAAGAGGAACAGGCCGTGAATGATCACAAACTCCCCCACCCGGCTCCGTTCCCCTGTCCAGGGGGTCAGGCTGGTGTAGTAGGCACCATAGCGCTCCCAGAACGGGCGGAACAGGAAGGAACTGAGCAGCCAGAGCAGGAGGCCGGTGAGGCCGATGCCCGCCAGCCAGGCCCCGTCCAACCGTTTGCGGCGCGCCTGAAGCGCGATCGCCCAAGCGAGCACCGCCAGGAGAAAGTAGGTGGGAAAGTCCCAGGAGTTCGCGCAGCGCAGCGCTCCCAGCACCAGTGCCAGCCCAAAGAGGGCCCAGGGGGAGGGAAGCAGGGAAGCAAACGAGCCATCTTCCGCTTCGCGTTCGCGGATGAGCGCCACGATCTGGGTCAGCGCGAGGAGGGTATAGGGGAGCGCGATCAGGTGGGCGTGGAGGTCGGCATAGAGGAAGGTGAAAAACGGGAACTCGTTAATCTCGCCGCGCGGCATCACACGCGAGGCATCCCAATACCAGGAACCGATGCCCACCGGGAGCCCTTCTCGCAGCGCCTTGGGGAGGCCGGCCAGCGCGCGCACCAGGCTGGCCAGGCCGGGGATGTTGCTGCGGAAATCGAGCCCGCTCAATTCGCCCAGCTTCTTGAGGATCAACATGTACTCGCCCAGGTTGCCCAACAGGGCTACAAACGCCACCCCCGCCAGGGCTGCCCGGAGGGCACGCGGGTCCCAGGCATCGTTCTCCCTGCGGGCGACCAGGTGGTACACGACCGAAAACGCCCCGCCCCAGGTGAGCCCATAAAGCAACGGCAAGGCCAGGTTGTAAGCGACGGACGGGACGATGCCCGTCAGTTTGATCAGCGTGGCTACCAACACGTGGCCGAAGTAGTAGTAGTTCAGGTAGCCACCGGAAAACCAGGGGTCATAGGGCGGGAAGGTCGTGCTGCGCACGATCGCGGTGAGGTAGGCCAGGTCCATCGGCTTTTCGCCGCCGAACCAGGGGTGCCACAGGTCGGGATTGCCCAGCCGGATCAGGAGGAAAAGGAAAAAGCCACCCAGAAAGAGCGCCTCCTCGACCAAAAGCAACCGGTAACGCGCGCGCACGAGGGCCTTTAGCCGCCCAAACCGGCGGCAGGCGACCCCTCCCCCCAGGAGCAGAAGGAGCAAAAGGACCAGGGCGATGGTCCCTCGGCTGTAGGGCAGCACCTTGGTGGCCGCAAGGAGCCACGAGCCATAGCCCAGGAGCAGGACCCCCAGTGCCTTGGCCGGAAGATATCCGCCGTCGGCCAGCCGCCCAAGGAGAACGTGGGCCAGCGGAAAGGCCACCAGGCCCAGCGCCTCTACGAGGAACAACCAGACCAGCACCGGGGCACGGTTCGCCCAACCGTTGCGGTTGAAGAGCGCGCTCCAGGTACCGCCCTGCCGTTGCGCCTCCCATTCTGCATCCGTGAGCAAGAGGTCGCGGTAGTGCGGGACCTGCCGGGGGAGGATGCGAGCAACGTTTTCCCAGTCCACCCCGGTGGTCAGAAGCATCCGCGCCCGGTCGATGTCGAACGCCTCCGTGCGCCGGAAGAGGATCACCTTCGGATGGTCGTAAACGCTAAAGACTTCCTCTGCGGCGTCGTCCGGGATGGGGATCCCGAAACGTCCGCCCCAGCCGAAGAGCGTGGGGTAGGAGGTGAAAGTGGCCACCCGCTCGTACCCCAGGGAACCATCGAAAAGGGCCCGGTAGTAGCGCGTGGTCGCCGGATAGCGCATGGGCAGACGGGGGATCGAGGCGTAGAGCCGGTTGCTCGTGAGGCACACATAGTCGACGTTCGCGAGCTGGTGGAGCAGCCGCTCGACCTTCTCCGGGGTGTCCTCGGCATAGGGGGTCAGGAGGATGCCGCGGTAAATGGCAAAGCCGTTCTTTCCATCCACGCCCATCGGGATGGGATCGTCCCACTCCTCGTTGGCGATGGCGGTCGACCAGGCGCGCACAACTCCCACCCGTCCCTGCAGCTGGAGGTAATAGGTCCGTCCCGCTTCCAGGGGCAACGGCGCCCAGGATGCGGTTCCGGGTGCGGCATCGCCCGCAACGCGGGTATAGTCGCCCGGCGATTCGCCGAGCTGTGGATCCGGGTCACGGAAATCGCCCACGATCGTCCCCTGTGCGAGCACCTGTCCCCCCTCGGGGTCAGCACTGATGGAGACCGCCAGCACTTCCGCGCCCGGCTGGTGCAACACGTCTTCCAGGTGGGCCAGCCTGACCCCGGTAACGACCGCGTCGCTTTCCAGGGTAAAGGGGGTCGTGCTCCCAGGGCTGCTGGGCGAGTAGACCTGGGCATTGGGGATAGCGACGGGCACCCGACTGCCATCGGAGAGGATCAGGAAAGCGCCCTGGTCCGTGGGCAGATGGGCATAGATCCAGCGCGAGGCGGTGGCGCGGGTCACCGGGCGCAGGTAGATCTGGATGAAGGCACACGCCCACAGGAACGTCCCCAAGGTCACAAAGCCGAGCAACGCCCCGGCCAGCGCCGTACGCCTGCCGGCCCGGGGTTCCTGAGCCCGCGCGCGATCCCACAGCCACACGAGCAGGTAGCCAGCAAAGAGGCATAGGAGCGGGTACAGGGGAAGGAAGTAGCGCATCGTCTTGACGAATTGCACCCCCTGGTAGATGAAGAAGAAGGCCACCCAGGCCCAGGGAACGGCCGGCCGCAGGTCGCGCTTGCGGAAGAGTTGCCACCCCGCCAGCACCATGCCGGCCCAGGCAGCCAACCCGAGCGGGAAGCCCATCCCCCAGAGCACCATATTTTTCCACGGGAACCACAGGGGAGAGCGGTTCGTCCACTGGTGACTGGGCGGATAATCGATCTCGCCGCTGATCAGCCCGCGCACCGTGCGTAGGTTGTCCAGGTAACGAGGGTCGGGACGGATGTCCAGGATGCCCGGGCCGGTAAAAGCGTCCGGCTGCGCGAAGCGAAAGACCGCGAAGGCAATCAGGCCCGCAGCAAGGAGCCCGATGACCGTCCGGCGCACCTCCGGCCAGAAAGCCTGCTCCCCTTCGCGTTCCATTCGTCGCCAGATATGGATCCCGGCCGCAAGGAGGATGATCAGGACAAAGAGGGCCGAGTTCACCTTGCAGGCGACCGCAGCCCCGTAGGCCGCTCCCAGGGGCAGCAGGAAGAGGACGGCTCTCCGGTCGGCCTCCGCCACCCGCACGGAAAACCAGACGCACAGGAGCGTGCTCAGGGTGGTGAAGGTGTCGACCGTGAAAAAGTGGGCGTTCTGGATGTTCAGCACGCTCAGGGCAAGCAAGAGCGAAGCCAGGAGGCCGACCCGTATCCCATACAGCCGCCGCGCGAGGAAGAAAGTCAGGGCCACCGTCCCCAGGTCGGCCAGGGCGGAAAGCACCCGGCCGGCCTCGGTTACCCGGGTAAAATCGGTGATTCCCCAGGCTTCGGTGACCCAACGCAGGATCAGGATCGGCAGCGTGCCGTAGACCCAGAGGGGATGGCCCCGGTTCCGGGGGTTGAGCGGGGATTGGGCGCTATCCAGGTAGGCCGAAAGGCAGGCCGAGAGATCGCCCGGAGTGGAGGCTCTCCCTTTCAGGTGCGGGATGAAGGCACGGCACGGCTCCGGGAACTCGATGCTCGTCTCCACCATGGTGAGGAAGCGTTCATCCGGGTGGAGGGCCAGTCCCTCGTCCCAATGGATGTTCGTCAGGCGAAATGCGGCTGCCAGGAGCAGGATCCCCAGCAGGGCCAGAGGCACAAAGGGAAAAGCACGGCCACGGGCTTCGAAGGTATCGCCCGAGACCGGGCTTTCGACCACTGGTTGCCTCTCCCGCCCGTTCGTTCCCACGCTGAGCCCCCGTTGCCAATCCCTGCCCGGCAAACCAGGGCGTTATGTATCGCTCCGCAACGCCAGGCTGCGCCGGACGAGCGCTACAACGGTACCCCCAAGCAAGAGCGTCGCGCCGGCCCACAAGAGGCTCATGCCGGGCTTGATACTGACGTGCACCTGGGCCGTCCCTCCGCTGCCCTCCTGCGGTTCCACGCGCAACCAGACGGCACCGGGCCACGGGGGAAGGTCGACCCCGCTCACCTGCAGCCAGGCCGTGCCTTCCTCCACGGCGATATGGAGCAACCGTACCTCAACCCCAGGCGAAAGGGATACCGGGGGGGAGCTGGTCCCTCCATCCGGCCCAACCCGCAGCGTCGGGGTGAGGACGGTTGTCCCTTCGGCTGTGGTGAACGAGACCACCGCCCCGGCCTCTACCCCGCCCCCGGAAGCATCGTGCATGGTGGCAAAACGCTGCAGGGCAACCGTATAAGGGCCGGCCCCAAGGGCGTGCCCCTTTTGCAGCTGGAGCAGGGTGAACGCGTCCTCCAGAAAGACCCTTTCCCCCGTTGGCAGCACCGCGCCCGCTTGGGTCTCGGAAACGCTTGGCGTGATGGTCAGGGTCCGGCTGCCCTCAAGCGTCGTGTACTCCACCCTTGCCTGCACCGTCGGGCCGAGGTGCTCGACAGCACGCAGGGTCATCGTGTAGCCAGCCACCGTGGCTGGCTCGCCCTCGACAAGCAACGCCTGCTCCGCTTGGGCCGGCGGGGTGTACCCTTCGGCCGCGATGTAGAGGTCGTAGCCCAGACCCCGCCGCACGTAGGGCGTAGCGACGATCGAGCCATCCTGCGGGTTCTGGAACAACTCGGGAAGTGCGATGAAGCGCAGGCTGCCTTGTTCGACCTCCAGCCGGAGTGCCGGCCGCCTTCCCGGCGACTCCTGCCAGCCGACGAAGGTAAAGCGATAGCCGAGGGCCTCCTGGGCCTGCCCTTCCGGAAGCGCCAGACGGGGGCCGTCTACGCTATAGACGGAAGAGACCACGATGCCCACGACCAGCATCCCCAACCCCAGGTGGGCCAGATATCCCCCCAGCCGCAGGATCCCTCCCCGAAGGGTGCGCACGATCATGGCGGCGTTCGAAGAGAGGGCAAAGGCCCCCAGGAGGATGAGGAGCAGGGAAAAAGGCCGATGGGCTCCCAGCAAAAGGGCCACGACTACGGCCACAACGGCCAAGGAAGCAGGCACAGCGAGAAAGCGCCGTAGCCGCCGCCATTCGCTCCCTCGCCAGCCCAGGAGGGGGCAAAGGGAAAGCACCGCCAGCAGCAGGGCCAGGGTAGGAGCCGTGGTGCGCGGGTAAAAGGCCGTATCCAAAGCGTCCGTGGCCCCCCGTAGCCGGGTCCAGAGGGGCACCAGCGTTCCCACCCAGACCGGAAGGGCCATGAGCAGCAGAAGCAGGAGCGTGAGCAGGAAGGTCAGATCACGAGAAAACCAGCTCTGCGGCGCCCGGCCCACGGTGCCTTCCAGGTCGCCCTCCAGCCGGGGTGTGCGAGAGGGGCCGGCCAGCACCGGCGAATGGGGAATGTCTCCCCAACGGGAGGCGAGCAGGCCAACCCCTGCAGCGGTGCACAGGCCCAGGAGGCCCAGCATCCAGGGGCTCAGACGGCTTTCCACAAAGGAGTGGGTCGAGATTTCGCTGAGCACCCCGCTCCGGGTCAGGTACGTCGCATAGAGCACGAGGAGGAAGGTCAGGAGGGCCAGGAGGAACACGCCATGGCGCAGCCGCCCGCGGTAGCGCTGGATGAGCAGGCCGTGCAGGAGGGCGGTCCCGGTGAGCCAGGGAATGAGGGAGCTGTTCTCCACCAGGTCCCAGCCCCAATATCCCCCCCAGCCGAGCGTCTCGTAGGCCCAATAGGCACCGAGCAGGATCCCCAATCCCAGGAAAAACCAACCGGCAAGCGTCCAGGGAAGGGCGGGCGCGACCCAGGCGTCGTAATCGCGCCGCCACAGGCCAGCCAGGGCATAGGCAAAGGGGAGGGCCAGTCCGGCATACCCCAGGAAAAGGGCCGGCGGATGGAACACCATCCACGGGTTCTGGAGGAGCGGGTTCAGGCCGAACCCATCGTCCACTGCCCGCCCCAGGGGCCGGAAGGGGCTGTCCACCAGGAGAAAGAGCAACAGCCCGGCCTGAACGAGGAGAAGGAAGAAGAGGACGTAAGGTTCGAACTGCCGGGCGCGCCGAATTTGGAGCACGGTGGCAATGGCGGAAAAGAGCAGCCAGAGGAGGAAACTTCCCTGCTGCCCTGCCCAGAAGGCGGAAAGGCGCAGAGGAAGCGAAAGCTCGCGCGAAGTGTACTGATAGACATAGGCGATGTCATAGCGCTGGAACAGGATCAGCGCCAGGAGGAGCAGCGAGGCCAGCAAGGTCCCGAGCCCCGTAAGCCAGACCAGCCAGCGGGCCCACGAGAGCGCTTCGGTGTGGCCGCGGATAACCCGGTAACAGGCGATCATCCCGCCAAGCGCTGCGAACAGCCCTCCGGCGAGGAAGAGCGTCCCGGTGCTCAAGGCACCGCCTCCGTAGCCCTCTGGCGCTGGTATTCCTCGCTCTGCTGCTGGTACTTGGAGGGGCACTTGACGAGCAGCTTGCGCGCACGGAAGACGCCGGCCTCCGGGTCAAAACGGCCAATGGCCACAAAACCGCTCGCCTGCTGAAAGTTCGCCGGCCGCGTTCCCCGGTACACAACGAGCATTTCGTCTCCCCGGTCGTCCGTCAGGACGAACCGGTATTCGCCGGATGCATCGTACCCCAGCTCTTCCTTGAGGTACCCATGGACCTGGACCGAACGGCCTGCGTTCCGCGCTTCGGCGATCGAGACATAGGGGGTCAGGCTGTTCGCGAAAGACACTGCTCCTAACACCACCGCTGCCAAAATCACGACCCCGCCCACGATGTATGCGGGCTTCATACACCACCTCCACGCCCCAACGGAATCTGCGCAACCCGTGGGCTGCGCCGGTGCCCCGAAGTATACCAGCGCCGGCCGGCGCTGTCAAAGCAGGCTTGCCAGATCCTCCCTTGTGCGCTAGAATCGGCCCAGTATCGCGAGGAGGCGAGGCATGGACGCCGAAGTCCTGGTCGAGTTCACTCGAGGACCGCTGGTTGAAGCGGTCCATCGCGGGCACGCGGCGGTGGTCGATTCTTCCGGCAGGCTGCTGGCCTGGCTGGGCAACCCAGACCACCTCTGCTACATGCGCAGTTCCGCCAAACCGCTTCAGGCCCTTCCCCTCCTGGAAGACCGGCTGGACGAGCGCTTTGGCTTTACTGCGGAAGAGCTTGCGGTTATGGCCGCTTCGCACGAGGGGGAGGAACGACATGTCCAGGCGGTTGCCCGCATCCTGGCCCGGTTGGGGCTGGATGCGCAGGCGCTCCGCTGCGGCGTCCATCCCCCGGAAAGCGAAGCCGCTCGCCGGAACCTGCTCCTCCTGGGCGGCGAGCCCGGCCCCTTGCACAACAATTGCTCGGGCAAGCACGCGGCCATGCTCGCGATGGCACGGGCTGGAGGGCATCCGCTCGACAGTTACCCACACGCGGAGCATCCGGTCCAACAACGCATCCGGCAGGTGATTCGCGAGATGACGGACGTCCCGGACCCCATCCTTGGGATCGACGGGTGCGGGGTGCCGGTCTTTGGGGTACCGCTGCGCGCGATCGCACTGGCCTACGCGCGGCTCATCGACCCCCGTGGGCTGCCGGCCGAGCGCGCTCGGGCCTGCCGCCGGATCACGGCCGCCATGCAGGAGCATCCCGGCATGGTCTCCGGCGAGGGCCGTCTGGAGGAGGCGCTCATGCCGGCCGCACGGGGCAAGCTGGTCGCCAAAGGGGGCGCCGAGGGGCTGATGGCCGTGGGCGTAAAGGCGGAGGCGGTCCCGCACGGCCGCGGGGTCGGAGTCGTGCTCAAGATGGAGGACGGCACTGGAGGGGAGCGCGCCCTCTCGCCCGCACTGCTGGAACTGCTTTCGCAGCTCGGGTTCCTGCAGCCAGAGGAGCGGGCTGCTTTGGCCCGGCACGACTTTGCTCCGGTGCGCAACTGCCTGCAGGAAATCGTTGGCGAAAGCCGGCCGGCCTTCCGCGTTCACCGGGCGGGCGATTGACCGCGCGCCTTATCCCCTGTTGACGATCTGCTGTAGGGCCGCCCGATACGCTGCCGCGGTGCGCTCCGGCGCGTGATGGGAGAGCACGTAGCAACGGGCGTTCTCGCCCAGTTCCCGGCAGAGCCTGGGCTCAGCAAGCAGCCGCCGTAGGTAGAAAAGGAGCATCCCGGTTTCGTCGGGCCCAACGTCCACTTTCAGGCAGACCGAATCCGGCCACTCCGCAAAGGCCCCGATGTTGGAGACGAGTACGGCTTTCCCACTGGCCAACAGCCGCACCACGGCCCCTGAGGTCTCTCCTGCCGAAGGATAGCGCAGGTTCACGGCGATGTCGCAGGCAGCGATGTAGCGGCGGAAGGCCGCGGCTTCCACATATCCGGTCACTGCGACCCGATCCACGCCCGGCTGCGCCAGCATTTCTTCGAGCCCCAACGCAGGATCCGGCTCGCCCACCAGCAGGCAGCGGGCTTGGGGAAACTCCCGGGCGAGCGTGGCCCAGGCCGAAAGCAGGCGGTCGATGCGCTTGTAGGGCGCCAGGAACCCGAAGGTCGCCACGACGACTTCATCCGGGGAAAGGCCTAGCACCTCACGTGCTTTGCCGCGCGACCCTTGCGCGCCCCCCAGAAGCGGGTGGGGAACCACGGTGACCGGCAACTCGGGGCAAGCCTCGCGGATCCGTCCAGCCGCCCATCGGCTGTGGACGATGGCCCCCTGACTGCGGTCCAGCAGCACCTGGTTCAGCGGGTCGAGGAACTGCTCCCGCTCGCTGAAAACGCCCAGAGCACGGCGCAGTGCGGTAGCGGCACCGGCAGCACCTCGCTCGTACGCCAGGTGCCAGAGATACCCTTCGCGATCCCCGGCGGCGACCGTACATCGGGCGACCAGATGGTGCAGGAGGAAATCGTGCAGCACCACAACCCCGGGATCGCGCAGCGCCTGTTCGTAGATCCCCCGATGGTAGGGGTTGTTGCCGATGTGATAGACCACCGCATCGAAGCGGTCGGACTGGCGGGGAAGCGCCTGCAGCGGCTGGATACGAACGCCGGGCACAGGCGAGGGACCATACGGATCTGGCGCAAAGAGGGAAAGATCGAAGAGTCGGGCCAGCGCGGGCAGCAATTCCGCGGTATAGTCCGCGATCCCGCTCCGTATCGGGGGAAGCGGGGATACCCAGGCCAGCCGCACAGGCGCCTCCTCATCCAGCGGGCCCGCACGGCCGCGCCCCTGCTTCCTCCAGCTCGCGCACCCGGGCTTCCAGCGCGGCAAGCCGTTCGTCCAGCCGCGCGAAGAGGGCATCGGTCCGCGCCAAAGAAGCCTCCAAAAGCAGCCGTTCCAGCCGGTACAGCTCCTGGTGGGCGCGTACCGACTCGGCGTTGAAGGCGACCTGGTGCTGCAGGAGAAAGCGCAGCAGCGAGCGGCCAATCCGCACCAGGACGCTCCCCAGGAGGGGAACACCGCTTTTGAGCGGCTTTTCGTGCACCGCCCAGGCCGAGCCCAACGCCTCCAGGCGCGCTTCGAGGGCCTGGATCTCCGGACATTCCAGGGACGGCCGTGCCTGCCTGGTGAGCTCCTCCGCCCGGCGGCGCCGCTCCTCGGCGGCGTACCGGCGTGCTTCCTGCCGCAGGGCCCGCCAGGTTTCCTCGGAAAGAGGTCCTTCCTCCATCGGAAACGCTTCCTTTTAGGGGACACCAGACGATAAACACATTGTAGCACAAGGGCGCCGGCCGGCAAGTCGCGCGCTTCCGCTCCCATCGGTCAGCAGGCGCGCTGGGCTGCTGCGGCTGGGGCGGTCATCCCGATGGTTGACAGCTTCCATCCGGGATGCTAGGATCAAAGCCGACGGTGGCGCTTGGACTGTGGATCAGCCCTCGGTTCCAGCAGGAGAGCGCTTTTCGGAGGCGAAGGTGGAAGGGCACCTTGTCGGCCCGTTTCCACACCGCGAGGAACGGATCGCGGTGGACGACCGATTGCTACGCCGCTTGAGGGAAAAGGGGGAACCGCTGGAGGAGGTGGTGCTGGTGGCGCGTCGGCCGGATGGACAGGTGCTCCTGCACACGAAACGGTTCTACCCTCTAGGCATCTGGCGCCTGCCGAGCGGGCGTCTCAAGGAGGGGGAATCGCCCCAGCAGGCCGCTCGGCGGGAGGCTGCGGAAGAGCTTGGGATCGTGGTGCTGCACGAACGGCTGCTCGGGCTCTTGACATACCGGCTCGAGGCGGAAAGGGAATCACTGTCCTTCGCCTCCTGGGTATTCCTTGTGCCCGTGAGCGGCATCCGGCCGGTCGCTCGGGATCGGGAGGAGCAGATCACCGACTTTTGCTGGATGCCTGTGGCCCAGTTAGAGACAGTCGCCCAGCGCTTGAAGGCGCTCCCTCCGCCCTGGCAGGGGTGGGGAAGGTTTCGTGCGGCCGTGCATGCTTTTGTTGCTGCCGAGCTCGGGAAAGGCAGCTGAGGCCGGGACGATCCTCAAGGCGGCCGATGGCCTTTGACGATCAGGGGTAAGAAGACCCTCCGATAGCCTACGTGGGCCACAAACGTACGGGAGTTGTTCGTTTCCACCAGTTCAGGAACGTCGAAAAAAGGCCATGGGCCGGCATCGTTATAGTCCACATAGGCGACTAGATAATAGGTGCCCGCCTGGGTGAAGGTATGGGTCGTCGTCAGGACCATCGGCGGGTCGGTATCCTCAAAGTCGGTCGCCTGGAGGCCCCAGATGAAGGGACAGGTATCGGGATGGTTGCAATCGCAACCATCCGGGCAGTCGGGCGGAATGGGCTGATACCCCGCGGTGGTGGTGATGAAGAGCATCGCAAAAAAGTTGTTGCCCGCTTTGAGGCTCGTACTCCGGTTATGGACGGTAAACGCGATCGTCACCGGCTGGTTGAGCGGGATCACATCGGGGCAGCTCGGACAGCCGGTCACCGTAAGGTCGTCCGCCACCAGATCCGGCGGGGCGAGCACGGTCACCCGAACGGCGTTCAGGTAGGGCGTCTGCGTCAGCACGGTGGTGGAAAAGTAAGCCCGGTACTGGAAGTACTCGCAGGTGATCGAGATGGGGAGGGTCGTGGTCAGCGTGCCTGGGCCACGGGAGGGAACCGGGTCGCTCCAGGGGCTCCACACGCCATCCCGGTTATAGCGGTAAGAGAGGGTGATCGTCATGGCCTGGGGGTCGGGGATGGTGGTGTTCCACGCCAACTTGACCAGCTGTGCCGCAGTGCCTCCATACTGGGTGACATTCTTGATGGCCGAGGTGAAGATACCGTCGGGCGCATAGATCGTCGGGGTTGTTTCGCCGGTAGCTGCCAGGGAGGGTGCGGAGGCAACGAGCTGGCCTCCGCCGCTGTAAGGCGAAGCCACAGCGATCTGGCTCAGGCAGGCACCCGAGTATCCGGTTGCGCCGCCAATGGCATAGAGCCAGCCATATTCGTCTTGCACCACCGAATGCCAGTAGCGTGGCTGGGTCATCCCGATGGTATAGAGCCACTCCCCCGTCTGGCCCGTCTCGTGGTCCACCAGCGCGGCCAGCACATCGCCGGTCGGTGTGGTCAAGTTGTTCCAGGCCCCGGCGATCGTCAGCAGCAGGCCCGACTGGTAGGCCGCGCCTTCGCCGGCGAACAGGTTCTGGGGAAGGATCTCGGGATATACAGGGGTCCAGGACACAATATCGCCCGTCGCCGGGTCGGGTGCGCCGAAGAAGATGTAGGGCGAGAAGGTCGTTCCCAGTACACCGCTTGCCCCGCCGATCACGTAGATGCGTCCGTGTTCGATCGCCACCGCGGGCTCGTAGTAGTGCGGTTTGTTTCCGATCGTGAACGGCAAGTCGGCGCTGGTCCGCGTCCAGGAAGGGATCGTCCCGTCCGGGTTGGGCTGAGCGAAGTACACGGCCGAGCTGGACTGCCCGTTTTGCCTGAGCCCGCCGATGATGTAGATACGCCTGTTCCATACCGCGCTCTCCATGCCAAATAGTGGCTCGGGAAGGGGCGTCGTGGCCTGCCAGGAACCCAGCGTCCCGTCGGGATGGATGGGGGCAAATAGCACGTCGGCATAGATCGAGCTGGACGCACCGTCCTCCTCCTCCCCTCCAAAGACATACAAGAAAGCCGCCTCACCTCCGCCCCCCTGGGTGACCGTGATGGCTGCGGCTTCATGGAAGCGAACTCCCTCCGGGTAGACGGAAGTCGGCAGGGGGGTCGTGGGCTGCCAATCGGCCAGTTCGTGGGTGGCCGAGTGCACGGTGGTGAAAAAGACCTCGTTGCGGGCATCGCTGCAAGGGACCCCGGAGGAGCCGTAGCCACCGGTGACGTAGATGTGCCCGTTCAGGTAGGCTGCGGCTAGTCCCGCCCGCGGGGGGAGCCCGGTGCTGTTCCCCGGCTCCCAGGGATGGGCCAGGCCGATCGGCAGCAACTGCACTTCACCGTCGTCCATCCAGGATAGGGCAGTGTGGTAGAAATACCCGGCGTTAAAGTGCTCGATCGTGGTATCGATATAGTAGAGTTCCAGGGCATGGGCCGACTGTAGACGCCATACCCATATGGCTACTCCGATCAAGGCCGGGAGGACTAGCAACGCCCAGAGCCACTTTCGAGGCCTGGCCATATCTGCACCTCCTGCCATAGCCTGGCTGGCGCTCGATCTCCGGTGGCAGCTGCGAATCGTGATCGGATTATAACACCCTCCTATCCCCGCGGCAAGCGGTTTGCGCAGCGGCATGTCGTGTGCTAGAATAATTCAAGATTCCGCAGGAAACTGGGGGCATGGCCTGGACAAGGCCCTCCTCTTTCCAGGCGCGGATCTTGTGTCGGGCCCGGGCATCGAGGGCAGCGATCCCTGAGAAGCAAGACCGTGGGGTAGAACAGGAATGGCGATGATGCACGATCTCGACCGTCTGCTCCGGCGGGGGGTTGCCGAGATCATCGTAGAGGAAGAGCTGCGCGGGAAGCTGGCGGCAGGCCGGCCACTCCGGTTGAAACTGGGCTTTGACCCTTCCAAGCCGGACCTGCACGTGGGCCATGCGGTGGTCCTGCGCAAGATCCGCCAGTTTCAGGACCTGGGGCACCAGGTTGTTCTGATTGTGGGCGATTGGACGGCGCAGATCGGGGACCCTTCGGGCCGGGACACGAGCCGTCAGATGCTCACTGCGGAAGAGGTGCGCGAGAACGCTCAGACTTATATGGAGCAGTTCTTCCTGATCGTGGACCGGGAGCGCACCGAGGTGCGCTGGCAAAGCGAATGGTTCGGTTCCTTCACCCTGGCGGACGTTTTTCGTCTGACCAGCCGCTTTACCCTGGCCCAGATGATGCAGCACGAGACCTTCCGCAAGCGCTACGAGGAGGGCCGGGCGCTGAGCCTGATGGAGCTCCTCTACCCGTTGCTTCAGGCGTACGACTCGGTCGCCATTCAGGCGGATGTGGAATTCGGGGGGACGGACCAGAAGTTCAACATCCTGGCCGGCCGGGAGCTGCAGCTATCGCTGGGGCTTCCTCCCCAGGACGTCTTCCTCTGTCCGTTGCTCATCGGGACCGACGGCCGCAAGATGAGCAAGAGCTACGGGAACACGATCGACCTCACCACGCCCCCGAACGACATGTACGGCCGCATCATGAGCATCGCCGATGCGGTGATGATGGATTACTTCGAGCTGTTGACAGACATCCCGGACAGCGAACTGGAGGGCATGCGGGAGGCCTTGGCGCGGGGTGAGGCGCACCCGATGGAGCTGAAGAAGCGCCTGGCGTGGGAAATCGTCGCCTGGCTGCACGGCGCGGCGGCGGCAGAGGGGGCGCAAGATGAGTTTGAGCGCGTTTTCCAGAAGCGGCAGGCTCCCTCTGAGGTGCCGGTCTTTCGCCTGAAAGAGGATATCCCTTGGGTTGAATTGCTCGTTCAGGCTGGGCTGAGCCCAAGCAAGGGCGAGGCCCGGCGGCTGATCCGACAGCGGGCCGTTGTACTGGATGGCCAGGCAGTCCTGGATGCCAGCGCGCCCGCGGCGTGCGGGCTGCTCCAGGTCGGAAAGCGCCGCTTCTTGCGCATCGTGGCCGAGTAGCCAGGCATCGAAGGCCGGGGGTCGGTTCAAGGAGAGGTGCGATGGCCGAAGAATACCAGGAAGTTCGCCGGGAAACGATCCCGGTGGCGATCTACACGCCCTTCTGGGTCGCCAGGGGCGCGATCCACCGGCTGGCACCGATCCGTCTGAGCGACCACCTGAATGTGGAAGGGGAAGATTTCATCGAACTGCACGAACCGCGCTTCATGGATCTGACCAAGCGCTCGCTGGAACTGGTCCCCGAAGCAGGCCCCTGGTTCATCCAGCGGGGCCAGATCCTGATCGTCCACGAATTGCCCTCTCCCTCCGCGGCACCTTCTCCTCCTTCGCCCGCTCCGCCTCCGGTTCGCATCCCCAAGTTCCCCCGGCCCGTCCGGCTATGGCTGGGCCCCTTCCGGGTGGAGGGAAACCTCTTCCTGCCCGAGCATGCCGAGCTGGGCGCACATATCGCGCGGGCAAACACCATTTTTCTGCCCCTGACGGCAGCGACGATCGCCTTGCCCTCCTGGGAAGCGCTGGGCGTCATCCATGTTCCCTTCGCGCTGGTTAACTGGCAGCGTTTGGCCATTGGTCCATCTCTACGGGATGCCGCGAGCCCTCCTTCCGAGCCATAATCCCCTTCAGCCCGCCCAGGCGAGGCCATGGGGACGAAGCGCAACCTCCATTGCGGCCTGCCGGCTTTCCCTCCCGGGGCCCGAGCGCGAATGAATGGCGGGGGATCCGGCGCCGGGTTTTGCCCTCCCAATGGAGTGGATGAGAAACCCGAGCAAGGGAATGAGGTCTCTGCCCCCCGCCCAGCGGCTGGACGCGCGTATCCGTTTGTCGCAAGACACGGAGGTAGCGCCCCGGGATCAAAAGGCGCTCTCATGCCAAGGGGGTAGGCGCAGGCAGGGCCAACCCCTACCCCATCCCCAAAGATGGCGGGCGCTCGCCTGTGCCTCGCTGGACGGGCTGCGTCCCTGGTGATACAATAGCGGTGCCGTGAGCAGGGGACTATGGTCGTTCCCTGACATCGTTCGACGAGGATCACCGGCGATGGCCCGCTGTGTTGCTAAAGATAGTCGGCGCGGGATTTCGGTTTTCGTCGCCCTGCGCCACTACAACTACCGCCTCTGGTTCTTCGGCCAGATGATCTCCCTGATGGGCACCTGGATGCAGTCGGTCGCCCAGCAGTGGCTGGTCTATCAGATGACCGATTCCAAGTTTGCCCTGGGGATGATTTCCTTTGCCGGCAGCATTCCCACGCTTTTCCTGATGCTGCCGGCTGGGGCGGTGGCCGATCGCTTCCCGAAGCGAAAGGTCCTGCTCCTGACCCAGAGCAGCATGATGGCCTTTGCTATCGTGCTCACTCTGCTGTCCGCAGCTGGTGTGCTTCGGGTGTGGCACATTGCCCTCCTGGCTTTGGGCCTGGGGATCGCGAACTCGTTCGATGCCCCGGCGCGCCAGGCACTGGCAGTGGAGATGGTGGAGGACCGGCGCGACCTCATGAACGCCATCGCCCTCAACTCGACCATGTTCAACGTGGCCCGTATCGTCGGCCCCTCCGTCGCCGGGATCGTCCTGGGTGCCTGGGGGGCCACCTGGTGCTTCGGGCTGAACGCGCTGAGCTTCCTTGCGGTGATCGTAGCCCTGCTGCTCATGCGGTTGCCTCCGCATCCTCCCGCGCTGCAGACCGAGCGGCTGATGTCCCAGATCGGGACCGGCCTGCGCTACATCCGGGGCCATCTGCTTGTTCGGACGATCATTGCCATCGTGGCCGTGTCCTCCCTCTTCGGTTTCGCTTATTCGGTCCTGATGCCCGTCTTTGCGCGGGACATCCTCCGGGCCGGAGAAAAAGGGCTGGGCTATCTGAATACGGCACTGGGAATCGGTGCGCTGGCCGCATCGCTGACCGTTGCCGGGCTGGGCCATTCCCGCCGTAAGGGGCTGCTGCTGAGCGCGGGGAGCCTGCTCTTTCCGATCGCGGTGCTGGCGTTCGCCTTCTCCCGCTCTCTGCCGCTTTCCCTCGTCTGTCTGAGTCTGGCCGGCTTTGGCTTCGTCACCCAGAACGCCACCAGCAACACCCTGATCCAGTCGATCGTTCCCGACGAACTGCGCGGCCGTGTCATGGCGGTCTATATGCTCATGTTTTTCGGCACGACCCCTTTCAGCGCGCTCTTTATCGGGAGCGTGGCGCAATGGCTCGGCCCCACGCCGGCCGTCGTGATCGGTGCGGGCGTGACCCTCGCCTTTGCCCTGGGGGTGGCGCTCCTGGTTCCCCAGCTACGGCGGCTGCAGAGCGACTAGGGGGCTTCCAGCACCTTGGTGACCCCCCTTACGGCATCACCCCGATAGGAAGGGTAGAATGAAAATCACCCCCTCCCCAAGGGGGGTATAGGAGCAGAGGATGAAAGCCCACCCGCAGGAACTGGTTGCGCGCCTGAAGAGCATCGAAGGCCATGTGGCCGGAATCCGACGCATGGTTGAGGCGGAGCGCGATTGCCTGGAGATCATGCGCCAGGTGCAGGCGGTGCAACGGGCCCTGGAGGAGGTGGGTAGTTTGCTTGTGGCAGCACATTTGCACAACTGTGTGACCGAGGCGGCGCGCAGCGACGACCCCGGGCAGCGTGCGCGTGCGCTCTCCGAACTGGTGGAAGTATTCCAGGCGGTGTGGGGCCCCCGCCGGGGAGGCCGTTATGGCGAAGCGTGAGCTCGTATTGCCCATCTTGGGGATGACGTGCGCCAGCTGCGTGGCGCACGTGGAGGAAGCGCTGTCCGGTGTGCCCGGGGTGGAGCGCGCGGTCGTCAACCTGGCCACGGAACGGGCCACCGTGGCCTACGACTCCGAGCGGGTCGGTACGGCCCGGCTGGTCCAGGCGGTGCGCGAGAGCGGCTACGACGTCCCCGAGGAGACGATCGTCCTTCCGATCGCGGGCATGACCTGTGCCAGCTGCGTCGCCCATGTGGAAGAGGCGCTGCAACGCGTCGAGGGCGTGCTCTCCGCTTCCGTCAACCTGGCGACGGAACGCGCCACCGTCATTTACATCCCTGGGGTTGCCGACCGAGGGCGACTGGCCCAGGCGGTGCGCGAGGCGGGCTACGATGTCGTGGACGTGGAAGCGCTCGCCCAGGAAGAGGAGAACGAGGAAGAACTCCGCATGCGGCTGGCGCGGCGGCGGATGTGGATCGCCTGGGCATTTGCCATCCCGATCATCGCCTGGATGCTCCCCGAGATGATCCGGGGGATTGTATGGCCCAACCATCTGGTGTTCGAAAGCGGCGTCCTGGTGCTTTCCTTGCCGGTGCTCTTTTGGGCCGGCCGGGCGACCTACCGTTCCGCCTGGAGCTCCCTTCGCCACGGGAGTGCCAACATGGACGTCCTGATCGCGATGGGGACGCTGGCTTCGCTGCTCACCGGGCCGGCCGCGCTGGTTTCCCTGATCATCCAGGGCCATCCGGCCATCGCCAACTATGCCGGCGTTGCGGCGATGATCATGGCCTTTCATCTCACCGGCCGGTACATCGAGGCCACGGCCAAAGGCCGCGCCTCCCAGGCGATCCGGCGACTCCTGGAGCTCGGCGCACGGACAGCCCGCGTGCTGGTCGATGGGGAGGAGCGCGAGGTCCCCGTGGAGGCCGTTCAGGTGGGGGATATTGTCATCGTCCGGCCGGGGGAACGGATCCCCACCGACGGCATCATCCTGGAAGGGGAAAGCGCCCTCGATGAGTCGATGGTCACCGGAGAATCGATGCCCGTGAACCGGGGCCCGGGAGACGAAGTGATCGGCGCCACGGTCAACCAGGACGGCCTGCTCAAAGTGCGCGCCACGCGCGTCGGGCGCGATACCTTCCTGGCGCAGGTGATCCGGCTGGTCGAGCAGGCGCAGGGGACGAAGGTGCCCATCCAGGCCTTCGCCGATCGGGTGACCGCACGCTTTGTGCCCGTGGTCATCGGGATCGCCCTGCTGACGCTCCTTGCCTGGCTCTTCTTCCCGGAGACGATCGGTGCGGTGGGCCGTTGGGCGGCAGCTTTTCTCCCCTGGGTCAACCCGATGCTGGGGCGCGTCACGTTGGCCGTGTTTGCTGCGGTAGCGGTGCTCGTGATCGCCTGCCCCTGTGCCCTGGGACTGGCCACGCCCACCGCGATCATGGTTGGAAGCGGCCTGGGCGCCCAGAACGGCATCCTGTTCCGCAGCGGGGAGGCGATCCAGCGCCTGAAAGACGTGCGCGTGCTCGTCCTGGACAAGACCGGGACGCTGACCCGAGGCCGGCCGGAGGTGACCGATCTCGTCCCCCTGGACGGCGATCCGAAAACGCTCCTCTTCTGGGCCGCATCTGCTGAGCAGGGCAGCGAGCACCCGCTGGGCCGCGCGATCGTGGAACGTGCGCAGGCCGAAGGGCTCGCCCTACGCCCCATCGTCGCTTTTCAAGCCCTGCGGGGCCGGGGGGTACAGGCGGAGGTGGACGGTCGGGCCGTCCGCGTGGGGAGCCGGCGCTTCCTCGAGGAGGCCGGGGTCGACACCCGCGCATTGGAAAAGGCAGCGCTCGAGCTGGAGGCCGAGGCCAAGACGGTGATGCTGGTCGCGGTGGATGGGACGCCGTTGGGCGCAATCGCCGTCGCCGACACCCTAAAAGAGGATGCCGCACCCGCGGTGGCTGAGCTGGAACGCATGGGCATCCTCACGGTCATGCTGACCGGCGACAACCGCCGGACTGCAGAGGCGATCGCCCGCCGCTGTGGCATCTCTCAGGTGCTGGCGGAGGTGCTTCCGGAAGGCAAGGTGAACGAAATTCGTCGGCTGCAAGAAGAAGGAAACGTGGTCGGGATGGTGGGCGATGGCATCAACGATGCCCCCGCCCTGGCCCAGGCAGACGTCGGCATCGCCATCGGTACCGGCACCGACATCGCCATCGAGGCCGCCGACGTGACGCTGGTGCGCGGCGACCTTTCCGGCGCGGTGCGGGCGATCCTCCTCTCCCGGGCGACCTTCCGCAAAATCGTGCAGAACCTGTTCTGGGCCTTTTTCTACAACGTGGTCATGATCCCGCTGGCAGTGCTGGGGCTGATGCATCCGGTGCTGGCCGAGATCGCCATGGCCACCAGCTCGATCACCGTGGTCACGAACGCCAACCTGCTGCGACGGGCGAACATCCGTCCCGCTTACGAACGGGCGCGTGGAAACAGATAGGAGAGATGGGGATGCTGCGTCGCTGGTTTCGCCACACAAAGGAGGGTCCGGATCAGCCAGTGGTATACACCCAACCCACCTGAGCGGATTGCCTGGCGGCAAAGAGTTTCTTTGCCCAACGTGGGGTTGCTTACATCGAGCGCGATGTCAGCGCGGACCCGGCGGCCGCACGGGAGATGCAGCGGCTCCTCGGGGGCCGGATGATGACCCCGACGATCGTGATCGGCCAGGAAATCCTGACCGGCTTTGCCCAGAACCGTGCCCGTCTGGAGGAACTGTTTCCCAAACCAAAGGAGGTGGAAGATGGCAGCGCGGGATCCGGTGTGCGGGATGATGGTCGATGAGGAAAAGGCGGCGGCCACCTCGGTCTACAAGGGGGTGACCTACTACTTCTGCGCCAAGGGGTGCAAAATCGCCTTCGACCGAGATCCCGAAAGGTACCTCGCCCAAGCGCCTAAGGAGAAGTGAGCCTCGCTTGCGCGGCACCGTGCGGTTTCGGGTCGCTATCCTGCCGGGCAGTGCTGCTTCGCGTGGCGCACCCGCCTGACGCAGGCCACGCGGCTCCAGTTCGCTCCTGGCCGCTGCCCATGCGGCCCGAGACCTGTCGGTAGCGTGCACCCTCCTCCAACGGAGGAAGGTACGCGTTAGAGCTCTTCGCCTCAAAAGCCCCTCAGCGGTTTCCGCGGCTCCGTCCCCTCCCCCTGCGGTTCGGGCCAGTTGCGCGCCCGCTGGCCCCGTAGTAGAATGGACCCAGGTCGCTTCCCTCTACCGGACAGGAGGAACGCGATGTACGAGGATGTGGCCAGGATCCTGATCAGCGAAGAGGATCTACAACGGCGGGTGCGCGAACTGGCACAACAGATCGAGGCGGACTATCAGGGGAAGGATCTCTTGCTCGTGGGCCTGCTCAAGGGAGCGGTGCACTTCATGGTCGATCTGACGCGGGCGATGAAACGTCCGGTGGCGATCGACTTTATGGCCGTCTCCAGTTACGGGGCCAGCACCGAAAGCAGCGGCATCGTGCGCATCCTGAAGGACCTGGACGAGAGTATCGAGGGGAAGCATGTCCTCATCGTTGAGGACATCGTGGACACGGGCCTAACGCTGAAGTACATCCTGGAGATGCTCCGGCGACGCGGGCCGGCCTCGTTGCGCGTCTGCGCATTGCTCAACAAAAAAGACCGACGGCTGGTGGACGTGCCGCTGGACTATGTCGGGTTCGATATCCCCAACGAGTTCGTCGTCGGCTACGGCCTGGACTTCCGGCAGGTATACCGCAACCTGCCCTTTGTGGCGGTGTTGAAACCCGAGGTCTACCAGCGGGCTTCCTGAAAGGAGCGTGGATGCCCGCAACGGTCTATCCGATCCCGCTGGGCCTCTCGGTGGCCTACCTCCTTGTGGGGGAGGAAGGGCCGGTGTTGGTGGACGCCGGGCTCCCCGGCAGCGAGCGGCTGATTGCGCGCTTTCTGCAGCGGGTGGGCCTGAGGCCAACCATGTTGCGCTTGATCGTGCTCACCCACGCGCACCCGGATCACTGTGGGGCGCTTCCCGCCTTACGAGCACTCTCGTCGGCGCCTTTGGCCGCCCATCCCACGGCGGCCATGCGTCTTCGGGGTCGCCCGGTCCCTCTGCCGGCGCCTCGGCGCCTGGGGGGGCGGACCATAGCCGCCCTCGCCCGGCTGCTCGAGCGCCGTCTCGTGCTTCCGGCGCTCCCGATAGAGCTGCCGCTCGAGGACGGGGCCAGCCTGGCGCCGTTCGGGCTTGAGGGGTGTATCCTGCACACACCGGGGCACACGGCCGATTCCCTGACCGTCCTCCTGGAGGGAGGCGCGGCTTTCGTGGGCGACCTTTTCACGCGCCGGAACGGCCGGGCGGTCCCTCAACCCTACTTCATCGAGGACCCGGAAGCGTTGCGAGAGAGCGTGGCGCGCCTGCGCGCCCAAGGGGTCCGGCTGCTTTACACCGGCCATAGCCCGCGTCCGCTGCGGCCGGCCGGGTGGTGAAACCGAGGAGAGCGAACGGTGCGAAAGAGAACGGTGCGTTGGATCCTTGGGCGCACGGTGGGCCTGGCCCTCTTGCTCGGCGGGGGGATGATCGCCCCGCAGACGGTCTATGCCCAGTGACCCACCGCGACCCCTACCCCGACCGTGACGCCGGGGCCCACCAAACCGACGCTCACCCCTACGCCTGAACCGACCGCGACCGAGACGCCCTCTCCCACCCTGCCCCCCGTGCCCACGGCCACCTGCACCCCGCTCCCTTCCCCAACGGACACGCCTGAGCCCACACCGACGGCCACGGCCACGTTTCCGCCCCCTACCCCTACGCGTCCGCCAGCCACCCGTACCCCGCGCCCCACGGCCACCGCGGAGCCCTCGCCCATCCAGACCACGACTCCATCGCCCACTCCCACCCCCTCTCCCCAACCGACTGTGCTCCCTTCGCCCGTCTCGACGCCCGCTGCGACGCCCCGGCCGAGCGCGACCCGAGGGCCGACCGCCGCCTCGCCCATCCACACCACGCAAGTATCCCCGAGGCCCACCCACCGGCCCTGTACCCACTGTGGCGACGAGGCCACCGCAACGCCCACAGCCACCCCGACGCCCACAACCACCGTGAGGCCTGTGGCCACACCGTGGCCCAGTTATCCTGAGGGAATGCCCTACGACAGGTGGGCGGTTCCCGGCTTGGTTCTCCTGGCCTTGGTGCTTGCGGGTTTGGCTGGCCTCGCCTGGCTGCGCCGCAGGCGGCGCGGGGATTCGCTATGAGGCGCCTTCTTCTCGGGGCGTGGCTTGCCCCCTCCCTTGTAGGGCCGTGATCAGCGCTACGGCACCTAGCACCATGGCGGCAGCCAGGAGCACCCTTCCGGAAAGCGCTTCTCCGCCGACAAAGTGGCCCACAACGATTGCGACGAGGGGGTTCACGTAGGCGTAGGTGGAAACGAACGGGGTGGGGGCAACCCGGAGCAGCCAGGTGTAGGCGGAAAAACCGATCCAGGAACCAAAGACGATCAGGTAGGCCATCCCACCGAGGGCCCGGGGTACCTCGGGTCCCCAGGCCAGGCGGTTCCATTCGCCGGTGCACGTCCCCAGGAGGAACAGGGCCAGTCCCCCAACGAGCATTTCCATGCTGGTCCCGAGCAGCGGGGAGTCGGGGAGTGCGGCCTTGCGACTATAGAGCGAGCCGACGGACCAGAAGATCGCAGCAAGTGTGAGGAGGAGCGCTCCCCACGGGTCGACCCGTCCCTGCAGGCCCAGGAGCTGCCCTGGCCCGACCAGGACCACAGTCCCGGCAAAGCCAAGGAGCACTCCTACCAGGATCAGTGGGTGCGGCCGACGGCTCCCACGGAAAAGCGGGTCCATGAGCACCATCCACACAGGGGAGGTCGCGACGAGCAGGGCCGCAACCCCCGAGGGAACGTGCTGTTCCGCCCAGACCACGCAGCCGTTGCCGCCAAGGAGCATCAGGAGGCCCACGAACGTTGCCGCACGCCAGTGCTGTCGGGTGGGGCGGCCATCTCCGCGCAGCCTTCGGAAGGCATAGAGCAATCCCCCGGCGATCAGGAAGCGCAGGCCGGCCGAAAGGAAGGGAGGCAGCCCCAGCACGACAAAGCGGATCGCCAGATAGGTCGAACCCCAGGCGAGGTAGACGCTTCCCAGCGCGGCCCAGATTGCCCACCTCGGGGCCTGCTGGAGGGGTACGGCTTCTTTCGCGGAGACGGAGGTTGTCATCTCGTCCCATCCGGTGATCCAACTGCGTATGCGCGGATTATCCGATGGAGTCGGCGATCTGTCAAGGAAAGGGAGCAACGAAAAAGGCTCCGTCCGGAAGGACGGAGCCTCGTGGGCGAGCGCGCTTACGGATAGGGGGTTGCCCGATCGGGGCCGCATTCCCCACGGAAGAAGGCCCATTCGTCGCAGGCTTGGCCATCTGGGAAGATGCATACCCCAGACTGGCTGCCGTCGGGTGCCGTGCGAACTTCCCAGCGATAGCCCTGCTGTTCACAGTAGGTGGCCGCAGGGTTGGCGATCCCTGCGTTCGCCGGGGTGGGGGTAGGCGGTGTGGTCGGGGGAACGGAGCGGCCACAGGCTGCAGGGAGCAGGCAGAGCAGTGCCACCAGGATGCGAAAGAACGGCGTGCGGATCATCTTTCTCCTCCTTTTGGGGACGCGGTGTGACCGGCCGGTGCCGATGCACGGCCTACAGACGATCCGCTTGCTCCGAAGGTTTCGTCCCTGGATCTAGCGCCCAGTCGGTTCCCCAACGGGGATCAGGTAGAGGGGGAGGGTATCGGCGGAGAGCCGGAGCGCACGACGTACACCCTCGTCGTCGAAGGCGCCGATGGGAACGGCTCCTAACCCCAGCGCGGTGGCCTGCAAGAGCAGGTTTTGTGCCGCGTGGCCGGCCTCGAGCTGCACGTAACGGAGGGCGCGTGCACCGTATTTGGCCTCTGTTCGCGCGGGGACGGCAACCAGGACCAGGACCGCCGGGGCCTCTCGCAGCGCGTCCTGGCGTAGCCCGGCTTCCCAGAGCTGCGGCCTCAGGTCCTCATCCCCTAGCTGCTCCAGAAGGTGTCCCTGCGGGCGGTAGTGGTACCAGCCTTGTGGAAGCGCAAGGTACACCTCCAGCGGATAGAGCGCGCCCGCCGAGGGAGCCGTGCGGAACCCGCGCGGATCGGTGATGCCCTGGGCAGCCCAGAGGAGCTGGGAGACCTCCGACCAAGAAAGGGGCCGGGGAGCGTAGGAACGGACCGAACGGCGCTGCGCGAGCGCTTGCTCCAGACTCACGGGGCCGGCTGTGCGCGGCGGCGGCAGGGGGACGGTGCGTTGGATGGCCGGAAGGGAAGCCCGCGGGGAGCAGGCGCTCAACAAGAGCGTGCAGAAGAACAGCACCACGGCGCGAAGGCATACCATTGCGCCACCCTCCCCCTTCGGTCCCACGATCTGCCCAGGTGCGGGATGTGGGCGTTCAGCGCGTCGGCTGCTTCGGCCGGGAAACGAGCTGCGGGTCCGGGTTCCCCGGCCCGCCGCATTCCGGCGTGTAACAGGTCGACTCGTAGAATTCGCACTTCTTCCCGCAGGAGGGACAGACTTCTGGGGGCGTCTGCGCCTGCAGGGTATATCGGCACTCGGAACAGGTCCACCAGGACAAGGATTCTGCCATCTTGACCTCCTGCTGGTACAGTTTCAAAGCCATTATATCACAGCTGGGCAGGCCTTGGCACAAGCGGGGGTGTGCCGTTCCTGTACGATTCAGGAGAGCGCTTGACAAATGGGTCGATTCGTGCTATAATAAAAATTAGCACGTTATTCTAAATTTTGGAACAACAACTGCTTGGAGGTCTTCTTTTGGACGGCCACAGCGCCACTGCGGTTACCGTGGTGAAGGCGTTCGCCATCCTGGATTTCCTGGCGCAGCGCGCAGGGTCGGCGGTTTCGCTGGCGGAAGTCGCTGCGCACATTGGCACTTCCAAGAGTACTGCCCACCGCTACCTGACCACCCTGGAAGAACTGGGGGTTGTGGAACGGGACAACAACGACCGTTTCCAGCTGGGCCCGAAGCTGATCGAGCTGGCCGGAGTTCTCCTGGCCGAGCACGACCTCCGAAGGGAAAGCGAGCCGTTCCTGATCGATCTGGCGTCGAGCACCCAGGAGACTGTACACCTGGCTGTACCCTCCGGTAACGAGGTGGTTTACCTGGCCAAGGTGGAAAGCCCCCACCCCATCCGCATGGCTTCGCGCATCGGTGCCCGCATGCCGATGTATTCCACAGCTCTCGGTAAAGCCATTTTGGCGTATCTCCCGACGGAACGCGTCCAGGAAATCATCGACGCCGGCATCCCATCGCGCACCCCCTATACGGTGAGCTCCGCGGAAGCGCTCCGCGTCGAGCTGGAGCAGGTGCGGGCACGCGGCTTTGCGCTGGATGACCAGGAGAACGAACTGGGGGTCCGCTGCGTGGGGGCCCCAATCTTTGACTACAGTGGGGAGGTAGTCGGCGCGATCAGCGTCTCGGGGCCAGCCCATCGGCTGAGCCGGGAGATGCTCCTTAAGCTGGGCCCACTGGTCCGCGAGACCGCGCTCAAGGTATCCCGACGGCTTGGGTACCCCGTCTCGGAGAGACAGGCGCACGATGTTGTGGAGGTGCGACAATGAAGATGCTGATCGACAGCCGGTGGGTCGACTCGTCCGACGGTCGCTGGCAGGAGGTCCGCAACCCGGGCACCGGGGAAGTGATCGACACGGTGCCTGTGGCGTCGCTGCAGGATGCCGAGCGGGCCCTCCAGGCTGCGCAGCGAGGAAAGGAGGCGATGGCCCGTATGCCGGCCCACGCGCGTGCCGCGATCCTGGCGCGTGTTGCGGACGCCATGGAGGCCCGTAAGGCCAGCCTGAGCGAGCTACTCGCCCGCGAAAACGGCAAGCCGATCCGGCAGACGCGCGAAGAGATCGAGGCCGCCATCCGCATTTTCCGCGGCTTTGCCGAGGAGGGCAAGCGCATCTTTGGACGGGTGATCCCGATGGACGCGGTGCCGGGACAGGAGCGGCACCTTGCCCTGGTCATCCGTCAGCCCCTCGGTGTGGTTGCGGCCATTGTTCCCTTCAACTACCCCGTGGAACTGTACGCTCACAAAGCTGCGCCTGCACTTGCCGCTGGGAACGCCGTGATTGCCAAGCCACCTTCGGACTGCCCGCTCACCCTCCTTACCATCGCCGCGATGATGGAGGAGGCCGGTCTTCCGCCGGGCGCGCATCAGATGATCACGGGCCCGGGCGCGCAGATCGGCGAGTTCCTGGCCCAAAGTCCAGGCATTCAGATGGTGACGGTCACCGGAAGCACCGCGGTTGGCATCCGTATTTCCCAGCTGGCGGCGCAGCATCTCAAGCGTGTCCACCTGGAGCTGGGTGGCAACGATGCCACGATCGTCTGCGCCGATGCCGATCTGGAAAAGGCTGCCGAGGCGGTGGTGTTGGGCCGCTTGGCCCGCGGCAACGGCCAGATCTGTTGTGCCGTGAAGCGCGTCTTCGTGGACGCCCAGGTCTATGACTCCTTTGCCGAGATCCTCGCCCAGAAGGCCCGCGCGCTCAAAGTGGGGGACGCCCTGGCTGAGGACACGGACGTGGGCCCCTTGATCAGCGAAGAGGCCGCCCGGAAGGTCGAAGGAGCCATCCAGGCAGCACTGGAAGCTGGGGCGACCCTAAAGGCCGGCGGGCAGCGACGCGGCGCATTCATCGAGCCGACGGTGTTGACCGACGTTCCCCCGGACACCAGGGCCTTCCGCGAGGAAGTGTTCGGCCCGGTGGTGCCCCTGGTTCCTTTCCATACGGTGGACGAAGCGATCCGCCTGGCCAACGATACCCCTTACGGCCTGCAGGCGGCGGTTTTTACCCGGGATATCGGGCGCGCGTTCGACATCGCCTACCGCCTGGAAGTGGGAGGCGTGGTGGTCAATTGGTCCTCTGCGCTGCGGGTGGAAAGCCTCCCCTTCGGTGGCATCAAGATGAGCGGGCACGGACGCGAGGGGCTGCACGATACGCTGGAGGAGATGACCGAGCAGAAGATCATCCTCCTGCACGACGTGCTCAGCACGTTTGCCCGCCGGTGAGCCTGCCTCCATGGAGACCCAAGATTTCCTCCAGATGCGGGGGATCTTCAAGAGCTACGACGGCACCCAGGCCCTGCGCGGGGTAGATTTCACCGCCGCTTTGGGAGAGGTGCACGCGATCGTGGGGGAGAACGGAGCCGGCAAGTCCACGCTCGTGCGCATCCTGGCCGGCGCAGTCCACAAGGATAGCGGTCATATCCTTCTCGGGGGCCATGCCGTGGAGATCGATTCCCCGATCCGCGCGCGCCGGCTGGGAATCCGCGCCGTCCACCAGGAGTTCAGCCTCGTCCCCCAGCTCACCGTGACCGAAAACATCCTCTTGGGCCAGCTGCCCACCCGTGGGGCCCCCTTCTGGATCGATTGGCGCGCAGCGCACGAGCGGGCTCAGTCCATCTTGGACCACATCGGCTTCACAGGAATCGACGTACGGGCTCCCGTGGCGCACTTGAGCGTTTCCCACCAGCAGATGGTCGAGATCGCCAAGGCGGTCGCGGAAAGCCCTCGTGTCCTGATCCTGGACGAACCCTCCGCTGTCCTTTCCCAGGAAGAGCTGAGACGTCTATTTGCCCTCATCCGCAGCCTCAAGGAACGCCCTACCCTGATCCTCTATATTTCCCACCGCCTGGATGAAGTCTTTGAAATCGCCGATCGCATCACAGTGCTCAAGGATGGCCAGCTCGTGGGAACGGTCCGGCCGAAAGAGGTCGATCAGAACCAATTGATCCGGATGATGATCGGGCGGAGCCTCGAGGAGATCTACCCGGCCCGACAGGTATCGATCGGCCGGCCGATATTCACCGTCCACAACCTGCGGCAAGAAGGTGTGTTCCGCGACGTCTCCTTTTCCCTATCCGCCGGTGAAGTGGTGGGGCTCTTCGGCCTGGTGGGAAGCGGACGGACACAATTGGCGCGCTGCTTATTCGGCGCCGAACCGGCTACCGGCGGCCAGATCTACCTAGATGGAAAGCCCTTCCATCCCCGCTCTCCGCGGGATGCCGTCAACGCCGGGGTCGCGCTGCTCACCGAGGATCGGAAACGGGACGGCCTGGTGATGGAATGTTCCATCCGCGATAACGCGAGCCTGGCCATTCTGCACCGCCTCAGCCGCTGGGGGGTTCTGGATCGGGCTGAGCAAGATGCCCAGGTGCGCGCCCAAGTGCGGGAGCTGGACGTCCGCCCGCCCCAGATCACCCGACTGGTCCGTCAGTTAAGCGGCGGAAACCAGCAAAAGGTTGTCCTGGCTAAATGGCTTCTCACGCGCGCCCGTGTGCTCATCCTGGATGAGCCCACGCGCGGGGTCGACGTGGGGACAAAAGTCGAGATCTACCGGATCATCAACGACCTGGCCCAGCAAGGGGTCGCAATCCTGCTGATCTCCTCCGAACTGCCGGAAGTCCTGGGCATGAGCGACCGGGTGCTCGTCATGCGGGAGGGCCAGATCGTCGGAGAATTCTCCAGGACCCAGGCGACCGAGGAATCGGTCCTGGCCTGTGCTGCGGGGGTACAATGATGGGGCAAGATCCGAATGTTGAGGCCAAAGAGGGGCTTGTCGCACGCAAAACACGGTCCATCGCGGGGATCCTCAGCCGTGTGCCGCGCCGACGATGGGCAGACTATGCCTTTATGGCCGCTTTCGTGCTCCTGCTCCTGGTCGCCGCTTCCGCCTCGGATGTCTTTTTCACCCAGCGGAACATCAGCAACCTGATGCGCCAGACCGTGACCAATGGGCTTATCAGCCTGGGAATGCTCGTGGTCATCCTCTCCGGAGGCATCGACCTGTCCGTGGGCTCGGTCGTGGCTCTGAGTGCGATCCTGGCCTCCGGCCTGCAGCACCGACTCCCGCTCGTGCTTGCCATCCTGATCGCGTTGGCCGCCGGCGTGCTGGTCGGCCTGCTCAATGGCTTCCTGATCTCGCGCTTCAAGCTAGCGCCCTTTATCGTGACACTGGCAACCCTGGGGGCAGTAAGGGGAACGGTCTATGTCTATTCCGAGGTTCCTCAGGTGCCCTCTAGCGCCTTTTTCCGAACGGTCCTGGGAGGATCCGTCGGGCCGGTCCCGTTCGCGGCGCTCGTCATGGCGGTCTCCTTCGTCGGGGTCTGGTTCTTCCTCAATCGCACCACCGCTGGAAGGTCCGTGATCGCGATCGGGGGCAACGAGGAGGCCGCGCGGCTGGCCGGTATCCACGTTTCGGGACACATCCTGCTTGCCTACGCGATCTCGGGGCTGTTTGCAGCCCTGGCCGGTGTGCTCCTCGCCTCCCGGCTGGGCATCGCCCAGCCCAGCGTGGGGGCCGGCTATGAACTGGACGCGATCGCGGCCTGTGTGATCGGCGGCGCGGTCCTGGGAGGAGGTTCGGGCGGCGTGGTGGGGACATTCGGGGGCGTCCTCACCCTGGGACTGATCGACAACCTGCTGAACCTCTTTAACGTGCAAACTTATTACCAGCAGATCTTCAAAGGGCTGATCATCCTCTTCGCCGTGCTCGCCCGGCGAAAGGAGTGAAGGAGCGCGGGTTCAACGGATCGGGAATGCCAAGGAGGTGCAGCGAGCGGTTCTTGAAGGAATCGAGGCCTCTAGAGAGTTCCCCACGGGAGGAAAAAAGCTATGAAAGGAAAGCTGCTCATCGGAATCCTGGTATTGCTCGCGGTAATGGTGGCCAGCTGTGGCCCGGCGACCCAGACTCCGGCGGCGCAGACTGGGCCGCGCACCATCCGCATCGGCATGGTGAACTTTACCCTGTGCTGCGCCTACTTCATCGGGATGTCGAAAGCGGTCCAGGAGGAGGCCGCCTATTACGGCAACGTGGAAGTGATCGTAACCGATGCCAACGGCGACGCCGAAAAGCTCACCTCGGACATCGAGGACGTGCTCGCCAAAGGAGTTGACGGCATCATCATCAGCGGCGGCCCGCTCGAGGCGCTTCCCGCCGGCCTGGAGGCCATCAAGAAGGCCAGGGTCCCGGTCGTGCTGGTCGACCGGAAGCTGAAGGGCGGGGACTACACGAGCTGGATCGGCCCCGATAACTACCAGATCGGCGTCCAGGACGGCCAATACATCGTCAACCGCCTGGGCGGTAAGGGGCGCCTGGTCGTGCTCCGCGGCGGGCCGGCCGACAACTCGATCGGCCTCGACCGGACGAACGGCATGCTCTCCGTCGTCCAAAAGAGCGGGATCGAGGTCGTCATGGCCCCCGACTTTGGCGGCTGGAGCGAGGATGGCGGCTACAAGCTGATGGAGAACATGCTCGCCAAGTACAACAAGATCGATGCCGTCTTCTGCGAGAACGACTCCATGTGCCTGGGAGCCCAGAAGGCGATCGCCGATGCCGGGCGGAGCCAGGAGATGTTCCTGTGCGGCGTGGACGGCCAGAAAGAGGCCCTGAAGGCTATCCTGGACGGCACCAACTATGCCTGCACAGGGCTGAACAACTCGGACCAGATCGGGCGGGCCGGGTTCCACCGCCTCATGGCCATCCTGGCCGGAGCGGTTCCCGAGAAGGACACCGTCCTGCCCTCTCCCCTCATCTCGCCCAAGAACGCTTGCCGCTTCTACAACCCGGATAGCGTCTTCTAGTCCGTCTGACCAGGATGGATGGGCTCCCGGGCGAAAAAGTCGGCGAGCCGTCCGGGGAGCCCATCCTCCCTATAAGCCATACGGATAGCGCACGCATGGATACCGAAAAGCGAATCCGAGAACTCGGACTTGAGCTCCCCTCTCCCCCCAAACCGGTCGGCGCTTACCTGCCCGCCCGACAGACCGGCAACCTCTTGTTCCTTTCCGGAACCACCTGTTATGCGGATGGCAAGCCCATGCGCACGGGACGGGTCGGAGCAGAACTCTCCCTCGAGGAGGGCTATGCGGCTGCCCGCCAGACCGCGCTCAACCTGATCAGCGTGCTCAAGGCCGCCCTGGGCGACCTGGACCGCGTGGCGCGTATCGTCAAGCTCAACGGGTATGTGAACAGCGCCCCGGGCTTTGACCGGCAGCCGGAAGTGATCAACGGCGCGTCCGAACTTCTGGAGCAGGTCTTTGGCGAACGGGGACGGCACGCCCGTACATCGATCGGGGTGAGCGACCTGCCCGGACACATTCCGGTGGAAATCGAGTTGCTTGTCCAAGTCATGCCGGAGCCCTCGGGCCGGGATGTCCCCGGCCCGGCTGCAGGGGCAGAGGTCCTGGAAAAGATCGGGGAGTTGGGCCTGGTGCCGGTCATCGAGATCGAGCACGCCGAGCACGCCGTCCCATTGGGCGAAGCGCTCTTGGCCGCTGGACTGCCCTGTGCCGAGATCACCTTCCGCACCGATGCCGCCGAGGAGGCGATCCGGCGTCTCTCCGCTTCCCTTCCCCAGCTCCTCGTTGGTGCAGGCACTATTCTCACCCTCGACCAGGCCCGCCGGGCCGTCGCTGCCGGGGCACGTTTTGTCGTCTCCCCTGGCCTGAACCTGGACCTCATCGACTGGTGCCTCCAGGAGCAGTTCCCGGTCATCCCGGGGGTGGCCACACCTACGGAGGTCGGGCTCGCGGTGAGCCGGGGCCTCTCCATCGTCAAGTTCTTCCCCGCAGAGGCCCTAGGGGGCATCAAGATGCTCAAGGCGCTGGCTGCCCCCTTCAAAGGGGTCCGCTTCGTCCCAACCGGCGGAATCACCGCCGCAAACTTGGCCGACTACCTGAAAACCCCCGCGGTCTATGCCTGCGGGGGGAGTTGGATCGCTCCTCCAGCGCTGATCTCCGCCGGCGCCTTCGAGGAGATCGCGCGGCTGACACGGGAAGCCCTGCAAATCGTCCACACTTGCAGACCAGAACGAGGTGCACGATGAGCAAGCGCGTGGTGACCTTTGGCGAGGTCATGCTCCGTCTGAAAGCCCCGGGATTCGAGCGGTTGCTGCAATCCCCGATCCTGGAGGCTTCCTTCGGGGGCGGAGAAGCCAATGTCGCCGTCTCGCTGGCCGGCTTTGGCCTGGAGGTTTCCTACGTCACCATCCTGCCGCGCAATCCGATCGCCGACGCCTGCCTCGCCTTCCTGCGCGGCTATGGGGTGGATACCTCGTTCGTGGTGCGAGGCGGTGAGCGGATGGGGATCTATTTCCTCGAGGCCGGTGCCAACCAACGGCCCTCCCAGGTGATCTATGACCGCACCGGCTCGGCCATCGCTGAGGCCAGCCCGGATTGCCTGGATTGGGAGTGCATCCTGGATGGGGCGGCCTGGTTCCATATCACCGGCATCACGCCGGCGCTCAGCCAGAATGCCGCCATCCTCTCGCTGAAGGCCGTACAGACAGCGCGTTCCATGGGCTTGACCGTCTCATGCGATTACAACTACCGCAAGAAACTTTGGCGATATGGCAAAACGGCCCCCGAGGTGATGCGGGAGCTCGTGCGCTATGTCGATGTGGGGATCGCGAACGAGGAGGATTGCCAGCAGGCGCTCGGTATCGGCTTGGAGAGCGCCGGCTGGCAGGAGGAAGTGCGCACCGGCCAACTCGACCCCTCTCGCTACCAGCAACTGTGCGAGAAGGTGCTGGAAGCTTTCCCGAATCTGCGCTATCAGGCGATCACCCTCCGGGAAAGCTATTCCGCCGACCATAACGGCTGGTCCGCCTGCCTGCACAACCGCAAGGAATTCCTCCTCGGTCGGCGATACGAGATCCGCGACATCGTCGACCGCGTGGGCGCTGGAGATGCTTTTGCCGCCGGGTTGATCTACGGCTTCTTGAGCGGTATGGACGACCGCGCCGCGCTGGAGTTTGCCATCGCCGCTTCTGCCTGGAAGCACTCCATCCCCGGAGATGTGAACCGGGTCTCCGTCGCAGAAGTACAGCAGCTGCTAGCGGGGGAGCAGTCGGGAAGAGTCCAACGCTAACCAGAGGGGGTGCCTCCCCGCGGTTGGGGCGGAGTTCCCCAGTTTCCAACAAAGTGAAAAATGGGCTACCATGGCGGCGTTACCATTCGAACCCTCATTCGAAAGGAGGAACGACGCTATGAAGCCCATCACCATTCTACAACGGACTGTGCTGGCTAGCAAGATTACGGCCATTCTGGGCGATGCCGTCTGGGAGATGGCCGCAGCGATCGACCCACGAACGCGGAACACCCTGCGCGACCGGGTGTGGGCCATCGCCATCGGTGGCAGCACCCGCCTGAAGGAACTGGCCCAGGCGCTGTGGGGGAAGCGCCGTGCCCACAATGTCCAGAACACCGAAACGGCCCTTTCGAAATCGTTGAAGCACGCCCGGTACGACCAAAACGCCTTCTTCCGCGCCTGCCGCCGGCAGGTCTTGCGCCAGATCCCAGCGCGTGCTTTCGAGTGTGATCGTGGGCTGCGGATCCTCCTCGAGGACCCAACGACCTATGGGAAGCATACCCGACGTGGCAAAGCTGGCTTGGCGATGGAGTACCCTTCGCAACGGAAAGATCTGGAATATGAGCGGTATCCCAAGGGGTATGTGGATGCCTGGGCAGGGCCGTTGCTCAAGGGGGGACGCTGGCTGCCCCTCAGCCGGGCCCGTTTCGCGAACACCCATCCCGAGATCCTCAGCCAGAACCCGGTGGAGGAAGCGGCCTTGGAGGAGGCGCTCGACCTGGTGGGGGTTCCTGCGCTGGTCATCGGGGATCGGGGGTTGAGCCGCAAGCCCAAGTTTGCCTGGCTGCGGGCACGCGGCAGCCACGCCTTGTACCGCGTGCGGCGGGACATCCACGTCTACTTCCGCCAGCGCTCGCGCAATGTGCTTGAGGTCGCCGCCAGCCTCTCTTTGCTGGGGCCAGCCAGGTGGAAGGAAGGCCCCGAGCGGTGTATCTCCGGCCAGATCACCGCCTTCTGCGCCTTCCTGGACGAGGAGAGGGTTGAGGAGCCCGTCTACTTCGTGATCTTCTGGCCAGACAGCGGTGGCGAGCCATTGATCCTGGCCACGACGCTCCCGCTGCGCAGCCGGTCGGACGCGCAGCGGATCTTGCAACTGTACGAGAAGCGCGATGGGCGATTGAGGTCGGCTTCCAACCGCTCAAAGGCAGCTTCGGGCTGGAGAAATTCATGGAGCGGGCCCGGAGGGCGGTGGAACGGATCCTCAACCTGGTCGCAGGGGCCTATAGGATTCTGCTCCTTCTGATGTACCAGGATGGCGCCGAGGTGGAGGAGCTTCTGGCCCAAGCCCGGCAGCTCCTGTCCCAAACATCGGTGTGGAAGCAGGTCTTGACCGTCAGCAAGTTCCACGAGGCGCTCTCCTTAGCCTTTCAGGGGGATCGCAGTGCCTGGCTCGCTACACTCGGATCGTTTGTTGGAAACTGGAGCGGGAGTTGCGTTGCGCTGTCGCCTGTGGTATGATAAAATAGAGTCTGAAGCCGGAAGGGCGCGGACAAGGACCGCGCCCGTCTGTTACCAGTCTGATGACGATGGAACGCGTCCTGCTGGTCGAGGATGACCTGGTTCAGGCGGATGCCATTGCCTACGCCCTGGAACGGGAGGGCTACGGGGTAATCCGGGCCGAAACGGGACCCGAGGCGCTCCGGCGGGCCAAGGAACACCCGATCGACCTGGTCATCTTGGACCTGGGCCTTCCCGGTCTGGATGGTTTTGAGGTCTGCCGCTGGCTACGGCAGACCTCCTCGGTGCCGATCCTGGTGCTCACCGCACGGGACGCGGAAGAAGATCTCCTGCGCGCCTTTTCCCTCGGGGCAGACGATTACCTGACCAAGCCCTTCCGCTACCGGGAAATGCTCGCCCGCCTGCGAGCCCTCCTGCGCCATAGCAAGAGGATGAGCCCGCCGGAAGAAGGCCACTATCAGCTGGGCCGTCTAAAGCTCAACCTCGAGGGCCACGAAGCGTCGCTGGACGATCGGCTTCTCCCCCTGACTCCGGCCGAATTCCGTATCCTCGTCCGCCTGGTGCAGGAACGGGGACACGTCTTGAGTTGTCGCACGTTGCTCCAGGATGCGCTAGGCTACGATGCCTCCGAAGCCGAAGCCAGAGAGATCGTCCGCGTGCATATCTGGCGGCTACGAAACAAGATGGGCTGTACCCCAGCCGACCCAGAGTACATCCATAACGTCCGCGGCATCGGCTATACGATCCACACCCATTTCGCATCGAAATAGGGGCAGGGAAGCGCCTTTCGGTTTCCCCTGTGGTATAATAAACTATCATGGATCCTGCGGAGACCGGCATGCGCACCTGGGCAGAGGTCGATCGTCGGCTGTACTACGGGCAGGCCAGCGTGGCAACGGTGCCGGAAGCCCGGTCCCTTGTCCAGCAACAGGGCGCAGAGGAAGTTGCCAGACAGATCGATGTTTTGGTGACCGCAACCTTTGCTCCGGCCGCCTGGGCGATCCTCCTCTTCCGGCCGGCCCTTCCGTTCCTTCCTTCCACGCCGGAACGCGCCTGGCTGGGGGGTATCCCGCTGCAACGGGGCTTTTCCCCATACGACCTGGTGCTCGACCTCGGGGCAACTGGCAACCGCGGACCACTGCGCGGGAGTGCGCACGTCCTGGACGGCTGGCTCGCCGGGGAACGACCGATCCTCCGTGTCCAGACGCGCGCTCGGGGACGGGCTGGCGAGGTCTCTTGGGAAGGCGCGCTGGCACTGAAGGACCTGGAGGAGGCCCAACTGATCGTGACGATCCACTCTCCGTCGGAAGGCCGGCTGCTGGTCAACAGCCACGCGCAATCCCTGCCCACCCACTATGGCCTGCTCCTTCCGGAGCGAGGAAACGCTGCCCACACCTGGGCAGGGCCAGCGGAACCGGGCGTGCTCGACCGCACGGAACGCATCCTTCGCCCCGGCCTTCCGGTGCTGATGGCCGGCGGCCTGGGCCACATCGCCTGGCGTCGCGGCGCCACGATCGGCCTCGGCGTCGACGCTCGGGAGGTCCGCCGCGAATACCTGCGACCGCTGGCCATCCCGGGCTACGGCGTCGGGTTGGCCGTAGGGGTCGCCTGGCCGCTTCCGGTGCTTGACGCCCAGGTTCTTGCCCCTCTGGAATGCCCAGAGGAGCGCTTGATGCTGGAAGTGGTCGACCTTGGGGTTCCCCAGAAACCGCCGCCCCAGGTTTCCCAGGTTCCCTACCGCGTGGTAGAAGACGGGAGCATCGAGCTGGGAGGGCAGTCCATCCCGGTCACTTCCCTCTGTAGCCCCACCCGTGCTGCCCGGTTGGCCGGGGAACTCAAGTCCCGGCTGCAACGCCGCGAGTTTCCGCCCTTCTTGCCCGCGGGCTCGGCCCCGTCCTGGACCGGGGAGGTGGGACGGTGAATGTCCGCCCGGTCAAGCGCCGCTTTTGCCTTTATTTCCCTGCCCACCTGACCGACCAGCCAGTGCTCTACCGCCTGGTTCGGGATTTCGACCTGGCGATGAACATCCTGCAGGCGCGGGTACTTCCGGACCGGAGCGGGATGGTCATCCTGGAGCTCCAAGGGCCAGAAGAAGGGATCGCCGGCGCCTTGGCGTTCCTCCAGGAGCAGGGCATTGGGGTGGCCGAACAGGAGCGCGTGCTAGGTTGGGATGCCGAGGCCTGCGTGGATTGTGGTTTTTGTCTTCCGGTCTGCGAACCGCGTGCGCTCCACCGCGTGCCGGGATCGGAAAGGGTCGTCCTGGAGCGCACCGATTGCACACTTTGCGGGCGCTGCGTCGAGCTATGCGCCTATGGCGCGCTTTGGATGGAGCAGTAACCGGCCATGAGCGAACCCCGACCACGCCTGTACCGCATCGAAGGCATCGTCCTACGACGGAGCGATACCGGGGAGGCCGACCGCATCCTGACGCTGTTCACGCCGGAGCGGGGAAAAGTGCACCTGCTCGCGCGAGGGGTACGCCGGCCGGGGAGTCGCCTGGCCGGGCACGTCGAGCTGCTCACCCATAGCACGTTCCTGGTCGTCCGTACCCGGGGACTGGACATCGTTACACAGGCGCAAACCCGACACGCGTTCCCCTCCTTACGGGCCAGCCTGGAACAGATCGCCTGGGGTTGCTACTTCGCCGAACTGCTCGATCGCATGCTTCCGGAAGAGTCGGCCAACCTGCCGGCCTTTCAGCTACTGCTCGAGGCCCTGCAACTCCTGGACGAAGGTGCGCCTCCCGAGCCCTTGGCCCGTTCCTACGAACTGCACCTGCTGACAGTGCTCGGTTTCCGGCCCCAACTCTCCTCGTGCGTCGGCTGTCAGCAGGAACTGCGGGCCCAGGAGCAGGCTTTCAGCGCGCTGCTGGGGGGTGTCCTCTGCCCGAGGTGCCGCGGCGAAGACCTCCAGGCCAGACCCCTTTCCCTGGAAGCCTGGAAAGCCCTCCGCTACCTGCAACGCAGCGGCCTGGAGGAGGCCGCGCGGCTCCAACTCCAACCTGGCTGCCGCGAGGAGATCGCGGGCCTGCTCCATCGCTATATTCGCGTGATCCTGGAACATGAACTGCACACCGCAGGCTTCCTGGAGCAGCTCCATAGCCACCCCCGGGCAATGGGGGAGCCTGAGCCGGGCAGCCGACGTCCCAGAGAACGAGGAGAAGGATGAACCAGGGACGGCTCCGCGAACAGATCGAGGAGGCTGTGCGGGTCCTGCGCCGGGCGAGCGACCTGCGCCCGCAGGTCGGGCTGATCCTGGGATCGGGACTGGGCGAGCTGGTCGATGCGGTGGAAGGGGCAATCGCCGTGCCGTATGCCGAGATCCCCCATTTTGCCCCTTCCACGGTGCTGGGGCACGCCGGAAGGCTCGTGCTCGGACACCTCTCCGGCCGGGCCGTGGTTGTCCTCCAGGGAAGGCTGCACTTCTACGAAGGCTACACCATCGCCCAGACCACCTTCCCTGTGCGCGTGGTGCGCGCCCTGGGGGCCCATACGTTGATCGTCACCAACGCGGCCGGCGGGATTAACCCCTCCTTCCGCGTGGGAGACCTGATGCGGATCGTGGATCACATCAACCTGCTGGGCATGGCCGGGCAGAACCCGCTGTGGGGCCCCAACGACGAGGCTTTGGGACCCCGCTTCGTCGATATGCGGGGCGCCTACGACCCACAACTCGGCCAGCTGGCCGAGGAGGTGGCCCAATCGCTGGGGTTCTCCCTGCGCGCCGGCGTGTACGCTCAGTTGAGCGGCCCTTCCTTCGAGACGCCGGCCGAAGTGCGCTTCCTGCGCGCCATCGGGGTGGACGCGGTCGGCATGTCCACCGCGGCCGAGGTGGTGGTCGCCCGGCATGCCGGGCTGCGCGTGTTGGGGATTTCCCATATCAGCAACGTGGCTACGGAGGAAGCATTTTCCGCGCCCGTTTCCACAACCGATCCGCACCACGAGGTGCTGGAGGCCGGCCGCCGGGCCATCCCCCGTCTGGCCGCGCTCATCCGGGGCGTGCTGGAACGATTGGAGTAGCACGAAGGAGGATACGGTGCGCATTGCCGTGGCTTCCGACCACGCCGGTTTCGCTTTGAAAGAAGCACTGAAGGCTTTCATGGAAGAACTGGGGCATGAGGTGGTTGATTTCGGTGCCCACAGCCCGGATCCGAGCGATTACCCCGACTGGATCGCCCCCGCGGCCCGTGCCGTAGCCGCGGGAGAGTGCGAGCGCGGCGTCTTCTTTTGCGGGACAGGGCTCGGGGCCATGCTCACGGCGAACAAGGTGCGTGGCATCCGAGCGGTCGTTTGCCACGAGTGCGCCTCGGCGCGCCTGAGCCGCCAGCACAACGATGCGAACGTCCTCTGTATGGGGGGACGGATTGTGGGCCTCGAACTGGCCAGGGATGTGCTGCAGGTGTGGCTCCAGACCTCTTTTCAGGGGGGACGGCACGCCCGTCGGGTAGAGAAAGTGATGGCGCTGGAGGTGGAACGATGAGTTCGGGTACCGAGTTGCCAGCTGCCTACGGCGGCAGCGGTTGGTCTCCGAGGACGAGCTCCTTACGCGAAGAAATGGGCACGATCTGGGGACGGTGGGGCACCGCAAGCGAGTGGGGGCGGTTGGAGGCGGTGCTGCTGCACCGGCCCGGGCCGGAGATCGAAGGGCTCTCGGAGCACGACCACGCCCTGATGCTCGAGCCGCTCGATCCGCAAGCCATGCGGCGCGAGCACGAGGCGTTGGAACAAGCCTACCGCCAAGCCGGCGTCGAGGTCTACTTTCTCGAACCCGAGGGGGAGGTCCCCCCGAACACGATGTTCTGCCGCGATCTCTTCTTTATGACGCCGGAGGGCGCCATCCTCGCCCGGCCGGCCTCTACGGTGCGCGCCGGGGAGGAGCGCGTCCTCGCCCGGCGCTTGGCCGCGCTCGGCGTGCCCATTTTGCTCAGCGTCCACGGCCGGGGAACCTTCGAGGGAGCCGATGCCCTCTGGCTCGGCCGGGGAACGGTGTTGCTCGCCACCGGATTGCGCACGAACGCCGAGGGAGCCGCCCAGGTGGAGGCGGTGCTGCGCTCGTTAGGGCTCGAGGTGATCCGCGTGGGGCTCGCCCACGGGAGCATGCACCTGCTCGGCGTGCTCAACTTCGCCGGGCCGGACCTGGCAGTGGCTTGGCCCTGGCGCGTGCCCCAAGAGGCGGTGGATGTGTTGCGGCGGCGCGGTTTCCGGATCCTCTTCCCGCCGGATGAGGAAGAGCTGCGCGTCCGGATGGCTCTGAACTTTGTCCCGCTGGAGCCCTACCGCGTGCTTATGCCTGCGGACTGCCCCCGCGCGCGGGAGCTCTACGAGGCCGCGGGCGTCACCTGCGTGGAACTGGAGATCGGGGCTCTCCGTCGCGCGGCGGGGGGCATGGGGTGCCTGACTGGCATCCTGCGGAGAGCATAGCGATGGAAGCACGGGCGCGCCGGCTGGAGCACCTGGCGCGGCTGGGCCGTATCCTGGCGGCGGAAGAAAAAGCCGGGTACCGCAACACCGCTGCCCCCGCCGGCTTGAGCGCCCTGGTCCAGGAATGGTGTGCCCAGGCCGGGCCGATGGGCCTACCGGCGGAACTGGTCGTCCTGGTGGCGGAGGAGCTGCGCAACTACGACCAACTGGTGCTCGCGGCGCGCCAGCTGCGCCTTGCGCGGGCGCTGGCCGCCCTCCGCCAGGCTTACCGGGCCCTGCGAGATGGCGAGGAAGCGAGACCTCTCCCCGCCGGAACGCCCGCAGGCGCCGCCCGGGAGGATCTCTTTCCGCCCCCACGGCTTCCGCGCCCGCCTTTGCCGACCAAACGGCCTGCTGCCGCTACCTCCCGGCCCCGGCGCGTTCCCCCGCCCCCCAAAGGAGTCACGTTGGATTCCCCCCTGGAGCAGGCCGGCGGCATCCACGCGACCTACCTGCGCTCCCTGAAACGGCTTGGGCTGCGCACGATCCGCGACCTCCTGTACCACTTTCCTCGACGCTACGATGACTTTACCTCGCTGCGGCCGATCGCCGCCCTGCGCTACGGCTGCACCGAAACGATCATCGCCACCGTGCAACAAGTCGAGCAGCGTCAGACCTGGAGCGGACGCACCCTGATCTCTGCCCTGGTGAGCGACGACAGCGGCTCAATCGAGGCCGTCTGGTTCAACCAGCCTTATTTGCTCCGCGCGCTCCGCCCCGGCATGCCGATCGTCCTGAGCGGCCGCGTCGACCAGTTCCGAGGACGACTGACGCTCCAGTCGCCGGAATGGGAACCGTACGACGAGGAGCTCATCCATACCGGCCGCTTGGTGCCGGTATACCCGCTGGCAGGCGACCTGCGGCCACGCGGGATGCGACGGCTGATGAAGCGCATCGTGGACCAGTGGGCCGATCGGGTCCCCGATCCGTTGCCCGAGGAGGTGCGCCGAAGGGCCGAGCTGTGGGACCTTTCGCGTGCGCTGCGGCAGGTCCATTTCCCGGACCGGCAGGAGGACCTGGCCCAGGCCCGCCATCGCCTCGCCTTCGACGAACTGTTGCTGATCCAGTTGGGCGTCCTCCAGCGGAAACGGGAGTGGCAACAGAGCCCCGGCCATCCGCTTCCGGTCGACCCAGCCCTGTTGTCCGCCTTTCGCAAGCGCCTTCCCTTCGCCCTCACCGCCGCCCAGGAACGCGCGCTATCCGACATCCTGGCGGACCTGCAAAAGCCGGTCCCCATGAGCCGCCTGCTCCAGGGCGATGTCGGTTCCGGGAAGACGGTGGTCGCCGCGGCGGCGATGCTGGTGGCGGTGGCCAACGGACGGCAAGCCGCACTCATGGCGCCCACCGAGATCCTGGCGGAGCAACACGAGCGCACCCTGCGTGCCCTCCTCTCCGGCCTGGAGGTCCCTGGCCGGCCGAGCGCGCGCGTCCCCCCTTCAGCAGGCACTTGGGAAACGGACGATCCCGAACGCGCGCGGCGGCTGGCCGAGATGAAGGCGCTCCTGGGGCTGGGAGGGCAGCCGGCCGACGGAGAGGTGCGCATCGCGCTCCTGATCGGCAGCATGAAGGAGCGAGAAAAGCGGGAACTCCGCCAGGCCATCGCCGAAGGCGCGGTGGACATCGTCGTCGGTACCCATGCTCTCATCCAGGAGGAGGTCTCGTTTGCCCACCTGGGGCTGGTCGTGATCGACGAGCAGCACCGCTTCGGCGTCCTGCAACGGCAGGCGCTCCACCAGAAGGGCTTTAACCCGCATCTCCTGGTGATGACCGCGACCCCGATCCCACGCACCCTCGCCCTGACGCTCCACGGTGACCTGGACCTCTCGGTGATCGACGAGATGCCCCCGGGGCGCCAGCCGATCCGCACCCGCTGGCTTTCGAACGCGGAACGGCAGCGGGCCTACGATTTCATCCGGGAACAGGTACGCCAGGGACGACAGGCCTTCATCATCTGTCCGCTTGTGGAAGAGTCGGAAAAGCTCGAAGTGGCCGCGGCGACGGAGGAGTTCTATCGGCTACAACGAGAGGTGTTTCCGGATCTGAGGCTGGACCTGCTCCACGGGCGCATGTCCGGCCCCGAAAAAGAGCGCATCATGCGCCGTTTCCGGGATGGCCAAACCCAGATCCTGGTCTCCACCCCGGTCGTCGAGGTGGGGATCGACGTCCCGAACGCCACCGTGATGATGGTCGAGGGCGCGGAGCGCTTCGGGCTGGCACAGCTCCACCAGTTCCGCGGGCGCGTAGGCCGGGGCGAACACCCGTCTTACTGCATCCTGCTGGCCA
This sequence comes from Chloroflexia bacterium, assembly GCA_034436115.1. Lineage (GTDB taxonomy): Bacteria > Chloroflexota > Chloroflexia > DTKN01 > DTKN01 > DAOTVY01. Next base: position 76,454 of record DAOTVY010000022.1, on the reverse strand, counting down.
CCTCCGACGAACTCGGAAGCGAACGGTTGAAGGCGATCGAGGAAACTCACGACGGCTTTGCCCTGGCGGAGATCGACCTGGAACTGCGTGGACCGGGCGAGTTCTTCGGCACCCGGCAGAGCGGCATGCCGGACCTGAAGGTGGCGACCTTGTGGGACACCCGCGTGCTCGAGTTGGCACGGCGCGAGGCCGAGCAGATCCTGGCCGTGGACCCCGACCTCGGCCGGCCCGAGCACGCGCTGCTGGCGGAGCGCCTGGCCGCCTTCTGGAGCCAGGAGGTGGAGATCAGCTGAGCCCTCATCCAGGCCAGTACTGGAGAGGAGCTACCCGTTGGCCGAGGTGTTATGCGCGTCATTACGGGATCCGCCAAAGGACATCACCTGAAGGCCCCTAAGGGGTTGCGCACCCGCCCCATGCTGGAGAAGGTGCGCGCTTCCCTCTTTTCCCTCCTGGAAGGGCTCCTGGGGGGGATCTCGGGCACCGTACTCGACCTTTACGCCGGAAGCGGCTCTTTGGGGATCGAGGCGCTCTCGCGGGGCGCGGAATGGGCCGATTTCGTCGAGGTGAACGCCGGTGCCTGTCGCATCATCCGGGAAAACCTGGAACACACCCGCCTGGCCGAGCGGGGGCACGTGTTTCAGACCCGTGTGCACACCTTCTTGCGCAGCGAGATGCACCAGGGGAAAAAGTACGATATAATCTTCGTGGACCCGCCATATGCCGATCCGAGCCTGGGGGAAACGCTGCGCCAGCTCGCGGATTCTCCGCTGGTCCATGGAGCGACGCTGGTGGCGGTGCACCATGGGGTGCCAGTTGAGCTGGCCGAAGCCTACGGACCGTTGCACTTGCTGGAACGCCGCCGCCTTGGAGACAGCGTCCTGAGCATCTACGGGATGCCGGATTGGGAAATCTTGCCGGAGCCGGACGCGCTTTGAAGACGGGCTGAAGGAGATGAGCGTGATCACCGCCATCTATCCGGGATCGTTCGATCCGGTGACCAATGGCCACCTGGATATCACCCTCCGCGCCGCCCAGCTGTTCGACCGCGTGATCGTTGCGGTGTATGAGCACCCGAGCAAACGGCTGCTCTTTTCCACCGAGCAGCGGATGAAGATGATCCGGGAGTCGGTGCGCGATTGGCCGAACGTTTCCGTGGATTGTTACGATTCCCTCACTGTGGAATACGCCCGGCGCGTGGGGGCCCAGGTGATCATTCGCGGACTGCGCGCCTTGACCGATTTCGAGCTCGAACTGCAGATGGCCCACATCAACCACCGTCTGGCGCCCGAGATCGAGGTCGTCTGCCTGATGGCTGCCCAGCACTACTCCTTCCTCAGCTCCAGCATCGTCAAGGAGATCGCCTCGTTGGGAGCCGACGTGTCCAACCTGGTCCCTCCCCACGTGGCCCAGGCACTGCGGGAAATGTTCGTCCTCGGAGGCCGTCCGGACGGGGCTGTTGGAAGCAGATGACCCGGCCGGCCGTTCCCGGAAAGGGGGTTCCCGTTGAGCGAGGATATGGGGCAATTGCTCGACGAACTCGAGGAGACGCTGCTGCACTCCGGCCGGCTGCCCTTCTTCCGTCGCTTGCTGGTGGACGAGGAGCGTGCCGTCGCGCTGCTCGACCGACTGCGCGCGGCGCTACCCGAAGAGGTGCGCCGGGCCCAGCAGGTGCTCCGGGAGCGGGACCAGATCCTGGAGCAAGCGCGGCGGCAGGCCCAGCGCATCGCGGAGCAGGCTCAGCAGGAAGCGTCCTTGCGCCTGGAGGAGGAAGGCCTGCTGGAGGAAGCCCGGGGACGCTCGCTCCAGATCGTCGAGGAAGCCCGTCGTGAGGCGGAAAAGATCCGCCGTGGGGCCGACGCCTATGCCCGCGATGTGCTGCTCGACCTGGAAACCCGCCTCAGCCAGGCGCAGCAGGAGCTGGGGGAAGCGCTGCGTCACGTCCTAACCAGCGTGCGCAAAGGATTGGACTCGCTCGGCGAGGAGGAAGGCTAGAGTTCCCAGTCGGGCCGAGGGGTAGGAAGGCAGAGGAGCCGGTCCAGGTGGTCTAGAAGCGGCGTCGGCCCGTGGAGCGCACCGGTTAGCGCCAGGCCGCTCGCAGGGCGGACGCCCAGCCACAGGCGGCTAAAGGCATTCACGCTCGCTGTGAGGGTGGGAAGCCGTGGGTTCTGGCCCGGCTGCGCCATAGACTCGGGCCCAAGCACCACGATGTACTCTCCCCCGATCCCGCGCCAGGGGGCGTCCTCCGCCAGGAAGGCGGAGATCGGATCGCTCAGGCGAAGGTTGAATCGCACCGCTTTCCCTTCTAGGTGCGTTTCCCGCAATGCCCCCACCAGGTCACACAGCCGCACCTGCCAGTGCGCCACGGCCTGGATCCCCACGGGCCAAGGGCTCCCGCGCGTGGCCTGCAGCTGCCGTAGCGGGAAGGCCACCAGGTCCTGGAGCTGCACGCCGGGAGGCTCAGCCAGCTGCACCCGATGCACCTGGTCTCCCAGATCGGCCAGCAGGGCGATCAATTCCCGGAACTGTTCCTGGGTCTGAAAGGCCAGCCAGCGCACCCGGTAGGGCCCGTGTTCCGGATCTTCGGGAGTACACCACAGGCAATGGCTGAGCGCGCCCTGGGGGCCATCCGTGTAGCCCAGCCCAAAGCTGTTTGCCCCTTCCAGCATCGCCACCCGGGTCGTCTCGGGGGGAAACAGGTTGCAAGCCCCGTGGCTCCGCCGGCGTGCCAGACGTGCCGCGTGGGCGGCCTTCCAGTCCTTCGCGCTCAGGCGCCGCGGCACCCGCGGCCGCTGCTCCGTGCGCAGGTGTAGAGGGTCCAGGGTCGCGTAGAGCTCGTAGGAACCCGTGCCGAAGCCCAGGGCATCGTAAAAGCCCTGGTCGAACACCCCGACTTCCGAGACCAGAGCTCCATCGGCGGCGTTGGCGGCGACGGCGAGCGCCGTCAGCCGGCGCGCCAGGCCCCGGCGGCGGGCAATGCCGCTCGTGGCCACCTGGTTCACGGCGAAAAACGGGAGCTCGCGATCCAGGTATCGCAGGCTGCCCGGGACGGTATGGACGAAGCACTCGGCGGCGCCTTCCAGTTCGGCCACCCACGCCCGGCCGACCCGCAGCGTGAGGTCCACCGCCTCTTCCGGGAGCGTCCGTAGCCATCCGGCCTCGCGGATGATTCGCACCACGGCCTCATGGTCGCGTTCCGGTTCGTAGGGGCGGAAACGAACTTCCATCGCTTCCCTCACCCGGCCTGGCGCGTGCGGCCTAAAGCAGACGGTGACGAGGCGGCGCGTACAAGGGCCACCACCGGTTCGATCGGGAGGGCGTGGCGGACGTGTCCATCCCTCCCGACCATCGTTTCAGCACGGAACAGCGCGTTGAGCACCGCCTCCTCTACGCTCTCGACCACGGCGCGGAAGAGGGCCTCCAGCGCCTTTTCCTCGTCGGCCAGCACCGCACGCGTGGCGACGGGCTCGCCCGGCTCGTGTGGAATGCGCTGGGCCGTGCTGAAGGCGAGCACGAAATCGCCGCTTCCGTGCCCGTGTAGGGTGCCGGTGCGCGCCAGGCCCGCCCCGCCGCGCACGGCCAGACGGTGCAGCTGCCGCGAGAAAAGGGGGGCGTCGGTGGCGAGTACCACCACCACCGAACCGCAATTGGCGCCCGTGTCCTGAGGGGGCGGGAGGAGGAAACGCCCTACCGGCACCCCGCATACGGTGAGGTCTTCCGGCCGCCCAAAGTTCGCCTGCACGAGCACCCCTACGGTAAAGCCGCCCACCTCCGGAGGCACCACCCGGCTGGCCGTGCCGATTCCTCCTTTCCAGCCGTAACAGGTGGTCCCAGTCCCCGCCCCCACAGCCCCTTCCTCCACCGGCCCCTCGGAGGCGGTGGCGATCGCCGCCCACACGTGCTCCGCCCGGACGTGTCGCCCCTGCAGGTCGTTCAGATAGCCGTCGTTCGTCTCCGCGACGATCACGTTCACTGTGCTCGTGCGGATGCCGATGTCCGGGTTCTCACGGATGGCGTGCTCGACCAGGGCATCGGCCACCAGTCCCACGTTGAGCGTGTTCGTGAGCGCGATCGGTGACTCGATCGTTCCCAGTTCGCGCACCTGCTCGAAGCCAACAGGTTTGCCAAAGCCGTTGATCGTGTGCACCGCGGCCGGCACCTTCTCCCGGAAGAGGTTCCCACCGTGGGGGAGGATCACCGTAACGCCCGTGCGCACCGGTCCGCGTCCCGGCTCGAGCGGCCCCTCGCCGGCAATGAGCGTCGTATGGCCGACCCGCACTCCCGCCACATCGGTGATGGCGTTCCAGGGGCCCGGGGGCAACTCCCCAACCGCAAGCCCCGTTTCCCGCAAACGAGGGCGGGCCATGTCACACCTCCCCCTTCCGCAACACCTCGCGGCCCCTTTCGGAGATCTCCCAAATGCCCCGTGGCGAATCGGGTTTCAAAAAACCCTCTCGGGCCATCGCATTGCGACACCACTGCGCCGTATTGCGCCAGCGAATCATTTTCGGATCGGATGGTAGCGGCTTCCAGTCGTACGGGTTGAGCACATCCTTCATCTTTTCTTCCACAAGGCGCAACACCTCGTCCACTGTACCCTTGCCACCCAGTTCTGCAAGCGCTTCCAAAATCGGGCGTCGGAAGGCGTCCTCGGGGGTGCGCACCCCTCGTTGGAGCTTTTGCAGGGTTCGCTTTCGCTTCTTCGGAGCCGTGCGCGTTACAGGCGCAACGGAAAGGTTAGCCCACTCCCCAAGGAGGGCTTTCACCTTCGCCCGAAACTCTGCCAGCCGAGTGCCCAGCTCGATCGCCTTCCTGGCTTCCTCGTAATCTCCCTTTTGGAAAGCCCGGGCGCCGGCATCGTTCACCCCGTTTGCGACCGCCTCGATCTCCTCCAAAAGGATCTCAAAGGCGATGCGGACCTCGTTCCGATCCATCGGCCAACCTCCCCCTTCGCGCGGTGCGACCTTCACCCCCGAAAGTCGGCCCATTGCTGTGACGGGTTGGTTGCCCACATTATAGCATATTGGGCTCCCTTTTCCCGGTTCCCTGGCGACATGCCCGCGCGTCCGGGGGCAAACGATCGCGGGAAAACGGTTTGACGCGCCTTCCCCGCCCGGGTATAATGGGCTCACCAATCCCGGCTCCGGCCAACCGCCTCCGGTGGCGGTGGAGCCCACGACCCAGGAGAAGGCGATGCCCAAAGTCCAGCCTCGTATCCTCAAGGGGACCCGCGACTTTTTGCCGCGCACGATGATCCTGCGCCAGCACGTGATCGACACCCTGCGCAGGACCTTCGAACAGTTCGGCTTCGAGCCGCTCGAGACGCCGGCTCTGGAGTACGCCGAGACGTTTGAAGGGAAGTCGGACGCCGAGGTCGACAAGCTCCTCTACCGCTTTGTGGACCACGGCGGTCGGAGGGTGGCGCTGCGCTACGAATTGAACGTGGCCCTGGCGCGGGTCGCGGCAATGTATGCAGGCGAGCTCGCCTTCCCCTTCAAGCGCTACCAGATGGGCCCCGTCTGGCGGGCGGACAAGCCCCAGAAGGGGCGCTATCGCGAGTTCTGGCAGTGCGACGTGGACATCGTCGGGAGCGCCTCGATGCTGGCGGACGCCGAAGTGCTGGCCGTGCTCTACACGGCGCTGCAGCGGCTCGGCTTCCCAGAGTTCACCATCCGCCTGAACAACCGCAAGATCCTCTCGGGATTGGGCATCCTGGCCGGCGTGCCAGCGGAACAGACCGGGGGACTCTACCGGGCGATCGACAAGTTGGAACGCGACGGAGAGGAAGCGGTGCGGCGCCTCCTGCTGGAGGAAGGGCTGAGCGAAGCGGTCGCCAGCCGCCTCCTGGAGACGGTGCAAATGCCGGGCGGCGGGCCTGAGGTGCTCGCCGAGCTGCGGCACTCTTTCTCCGACATCCCCATCGGCCTGGAAGGGGTGGCCGAGATGGAGGAGCTGCTCGGCCATTTGGCGGCGCTCGGGGTGCCCTCGACGCACTACCGCCTGGACCTGAGCATGGTACGTGGCCTGGGATATTACACCGGGCCGATCTTCGAAACCGTGGTCGAGCGGCCGCGCATCGGCGCCATCAGCGGCGGCGGCCGCTACGACCGTATGGTCGGCCTCTTCGGCCCGGACATGCCCGCCACCGGCGTCTCCCTGGGGTTGGAGCGCATCCTAGATGTGATGACGGAACTAGGGATGGTCGAGCTACCGCACACGGTCGTGCAGGCGCTGGTGACCGTTTTCGACGCCGCGCACGTCGGGGCGTCGCTCGCTCTGGCGCAGGAGTTGCGCCGGGCCGGCGTGCACACCGAGGTCTACCTGGAGCCTTCCGCGCCCCTGGGCCGGCAGTTCAAGTACGCCGATCGCAAAGGGATTCCCTTTGTGCTGGTCGTGGGGCCCGATGAACTTGGGGCCGGCCTGGTCACGGTGAAAGATATGCGCAGCGGGGAACAGAGGAGCCTCCCGCGGGAGAAGGTGGGCGAGGCGATCCAGGGAGGCATCCGAGGGGATGTTTCGGACTTGCAGGTGGGAAAAGAGGCAGGAGGTGTCCCTTGATCACCCAGCACGAGATCGATGCCCTGAACAGCTACCCGGCCGGAGAAGCACCGGTGATCAGCTTCTACCTTTCCTTCGATCGCCACGAGCGCGAGGAGAAGACCCCCTTTACGGAGCTCAAGAACCTCCTGCGCCTTGGCCAGGAGGAGATGGCCAAATGGCCCGAGGAATATCACGTGCCGCTCGCGCTCTATCTGGCTCGCATCGAAGAGACAGCGGAGGAAGAGCGTGGAGGACGCTCGCGCGGGCTGGCCATCTTTGCCGGGGAGAACCTCTGGCAGGTCTACCGGCTCCCGGTTCCGCCGGGGAACCGCATCGTGATCGACCGCATGCCCTACGTGAAACCGCTCATTCACCTCTATCGGGGACATCCCCGGTATTGCACGGTACTCGTGGACAAGGAGCGCGCCCGCCTTTTCCTCATCCAGATGGGGGAGATCCAGGACTACTCGATGGTGCTCGACGAGGTGCCCAAGCACCACGAGCAAGGGGGGTGGGCGCAGGCCCGGCTGCAACGGCGGCATGAGGACGCCGTCATGCACCACCTGAAGCGGGCCGCGGAACTGACCTTCGAGTTCTTCCAGCGGGAGCGCTTCGATTACCTCCTCCTCGGAGGAACGGAGGAACTGACGAGCGCCTTCTACGAGCGGCTCCATACCTACCTCCAGGAGCGGGTCGTGGCCGTCTTTCCGATCGCCACTACCGCTAGCGGCGCGGAGGTGCTAGCAGCGACGCTGAAAACCATGGAAGAGGTAGAGGCGCGGCTAGACGAGGAGTTGAGTACGCGGCTAAAGGAGGAAGTGGGCCAGGGGCGACTGGCGGTGGCCGGCCTGGCACCGACGATCCGTGCCCTGAACGCGCACAAGGTCCAACACCTGATCGTGGAGGAGGGCTACGATGTCGCCGGCGGACGGTGCGCCGATTGCGGGAGCCTCAGCATCCGCTCCACCGGTCGCTGCCGCTATTGCCACGGCACCATCGAGCGCGTCGATAGCTTGGTCGATGAGGCCATCGAACTCGGATTCGCCCAGGGGGCGCAGGTGCATCTGGTCGCTCCCAACCAGACGTTGTGGGAGCTGGGCCGCATCGGAGCCCTGCTCCGCTATGCCTGAAGCTGGTGGATGCCCCGATGCCCGAACTCAGCGAGCTGTATCAGCGCAACATCAACGTAACCGTGGAAAAGGCGGATAGCGACCACATCCTGGTCCACTCTTCGCTTTTGGACCTGGATCACAGCATCCGCTTCTCCATGAAGGTGCGCACCTGCGACAGCACGATCGTCGAGGCAAACGCGCAGATGATCCGGGTGCCCTTCCGTAAGTGCCGGGAGACGATCCCCCTCACGCAGCGGATTTCCGGCCTGGTCATCGCCCGCGGGATCAACAAGAAGCTGGCCGACGCCCTGGGACACAACACCGGCTGCATGCATCTGGTGGAACTCGCCATGACGGCGGCCCGCATGGCCGCAGCAGTGCTGGTGGAGGCGGAACGGGGACTGGCCGACCGCGAGCATTTCGAGGCACTCAGCGAGGAGGAACGCATCGAGCTGGGGATGCCTTACCTGAAGAACACCTGCCTGGTCTTCCGTGTGGAGGAGTGAGGGGAACTACCGCTCCCCCCGCACCTCGGCTTCCAGCCGCTCGAAGAAGGCGGCCATGAAGGCGTGGCGCTCGCGGGCGAACGCGCGGCCAGTGGCCGTGTACATCGTATCGGCCAGGCGCGAAAGTTTCACCGCGAACTCGATCGGCGGGCTGTGCCAGCTGGGATCGATCGGCCGGGAGGCCCTGGCCCCGGGCGGGACAGGCGTCCAGAGGCGTTGTCCTGTATAGCCGGCGTAAGCAAAAGCCCGCGCGACGCCGATGGCCCCGATGGCATCCAGTTTGTCCGCATCGTAAAGCACCTTCGCCTCGACCGTCTGCGGCTCCCGGTCGTTGCGAAACCGGTGGCCCGCGATGGCTTCTGCTACCGCCTCGGCCTCTTGGGCGGTATATCCCCATTCCCGAACAATCTCACGCGCGCGTTCTGCTCCGGCCAGGGCGTGGTCCACCCCCGTGCGCGTCTCCTCTTCTCGCGCGATGTCGTGGAGCAGCGTCGCCGCCTCGAGGATGCGCATGTCAGCTCCTTCGGCCGGCCCGATCCGCCGCACAAGGGCGAGCACGCGCAGCACGTGGTCGAAATCGTGTGTGGCATCCTTCCCCTGGTAGAAGGAACGGGCCCGCTCGAGTAGCTCCACCGGACCTCCTTACGGCTTCCAAAACCGTTCCCCGTACCCGCCGGAAAAGACGGTCTGGGCGTACGACTCCAGCGCATCCAAAAGCGGCAGCCCCGGGCGGCTCAGCTCGGCCATCTGTGAAACATAGCAGGAGACCGCGGCCCGCTTGACCGGCCAGTAGGCCGTCACATCGACCACCCACGATCTCCATAGGCCGGCAAGCTCCTGCAACCGGGCCTCCGGTCCCCCTTCCCAGGCAGCGTAGGGGAGGTCCTCATAGAAGGCGCAGGGCCGGCCGGCCCTGGCCAGGCGGATCCCCACACGCCAGAGCAGTTGGTGGTCCACGTGGTGTCCGACCGCCAGGGGGAAGAGGAACCGCTCGCCCGGGAGGACAGCGCAACGCTCCAGGAGCTCCTCCTCCAGGGCGCGCTCCTCGGCCGGGGGACCGAAAAGGCGCTCACGGGAGTCATAGTTCGGATGGCGGTAGATGGCATCCCGATAGTCCCACCATGTGGCCTTGCACCCCAGGATGTGCAGCGCTTCGGCATCCTCCGCCCGCCGATGGGCCATGGGGTCGAGGAGCTCTCCCCAGGAACGGTGCAGCTCACGGGCAAAGGGCGTCCATTCTTCCGGAGGAGGGGTAGGGGCAGCAAAGACGGTGACCACGTGGGCCGGCCGGCCCTGCGCCGCCTGAAGGGCCAACCAGCCGCCGCAGGAAAGGGCAGCGTCGTCTGGGTGTGGGGAAAAGCAGACCACGCCATTCACAATCTCATCGGGTCCTCGAAGAAGCGGAGCGTCCCCAGGGCTTCCTCCGCCGCTTCCCGAATATCCGCTTCCGTCGCTCGCAGGCACCGCTCCAGGAGCCGCCGCGCCTGCGTGCCCCCGATCTCACCGAGCGCCCAGATGGCCGCCCGAGCGACCTCATGGTCCTCGTCGTCCAGCAGCGGGGCCAGGTAGGGCACAAGTGCAGGGTTCGCCATCTCGCCCGATGCCTGGGCGGCCTCGTAGCGCATTTCCGGGTCCTCGCTTTCCAGCTCCTGCTGGATGGCCGCAAGCCACCGCTCGGCCATATGGTGCCCCATCGCGTGGATGGCGCTGACCCGCATCTCCCGTTCGGAGGCGCGGTAGGAGGCAGCGATGGCTTCTTCCACTTCCGCGGAATCGCTCAGGTAAGAGACGGCCTCGATGGCCCGGCGGCGCACCTCCAAGGGCGCCGCTGGGTCCCGCCAGAGGGAAAGCAGCAGATCGTGAACGGGCTGCCGGAATTCCTGGAAATAATCGGTGGTTTCGATGAGGTAGGTGAAGCGGGTGAGCGCCAGGAGGGCCTGACTGCGCACCTCGGGAGACGGGTCTTTGCCGGCCAACACGAGCAGTTGCTCCAAGAAGGCATAGCTTTCGTCGTCCCACAGCCCTTCGATCGCCGCGGCGCGCACACGGGGGAGATCGTCCCGCAGGCAGAAGAAAAAGACCTCGCGGAAGTTCAGGTCCGTGTTGTCCTCGGTGAGCTCCAGAAGTGAGGAGATCACCCGGAGGCGGCGCTCCGGAGAGGTCGCTTCCCAGGCATCGCGGAAAGCAGCCAACTCTTCCCCATCCAGATTGGACAGACGGGCCAGCCGCCGGTGGGAAAGCGGCCGGCCCTCGCCGAGGATTTCCGCCAGATCCTCGCGGAAGGGTACCGTCTCACGCATCGCTGCCCCTCCCCGGGCATCCGCCGACCGTCCACGCCTCGGGGTGCCGATCAAGCCTCCTCGGCTTCCGGCGCGCCCGGGATGTAGAGGTATACCCCCTCCTCATCGGCCGGGCGGAAGACGTCCACCTCATGGAGCACCCGCTGCAGGAAAGCCATGCTGAAGGGGCGCTCGATGTTCACCACCGGGAAGAGTTCCTCCAACGTGGCGCGGAATTGCCCGTCCTTTTCCTTACCGATCAGCGTAAAGGCATGCGCCACCACGTCCGCCGGACGACGCCGCTGCGCGGGCGAAAGCGGCTTGCTGTTGCGCAGGCGGCCAAACCGTTCCTCGCTCAAGAGCAGGCTTTCCTCAACCTCGCAGTAGAAGGTAATTTCATCAAACACATAGCGTTCCTTGCGCTCGTCGTAAACGAGGAGGCGGCGCTCCTGGGCGTCGGTCGCGATGTACTGCAGCGTGTAGACGTCCGGACGCTCGGTGCGCGCGATGAGGATCAGGGCCCCCGGGACCAGGCTGCTGTGGAACAGCTCCTCGAGCCCCCAGAGCCAGCCACCGCGGTTGCCCGACGGGTAGCGCAGTTCCACCGTGTACGCTTCGTAGTGTTGCGGCACCTCAAAGGTCAGGTAGGCCGAGCGTTGCTCCTCCAAAAGCGGCGGCGGGAAGAAGGCACGCGCCTGGGCGTCGTACGGCAGGACCCCGTAACGGTATTCGTAGAAGGTCAGGAAATGCTCCAGCTGCGCCGGAGGCTCCGGAACTGGCGGTTCTTCCAGCAGGAAGGCGTAGTCCTGTCCCAGGTCGCTGGCCTTCAGCAGGCGTGTGCCGATGGCCGGGAGCCCTTTGACCGCCCACAGGTTTGCCCCAGGCACCCCCACGAACTCGAAATCCTTCTTTTCGCGCAGCAACCGCGCATTGAGCGAAAAAGCCCAGAGCCCGTAATCGGGATCCCGAGGGGTCTTGAAGAACAGGTCGCCCAGGATCGTCTCGTCGCTCAGCGGGACTCCCTCTTCCTGGATGTACCGACGGACCTCGGCCAGCCGGCCCTTGCTCAAGTGCTCGACCGCCTCCTCCAGGTACCACTGGTCGCCGAAGGAGATCAGGCGAAAGTCCCGTTCCAGCGCTTCCTTGAGGATCCGACCGATCCGCTCCCCATGCAGGGCAAAGATCTCCGCCGTCTCAAGGGCCAGATCGATCACCGTGCCATCGGGAAGCCGGATCTCCGTAGCCGGCTTTTCCCGGACCGTAACCGCAGAAATGGCCACCTCTTCCACCGCAGGAAGGGTGGGCTCGGCCGGTGGAGCAGAAACGGCCGATGCACGAACCGGCTCCATCTGCCGCACGGCCGTACGCACCCAGAAGGGCGACATGGGAGGCCGGCGGACGGGCCGGCGGCGCGGCGTGGCGGTGGCGTTTTCCGGGGCCGGATGCCGCACGCGCGGAGGCAGCGAAGGTGCGGGGGTCGCCATGGCCGGATTGCCCCGGCGGGTGGTCATATAGATCACCTCCCCTTCCCGCTCCTCCCGGGCGAAGATGTGGGAGTTCTTGCCCAGCGCCGCTTCGATCCGCCGCGCAGCCATCTCCTGGTCCCATTGAGGGTTCTTCCGGCAAAAGTAGTCGGCCAGGTTACGCAGGCTCTGGCGAATGGGGGTATCCAAAGCGACAGCCGCCCCCTGGAGTGCCATCAGGCGAAAGATCTCCTCGGCCAGGTGGCGTTCCTCTTCACTTCCATGAAATTCCAGCGCCGTCTTTTCCATGAAAGGAACAACTCCTTGGGAAGCCCTGGCAGGGACGGGCTCGCTCACCTTTCCTTCTCCTCCAACACTTTTTCCCGCAAAATGGCGATGTACTGATAGGTGAGCGTTTCCAGCGACTGGGGCTGCCCACTTTCCCGCAGCCACTGGATCAGCTCCTCCAGCCCGGTCTCACCCAGGCGAATCTGGCTCGCATCCACCTCTGGCCTCCGCAACGCGTCATAACCTATCGTGATCATCTATTCTACTACAACGCCGCCTTTTTGGCAAACGCACCGCCAAGGGGCTGCCCGCCATTTTGGGGCCACCATTCCTAGGGGAACGATCTCCACCCTTACCCCACGTCTCCGCCTTGTCCCCCTACCCTGGGTATGCTACAATAGCCCGCGCGTCTTTCTGAGCCGGCCGTCCGTGTCATGAGGAGCGAATGGCCTTGACCGCTTCCGGAACTCACCCAGCGGCCTTGGGCCGCGTTCTAGCCGCTCTTGTTGCCAGCCTGCTCATCCTCTCGCCCCTTTTTTTGGTGCTCCTGGCCGGCTGGCCTGGGTCGTTGCCTCCGGAGGCAGCGTTGGCGCGCCTGTCGCCCTCCGAGCCCATCGCCGAGCCTTTCCCGGAAGTCGGCCTCCCGGCCGCGATCCTGCGGGCGATGCAACGCGCCTCCTGGCTGGGGCTCCTCGGGGGCCTTCTGTTGGCTGGTGCGCTAGGGCTCAAGCGCCTCCTTGCCCCTAGGGATCCGTTGGCCCGCGCGCGGCCGCTTTTGCTCGCCGCGGCCGGCACGCTGAGCCTCACGCTCTATGCACGGGCCTTCTTCTTTCCTTACCCGCTTGCGCGCTATGACCATCTTCCCGGCCTGGGGCTGATCGCGGATCGCGATCCCCGGGTGGCGCTGGCCACCCTGGGGGCCATCGTGGCCCTGTTCCTGCTCTTTGGGGTGGCCTATGCCCTCAGCCGTGGGCGCCACGAGGGCGCGCTCTGGGCAATCCTGTGGATCGGGGCCCTGCTCTTTACCGCCGTCAATCTGCTCACCGCGGTAACCACGACCCTAGACCCTTACGACTATATCGCGCGTGGCAGGATTACCGGAGTCTATGCGGGGAATCCCTATCGCGACGTGCCCGCGGACTATGCTCAGGACCCCTTCATGGACTTGGTCTCCTGGCGCGAAAAGACGTCCGCCTACGGGCCCCTGTGGGAGACACTGAGCGCGCTTCTCAGCCGTCTGGCCGGGAATTCCCTGTATACGAACCTGCTGGCTTACAAAGCCCTGGCGGCACTTGCCTACCTGGGTAGCGTGGGGCTGCTCGCCCGGATCCTGCGCCGGCTGGCCCCCGAGCGGGCGCTGGCGGGCACGCTCTTTTTCGCCTGGAACCCACTCGTACTCATGGAGGCAATCGGCAACGCGCACAACGATATCCTGATGGCAGCTTTCCTCCTGGCCGCGTTCGCCTGCCTGGCAGGCGCCCGGGAGCAGGACGGGAATCCGGAGGCCTTGTTCTCGATCTTCTGGCTGGGGGCGGCCGTGCTGGTCAAGTTCGTCCCGCTGCTCTTCCTCCCCTTATTCCTCCTGGCGCTGGGGACCGGCCGGCCCTGGCGCGATCGGATGGCCCGCATGGTGCTCCCCCTGCTTTCCCTGTTGTTCCTGGGCGCGCTGTTCTACTTCCCTTTCTGGACCTGGCCGGGGATTGCGGATCCCTTCCTGCGCCGGGTCGGTATGTTCCGTATGACGGTGGTCAGCGTAGCCAAGGAGGCACTCCAGGATTCGATCGGTGAGGCACGGGCAGCGGCCCTCACGCGCTGGCCCGCCTTGGGCCTCTTCATCCTCTCCTACCTTGTCCTCCTTGTGCGCCATACCCTGGCCTCCCAATTCCAGCAGGTCCCGCTGCCTCGATGGCTGCCCTCGCGGTGCAAAGGGATGTTCCGGGGCCAGGGCCTCACGCAGGAACGTGTCTCCTGGCATACCCGCCCCTGGGAAGCATGCGCCCGCGCCGGGGCATTCGCCTGCTTCCTCTACCTCCTCCTGGGAAATTTCTGGTTCTGGCCCTGGTACCTCATCCTTCCGGTTGCTCTGGTCTCCCTGGCCGGAGACGAACGGCTGGCCTGGCCGCTCCTGCTTTCCTGCTGCGCCGGGGAACTGTCACACCTGGCCTGGCACTTCCTGTGGTATTGGTGGGGGATCAGCTGGGAGACGACGTACCAGCTGGACGCCCTGGTGGTCTTTGCCATGGTCGTGCCGGCTCTCGTGGCCTATCTGGTGGCTAGCCGTCCATCGCGCTCGCTTGCGTAGGACGTTTGCAGCGCTCCCCGTTTTTTGGTATGATAGGGCTCGTGAAGCGATTCCCGAATACGCAGGAGGCAGCGTCGGCTCCCCACACAAGGAGGTGATTCCCTGGCTTTCCTCCGTGAGGCTGGTCTTTCCCGGATTCGTCCAGAAGGAGGTTCCCTATGATCCGTGACGTCGTCATCGTGAGCGCCTGCCGCACGGCCATCGGCAAGTTCGGTGGCACCCTTTCCACGATCCCGGCCCCGCAGCTGGGCGCCGTCGTCATTCGGGAAGCGGTCCGGCGCGCGGGGATCGAGCCGGCGATGGTGGATGAGGTGCTCATGGGATGCGTGCTTCCGGCGGGACAAGGCCAGGCCCCCGCGCGGCAAGCTGCGATCCAGGCCGGCCTTCCGCCCGAGATCGGCGCAACCACGGTGAACAAGGTCTGCGGATCCGGCCTCAAGGCGGTCATGCTGGCGGCAGCGATGATCCAGGCCGGCGATGCGGAGATCGTCGTCGCAGGCGGCATGGAGAACATGAATTTGGCCCCCTTCTACCTCCCGCGGGCACGCACCGGCTACCGTATGGGTGGCATCGCCAGAGGACAGGCCGGTGCGGTGTCGGATGGGCTGGTCGATGGGATGGTGCTGGACGGCCTCTGGTGTGCCTTCGCCAACCACCATATGGGCTCCTCGGCCGAGTGGGTCGCCCGCAAGTTCGGCCTGACCCGCGAAGAGCTGGATGAGTACGCCTACCATAGCCAACGCAAGGCAGTGGAAGCCCAGGACGCCGGCCGCTTCAAGGCCGAGATCGTGCCGGTGGAGATCCCTCAGCGCAAGGGCCCGCCCCTCCTCTTCGATACCGACGAGTGCCCCCGCCGCTACAGCAGCAAAGAGGAGGCCATGGCCCAGCTGAGCAAGCTGCCCCCGGCGTTCGAACCGGACGGCATCGTCACCGCCGGGAACTCCCCCGGCATCACCGATGGCGCGGCTGCGCTGGTGGTGATGAGCGCGGACAAGGCGCGCGAGCTCGGGATCCAACCGATGGCACACATCGTCGCCTACGACCAGGCGGCGGTGGAGCCGATCGCCCTCTTTACCGCGCCCATCTACGCCGTACAGAAAGTGATGCGCAAGCAAGGGGTGACGATCGACCATTACGACCTGATCGAGGCGAACGAAGCCTTCGCCGCTCAGGCTGTGGCCGACGGGAAGGCACTGGGCTGGGACTGGGACCGCGTGAACGTGAACGGTGGCGCCATCGCCCTGGGGCACCCGATCGGCTGCAGCGGGGCGCGGATCCTGGTCACCTTGCTCTATGCCCTGAAAGACCGCGGCCTGCGCACGGGCATCGCCACCCTCTGCCTGGGCGGCGGCGAAGCGGTGGCCCTGAGCGTGGAGATGGCCTAGCGCCGGAGCAACGGTATGGGCCGGCCCAGGCGCTGCAGCAGGGTGCTTCTTTGGGCCTCTTTCCTGGGGCTAGGGCTGCTCCTGGAGGGGGGCCTGGTGGCGCTCCTGCTGCTCGCCTACCGCTGGCCCGTGCCGTTCGACAACCCCTTCGACTACTACTCAGGCACCAGGCCTCTCTTCGCCAGCGGGTGGGGGATTGCCCTTCCCTCGCCCATGTCCCCCGGTCCGTTCTCCAGGGCGTTTGCTTCGGTCTGGTATGGGCTGAACGCCCTGTGGCTGGGCGCCTTTCTGCTCGCGCGACGCACGGGCCGTCCCGGCCAGCCGATCCTCCCGGTCATCCTGGGTTGCGCGCTCCTCTTTCAGGCCACCCTGGTGCTGGTGATGCCCCCGCTCCTCACCACCGATCTCTACAACTACCTGGCTTACGGCCGTATGGTCGCCTTCCACGGCCTCAATCCGTACACGATGCTTCCCTCCCAAATGGGTTCCGATCCCGTGCTCCTCCACGAGTTTTGGGACATCGTCACCCCCTACGGGCCCCTCTGGACCCTGCTTTCAGCTGGGATCGCCAGGGCGGCCGGGAACTCCGTTTTTCTAGGATTGATCCTCCTCAAGGCGGTCGCGGGCCTTTCCCACCTGGCCATCGCCTGGCTCGGCTACCGCTTGGCCGGGGAGGAGATCGGTCCGGCGGTGCTGCTGGCCTGGAATCCGCTCTTCCTCCTTGAAGGCGCCGGAAACGGCCACAACGATCTTGCCATGATGGCGCTGGCCATGGGCGGCCTCCTGGCTTTCCATCGTGGGAAGCGGTGGCTGGGGTTGGTGCTCCTTTTGCTCTCGGGCCTGGTCAAGTACGTGTCCCTCTTCCTGCTCCTCTTCTGCCTCCTCCTCTGGCTCCGTGAGCAAGGAGGCTGGGGAAAACGGCTGCGCCTGCTGGCGGCGGTAGCAGCGGTATCCCTGCTGCTGCTCGCCGTTTTCTATGCCCCGTTCTGGCAGGGACCGGACACGGTGCTGCGCAACCTGCGTGAAGAGAGCACCCGCATCCGGCTGACCCCGGCGGCTTACGCGCGCGTTCCGCTCCGCCGCCTGTGGAGCGAGCTACCTTTGGACCAGGCGGACGCGCGAGCCCTGGGTACGATTGCGCTGGCGCAGAAAGCGGGCCTTGGGGCCCTGCTCCTGTGGCAGGGCATCCGGCTCTGGCAACGTCGGGGCATCCACTGGGAGGAGGCGACCTCCGCCTGGAACACCGTCGCGCTGGTGTATATCGTCCTGTTTCATAACAGCATCTTTCCCTGGTACTTCGTCTGGCCTTTCGGCAGCGCCGCCACCCAGCTCCAGCGGCCGGGCGCACGCCATGTGGCCATCCTGAGCGGTTCGCTTCGTGCCCTGGCTGCCCTCCTCTACGGGATTCCCGCAGGGGCTGGCGCAGCCCAGTAGCAGTCCAAGAAAGGAGAAAAGCGATGGAAATTCAGCAAGTGGCCGTCATCGGTGCCGGAACCATGGGTCGGGGCATCGCCCAGGTCTTTGCCCAAAGCGGCTACGAGGTGACGCTGGTGGAGGTGGTTCCGGAGCAACTGCAGGGGGCGATCGCCGCCATCGACAAGTTCCTGGCCCGGAGCGTGGAAAAGGGCAAGATGACCGAGGAGGAAAAGGCCGCTACCCTGGCCCGCATCCACCCGGCAGGGACGGTGGATGCTGCAAAGGACGCTGACTTTGTCGTAGAGGCGGTCACGGAGAACGCGGAGCTGAAGAAGCGCCTCTTCGGCGAATTGGACAGCCTCTGCCGCCCCGAGGTGATTCTGGCTTCCAACACCTCTTCCATCCCGATCACGCTGCTTGCCGCGGCAACTCAGCGGCCCGATCGGGTCATCGGGATGCACTTCATGAACCCGGTACCCCTCATGGTGCTCGTGGAGGTCATCCGCGGCCTGGCCACCTCCGACGAGACCACGCAGACGGTGGTCGATCTTGCCCGCCGGTTGGGCAAGACCCCGGTCGAAGTGAACGACTTCCCCGGCTTTGTCTCCAACCGCATCCTGCTGCCCATGATCAACGAGGCGATCTATGCCCTGATGGAGGGCGTGGCGACCAAGGAGGCTATCGACCAGGTCATGATGCTCGGGATGAACCATCCGATGGGGCCTCTGGCGCTCGCAGACCTGATCGGCCTGGACGTCTGCCTGGCCATCTTGGAGGTGCTCTACCACGGCCTCGGAGACCCGAAGTACCGGCCCTGCCCCCTGTTGCGCAAGTACGTCGACGCCGGCTGGCTCGGGCAAAAGACGGGGCGCGGCTTCTACCACTATGCCGCCGGGGAGCAGCCGCCGAAGAAGTAGCGGGCAGCTGGCGGCCGGGAGCGGCCAGCCCCCGGCCGCCTTTTCCTGCCGCGGAGGAGGAGAATGGACCTGACGCTGACCGAGGAACAGCGGATGATCCAGGAGATGGCCCGGGATTTTGCCCAGAAGGAGCTGGCTCCCCGGGCAGCCGCGCTGGATGAAAGCGGGGAGTTTCCATGGGAAACGCTCCGCAAGATGGGGGAACTCGGCCTGCTCGGGCTGACCGTCCCCGAGGAGTATGGCGGCTCCCTGGTAGATACCGTCTCCTACTGCCTGGCGCTGGAAGAGATCGCCTCCGCCTGCGCCTCGACCTCGCTCATCATGGCCGTCCATTGCACCCCCTGCTGCTACCCGATCGTGCGTTTCGGCACTCCCGAACAGAAGGCACGCTACCTGCCTCCGCTTGCGCGGGGGGAGTGGATCGGGGGCTTTGCCTTGACCGAGCCCGGGGCAGGCTCCGACGCCGCGGCCGTCGCCACCACGGCGACCCGCGAGGGGGATACCTACCTCCTGAACGGCGTCAAAACGTTCATCACCAGCGGGAACCAGGCACGGCTGCTCGTCCTCTTTGCCACGGTGGACCGCACAAAGGGGGCCAAGGGGATCACCGCTTTCCTGGTGGACACCCGGCGCCCGGGCTTCCGCGTGGGGACGGTGGAGAAGAAGATGGGCATGCACGCCTCCCACACTGCGGAAATCGCGCTGGAGGATTACTGCCTTCCAGCGGAGGACCGGCTGGGGGAAGAAGGGGAAGGCTTTCGCATCGCCATGGCCACGCTGGATGCCGGCCGGATCGGGATCGCCGCCCAGGCGGTGGGGATCGCCCGGGCGGCCTTCGAGGCCGCGCGCCGGTACGCGCAGGAACGGGTGCAGTTCGGCCAACCGATCGCCCAGTTCCAGGCCATCCAGTGGATGCTTGCGGACATGGCCACACGGATCGAGGCGGCGCGACTGCTGACCTGGAGTGCGGCGCTCAAAAAAGACCGTGGGGAGCGCTATACCAAGGAGGCGGCCATGGCCAAGCTCTTTGCCACCGAAACTGCCTCTTGGGTCTGCGACCAGGCGCTGCAGATCTACGGTGGCTACGGCTACAGCCGCGACTACCCGGTGGAACGCTACCTGCGCGACGCCCGGGTCACCCGCATCTACGAGGGCACTTCGGAGATCATGCGGCTGGTGATCGCCAACCAGTTGCTGCGTGAGGCCTAACCGCTACGGCCGGCGCACCTCCTCCACGTGCAGCACGGTGTTCCTCCCGTCGCAGCCGGCTTCGCTGAAGCGGAAGAGGACCTCCCATTCCCCTTCGGAGAGCGGCCGATCCAGTTCCACCAAGGTCTCCCCTGAGAACGCCCATCCCCCCTTGACCTCGAGGAGCGCGCGGAAGCGCGGGGGGCGCAGGCGATGGCCAAAGGGGCCGATGGCTCGTCCGTAGAGGTAAGCGACCTCCGGGTCCAGCCGCTCCAGCCGGATGGGCTCCTCCTCGGGGGTCGGCTGCCAGGGGGGCAGGTGGCTTTCCCAACGTCGTACGGCCTCCAGGAAAGCGGTTCGATCCACCGCCCGGATGGAGCCGCCGATCGCCTGCCGGTGTCCGCCGATGCCGAGGGTGAGGGCGCGGATCTGGGGGTCGTTCAAGAACGACTCGAAGGAAAAGTCGCCCCGCGCCCGCCCGGAGAAGTTGATGCGCTCGCCGGCCGGCCGCAGCACCAGCGTTGGCCGGCCGGTCACCTCCGCCAGCCGGGAAGTCAGCGGGCCCTCGATTTCGGAAAGCGATTCGTCGGGCACCTCGACCTCGTAGACGAGCAACCCAGGTCGGCCAACCTCGCCCCGTAGCTGCTCGATCGCCCGGGCGGTGACCGCCCCGGACACCCGTTGCGCGCGCGCCCGCTCCTCCAGGAGAAAACGGAAAACCTCCCGGCGGCGCCCGTCCGGGGTCTCCGGCAGGAGCGCCTCCACGATCTCGTTCGGGTTCACCCGGTGGGATCGCTTGGCCAAATTTAGGATGCCCCCGAGCAAGAGCATCTCGCTTGGGGTGTAGCGCTCGCCCAGGAGCTCGCGGGCCACCTGAAGCCCACGCGGGCATTCCCGCGAGTTCAAGATGCGGTGGGCCCAGGCCACCCAGGCGCGCGTCTCCGGCTCGTCGACCGGTACCCAGTCCATCTGGGCCCCCACCGCCGCCAGGCTCAACCCCCAGGGGTCGTGCGTCGACGGCTCCCCCAGACGTTCCCCCACCGCGCGGGCCACCAGGTAGGCAATTTGGGCGCCGGAGAGGAGGTGGTCCGGTGGATCGACCCAAAGGGTGTCCGGCGGCCCGGGGCTCGTGAGCGGCAAGTGGTGGTCTGTGACCAATACCTCGATCCCGATCCGCCGCGCCCAGGAAATGGCTTCCAGCGAGCTGATCCCGGTGTCTACGGTCACGATCAGGCGGACGCCGGCGCGCGCGAAGCGCTCTACCTGTTCCACATGGAGCCCATAGTCCTCGTGGTAGTAAGGGTTATAGCGTCGTACCTGCGCGCCGTGGCGGGCGAGGGTGTGGAAGAGGATCGCCGTCCCGGTCACGCCGTCGGTGTCAAAATCGCCAAAGACGAGGACCGGCTCTTTCCGCTGCACGGCCTCTACCAGCCGCGCCACCAGCTCCCCCATCCCCGGAACGCTCCAGGGCGAGCGGATGCTTTCCGGGCCAGCACGCGCCAGGGCCATGGCTTTGCGAGGGGGGAATTGGTAGATCTCCTGCAAGGCTGCCCCGACTTTTTCCGGTGTGATGGCCAAGGACTCCATGTGCATTCCTCCCGCTGGAGGGCATTATACGCGAAAGGAAGGGGGACGCAAGGGCATCCGAGGGAGAGCGCCGCCCGGGCAACCCAGGGAAGATGGCGCAGGAACTCCGCCGCGCCCGTTCGGGAATCGTCGGCCGGCCATCGTCCTCCCATCGCCTCCGCGCAAGGTCGCCGGCGCACCGTTCCCTTACACTATAGGTACGATTGTTTTCCCACCGTGGGCCTTGGCCGACGCAGGAGGTGTGCTATGAAGGGACGGATCGGAACGCGCCGACGGCCGGCGCTTGTGCTTTCTTCCTTGCTCTGTCTCGTCCTCCTGCTCCAGACGACCGGGGCCGGCCCGCTGCCCCCGCTTCCCGATCGCTCTGCCCCTCTTTCCGCCGACGCCGCCTCCCTGGCCCCTCGCTCCGAGCCGCCACGCGTGCTGAGCCGGGGCTTTGGCCCCTCCTTCGCTCCATCGCCGCCCGACCTGCACTGTCCCCTCTACTTCCTCTTCGAACAGCCGGTGGAGATCGCTCAGGCCGCCTCAGCCTTCTCGATTTACCCTTGGCTTTCCGGCACCTGGTCCACCGAGGGAGAGCGCCTGCTTGCCTTCACTCCCCTCCCCGGCTGGAAGCCGCAGACCACCTATTGGGTCTCCCTCCGAGCCTTCCGCGGCCTGCCGTCGTTCGAGTTCCGCGTCGAGCCGTTTGTCGAGGCTTCCCCCCTCCCGAGGAAGCGTTCGGACACGCCTTGGGCGGGCCGGTGCGCTTCTTTTTCCTCTATCCACCGGACCGCGCCTCGGTCGAATCTGCCCTCTCCATCCACCCCGACCTTCCCGTCCGCATCCTCTGGCAAGACCGCACCCTGCTCCTTGCGCCCGAGGACCGCTGGGCCCTCGATACCACCTATACCGTGGAACTGGCCCCTTCGGCTGCCGATGCGAGCGGGTGGCGGCCGCTTACCAGGCCGCTTCGCTTCTCCTTTACCACCCGCCCGGCGATCCTGGAGTGCGCCCCGCGCGAACAGGCCGCCTGGGACGATCCCATCTGGATCCAGTTTGACCGGCCGACGGATCACGCCTCCGTCGAGGCTGCCCTCCGGATCAGCCCACCGGTTACCGGAACCTTCAGTTGGCAGGAAGAACAGCTTTTCTTCACCCCCACCGCTGGCCTGGTCGAGGGCGCCTCGTACCTCGTCCGCCTGGAGCCCTCGGCTCGCGCCGCGGACGGGACTCCTCTGATGCACCGCCCCTTGGAGTGGCGTTTCTCCGTCCGGACAACTAGCTACTTTTCCTTCGGGTATGGGCCGAACATCCAGGTGCTCGACGCCGCCGGCCGGCGCAAGATCCAGTTCCAGGGCTCCGGCCGTCGCGTCCGCTTCGGGCTGTTCCGCCTGCCGGGCGACCGGTTCCTTTCCGCCTACGCTTCGGCGATGAAGGAGGAAAAACCGATCGATCTGGAGGGTCTGGAACTCCTGCGGCAATGGGAACAGCCCGCCTCGGGTGAGGTCGCCCTTCCGGCCGACCTTCCGCCCGGCCTCTATGTCCTGACGATCGGCCAAACCGCCCCGGCCGACGCGCTGATCGTCGTGCTCTCGCACTACGCCCTTCTCCTCAAAGAGGCGGGCACGGAGGTGGGTTCGGAGGCCGCGTTCCAGGTGCGCGGTGCCGTGCGCGCGATCGCCTCCGGCGAAGCCCACGAGGGGGCCTGGGTGCGGCTCTACGACCGCGCCGGCCGCCTCTATGGACAGGCACGTACCGATGCCCAGGGGCTCTTTGAGGCAACGGTCCACAGCGATACTCTGCCGCTCCTCGCCCTGGCTGAGGTGGATGGCGAGATCACCGTCTGCGGCTTCGGGCCGGAGTGGAACCCCCGCGCCGGGTGGTGGGAGTGGTGGGGCTGGCAGCCGATGCCTCCAGCCGGCCGGCACTACCGCGCCTACCTCTATACCGACCGCCCCATCTACCGGCCCGGCCAGACGGTCTATGTTCGGGGCATCGTGCGGAACGATGACGACGCCGTCTACAGCGTTCCGCCGTCCGGGACCCCGGTGCTGTTGCGGTTGCGCGACGCCCGCGGAAACGTCCTCGCCACCCGGGAGCTTCTGACCGGGGAATTCGGCACCGTGCACGATGCCTTCTACCTGGCCGAGGGGGGAACCCAGGGCACCTGCCAGCTGGAACTCGTCCTGGAGGACGAGGTTACCCGGCAGCCGCTGAAGGTGGAGGAGTACCGGAAGCCGGAGCTCGAGGTGGCCGTGCGCACAGAGGAGGAGCGCTACGTCCGCGGCGAGCCCATCTCACTGACCGTCTCCGCCCGTTACTACTTCGGCCTGGCCGCCTCCGGGGCATCCATCACCCTGCGGCTCTACCGCGGGTACCGCTACTGGGAGCATGAAATCGGCGCAGAACAGACCGAATGGCAGACGACCGGCACGGTCCTTCAGGGGACTACCGATGCCAATGGAATGTGGCATGTGCGTCTGCCGGCCCCAGAACCGTACAGCGAGGCCGAACCGTTCGACCTGGAAGCTACCGTCGACGATGGCAGCGGCCAAACAGTGAGCGGACACGCCGTGGTGTGGGTCCACCGCAGCCGCTACGGCACCGCCCTCTTCCTGCAACGCTCCACTTACCGACTGGGGGAGGAAATCCCGGTCGAGCTGTGGATCACCGACTACCAGGGGAATCCCGTCCCTGGCCGGCTGGTGGCAGTCGAGTTGGACACCTGGGACGGGACCGGCTACCGCTTGCCTGTGGCTGAGGCGCACGGGGTGACCGACGACCGCGGCCGTGCCCACCTGGTCCTTCGCCCTGGGAAACCGGGCTGGTATCGCCTGACCGTGCGAGGGGAGGAGGAAAGCAATGCCTGGCTTTGGGTGTACGAGCCGGGCGAAGCAGCGTGGACGGAAACCTATGGGCAGGAGTTCCGTGTCGAGGCCGATCGCCCTTCTTACGCTGTGGGAGAGGTCGCGCACATCCTGGTGCGCTCACCTGTGACCGGAACGGCGCTCCTTACCCTGGAGCGCGGTCGCGTGCGACGGATGGAACCGGTCCTGCTGACCGGCCCGTTGACGACCCTCTCCCTGACCATCGAACCGGATTTTGCCCCCAACCTCTTTGTGACGGTGCAGATCTACCGGCCGGTCGACCCCGAAGAATGGAATCCCTGGCTCAGCGTGCCGGATGCCACACTGCTCATCGGAACTGCGGAGGTCGTCGTCCCTCCCCAGGACCGGCGGCTTGAGGTAAAGGTGGTCCCGGAGCGGCTCGAGTACCGGCCTGGAGAGGAGGCGATGGTGACGCTGGAGGTGCGCGATGCCGGTGGGCAACCGGTGCGTGCCGAGCTCTCTCTGGCGGTAGTGGACGAGGCGATCTACGCCCTCTCCGAGGAACTTGCGCGCGACCCTTTCGAAGCCTTTTACGCGCGACGGCAGAACCTGGTGCACACCTACCACTCCCTTCAGCCGACCCGTGGCTTCGGGGGAGGGGAACACGGGGGAAACGGAGATCACTACGGCCAGGCCCATCCGCGCCGCGATTTCCCCGATACGGCCTACTGGAACCCCTCCATCGTCACCGATGCCGAGGGCCAAGCCGTGGTCAGGTTTCACTTGCCGGATTCGCTCACCCGCTGGCGGCTGGTGGCACGGGCGGTAACTTGGGAGACGCAGCTGGGGGAGGGAAGGGCGACCCTCACCACGACCCAGCCGCTGGTCGTACGGCCGGCGCTGCCGCGCTTTCTCCTGCAGGGTGACGCCTTCACGGCCACGGTGGCGCTGCATAACCGGAGCCGCGAGCTGGTCACCCTGGAGGCCGGGCTGCAGGGCCAGGGACTGGGCTTGACTCCCCCGTTTACCTACACCATACCACTTGGGCCAGCGGGGACGGCCCGCGTGAGCTGGCGCGCCCGGGTGGAGGCATTGGACCGGGTCACCGTCACCGCCTATGTCCAGGCCCCCGAGGGAAGCGACGCGGTGCAGACGGTCCTTCCGGTGCTGCCCTTTGCCGTCCCGGAAGTGCGGTCCTGGGCCGGGGAGTATGTGGGCGAACACCAAGTCCGGGTGCCGATCCCGGCAAGCTGGCTCCCGCAGGGGAGTTCGGTGGAGGTGCGGCTTTCGCCCTCGATCGTGCCCACCTTGCTCGATGGACTGGAGTATCTGATCGCTTATCCGTTCGGCTGAACGGAACAGACGATGAGCCGTGTGCTCCCGAACGTCATGGTGGCCCGGGCCTTCCGAGAACTGGGGGTGCGCAACGAGCGGTTGGAGGCGGACCTGCCGGGGATGGTGGACATCGGCCGGCAGAAGCTGTACGGCTTCCAGCACGATGACGGCGGCTGGGGATGGTGGTTCGACGACCGTTCGCATGACACCCAGACCGCCTACGTCCTTTACGGACTGGCGATGACCCGGCAGGCCGGCTTCGAGGTCGATGCGGGGGTACTGGAGCGGGGGGCACGCTATCTGAAAGAGCGGCTGGAAGGTATGGACATCCGCACCCGCGCCTATGCCCTCTACGCACTGGCGGTGTCGGGCTTCGGGGAGCGGGAGGCCACCCGTTTGCTCGCCACGGAAATCCAGGTGACGCCGCTGGACCCGTTCAGCCAGGCAGCATTGGCGTTGGCGCTGTACACGCTCGGCGACGAGGCGACGGCGCGCGCCCTGGCCGAGGAACTGGGCGCCACCGCGGTGGTTTCCGGGGACCAGGCCTTCTGGGACACCGGGATTTCGGACGGGGAATACCAGGCGAAAACGATGGCCTCCTCGGTACGCTCCACGGCGCTCGCACTCGACGCGCTGGTCCAGATCGTCCCCGACCATCCGCTCGTCCTGCCCGCCGTGCGCTGGTTGATGGCCCAGCGCCGTGGACACGCCTGGAGCACCACCCAGGAAACCTCCTATGCCCTGCTGGCGCTGGCGGATTACGCACGGAGCGCGCAAGAGCAGTTCGCCGGCCAGAACTGGCGGGTCGAGCTGAACGGTGAGACGGTAGAGGAAGGCTCCTTCTCCTCGGCAGCAGAGGGCGTCCGGGTGGTGCTATCGGGGGAGCGCCTGCGCGTGGGCGAGAACCGCCTGCGGCTCTTCCACAGCGGTTCTGGTCGGCTCTACTACACGGTGGTGTCCCGCGCCTTGCTCCAGGAAGAGGTGTTTCGCCCGGCGGGCGCGATCCGCGTTTCCCGCGTCTATCGCCGGCCTGGCAGCCGGCCGCTAGACGCGCCGCTACGGGTGGGGGATCTGGTGGAAGTGGAGCTGACCGTGGAGATGCCCCAGCACGGGTCCTACGTCATCCTCTACGACCCGCTCCCCGCGGGGCTGGAAGGGTTGAACGAGCGCCTGGCCACCACGAGCTACATCGCCCGCGAGGGATGGGAAGAGCAACCGTTGCCGAGGGGCCTTCCCTATAGCCGTAAGGACGTCTTGGACCGGGCGGTTGTCCTTTTCTTCAACGAGTTAGGAAAAGGCCCGCATCGGTTCACCTACCTGGCGCGGGCGACGGTGGCAGGAAGATTCCATGCCTTGCCCGCCGAGGCATACCTGATGTACCAGCCGGAGGTGTGGGGTCGCTCGGCCGGGGAGATCCTGGTCGTGCGGCCATAGGACACAGGGGGATGCCCCCGCAGCAGGCGGCTCGTCGGGGATAGGTTCAGCCGTTGACCGGCACCCGGACGGACTCGGGCACATAAAGGCCGTGATATTCCGGAGGGAGAAGGGCCGCAATGCGGCGCATGATGCGCTCGGTGAGCGCTTCCATCACCCGGCGGTCGATCCTTCCGCTCACGCGTTCCACGGAGAGCGGGGGACCCACGCGGAAGGAGACCGGGCCGCGGGTAGGGAGCAGTCGCCCCTCCCGGAGGATGAGGTGGGTCCCCGTGACCGCGGTGGGAAGCACCGGGACCCCGGTCTGCAGGGCAAGGAGGGCAGCGCCGTGGTGGGCGGGGCCCATGCCCGGCCTGCGGCTGCGGGTTCCCTCCGGGTAGACGCAGAAGAGCCGACCGGCCTGGAGGATCTCTTTGGCCCGCTCGAGTGCCCGGCGGGCCGCGATCTTGCCCCGGGCCACAGGAACGATCTCCAGGGCGCGCAGGAGCCGCCCGAAGACGGGGATGGAAAAGAGTTCCTCCTTGGCCATGAAGGAAACCGGCCGTTTCAGGACCCCGATGATCACCACCGGGTCGATCAGGTTCACGTGGTTGCTCACCAGCAGCGCGGGCCCCTGCTCAGGCACGTGCTCCAGCCCCTGTACGTCCAGATCCACGTAGATGCGCATCAGGAAGCGGATGATCCCCCGCACGGCGCGATAGACCATGGAGCCCTCCCTGTTGGATCCTAGCAATCGCAGTGGGCCAGGACCAGCGCCAATTCCTCTTCCACCGTCAGGTGGTCGTTGTTCAGGTAAAGCGCGTCTTCGGCTTTCCGAAGCGGGGCCACTTGGCGCCCTCCGTCGATGCGGTCACGCTGGCGGATGTTTTCCAGGACTGTCTCATAGTCGATCCGGCAACCCCGCTGCTCGAGCTCCCGCTGACGCCGCCGCGCTCGCTCCTCGGGGGACGCGTCCAGATAGATCTTGAGCTCGGCGTCCGGCAGCACCACCGTGCCGATATCTCGGCCGACCATCACCACCTCGCCCCGCTCGCCGATGGCCCGCTGTTGCACGGTGAGCGCCCGCCGCACTCCCGGGTAGGCGGACACGGGGGAAACGTGGGCATCGACCTCGGGCTGCCGGATCTCCCAGGTGACGTCGGTGCCATCGACAAAGACGCTACAGGCGCGCCCGTCAGTGATGTGAGGACGGGTCACATCGATCCGGATGGTTTCGGCGAGGGCGGTGATCGCGGCCTCGTCTTCGATCGGGATGCCGCGGCGGAGGGCCTCCCAGGTAACGGCGCGGTACATCACACCGGTATCCAGGTAGAGGTATCCCAGGGCTCGGGCCAACCGTTCCCCGAGGGTGCTTTTCCCCGCGCTGGCCGGCCCGTCGATGGCGATCGTTCGTGGCTTGGGCATCGCTTCTCCTACTATGCGAATGGGCTGGCGCGATTGTACAATAGAACCGCTGCTCCCGCAAGAGGGCCGGTGAAACAGGCGCCCCACCCGTCTCCGAGAGATGGGCGGGGCGCCCAGGATGGTGAGGGGCATGCTACGCCCGCGAACGGCGAAAGGATGCGCGTTCTACGCCGTGGGAGAAGGCCCGCGCCGTATGGTCCACCATGCTGAGCAGAGATGGGGGAGAGGGTTCGGGCTCTCCTTCCTCGCCTTCCGCTTCCACCAGGACGGGAGCATCCGTGCGCAGGAGCCGTTCATAGAGCCGCAGGAAATGGTCCCGTTGCGCTGCGTAGGCGCGCGCGATCGCCACCCCGCTGGGCCAGCGCGGCCCGGCCAGATCGTCAAGGGCGCCGCTGTCGGTCATCGTCTGCCTCCTTCCGTCAAAAGCGCCTTTCCGAGGCTATTGTAGCATAGGGAGGCTACTTTGTCAAGCATCTCGCACTCAGTATGTCCTAGTAGATGAAGTTCAGGGACATGAAAAACGACCCGGTCAGGCGGTAGCGAAGCCACGCCAGGCCAGCCAATTCCAGGAGGGCAAACCAGGCGCCCCACGAAAGAAGCACAGCCGCCTCGTGCCAACAAGCGATCCGCCCCGCCCGCCGCAGCAACAGCCCAAGCAGGAGCGCGTTCAGCATCGCGAGCGCCAGCAGCAGGCCGCCCAGGCTCAGCAAGGCCAGCAGGTAGAACGATCCCGGCGGGTGCCACAAAGCCAGAAGGTCCAACAGGGAGACTGTGGCCATCACCCAAGGGAGCTCCCGGCCCGTCCGTGTGTCCGGGCCTGCGGGGGAGCTTCCCCACAGTCCCAGATAGAGCATGGGCCAGAGGAGCCCGGCCAGTGCAACCCCTTCCAGGCTGCCAGTGAGGACCCGTAGCGCGTTCTGAGGCGGGTAGAGCGGCCCATGTCCAAGCCACAGCGAAAGGTACGAATTCAGCCCGTCGATCCCAACCAGGAGAAAAAAGAGGCCGAACACGCCAAGGACCGGCCAGGAAGGCAACCCCACCGGCCGGCCTCTCCGCTGCACCAACGTCACCGCCACCGCCGCTACAAACCCCAAATAGAGGCCCGTGCAGCGCGCACACAGGGGCAGTTGCCTACCCCCGACCGCTAGGCTCCGTTCCGCGATGCGATGACAAACCCCGGCACCCCAAAACCCCAGATCCGTATGCAGCAGGTGCGGGAGGAGGAAAAAGCCAAGCAGCCCACCCGCAAGGGGAAACCACCACAGACCCTTGCGCCCTTTCATTCACCCTTCTCGCGAGCACATTTGATGCACAGCGTCGTGTGGGGAATCACCTCCAGACGCGCCCGATCGATCCGTGCCCCACAGCTCTGGCAGATGCCGTAAGTTCCATCCCCTATATGGCGCAACGCCTCCCGGATCGAGTCGATCTTTTCCCGCATGCGTTGGTAAAGCGCCAGGTTGATCTCCCAGGTGTGGATCGCTGGGTCGCCCTCCCCCAGGCTATAATCCCCACGTTCTTCCAGCCGCTTCTCGATCTCGGTCAGTTCTTCGAGCGCTTCCCGGAGCTCGTGCTCCAGGCGGGCACGCTCCTCCTGCATCTCGTCCGCGCTGAGCCGGTCTTTCTGGGACGGAACGGCCATCGCCTGCCTCCCGCTCTACGAAACAGACTGGGGCGCCGCGGTCTCGTGCGACCCCAGAGCCGCAACCGTCTCTTGGCGCTCGCGCCACGCGGCTCGTTCGGCCGGCCGCACCCGACGCAGGCTCAATCCCAACCTCCGCCGAGCCCCATCGATACGTACCAGTCGCGCAAGAACCCGCCGACCCACGGCCAGTTCTTCCTCCGGCCAATTCGCTTGCAGGAGATCGGAGGCCGGGATCAGCCCATGCAGTCCGTCGTCCAGCAGCACATAGGCGCCAGCCCCTGTACGGCGGATGATCCGCCCTTCGACGAGCTGGCCCAACTCGTAACGCTCCATGACCCCCGGCCAGGGGTCCGCAAAGGTCCGCTTCAGGCTGAGCGACACCCGGCCGCGGCTCCGGTTGACCCGCAGGACATAGACGTCCACCTCCTGGCCTTCCTGCACGATTTCACAGGGATGCTCCACAGGGAACCAGGCCAGTTCCGAGCGATGGATCAGCCCAACGACTCCATCCAGGTCCACAAACGCTCCGTACTCGGTCAGGGCTCGCACACGCCCACGGCAAATCTGGCCGCGCTGCAGGCGAGCCAACGCCTGTGCCTGTTCCCAGGCTCGTCGGGCGATCCGCCCCTGCTGCTCGGAGAAGATGAGCCGCCGGCGCCGCCGGTCCACTTCGACCACCTTGAGCGGAAGCGTGCTTCCCACCATCTCAGCCAGCCGCGAGGCTTTCTCGTCCGGGGAAAGGCCGCGCCGCAGCCCGCTGATCTGGCTCGCGGGGACAAACCCTCGGATGTGGCCGAAATAGACGACCAGGCCGCCTTTGTTGTAACCGCTCACCTCTCCTTCCCAGAACTGTCCCTGTTGCATCAGCTCCTCGGCCTGCAGCCAGTCCCGTTCCTTTTCTCCCAGGTAAAGCGAAAGCTCCACGTTCCCCGAACTATCGTCCACATCCGTCACGTAGACCAGGACCTCGCGGCCACTCTGCAGGGTCGCGCGCTCCTCGTCCGAAAGGCGGGTTAGATCCTCTTCCGGCACCTGCCCATAAAGTCCGGGGGCCAGCTCAACCCGTAACCCGTCGGGCGTCACATCCCGGATCACGCCCGGACGGATATCCCCCAGACGCGGGTAAGCGAGCTCGTCCGGCGCGCGAAAGAGGTCCGCCAAGGAGGGCGAAACATGGGGTGTGCCCCCGGGAAGATCTTCCACGATGTTCCTCCAGGTACTATCCCAAGAGCAAACGACACCGGTTCCGCCATTGCTGGGGAGGCGGAACCTGACTGGACAACCCGGTATGTCCGGCTGGCCAGATCTGCTTCCTGCATCAAGCAAGCAATAGAGGCATTTTCTATTATACTACATCGCAATCCGCTCGTCAAATTTCCGCCGCAGGAAAGGCGACGGCGGTTGCAGCCCGGCTCCGCCTGTAGTATAATATCGGCATCAAGCAACCCCACTTCGTCGTTGGTTTCCTCCGCGGCGGCCGCGGCGGAGGAAAATCAGAGTGGGCATCCGGGTCCGGAAGTCTTGCTTCTCCCGGATGGATGTCTGTTCGGAGGCAAGCCATGCCAGGGATGTTCGGAGGCAAGCGCGAAGTCCTGCCAGAAGTCTCGGGGGAGGGCAAGGCGGAGACCTGGATCGGGAGCACGACCAGCATCGAGGGGGGCATCATCAAGTCCGACGGCAACCTGCGCGTCGACGGCTCCGTCGAGGGCGAGATCTCCATCGCCGGCGTGCTGGTCATCGGCAAGACAGGGCGGGTGGTCGCGAACGTGCGCGCGCGACACGTCTTCGTCGCCGGGGCACTCAAGGGGGACGTCGAGGCCCCTGAGGGACTGGAGATCACCAACAGCGGCAAGGTCTTTGGAAACATCACTGTGGGAAGCCTCCAAATCGAGCAGGGAGGCGTGTTCCGCGGGCAGAGCTTCATGGGCGGCGAGGAGATACCCGACACGCCGCTCTTGCAGGCACCGGCCCGCTCGGTGGAGGGAAGGGAACGTGCGGAAGGCTAGGCCGGCCCGCTTCTGGCGGCGGCTGCGGATGCGCCTGAGGGAAGTGCTGGGCCGAAGCATCTTCCTCTGCGACGATTGCAAGTGGAACTGGCCTTCGGCTTGCCACCATCGCGAGCGGCCCAACGCGACGGATTGCCCGGACTACGCGCCCAAGGGCCGCTGAAGGGCCAGGAGGGGAAGGATGGCGGAAAACAAGAGGCAGTGGAAATGGCCGGGTATCCGCCTGGCCATCCTGCTCCTCATTGTCCTCGCCGGGTACTTCCTCTCCATCTTCGCCAAACAGCTGTGGAACTACTACCGCCTAACCCGGGAACTGCACCAGCAGGAGCGACGGGTAGCCCAGATGCGGGAGGAGAACCGGGCCCTCCAGGAACTGCTGGAGAACTACAACACCCCCGGCGGGCGCGAGGAACTGGTCAAACGCTCCTTGCCCTTCAAGCGCGCCGGGGAACGGCTGATCATTGTGGTCACCGGGAAAGAGGCCGGCACGAGCGCTCCGCAACCCACGGGAAGCGAACCTGCTGCGCCCGAGGAACTGGCCGATCTTCCAGCCTGGCAGCTCTGGCTGCGGGTTATCTTTCCTCCGACCACCGGCCCTTGACAGCCCGGCCTGTGCCCGATATACTGTACCTAGCGCCGAAGTGGCGGAACCGGCAGACGCGACGGTCTCAAAAACCGTTGAGGGTCGCCCCTCATGTGGGTTCGAGTCCCACCTTCGGCATTGGCCTTTCCCCCTCATCGGATCCTTCTGCCACCACGACCTGGTCACGGCCCCAGGCCTTCGCCCGATAGAGGGCCTGGTCCGCAGCAGCGATTAGCGCTTCAGGGCAATCCCCATGCTCGGGGAAGTGCGCCACCCCGATGCTCACCGTGACCCGTACATCCTCGCCAAGTCCAGGAATGGCCGTACCTTTGACCCCCTCCCGGATCCGCTCCGCGACTCCCCGGGCTTCGCCTTCCTCTGCACCGGGCAGGACGAGGGCGAACTCTTCGCCCCCGTAGCGCCCTACCACATCGTACTCGCGCGTCTGGGCGCGAAGCACCTGGGCGACAATCCGCAACACGGCATCCCCCAGGAGGTGCCCGTAAGTATCGTTGAAGCGCTTGAAATGGTCGATATCCAGCATCAGGAGCGCCAGCGGCTTCTCCTCTCGACGCGCGCGCTCCACCTCCTCGCGCAACCGCTCCCGCAGGTGGGCGTGGTTGTAGAGGCCGGTGAGCGAATCGCGCATCGCCTGCTCGCGGATCTCCTGGTGTAGCCGTGCGTTTTCCACCGCGATGCCGATTTGATGCCCGAAGGCAATGAGCAGGTCCTGCTCGTTCGGGCTCAAGGCGCGTTCCTCCCGGGCGCCCAAAAGGAGCAGGCCCACGAACACCCCTTTGGCGCGTAAAGGCACCCGGGCACACACATGCAGCTGCTCCCCGCAGAGACGCTCCTGGCCAAAGTGCGGGCGCTCCAGGTCTTCCAGCCGGAAACCCACATCTGAGCCGGGCCCTAAACGGATCTCCCGATATCCGGCAACCACCCCCTCGGGCAATCCCCGGTGTGCCGCCAGGCAAAGTCGGTTTTCCCCGCGCTCGCCCAGGTAGATCGCCCCACACTCGAACTCCAGGAAGGAAAGGCAGTTGTCCAACGCCGCCTCCAGCACTTCCGGAAGTTCCAGCGAGAGGCTAAGCATCGCCGCAAGGGAGTTGAAGGCGGTCAGCTCGGCATTGCTCCGCTCCAGTTCAGCCTGCGTTTCCCGCAGGCGCGCGTTGGCCGCATCCAGCTCCTCGATCTGTGCCCGCAACTCCGCCTCGCGCCATACCCGTTCCGTCACATCCTCGATCAGGGTAACCGCCCCGAGGATCTCCTTGCCCCGGAAAAGCGGCATGATGCGCGCGCTCTGTTGCATCCGCTCGAAGGGAACCCCCGGCAGGGCAGGCGGCATCGGGAGCAGGTAGCCGTGGAAGCGCTGTGACCGCACCACGATCTCTCCGCTGTCCACGACTCGGCGGTACTGCGCGGCGATGCCGCGCTCCTCCAGCTCGGGATAGAGTTCGAAAAGCGATCGCCCCACGGCCCGCTCGGACGGGATGCCGCTGTAGGCCTCCATCCAGGCGTTCCATCGCAACACGATCCCCTCGCGATCGGTCACAATGCTCCCCAAGGGCAGGTTATCCACCAGAAGGCTTTCCATCTCCACCAGAGCGCGGGTTTGCTCGTACACTTCCTGCGTGTGAGCCAGGAGCGAAAGGAGCGCGATGATCGCTCCGCCGGAGAGGTAGAACTGGCTCAGCGGGTAGAAGGCTTGCGAAGGGAGCCCATCCACCCTCGCATACACGCTGTACGCCAGTCCCAGGAGCAGTGCCAGGGAATAGAACCCGGTCGCGATCCAACGCCCCCAGCGGGCCCCGAAGCCCAGGAAAGCCAGGAGGTAAACGACCGGGACCCAAAGCGTCAACTCCACCGTCTCGTCGATAGCCCCGACCAGACCCCCAAAGGTGATCCGGTACAGCTTGGCAAGGAAGAAGGCACAAAGCACCCCCAGCGTCGCCATCTCAGCCGGCCGCCGCGCCTGCGGCCGAAGCCACAGCCACAGGGCTATCGCGGCCAGCGCCTGGGCCAAAAGGAGCAAACCCCAGCGGTCAAAGGCGTCCCGATGGCCGGCACGGCCGTGCCCGATCCACGCCCAGAGCGCGGCCAGCGTCCCTAGACCCAGAGCCGCAAGATACACGCGGCGCCTCAGGCGCTCGAGCGGCGCCGTCCACTCCGGCGCATCTAAGGCCAGGCGGCGCCCGCTGCTCCTCGATAGGGACCCCAGTCCCGGATGGGGATCAGGCGGAAGAACCCCGTTTCCTAGCCGCGTCCGGCTACTTTCCCGGCTCACCGCCAGCCCCTCCACCAAGGGTGAAGGAGAACGTGGCCCCTTGGTCCACCTCGCCTTCCGCCCAGACCCGCCCTCCGTGCCGCTCCACGATGCGTCGCACGATCGCCAGTCCGACCCCGGTTCCCTCGTACTCATCGGCAGGGTGTAGCCGCTCGAAAACGCGGAACAGGCGCTCCCCATAGCGCGGGTCGAAACCCACCCCATTGTCCTGCACGAAGTACACCGTCTGCCCGCCCTCCTCGCGGGCACCGATCACAATGCGCGCCGGGTCGCGCTTGCGCGTGAACTTGATCGCGTTGGAAAGCAGGTTCCACCACACCTGCCGCAGGAGCAAGGGGTCTCCCTGGCAAGGGGGCAGCGGGCCGATCTCGATCTCGAACCGCCGTCCTTCCATCTCCTTCTGCAGGCTGCCCAGCACGTCCTGCACCAACAGCGCCGGCTCTACCCGCTGCTGCCGGAGGGCCTGCCGGCTCACCCGCGAAAGGCAGAGCAGGTCATCGATCAGCGCGTTCATCTCCGCCACGGCCTGACGCACACGCCGCAGGTAATGCTGTCCCTGGAGCGGGAGTTCGCCCGCATACTCTTCCTCGAGCACCCGCGTAAAGCCATCGATGGCCCGCAGCGGCGCGCGCAGGTCGTGTGAGACCGAGTAGGTAAAGGCCTCCAGCTCCCGGTTCGCCACCTCCAGCGCCGCGGTGCGCTCCGCCACCCGTTCCTCCAACCCCTGGGCGTATCGCCGGACTTCCTCGTACAGGCGCGCGTTCTCGATCGCCACGCCAGCCTGGGCCGCAAACGCCCGCAGCCGATCGGCGTGGGCCTCACTGTAGGCATCCGGAGTCGCGCTATCCAGCCCCAGGAAGCCAATCGTGCGTCCTTTGACCAGGATCGGAGCCCCTACATGACAGCGCGCTTCTCCCGCCGAGAGCTTCCCCTTGCGGCGCACGCGTGTCCCCCCATCCGGCTCCAGAACCACGATTTCCGCCACATCGTGGGGCACTACCCGCTCGACCTGCTCCAGGATGCGCTCCAGGACCTCGTCCAGGGTCAGCGTGCTCACAAGCACCAGCGCCGTGTCCTGAAGCGCCTCGGCCAGCGCCCGCTGCTCCCGTTCTGCCGCCTCGGCCTGCATGCGCTCGGTGACGTCGCGGATCACGGTGGCAAAGCCGCGCAGCCGGCCGTCGCTGTGGCGCAAGACGGTCATAACCGTATCGGCCCAGAACCGGGAGCCATCCTTGCGCACCCGCCACCCCTCGTCCTCGCAACGGCCCTCCTCGGCTGCCCGCCGCAGGAACTGCTGGGGCTTGTGCTGTCGGATCTCCTCCTCCGGGAAAAAGAGCGCATAGGGCTGGCCGAGGACCTCCTCGGCACCATATCCGAGCATCCGTTCCGCTCCCCGGTTCCAGGAGGCAATCGTCCCGTCGGCGTGCAGCATCAGGATGGCAAAGTCGTACGCCCCCTCGATGAGCAGCCGGAAGCGCTCCTCGACCGTCCGCTCGTACTCCAGAGGGACGGTCATGTCCTGGATCAAGATGGCCACCCCTACCCCTTGGTGACCCGCCCCGTGCAACGGAAGGAGCCGCACGTACTGGTGGGGAACCGTAGGGATGGGGAAGAACGACCGGTGCAAGACGGGCGAAACGACCCGCGGCGAGCCGCTCTCCCGCACGGCGCGCACCATTTCCAGGTGTGCGGCTTCCATCTGCGGGAAGAGCGCCTCTAGCGGACGGCCGCACGCTTCCCGCGCCGGGATATGGGTGTGGACCTCCATCCAGGCGTTCCAGATGCGCACGACCCCCTGGTCGTCCACCCCGATGACCCCCAGGTCGACGTACACCAGGAGGAGATCCAGGAGATCCGTACTGGCAAGAAACGCAAACGGTCCATCCATAGCGTGCCTACAGTTGGGCCAGGAGACGCTGCACCGCCTCTTCTGGCAACAGGAGAAGGAGATAGGCTTCCATCTCGGTCTCCGCGATCCCCACGCGGCTCACCAGGACGAGCGCATGGTCCGCCTGAGGCGCCGCGATCAGCAGGCTGTCCACCATCTCGGGCGCCGCCCGACCCAGGACGACGATCGGAAGCCCCACCTTCAGCCGGGCCTCCATCCGATCGGCGAGTACAGCAACAACGGTGTTGAGGACGATGTTGCCTACCTCCGCCAGCACGGTCTGCTCGGCCGTGGAGAGTTTGCCCCAGTCCCGCCCTCCGCCGAGGAGGATCTCCATCAGTGCGGTAGCGTGTTGCTCCGGAAAGAGAAGGCTCGTAAGCCCGCTCAGGACACCCGTGAAGGCCTGGAGCACCGCTGCCCCGGTGAAGGGCAGATGGCGTCGGAAAAAGGCCGGAAGCGCCTGGACGGGCATCGCTTCGACCTCAGGCACCTGGAGGCGACAGCGTTTCCTGAGCAACGCCTCCAGTGCCGAGGCCGCCTGTCCCATGGCGATGTTCAGCGTCTCCCGGAAGGCATCGAGTTGCTCCGGCCGGATGTAGGGCGCCCCCAGCAGGGTATTCACCGTGGAGAGCAGGACCTCGGGCTTCTCCACCTTGGCGAAGAAAGCGCTCGCGCCGGCCGCCAGCGCTTCCGCCCGCGTGGCCTCCTGCACATCGGCAGTGACCACAACGAGCGGGAGCGAGGCGTCTAGGTTGCGCAGCTGCCGGATCAGGTCCATCCCGTCCATGCCGGGCATCAGGAGGTCAACGGTCACCAGGTCCACCGGCTGCTCGGCCACCACCTTCAGCGCCGTTTCCCCGTCCGGCGCTTCCAGTACCTCATACCCGGCCGGTTCCAACACCTGGCGGAGCCGTTTCCGGGCATAAGCGGAATCATCGACCACCAGCACTCGCATCTCGCTCCTCCGCTCCGTTCAACCCAGACGCGCGATCCCCTGGAGCAGGCGATCCAGCGAGGTGACCCCCAGGACGATGACCAGATACCCTCCGACCGCGCTCTCGCTCACGACGAACCGGGTAGCCACGACCAGCGCATAGCGGATCTCTTCCTGGCCGATGATCAGCGAATCCAGCATCGAAGCCATCGACTCCAGGTGGAGACGGGGCACGGAGAATGTCACGTGCACCTGCAGCAGGTTGCCGAACATCCCCAGGCACGAGTTCAAGAGGATATTCCCCACCTCGACCAACACTTCCCCCGCAGAGGCTCCCAGGACAGGCCCATGGACCGCTTCTCCAGTGAGCAGCTCCACGAGCGTGGCAGCGCCGCCCATATCCAGGACCAGAAGGGCATCGCCGGCCAGCGGGCCCCCGAAGATCTGATGGACCGTCGCCACCTCCTCCGAGGGGAGCACCCCTCCCAGAACCTCCTGCAAACGATCGACCGGACACACCTCCACCTCCGGCTTGCTCAGGAGCACCCGATGGCCGGTCAGTTCGGAAAGCGATGCCGCGGTGCGGGAAAAGGCGATGTTCAGCAGTTCCGTCAGGCCGTCTTTCTGCGCCTCGCTCAGGATCATTCCGGGCACCTCCTCACGCTGTGGGACCGACCGCGCAGGGGAAACCGGCTCAGCCCTCCTCTGCAGTGGCCGGCCCCCCCACAGCGGGCAGCGCCCGGCCGACCACCTCCAGCACCTGCTTTGGGACAAACGGCTTGACGACGAAGCCGCACGCTCCCGCCTCTTGGGCCATTCTCTGCGTCGATTCCTGGATATCGGCGGTGGCCACCACGACCCGAGCAGATGGGTCCAGCCGCCGCATCTCGCGCAGCACATCCAGCCCGTGCATCCCTTCCATGGTCAGGTCCAGGAGCACCAGGTCGGGCTTCTCCAGAAAGTAGGCTTCCAGGGCGGAAATGCCGTCCTGGGCCTCGATGATCTGGTGCCCCTCCGGCTCCAGGCACCTGCGCAGGATGCGACGCGCCAGTGCGGAATCGTCCACCAGCAGGATCTTGGCCATCAGACAACCTCCAGGATCGCCCGTGCCATCTCGTGCAAGGGGATGGAACGGTCGCTCAGCCCCGCTTCGACCACCGAGCGGGGCATCCCATAAACCACACAGCTTTCCTCTGCCTCCGTAAAGACCAGCCCGCCCCGCGCCTTGATCCACGCCGCTCCCTCTTTCCCATCCGACCCCATGCCGGTCAGTACCACCCCCAGCACCCGCCCATCGTACACCTCCACGGCCGAACGAAAGAGGACGTCCACCGAGGGGCGGTGGAGGGTGTCCAGGGGACGTATGTCCAGATGGGCCGTGACGCGTTCATCGCCCGAGCGCATCAGGGTTAGGTGCCGGCCGGCTGGGGCCAGGAGCACAACGCCCGGCCGCGCCTCCTCCCCCTCCCGGGCTTCGACCACCCTCAGGGGGGACAGCTCGTCCAGCTTCTGGGCATAGAGCTCCGTGTAGCCGACCGGCATATGGAGCACGATCGCGACCGGCACCGGGAAATCGGCCGGAAGTTGCGGGATGAGCAGCCGCAGCGCCTGCGGTCCTCCGGTCGAAACCCCGATGACCACGATATCCACCAGGCCAGCCCGGCGGGGTGGCGGGGCCGCGGGAGCAGCCACCGGCGCAGCCTCGACCAGCGTTTTCAGGTGGGAAAGGGAAACGCCGGCAGCGGCTTTGACTTTGGCGACGAGTTCGTCGGCAATCTCAAAGACCCGTTCCGTCGCGAGCGCGGTGGGCTTTTGCACGAAATCGACCGCCCCGGCCTGCAGTGCTTGGAAGGCGAGCTCTCCGCTTTCGCTGGCAATACTCACCACGACCACAGGGATGGGACGACGGGCCATCTGCTCGCGGAGGAAGCCCACCCCATCCAACTCCGGCATGATCAGATCCAGCGTGACCACATCCGGGTTCAGCTCGGCCACCTTCTCCAGGGCTTCCCGCCCGTCGCGCGCGGTGCCCGCCACTTCGATGAAAGGACTACGGGCCAGCATCTGGCTGACGACCTTGCGGATGTAGGCCGAATCGTCCACCACGAGCACGCGGATGATCTGTCGCATCGCCCCCTCCTTGGAGCCGGCCAGAAACCGTGCCTACCGCTTCACGTACACCATCGCCGATCCCACCTGGCAGAGCTCCAGCTCGTTCGTGACCCGGAGCAACGATTCCGATGCTCCCAAAAACAGGTACCCTGGCCGCGGCATATGGCGCACGAAACAGGACACGGTACGCCGGATCGCCTCGTTGGAGAAGTAGAGGAACACGTTTCGGCAAAAGATGAACGGCGCGCCGGCCAGCGGTGCGATCTCGTTGAGATTGGCCAGGTTGGCCAGATGCCAGCGCACCCGCGCGTGAAGCGCCGGGGAGATCCGCCAGCCCCCTGCCTCCTCCCGGAAGTACTTCTGCCGCAAACCCGGTGGCAGGCTCCGGAAAGAACGCTCGCGGTAGACGCCCAGCCGGGCCCGGGCGATGGCCGCAGGACTTGCATCGCTGGCGTCGATTTGGATCGGGAAGCGGTCGAACCATCCGGCTTCGTGGAGTGCCATGGCGATGGAGAGAGGCTCTTCCCCGCTCGAACAGGCCGCGCTCCAGATCCGCAACGGCGCAGGCCGGGCGCTTTCCACATATTCCGGCACCAGGATCTCCACCAACGCGTGCACCTGATCCATTTCCCGCCAGAAAAAGGTCTCCGGAACGGCCAGGGCATCCATTAGGTGGCCCCACTCATTCCCCTCATCGTATTTCAGGCGGTAGTAGTAGTCCAGGAAGGACTCGATGCCCAGCTCGATCAGGCGTGGGGCCACCTTGTCCGCGAGCATCTCCCGCTTGCCGTCCTCGAAGTAGAGGCCCGTGCGCTCGTGGATCAGATCGCGCAGCAGTACGAAGGCGCTATCGGAAAGCCCCAACGTCTCGCGGTAGAACCCCATCCGGCCCCTCTACCCCTCTTCCTGCCGCAGACCAAGCGCCTGTCGGGCCGCACGCCGCACCACTAGGTCGGGATCCTCGCGGGCAAGCGCCGCCACCCTCTGCTCTGCCCGGCGGTTCCCCAACCGTGCCAGGGCCGTCACCGCCGCCAGCCGCACAGAGGGGTGCCCGTCTTCCAGGGCGCCCGCCAAGAGGTCCGAGGCGGCAGGATGCTTCAGGCGCGCCAAAACCTCGACCACGGCACAACGCACCGCTGGGTTGGGGTGATGCAATCCCCGGGCAAGTGCCTCGATGCGCCCTTGGCTGGGGCGCGCAAGTGCCCGAATGCACACCTCGTGGCGCCCCGGATCGGCGCTCAGGGAGAGGAGCGCCGCGAGCGCTTCCGGGGTTGCCATCCGCTCCAGGGCATCCACGGCGGCCTGCACAACCCGGGGGTCCGGATCCACCGCCGCCGTCCATTGCAGGAGTTCCACGACCCCACTTTCCGCGTGCCTGCCCAGCGCCGCAGCAGCCTCCACGCGGCGCATCACGTCGGGAGAACGTAACGCTTCCAACAAGGGAAGAATCGCGTCCGGATGGGCGATGCGGCCCAGCGCTGCGATCGCGCTCCGCGCCAGGTCTGCTTCCTCCGCATCCACCAGCGGGGCTAGCAGGGCCACCACCCGGGATCCGCCGATCGCGCCCAGCGCCTCGATGGCCGCCGCCCGTACCGGGATCGCGGAATCGCTCCGCACAAGCTGCGCCAGCGGTTCCACAGCCTCGGGCGAGGCGTGCCGCTCGATCGCCCGCACGGCCTGGTAGCGCACCCAAGGCTCCGTATCCCCAAGCGCCTCCAACAACGCCGTCAGGGCATCGCCCCCTTCCACCTGCCCCAGCGCGCGCGCTGCGGCTGCCCGCACGCGGGGCGTATCCTCGCGGAGCGCGCGCGCCAGGAGTGCCATGCTCCGGGCCTCCTCGAGGTACGGCAGGACCTCTACCGCTGCAGAGCGCACCGCCTCATCCTCGTCCTGGCAGCGCTCGAGCAACCGCTCCCGGCACTCGGGGTAAGCGAAGTAGCCCGCGATCCGGGTGGCCGATTCGCGCACCCGGGGGTCGGGGTCCAGCAGCATCTCCCGGATGCGCCCTGGCATCTCCGGGTGCCCAAGGGAGTTCAAGGCCCCGATCGCCGCCCGCCGCACAGCGGCGTTCGGGTGGCCCAGGAGCGCCAGGAGCGGCTCGCAGGCCCGCCGGTCACCGATGCGCGCCAGGGCGCCCGCAGCCTCGATGGCCAAGCCTTCCTCCCCAGAAAGCGCTTCCACCAGTGCAGGCACAGCCGCAGGGTCGCCGATGCGGCCCAGAGCGACCGCCGCGGCACGGCCGATGCCAGGATCCTCCGACCGGAGCAGGTCCACGAGCAGCGCCGTAACCCGCGGTCCGTAGCGCACAAGCGCCTGAACAACTTCCTTGTGCACCGCCGGCTCCGCAAGCAACCGCACCAGGGCCCGCTCGACCTCGGGCCCCTCCAGCCAGCCGAGGACCAGCGCCAGAGGCCGCAGGTCATCGCCCTGCGCTTCCCGGATTTCCTCCAGGAGCGGCGGCACCGCGCGGGCGTCCAGGGCATCCCGCGCCAGTTCCGCAATCACCGCTCCCTCCCCGTACTGGGCCTCGTAGCGGTCGTAAAGCGTGGCCAGCGCAAGGGCGATCGTCCGCACGGGCATGCCTGGCTCACCCAGCAGTGCCACGAGCGGGGCGACGACATCCGC
Source organism: Chloroflexia bacterium (assembly GCA_034436115.1). Classification (GTDB taxonomy): domain Bacteria; phylum Chloroflexota; class Chloroflexia; order DTKN01; family DTKN01; genus DAOTVY01. Next base: position 34,411 of record DAOTVY010000022.1, on the reverse strand, counting down.
ATCCCCCAGATGGCCAAGCACGTCCACTGCAGCCGCGCGGAGCAGTTCGTCTCGCAAGAGAGGGACCAGCCGCGGAGCGATTCCCGGATCGCCGATGCGGGCAAGCGCGTCCAGGGCCGGGAAGGCCAGGAAAAAGTCCCGCGATTCGACGAACTGGAGCAGCCGATCGACCGCTTCCGTGGCCTGCAGCTTCCCCAATGCCTCGATGGCATGGTAGCGCACGTTCGCATCCGGATCATCGAGCGCCCGCAACAGTGCCGGCAGCGCCTCCCGGTCCCGTCGCTCGCCCAGGGCCAGCGCGGCGTAGGTCCGCAACGCGGCATCCGGTGCCTCGAGAAACCGGCACAAGGGCGCCGTGATGTCGGCGTCGGTATGGATCAGCACGTGGAGCACGCTCGTGAGCACGTTGAGGTCCTCGTGTCCCTCCTGCAGGAGCTGCAGGAGCGCCCGGATGGTCTCATCTCCCCCCTCGCCGGCCAGCTGCTCCAGCGCCAGCTGCCGCGAGGGCCAGCGCTCCTCCCTCAGCCCACGGACGAGGACCTCCTCCGGCATGCCGGTTGCCTTCGGCTCGCGCTCGGCCTCCAGACGCGCGGTCACGTCCTCCAAAAGCACCATCGTCCCGACGACGCGTTCCCCTTCCCGCAGCGGGAGGATGGTCACACGCTGCTGCATCAGCGGGAACCGGCGCGAAGGGAATGGCGGAGGGCAGGGGATCAGGTAATGGTGCAGGCGGGGAGAGAGCACCTCCACGACCCCCTCCGCCAGCACACGCCGAAAGCGCGAAAGCAGGCCACGGGCCTCGATTTCGGGAAAGAGCGTGGCGAGTGGCCGGCCGACCGCTTCCTCCGCCCCGATGCCGGTCACGCGCGCGAGCCAGCCATTCCAGGAACGGATGACGAGCTCTCCGTCCGTCGTGAACAGGCCGGCGTCCAGCTCCGGTACCGCCATTCGCATACCCCCCCTCGCGCTCAGTCTTCTAGGAAATCGATCGTTTCGTTCAGGATACGCGCCCGCTCGAGCAGGGCGCTTCCGGCCATGCGGCCCTCCCGAACGGCACGGGCGTTCTGCTCCGTCGTCCGGCGCAGCTCTCCCAATACCTTCTGGATCGTCGCCGCGGCAGCGGAGTGTTCGCGGTTGGTGCGCGTGATCAGCGCGATTTGTCTGGAGATGTCCTGCAGCGCGGTACGGATGTCCTGAGCCGCGCGGTTCTGCTCGGACATCGCCCGCGCCAGCTGGTCCGACTGCCTGCGCATGGCCTCCACCGCCTTGACGATCTCGGTTGCTCCGGTGGCCTGCTCCCGCGTGGCTCGCTCGATGCCCGCAATCAGCCGCGAGAGCCGCTCACTTTCCTGGGAGATCTGGCTCCCGGCCGTGGACTGCTCCGCGAGCGCGCGAGAAGTCGAAACGGCTCCCCGCCGGATCGTTTCCACCGCCTGCACGATCTGCTGTGCCGCCCGCTCCTGGTCCTGCATCGCCTGGCGCAGCTGCGCCGAGAGTTTCGTCGTCTCCTGGGCGGCCTTCATGATCTCCCGGGTTGCCTTGCTCTGCTCTCCCATGGCGCTCGCGACCTGCTGGGCGATGCGGCGCATCTGGGCGACGTTCTGGGCGACCGATTGCGCGACCTGCGATTGCTCGGCCGTCGCGGTCGAGGCCAGCCGGGCCTGGTTCGCGGTGGTGTTCACATGGTTCACCAGGTTCTGGGCCGCCCCGAGCTGCTCGTCCGTGGCGCGCGCGATCTGGGCGACCAGCTGGGTGGTCTCCTGCACGCCGGCCAAGATCTTCTCCAGGCCCGCCTGCCCCTCTTCCGCCAGACGCCCGCTTTCTTCGGTGGCCCGCAGCCCGTCGTTGGCCGAGGCGATCGCTTCCTGGACCACCTCCTGAAGTGCCCGGATGATCCCCGCGATGTCCGCCGTGGCCCGTGCGGTACGGTCGGCGAGGTTCCGGATCTCCTCGGCAACCACCGCAAACCCACGGCCGGCCTCCCCCGCCCGCGCGGCCTCGATGGAGGCGTTCAGGGAAAGGAGGTTCGTGCGCTCGGAAATCACGTTGATCGTGTCCACGATGCTACTGATCTCCCCCGCGCGCTTGCCCATCTCCCGCATGACGGCCGCCGTCTGGACCATCACCTCCCGCACCCGCGTCATCCCCTGGATGGAGCGCTGGGCCGCGGTCGCGCCCTCCTGGGCATCGCGCGCCATGCGCCGCGTGATTTCGTCCGCCTGACGGGCCGTCGTGGCCACAGCGTGGATGGAACGGTCCAGCTGCGTGGCGCTCGTCGCCGAGCCGGCCGCGGCCTCGGCAATCGCTTCCGCGTTCCGGGCCACACCAGCGATCGAGTGCGCAAGCTCCTCCATCGAGGAAGAAGCCTGGTCCACCAGGCTGGCCAGGTTCTCCGTCGTTGCTGTGACTTCCTCGATCGAGGCGGCCATCTCGTTGATCGAGGCCGAGGTCTCCTCGGCGGCAGAGGCCAGCTCCTCCGCGTTGCTGGTCACCGCCTGGATGGCCCGGGTGATCTCCTCGATGGCCGCGGCCGTCTCGTTGATGGAGGAAGTCAGCGTCTCGGTATCGCGGCTCACGCTCTGTACGGAGGCGGCCATCTCGTTCATCGAAGCGGTTACCTGTTGGGCGGAGGTGGCCATCTCCTGCGCCGTCTGGGAGACCTGCTGGATGGAGTTGGACATCTGCTGGATGGAAGCAGCGGTCTGGTTGACGCTCGCTGCCAGGTCCGAGGAGCCGGCGGTCAGCTGTTCGATCGAGGCAGCGATTTCGTTGATCGAGGAGGCGATTTCCTCGGTCGAGGTCGCTACCGCCTCGGCCTGCGTCGCCGTTTCCTTGAGGGAAGCGGCCATCTCGTTCGCGCTTCCCACCGCCTGCTCCAGCACCCGTGCCTGCTCTTCGCCGTTCTCTAGAAGCGTTGCCATCCCCTGCGCGAGCTCTTCCCCCAGCCGCAGGATCTGCTCCGTGTGGCTGCGAGCGCGTGCGAGCGGGTCCGGCCGGCGCGCCGGCCGGCGCCGACCGGGAGCCATCTCTTCCTCGCTCACGGCCTCGGGGAGTGCAGCAATCTCCGGGTCCTTTCGTCGGTTCGCCATCTTGTTACCTCCTGGACGCCCCTTACCGCGGCTACTCGCCCGCCGGGGCAGGGGTCGGTTCGGCCAGATCCAACAACGCCTCCACCTTGAGCACGAGCACCATGCGGTCGCCCAGCATGGCGATCCCTTCCAGAAAGCGGCCGCTCGTGCCTGAAATCGCCTCCGGCGGGGGGTGGATCGCCTCTTCGGGGATCGAGACGAACTCGCGGGCGCTGTCGACGATCAGCCCCACGACGCGCGAACCGGCCTGCACGACGATCAGCCGGGTACGCAGGTCGTAGGGGGCCTTCTCCAGACCAAAGCGCAGCCGAAGGTTCACCGCAGGAAGCACCTGCCCCCGCGTAAACACCACCCCGTCCACAAAAGGAGGCGCGTTCGGAACCGGGGTGACGTGCTCGAGCATCTCCATCTGCTGCACGAGCCGGCTGCGGATGGCATAGCTCGTCCCCGCAAGGTCGAACAGGATAAAGGTGTCCGTCCGCCGCGCATCGTCCCCCATCCTCTAGATCCTCCTCCCAGACCGGCTTTCAACGCTGCCACCGGGCCAGGGCAGCCACGTCCAGGATCAGGACCGCCCGGCCATCGCCCAGGTCGGTCGCCCCGGCGATGCCGGGAACCCGCACCAACGGGTCGCTCAGCGCCCGCACCACGATCTCCCGCTTGCTGACCACCCGGTCGACGAGCAGCCCAACCGTGTCGAGCCCACTCCCTACCACGAGTGCGTAAGGCGCGTGGTCCGACGACTCGTTCCGCCTGAAGATGCCCGACAACCGCACCAACGGCAGCGCGCGGCCCCGGTAGGAGGTGATCTCGTCGCTCCCCACGCGCTGGATCTCCTCCGGCCGGACTTCGATGATCTCGCGCACCGAGGGCTGCGGGACGGCATAGGTCTGGTCCCCGACGCGCACGAGCAGGGCATCGACGATGGCCAGGGTCAGGGGCAGGTGGATGAGGAAACGCGTCCCCTGGCCGGGCCAGCTCTCCAGGGAAAGGGTCCCACCGAGCTCCTGCACCACGCCGCGCACTACCGCCATCCCGACGCCCCGGCCGCTAGCTACGTCGGCGTCGGTGCGGGTGGAAAAGCCGGGCGCACAGAGGATATCGAGCAGGTTGTGGGGACCAACCACCACCCCTTCGGCCAGGAGTCCCAAAGCTCGGGCTCGTGCGGCTACCTCCGCCAAATGGATGCCCCGCCCGTCGTCCTCCACTTCGATCGCGACATAGTCCCCGACCGCCGAGGCACTCAGGCGCACCATCCCCTCGGGGGACTTCCCCCGCGCTACCCGCTCCTCAGGCATCTCCAGCCCATGGCTGACCGCGTTCCGCACCAGGTGGAGCAGCGGGTCCATCATCCGTTCCACGACGTACTTGTCGATCTCGGTCTCCTGGCCGCTCACCTCCAGCCGGACCTGCTTCCCGGAATCGCGCGCCAAGTCGCGGACGACGAAGCGCATCCGATCGAACACCTCCCCGACAGGCACCATGCGTACGCGCATCACGGCTTCCCGCAGATCGCGCAGGTGGCGCTCCATCGCCTGGCCGATCTCCTGCAGGGAACGCCATTCCGCAGCCGGGAGCGCCCGCTCCACGCGGCGCAGGCCATCTTCCAGCCGGGAACGGTCGATCACCAGTTCCCCCACCAGGCGCATGAGCTCGTCCAGCCGACCGAGGTCCACCCGGACGACGTTCGACGGGGTCAGGGAGAGCGTCGGCGGGGGAGGCGCAGGGGGCGTCGGCGCCTCCACAGTCGCAGCCACCCCGGGCAGGGGATAGGGGCGGCAGGAGAGGCCGTCTTGGTTCCACTCGGCGGCCGCTTCTTCGATGGGCCCCGTGACCAGGAACTCGAAGGCGATCGAGCCGTCCGGCTCAACCCGCGGGGCCGCGTGGACGATCTCGCCGGCCTCCTTCAACCGGGCGCGAACCGTGTTCACGTTGATCCCGCGCTCGGCCAGGGCCGGCGAGGGGCGAAACTCCACCCACCAAGCGTGCCACCCTGCCTTGGCAGCTGCCCGCAGCTTGTCCCGCTCCCGCTCCGGGAGTTCCGGGAAAACGCCTGGGGGCGCAGGGGGTTGCTGGGGCACCGGGGGAGATGGGGGAGCCGTGGGCAGGACCTGCTCCACCTGGGAGATGGCCGAGGAAACATCCGGGATCGGCGAACGTTCACGGAAAGCGCCGATCACCTGCTCGAGGGTGCGGGTTGCCATCACAGCAGCTTCTACGCCGACCGCCGTGAGCGGAACTTCCCCCTGGCGTAGCGCGCGGAGGTAGCTCTCCAGGACATGCGCCAGCCGCTCGGCCTCCTGCAGGCCCACCATGCCCGACAGGCCCTTGATCGAGTGAAACGCGCGGAAGAGGCTTTCCAGTCGCTCCCGATCCGGAGCCGGCTGGTCGATGCCGGCTTCGAGCGCCAGAAGTTCGCGCCGGGCCAGCGCCAGATGCTCGTCGCATTCGGAGAAATAGTCGTCCAGAAAGGCGGCAGAGAAAGCCTCTGGCTCGGACATCGGCAGCCACTCCTTGCGCCCCTCACCCCAACCTGGCTGATCCGAGCAACTCCTGAACGTGGCGGGCAAGTTCCTCGGGGGCAAAGGGTTTCGTGAGATAGCGCGAGGCTCCCGCCGCCAGCGCCTCCTCTCGACTCCCCTCGCTATCCCGGGTCGTCAACACAAGGATCGGGAGCGCCTGGTAGCCCGGTTGGGCCCGCACGAAACGGAGGACATCGAGCCCGTGCATGTCGGGCATGTTCAGGTCGAGCACCACGAGGTCGACCGGCTGCAGGGTCAGCTGCTCGATTGCTTCCAACCCCGAGCCGGCCTCGGCAAAACGGACCCTGGGGAGTCGGCCCAGCACCGCCATGACCATCCGCCGCATGGTCGGCGAATCCTCTGCCACCAGGATGGTCGGCATGACACCCTCCCGAAAGCGCTGGCGGACCTGATGTTCGTCCAATGCATTTTTCGATTTCAATTATACCATAACTCGATTTTCCAGGCAACCCTGGCGGAAGGGGTGACTGTCCGCTCAACGGTGGACTTGTTTTCCGACAAAGATCGGGTTTCAATCCTGGCTACTTTCGGCCCCCAATGTCCTCCACTGGCGGGCAAGTGGGGCAGAATACGTCCATCCCACCGGGTAGCGGACAGTCACGGAAGGGATTGTCCGGTGAGCGCTGGTTTCCAAGATCGGCTGTCAACCCTGGGTTCATTCGGCCACAAATGTCCTCTGCCGGTGGGCGAATGTGTCAAGATCTGCACACCCCAACCGCCAGCGCGCCGAAGCTTGCGTGGAGGCATGGGCTCAGGTATACTAAGTACAGTGCCATGTTCCTGCGCCCCACGTTCGCACGCTCAAGCCTTCCGGCCGACCCGGTGCGAATCGGCGCAACGCCATTGGGAAGGCCTTCTAAGCGCGCCAGGAGGTCGGGCATGGTATGGGAACGCTTCGCTCGCTGGTATGACCTCGACCAGGGTAGCTATGAGGAGGACATCCCCTTCTACCTGGCGCTCGCCCAACGCACCGGCTCTCCCATCCTGGAGGCCGGGTGTGGCACCGGGCGACTGGTCGTGGCGCTGGCGCGCGCCGGCTACCGCGTGGTCGGGGTGGAGCAGATGCCCGCCATGCTCGCGCGGGCCCAGGCCAAACTCGCTGCGGCCGGCCCTCGCATCGCCAGACGCGCCCACTTGGTCTCCGGAGACCTCCGCACCCTGGCCCTCGACGAGCGCTTCGCCCTGGCCATCCTGGCCGTGAACACGCTCATGCACCTGGCCGAACCCGAGGAACAGGCGGAAGTCCTGCGGCGCATCTTCACGCAGCTAGCCCCGGGTGGGATGCTCGCGCTCGACCTCTTCCCTCCGCACCCCGACTTCCTGGCCCCAGCCTCCGGCGAGCTTGTGCTGGAAAAAGTCCTGCAAGACCCCGAGACGGGAGATCGGGTGCTCAAGTTTGTTTCGCGCCAGGCCGACTACGCCCGCCAGGTCCTCCACACAACCTTGATTTACGATCGGGTGGATGCCGCAGGGCGTGTGGAACGAACCGCGGAAACGTTCCCGCTGCGCTACCTGTACCGCCCCGAAGCCGAACGGATGTTGCTCGAGGCCGGTTTCCGGATCGAGGGAGTGTACGGGAGTTACGACCTCGATCCCTACGACGATGAGGGCGAACGTATGCTCTTCCTGGCCCGTCGTCCTGAGGGCTAGGCGTGTCCCGGAAGGGAAACGATTGCTTGGACGGCGCGTCTGTCTGACACAGAACGAGGTCGGCGATGACAGAAGCAGAGGAGCGGGCCTGGGTGGAAGCAGCTCGCCGCGGCGATGAGGATGCCTTTTCCCAGATCTTCTTCCGTTACCAGGGAGCCCTCTACAACCTGGCACAGCACCTGGTGGGCAACCCCGATGAGGCGGAGGACGTGGTGCAACAGGCGTTCATCAAGGCTTTCCGTGCCCTGCGCACCATGCGCGACCCGGGCAGCCTGGGCCCCTGGTTGCGGCGCATCCTCTTCACGACCGGGTTGGACCACCTGCGGCGACGCAAGCGGCGTGCCGAGCTTCCGCTGGACGATCGGCTCCGCCACCGCCTTTCCTCGGCCTACGACCCGGAGCGGGAAACCGTGCTTCACGAACGGCAGGAACTCGTGCACCGGGCCCTCCAGCGGATGTCCCCGCGCTATCGGGCCTACATCCTGCTCCGGGAGTTCGAAGGCCTATCCTACGACGAGATCGGACAGGTGACGGGCGAGCCGCTGACCACGGTGCGGGTCGCTCTCTTCCGCGCGCGGGAACAGCTGCGCGGAATCCTCCGGCAGATGGCCGGGGAGGGGGAAGCATGAAGCACGAATCGTGGAGGCTCTTGGTGTCCGCCTATCGGGATGGCGAACTGGCCCCCGAGGATCGGGCACGGGTGGAAGCGCATCTGGCACAGTGCCCCGAATGCGCCCAGGTGCTGGCGGACTACCGCCGCATGGGGGAAGCGCTGAAGCGGCTCCCGCGGGGGGAGCCCTCGCGGGATCTCTGGTACCGGGTGCGCGCAGCCCTACCGGTCCGCCGGTCAGCCCGTCCGTTTTGGGTGCGCCTGGTGCCGGTCGCGTCAGCGGCCATGCTTCTGCTCGTTGCGCTCACGGTCTTCCTGTACCAGTACCAAGGCCTGGGGCGAGCAGGAAGAGCCCCGCAGGAGCTGGCCGCGCCCGAAGGACCGGCCGGCCCCGGCCTCGCCCTCCCCTCCCAGGAAACCCCCACCCCGATGCTCCGCTACGCCCCGCAACCGGCCGTTGTACCTACGGTGGGCCAAGCTGGCGGGGTCTACGCGGCCAAAGCGGGCTGCCCCGGGGAAGTGCTGCCCCTGGAACTGGTGGCGCTTGCGAAGCGGATCGACGAAACCATCCCGTCCCCTCGCCTGGAGGGCACCCTCTACGACGCCTCCGGCCGGCCGATTCCCGGGGTCACGCTGGTGATTACGGATACCGCCGGGTGGATCGGCAGCGCGGTGACCGCCTCCGACGGGCGATTTGGCCTCCTCGTCCCGGGCCCTGGGAACTACCGGGTAACGCTCGCCCTGGTGACTCCTCCCCAAGCGGTCACGGGAGATAGCGGGTTGCCGTTGGGGGAGGGCGCAGCGGTCTGGAGCGCCTGCCCGGCGGCTGGGCCCACCCTCCCGCTGATCCTCCTTCAGGCGCACGAGGTCGCGATCCTCACCTTGCGGGGCTCGGGACTCTAGCCCAAAAGACCGCGTCAGGCGCCCGGTAGCTGTCACCGGGCGCCTGCTCTTTTCCCGGCTATTGCTTCTCGTACGGCTGGCCGTCCGCAGCCGGAGGGGTCGCCCGGCCCACGATGCCGGCCAGGACGATGATCGTGGCCAGATAGGGCGCCATGAGGAGGAATTCGGAAGGGATGGGCACTTTCAGGATGCCCAATTTCATCTGTAGCGAGGAGGCAAAGCCAAAGATCAAGGAGGAACCAAAGGCGCCGAACGGTGTCCAACGCCCGAAGATCATGGCCGCCAGCCCGATAAAGCCCCGGCCAGCCGTCATCACCTCGTCGAAGCGGCCGACCGAGCCAAGGGTGAAATAGACGCCGCCCAGCCCGGCGATCAGCCCCCCGATGAGCACGTTGATGTACCGGGTGCGAAAGACGTTTACCCCCAGCGTATCGGCCGCGAGGGGATGCTCCCCCACGGCCCGGCTGCGCAGCCCCCACCGGGTGGAAAAGAGCACGATGTGGGTCACAACGATGAGGATCAGCATCAGGTAGATAATCAGGTTATTCTGCAGGAACACCGGCCCGATCACCGGGAGGCGTCCCAAGACCGGCGTGGCGATCAGCTGAAAGTTCGGGGAAGCGTTCAGGTCCTGGCGTTCCGCAAGCAGGCGGGCAGAGAGGAAACTGGTCACCCCCACGGCAAAGATGTTGATCGCCGTCCCGGCGATGATCTGGTTCACCTTAAAGCGGATCGCCAGCACCGCAAGGAGAGCCGCCAGAGCTGCGCCGGTGAGCATGCCGACCAGCAAGCCAAGGAGCAGGCTCTTCGTCGCGCTGGCCACGACGACCGAGGTGAAGGCTCCCGAAAGGAGCATCCCTTCGATGGCGATATTGATCACGGCCGACCGCTCACACCAGATGCCGCTCAGGGCACCCAGGGCAATGGGGGTCGCCGCCTCCAGCATCCCCTGCAGGAGCCCGGTGAAGTTGTACTCCTGGCCCCGGCTGGCCCAGAGCAAGAAGGCCAGGATGAAGAGGAACAGGATTCCCCCCAGGATGGCGTTCGTCTCGCGGGTGCGCCAGATCTGCCACGCGGACAGGCTCAACACCAAGAGGAACACGCTCAAGAGGAAGATGCCGCTGCTGAGGCCGTAGCGCAGGCTGAAGACGACCACGATCGCGATCGCCCCGACGCCAAGCAGTCCCCCCACCACGCCTCGCCCGAGCGGCATCTCTCGCACTGCCTGCCAAAGCCCCAGGCCCACAGCGGTCACCACAAGCAAACCCACCAGGAAGGCGGTGGGAAAGACGGCGCTGGGCACGCTCCAGGCGACCCGTCCACCGGCCGGGTTCAGGACAAAGGTGGAAAGTTGCCCCGGCGGGATGGCTGGAAGGAAGAGAAGCCCGATGAACAACCCCAGGAGGCAGAAGAAGGCCCCCATCGCTGCCGTGCGCTGCTCGAACAGCCAGGCCGCCATCACCAGCACCAGGCATAGCTGGCACAGCCACGAAAGGAGGAACGAATCTCCCCGCGCGAGCCCGGCGATGGACAACGCGAGCGGAAGCAGGGCGACGCCCAGGTAGACCCATCCACCCGCCCGGTGGATCGCCGCGCGGGACAGGGGGCGGATCCCCCAGGCCTGAGACCACAGGACAAGGCCGATCACCGGCGCCAGGGCTCCCGCGAGCAGCAAGCCCAGGGGCGTTGCCCGCTGCACTTGCACGAAAAAGGGGCTCACGCTCAGGCTCAGCGCAGAAAGTGGGCCGGCCAGCGCCCAAAGGCTCCCCAGCGCCATCAGGAGGACCGAAAGCGCGTTCCCTTCCTTGGCCACCCAACGCCGCGCGCCCCGCAGCAGGGGCAACGCCACCAGAAGCGGGACCAGATAGGCCACCAGGGCGAACTCGAGGAGCTTCAACGGCCGTTGCAGGCCGAGGGACAGCAGCGCCAGGGGGACCCCGGGGAGGGCCAGAAGGGACCCCACGCCCAGCAGCCCCCAACCGGCGATCGGCGGCAGAAGCGCTTTCCTGGTCATACCTTTCCTTTCCGGCAGGATCGCCGAGCCACCCGCGACGGCCCTAGCTTCCCCAGCCGCGGGTAAAGATGGCCTCCTCCGCCTCGCGCACCGCACGGATGCGATAGATGACGCGCACGAGCTCCGGGGCAGCGACGAACATGATCACGAGTGCCTGGATGACAAAGATGATGTCGATCGGGACATTGGCCCGCGATTCCATCCCTTTGGCGCCCGAGCGCAGAAAGCCCCACAGGAAGGAGGAAAGGACAACCCCCAACGGGTGGCTCTTTCCGAGCAACGCCAGGGCGATGCTATCGAAGCCGTAGCCGGAGGAGAAAGCCTGGGCCATGAAATAGTTCACCCCCAGCACCTCGTTGGCTCCGGCAAGGCCCGCCAGCGCACCGCTCATGCCCATGGCCAGGACAAAGTTGCGGGTCACGCTGATCCCCGCATAACGGGCCGCATCGGGGTTGGCGCCAACGGTGCGAATCTCGAAGCCGAGGGTCGTTTTCCAGAGGAACCACCAGACCAGCACCGCGACGCCGAGTGCGATGAAGAACCCGATGTGGAAACGGAGCTCGGGGCGGAAACGGTAGAGCTTGGCTGTGTCCTCGATGATCGGGCTGACCGGCGCATAGCCGGGCCGCTTCATGGGGCCGGTCAGGAGGTAATCGGTCAAGCGGAAGGCGATGTAGTTCATCATGATGGTGGTGATCACCTCGTGGGCGCCGCGCCAGGCCTTGAGCAGGCCAGGAAGGGCCGCCCACAGGGCCCCCGCCAAAGCCCCGCCCAGCAGGGCAAGCGGGACATGGACGTAGGCGGGCAAACCTTTCACCGCGTAGCCCAGGTAGGCCGAGGCGATCGCCCCCATGAAGAGCTGCCCTTCCACCCCGATGTTGAACAGTCCGCAGCGGAAACCCAGCGCCACCGCCAGGCCGGCGAAGATGTAAGGGACACTGGCGGTCAGGCTTTCGCTGAGGTTGTAGGCGCTGCCGAAGCCACCGCGCAAGAGCGCCAGGTAGGCGTTGGCGATCGTGGTCCCAACCTGCGCCAGCCCGCGGCCGATCCCCTCGCCAAAGGCCCGGTAGACCTCCAGATCGGAGAAGGCGATGAACAAGGCGCTCACGAGCAGCGCGCTCACAAAGGCGAGCACATAGACGAGGAGCGTTTGCCCGATGCGCGCCCAATTCACCCCCCGCGCCCGTGGGATGGCGACGACACGGGCGCCCGTGGTGCTGCCGCTCATGATGCCCTCCCGACGGCTGCCGGCACCCAGGCGCGTTCTTCTTCCGGATGGATGCCGGCCATCAGCAACCCCAGCCGCTCCTTGGTCGCCTCTTCCGCCCGCAAGATCGCCAGGAACTGGCCCCGGTACATCACCGCGATCCGGTCGGCCAGGGACAGGATCTCGTCGAGCTCCGTGGATACGAGAAAGACCGCGCACCCCTCGTCGCGCTTCCGCACCAACTGGTCGTGGATGTACTCGATGGAACCCACGTCCAGTCCACGGGTGGGCTGAGCAGCGATCAGGAGGCGGATAGGCCGCGAGAGCTCCCGCGCCACGATCACTTTCTGCTGGTTGCCTCCCGAGAGGGTCGAGGCCGGCACGAAGATGCTCGGCGTGCGCACGTCGAAGCGCTCCACCAGCTCGGCTGCCGCCCGCTGCACCTCCCGCTCCTGCACCAGGATCCACCGTGCAAAGGGCGGACGATAATAGTCGCACAGCACCAGGTTGTCTGCGACCGGGAAACTGAGCACCAGCCCATCGTGTTGCCGATCCTCGGGGATGTGGGCGACTCCCAGCTCCATGATCCGCCGCGGATCCGCATGCGTCGTTTCCTCGCCCAGGATCCAGACCTTGCCGGACTCGACCGGCCGCAGCCCCGTGAGCGCTTCCACCAGTTCCGTCTGCCCGTTCCCCTGCACGCCCGCGACCCCGAAGATCTCGCCGGCCTGCACCTGGAACGAGACGCCGTTCACGGCCAGGCTTCCTCGATCGTCCCGGACGTGCAGATCCTGCACCTCCAGGATGGTCTCTTGGGGTCGCGCCGGCTCTTTGGAGACCGTCAGGATCACCTCCCGACCCACCATCATCGCCGCCAAAGCGGCCTCGGTGGTCTCCTGCGGCGTGGTCGTCCCCACGACGCGGCCGGCCCGCAGGACGGTGATGCGATCCGCGATCGCCAGCACCTCCTTGAGCTTGTGCGTGATGAAGATGATCGATTTGCCCCGGGCAACCAGGGAACGGATGATCTCGAACAGCTCCTCCACTTCTTGCGGCGTGAGGACGGCTGTCGGTTCGTCCAGGATCAGGATATCCGCCGCACGGTACAGCACTTTGATGATCTCGACGCGCTGCTGCACCCCCACGGGCAGATCTTTGATGTAAGCGTGCGGATCGACCTGGAGGCCATACTGCTCGGAAATCTGCCGCACACGCTCGGCCACCTGGCGGCGGTTGAGGAACGAGCGGAGCGTTTCCACCAGCCCGTAATCGAGGGCGGTGCCAAAAAGGGCGATGAGAAGCGTGCCCAGAAGGTAACGTGCCGCCGTCGGCTGAGCGCCGAAGAGGGCCGTGCGCACCTGCGGCCAGGCGGCTGAGGCTGCGGCCAGGGCGGCCAGCCGGACGCCGTTGTCGGCCAGCAGGAACCAGGGCCATCCCCGCCGCAGGACGAAGGTCAGGAAAACCAGCAGTCCATAGAGCAGCGCCGCCCCGGCAAAGGCGAGCGCGGAACCGATCAGCCAGGAACCCAGTGCCCCGCCCGTCATCAGCCGATGGAGCAGCTGCAAGAGGGACAGCACGCCGCCCGCGATGCCGGTAAAGGCGAAAAAGCCCTTCCAGGAATAGGGGTTGAGCAGCGACTCCACCCCGAGCATCACGTTCTCGGTGACGGTCATCACCGGGACCAGCATGAAGTGCTGGTGGACCATCCCGATGCCCTGGGCGATGGCATCGTTGGGTCCGCGGATGCGCACCGGTTTCCCCCGGATGAAGATCTGGCCTTCGTCCGGGGTATACAGGCCATAGAGGATGTTCATCAGGGTGGTTTTCCCGGCCCCGTTTTCCCCCAAGAGCGCGTGGATCTCCCCTTCCTCGAGCGTCAGATCGATATGGTCGTTGGCCAGCACGCCGGGGAACGCCTTGGTGATGCCTTTCAGTTCCAAGATCGGCGCCATGCGACCCCCTTGTTTGGGAAAGGGGCGGGCAGACCATGCAGGCCTGCGCCGCCCCCTTCAGCGTTCCCGATCCGGCCGGTTACTGGCAGTCCGCCCAGCCGGTGTTGATCTTGCCGGCGATGATGTCGGCCTTGATCTGCTCCAGCTCGGCCTTGAGTTCCGCCGGCACCTTGTCCTCGAATTCGTGGAACGGGGCGATACCGACGCCGTTGTTCTTCAGCGTGCCCACGTACTTGCCGCCTTTGAAGGTGCCATCGACCACGGCCTTGATCGTATCAAAGACGGCCACATCCATGTTCTTCATGATGCTGGTCAGGTAGACTTCCTTGTACTCCGGGGCAGAGATGTACCAGTCGGTGTCCACCCCGATGAGCATCATCCCGCGCTCCTTGCAGGCGGCGGCGGAGCCCAGGCCCACCGGACCGGCCACAGGGAGGATGATGTCCGCGCCCTCGTCCATGAGCGAGGTGGCGAAGCGGCGGCCGTCGTCGGTGCTCTCAAAGTTCCCGGTGAAGAGGCCATCGCCGCATCCTTCCTTGGTCGGGTCGGTCTTCCATCCCAGCACCTGGACGTTCGTGCCGTGCTTCTCGTTGTAGTACGCAACGCCCTTCTCGAAACCGACCATGAAGATGGTCACCGGAGGGATCTTGATGCCGCCGAAAGTGCCGACCTTTCCGGTCTTGCTCATCCCGGCAGCCAGATAGCCCGCCAGGAAAGCGGCCTCATCGGTGGAGAAGGTCAGCCCGAGCACGTTGGGCAGCTCGGTGTCCGAGCCGCAGTCCTTACCCGGAACAGCGCCCGGCCAGCAGTCGGGGTAGGAGTAGTCGACGATGGCGAACTTCTGGTTGGGGTTCTCCTTAGCCGCGGTGGCTGTCGCCGTCCCGAGCAGGAATCCCACGGTGATGATCAGGTCGTACTTCTGATCGAGGAACTCTTTGATGTTGCGCTCATAGTCGGTCTGCTGCTGCGATTCCAGGTACTTGCCCTCGATCCCCAGCTGGGCCATAGCATCCTGCACGCCCTTCCAGGCCGTGGCGTTGAAGGACCGGTCGTCGATCCCGCCCACGTCCGTCACCTGACCGACCTTGATCTTCGGCACCGGAGTGGCCGTGGGCTGCGGGGGCTGGGTGGGCTGCGGCGCCTGGGTGGGTTGGGGGGGCTGGGTGGGCTGCGGCGCCTGGGTGGCCTGAGGGGTTGGGGTGGGGCCGCAGGCGCTCAAGATCGTAACGAGCACCAGAAGGACCGTCAGCACGCTCAACATTCCCTTGCGCATCTTCAGACCTCCTGAGAGTCTTTTTTTCCTGGGAAAAGGAAACGTCTCAGCGTCCCGTTCATCACCTCCTTTCCGGCGCTACACCGGCAACGCATCGCCGGCCCAGCAGCTTCCTGTTCAGACCTCCGCCCCCAGAGCAGCAGGAGGGGGCACTCTCCATAATGGCAGTTCGATTATACACGATACCACGCCCGTCACGCAAACGCAGCCGACTCGCGGGCGCCGATGTGGCGGTACAACTCGACGATGCGCCGGATCCCCTCTGCCCAGGAAAAGTGGGCCACCGCGCGCTCCCGCAGCAGCTGCCCCAGGATGCGCGCCCGCTCTTCGTCGCGCAAGATCTCGCCCAGGCGCTGTGCCAGGCTGGCGGGGTTCCCGTATTCGGCATACAGGCCCAGTTCGCCCAGCATCTCCCGGTTCACAGGGGTATCAAAGGCCACCACCGGAAGCCCCATCGCCATATAGTCGCAGATCTTGCCGCTCCCTTCCGTAGCGGACATCTTGGGGGCTACCGCCACATCCCCCAGCGCCAGGTAGCGGTGGCGCTCGATGTAGGGGATGCGCCCGGGGAAAAGGGTGCGCTCCAGGATGCCCAGGGCACGGGCCTGCGCGGCATAGCGGTCCACGCCGGGGAACCCCATGATGAGGAAATATAGATCGGGCATCTCCTCCAGGAGCATGCGGGCAGCCTCGAGCAGGAGATCCGTTCCCTGGTAGGGAGCCAACAGGCCCAGATAGACAACCACCTTTGCCTCGGCAGGAATGCCAAGGCCGGCCCGTAACCGGGCGCGCTTCTCGGCCCAACCGGGGACGTCGTCCATCGGCTTCAGGTGCTCCGTGTCCACGCCGTCCGGCACGGTGAACAGCCGCTCCCGGGGAAAGCCGAACCTCTCCTGCAACACGCGCGCCGCGTTCCACGAGCTGGTGACCACGGCCTGTGGCAGGCGGTTGATCCAACGCTCGAGCCACAGGAAGAAGCGGTACCAGCGGCTGTCCGCGGCCAGGAAATGGTGGTCGATCATCTCCGACGTCAGGCTGCCCTGGAAGTCAAAAAGCACGGGGATTCCCAACAGACGGCCCACCAGCGATCCGATCAACGCCCCCTCGTGCAGGTGGGCATGGATCACGTCCGGGCGCTCACGGATCGCCACCTCCAGCGTGCGCAGTCCCAGCATCACGTCCAAGTAGTATTTGTGCCGACTGCTCCCTACGACCGGACGCTGGATCCAGGGAACTCCCAGACTGCGCCGGATGTCCAACCCTGGGAGGTCGTCCCCGTTGTGGTAGGTGCAGATGATCACCCGGTGCCCCAGGTACTGCAGGTGCGTGACCTCGGACAGGATGCGGATGTGGCATCCATAGTCGGAGAAGAAGGAGGTCGGCGCGACCATCAGTACCTTGTACGGCAAAGAAACCTCCCGGCCAAGGGATGCTGGAGCCCTGCTTCGGAACACTCACCGGCAAGCGGCGGGACTCCCTTTCCCGGAGGGAGCCCCATACCCGCCCCTGCCGCAAGCATCGGATCCATCCACGGTTCCACCGCCGATTGGCCCAACAAGGCCGGTAGCCTGCCCACCGAGCGAACGGTGCGCCCTTGCTTCAGGCACCCGGCCCGGTACCCGCACGGATCGTCGCACCCAGTTCGCGTTCCAGCGCCGGGACGATCCGCTTTTCCCGGACCCGGTTCACTTCTTCCTCGCGCAACACCCGCTCCATCGCCTGAAAGGTCAACCGATAGGCCAGGCTGACCTTGCCTTCGGGCAACGGGCTTCCCCGGTAGACATCGAACAGGGCGATCCCGCGCAGCCATTCGCCCCCGGCCCGCCGGATCACCTCGGCCACCCGCGCTGCGGGCACGCCTTCATCCACCAGCACAGCGATGTCCTGGAGCACCGCCGGGAACCGCGAGAGCGGCACGAAACGGTGGGGCGCCGCGTGGGTCAGGAAAGGCAGCAGTTGGAACTCGGCCAGTGCAACGCGACGCGCAGGCAGGTCGAACTGTTCGCACACCCGCGGGTCGACTTCCCCGAGCACCCCCACGCGCGCTTCTCCCAGCAGCAGCCAGGCTCGCCGGCCGGGGTGAAAGGTCGGGTGATCAGAGGGCTCGAAGCGCGCCCCCTCCACCCCCAGTCGCTCGAGGAGCGTCTCCACGATCCCTTTCAGGTCAAAAAAGTCGAATTCACCCGCCTGCTTTTGGTGCCAGCTTTCCGGCTCCCGGGGACCGCAGAGAGCCATCCCCAGCATAGGAGGCTCCTCGGGCAGCTCCTCCTCCTCGCGAGGGAGATAAACCCGCCCGATCTCGAAGAGGGCCACCCGGTCGCTGTGGCGCAGGTTCAGCGCCAGCGCCTCCAGGAGGGAGTTCATCAGCGTCTGGCGCAGGTACTCGCGCTCCGGCGTCAGCGGATTGGCCAGCCGCAGGTAGCGGGAACCGTCGACCTTCGGTTCTCCGGGAGTGAGCCGGGCGATGCTGTGCAGGTTGGTGAGCGAATAGGTGATCACTTCGTCCAGCCCACAGCCAACCAGGATGTCGCGTACCGTCTCCTCCAACTCCAGGAGGGGGTTTCCCCGCTGCGGGGGAAGAACGTCGCGCAGGAGCGTCTCCGGGATGCGGTCGTACCCGTACATACGCGCCACTTCCTCGATCAGGTCGGCCGGGATGGCAACGTCCAGGCGGAAAGAGGGGACATCCACCCGCACCGTGTCCCCCTCTACGCTGCAGGCAAAGCCGAGCGGACGGAGCAGCCCGCCGACCTCCTGCGCAGTCATCTCGATCCCCAGAATCCGCCGCACTTCCCGGACTGGAAGGTGCACCGTGCGCGGCTGCCAGGGACGGGGATAGACGTCGACCACGCCGGCCGCCGTCACGCCACCGGCCAGATCTTCCAGGAGTTCGCAGGCCCGCCGCAGCGCCCAGATCGTGCCCTCGGGGTCCACGCCGCGCTCGAAGCGGAATGCCGCTTCGCTTTCCAGGTGGAGCGCCTGGGCCGTGCGGCGGATGGTGACCGGGTCAAAGTTCGCCGACTCCAGGAGCACATGCCGGGTACGTTCGGTCACCTCGCTTTCCAGCCCGCCCATCACGCCCGCCAACGCCACCGGACCTTCGCCGTCGCAGATCAGCAGCCGCTCTGGGTCGAGCGGCCGCTCGACACCATCCAGGGTGGTCATGCGCTCGCCGTCCCGGCCCCGCCGGACGACGATCGCCGGGGGGCTGTCCGTTCCGGGTTTGGGGCGCAGCCGCTCGTAGTCGAAGGCGTGCAACGGCTGGCCGCACTCGAGCATCACATAGTTCGTCACATCCACGACCACATTGATCGGGCGCATCCCGGCGCGCAGCAGTCGTTGTTGCATCCAGGCAGGAGACGGCCCCATACGGATGTCGCGCACGAGGGCCGCAGAATAGCGCGGACAGAGGTCGGGGTCGAGGATTTCCACCGTCACCTGCCCGCCGATGGGCGCACCCGCTTCCCGTGGGGAGGGCGTGGGCACACGCAAGGACTTGCCGAGCAACGCCGCCACCTCCCGGGCAACGCCGATCATCGAAAGGCATCGGCCCAGGTTGGGGGTCAAATCGATGTGAAGCACCACATCCCCAAGGTAATCGGCAAGCGGCACACCGACCGGGGCGTCTTCCGGGAGGATCACCACCCCGGTATGGTCGTCGGAAAGGCCCAACTCCTTTTCCGAGCAGATCATCCCTTCCGAGAGCACCCCACGGATGCGGCCGGCCTTCAACGTCACCATCCGCGGCTCCTCGCTGTGCCCGTCGCGCAGCCGTGCCCCTACCTGAGCCACCACCACCTTCTGGCCCCGTTCCCCAACCCGGATGTTCGGCGCCCCACAGACCACGGTGAGCGGCGCCGGCCCCCCGTAGTCCACGTCTACCAGGGTGAGGCGATCCGCATTCGGATGCGGCCGGACAGCCAGTACCTGACCGACCAGGATACGCTCCCGATCCCACTCCTCCCCGATGTGCTCGATCTCCGTGACCTCCAGGCCAGCGAGGGTCAGCCGGTGGGCCAGCTCCGCCACTGGAAGGTCTAGATCGACATATTCCTTCAGCCATCTCAACGGAACATCCATCATCAGGCTCCTACGTTTGCGTCCGCCCAGGCATCCCTACCACGACAGGCACTGGAGGTTCATCCTCCTGCCCGTTGCGCTCGCGCTTGGCCAGACCAATATCCTGTTCAGTGGTTTCGGAAGGAAACGCATCGCCGTTCGCCTTTCCCGGAAAACGTTCCTGTCTCATCCAATTGCGCATCGGGGATCGAAGGGCCCAGGCCCCCCGATCCCCCCGGAAAGGTGAACGGCTGGGGGAAGAAGCGAACACCGCGGTGCGGAAGCACCCACCTGTATCTCATCTTTGCCCCTGCGGAGACCTGTCATCAAACATTTATGATAGCACAGGCCCCACCCCCTGTCAAAACCGATTTCCCCGGCAGGGCGGCCAAAGCGCCCATTGGGCACGAAAGCGGATCGGCGAGGGGGGACTCTCAGCCGATGTGCACCAGCACCCGGCGGCTACGCGGACCGTCGAATTCGCAGAAAAAGATCCCCTGCCAGGTGCCCAGCGCCAGACGTCCCCCCATGATGGGCACGGTGACCGAATGCCCCACGAGCGAGGCCTTGATGTGGGCAGCCGCGTTCCCCTCCGTATGGCGGTATCCGCCGCGCCAGGGGACCAGCCGTTCCAACGCTTCCAGGATATCGGCGCGCACGGTCGGGTCAGCGTCCTCGTTGATCGTCACGCCCGCGGTCGTGTGCGGGCAGTACACCGTGACCCGCCCCTCATCGAGGCCGCTTTCGGCCACCAGCCGTTCGACCTCTGCGGTGATCTCGATCATCTCGCTGCGCTGACGGGTGGAAAGGGAGAGGGAGTGCACCATGGAACCACTTCCCTAGGGTACTTCCGGCCAGTCGAACATGAGCGCCCGCACCGTCGTCCCGGCGCGGGCCGCGGGATAGGCGCTTTCGGGGA
This sequence comes from Chloroflexia bacterium, assembly GCA_034436115.1. Lineage (GTDB taxonomy): Bacteria > Chloroflexota > Chloroflexia > DTKN01 > DTKN01 > DAOTVY01. Next base: position 14,192 of record DAOTVY010000022.1, on the reverse strand, counting down.
TCACAGCCAGGCCGTTGGCACGCACCATCGAGCTCAGGATGCCTGAACCTTGCGGTCCGGTGAGGCGCGCGGTGAAGCGGCCCTCTTCCTGCTCGACGATCGCGCGCAGGAAACGGGGCCGGTCGGGCTGGGCCCGGGCGTCCTCGAGCAAAGTGGCGGTGACCTCGGGAAGGCGCAGGGCACGCTGCCCCTGCATCTTGAGCAGCACCGGCCGCACGAAGAGGATGAAGGCGACCATGGAGGAAACCGGATTGCCAGGGAGCCCCAGGAGGGGGACGCCATCGATCTCACCGAACGCCATCGGCCGGCCCGGCTGCATCCGCACGCGCCAGAAAGAGATCTTGCCCCGGCTGGCCAGCACCTTCTTCACCAGGTCGAATTCCCCCACGGAAACGCCGCCCGAGGTAAGGAAAAGGTCCACCCGCGCGGCCAGTCCTTCATCGATCCGGGCGGAGAGCTCATCGAAGCGATCGCGTGCGATGGGCAGCCGGATCGGCTCCCCGCCATATTTGAGCACCTGCGCATAGTTAGAGTAGGCGTTGCTGTTGCGGATCTTGCCGGGCGCGAGGGGCTCTCCCGGCTCGACCAGTTCATCTCCGGTCGCCAGGATGGCCACGCGCGGCCGGCGCGTCACCCGGACGAACGGCCGGCCAAGCGCTGCCAAAAGCCCCACTTCCTGGGGCCTCAGCCGCGTGCCCCGCTCGAGCACCCGCTCCCCCTGCCGGACATCCTCTCCCGCGGCCCGGACGTTCGCCCCAGGTGCCACCGGAGATAGGATGCGCACCCACCCCGGCTCCCGCTCCTCCGCCGGGCCGGCCTCGTCCGTCCATTCGAACGGGACCACCGTGTCCGCCCCCGGCGGCATGGGTGCCCCCGTCATGATGCGCACGGCGGTTCCCGGCTCCACCCGGACGGTCGGCGCCATGCCGGCGGCGACCTCCCCGATCACCCGCAGTCGCACTGGCGCATCGCGCCGCGCCAGTGCAACTTCCTCCCCCCGCACGGCGTAGCCGTCCATAGCCGAATTGGCAAAGGGAGGGAGATCCTCGCCGGCCACGATGTCCTCGGCCAGCACCCGGTCCAGCGCCTGGAGGATCGGGACCTCCTCGGGCTCCAGCGGCTGGAAGCGCGCCAAAACGGCCTCCAGCGCTTCCTCTACCGTGATCGGAGCAACTTCTTCGGGCATGGAACCTCCTGGGCCCGGTGCTATAGTTTTTCCCGCACCGCCTGTACCTTGCCCTGGATGGAAAGCGGTTTATCACGTCGGTCGTCGATCCGGATCGTGGTCGCCACACGTATGGCGCCCATCGCGAAGGGCCGTTCGTGCATCTGCCGGGCCACGGCCAGGAGGTCGTCCAGTTCGCCAACCACCACCGTGGCCATGGGCCCCAGTTGATATTCCAGCCCCGAGCGCTCCAGCACCCGTACCACCTCGGCCACATAGCTGCTGAGGCTCGGGCTTCCGGTCCCCAGAGGCACCACACAGATCTCCATCATCGCCATAGCGGTCCCTCCGGCGTTTACCCGTGCCAGGCAGCCTCGGGCCCCTGCTCCATCACCCGCATGACTTCGTGCACCAGGCGCGCTTCGGGGACCGCTCCCTCGATGCGAATCGTCTCGTTGATCACCGTCAGGGGCACGCCAAAGACCTGGTACTTGTTGGCCAGGTGCGGAAATTCGATCGCCTCGACCATATCCGCACGCACGCGCTCGCTCGCAATCGCCAGTTTGTGGGCCAGCCTGACCGCACGGGGGCAATAGGGTCAGGTGGGCGTGACGAACACCTGCAGGTGCACGGGGCGGTCCAGGCGCGCGAGCTCGGCAACCGTCTTGTCGCTCAGGCCGTGCTCGCCGCGCGAGACGTCGATGATGTCCTCCACCAGGGTGGTGAATTCGTAGCCTCCCGGAAAGCCGTAATACCGCACGCCATAGTCGCGCGCGCCGACGATTGCGATGGCCGGGATCTTGTCGATGCCATACGCCTCGGCGGCAGCCGCATCGGCGACCAGGTCATGCACCTCGACGGAGATGCGCTCGTCCAGAGAGGCGATTTCCTCCGCCAGTTCGCGCGTTTCCTTGCAGTACTCGCACTCGAATTCCTGCGTAAAGACCACCAGACGCACCGGGTCGACCAATCGCTGGAACCACTCGCGGATCGTCTCCCGATCTTTCTCCCCGATCATCGCCATGGCACAACCTCCTTTCAATGGCAAGGATTGCCCGGACATACCCCTCGTAAGGGAGTATAGCATACCGGCCAAGATGGGTCAATCGAACGCGAAATCGCATGGCCGAGGCGACAGCCCCGATGCATCCCACCACCCTGCTTTCCAGCCACCGTGCGGCGTGTAATCCTTCTGTAATGTTTCCGTCGCCGAATCTGCGCCCGTTTGTAGTAGACTAGCCATGGACTCGATCCTTGCCCGTTCGGGAGGATGCTGTGGGCGAGATGCGGTTACGTTTCCATCCAAACCGGAAAGGCGGGGTTCAGCTCTTTGGCCCGCTCGAGACCGAGATCATGCGGCAGGTCTGGCAACACGAACAGGTGACGGTACGACAAGTGCATCGCGCCCTTTCTCGGCAGCGGGAGATCGCCTATACCACGGTGATGACCACCATGAGCCGACTGGCCGAGAAAGGGATCCTGAAGCGCACGCGTCAGGGGATGGCCTACCTCTATCGGGCCGCGATGAGCCGGGCGGAGTTCGATCGCATGGTGGTGAACGCGGTGCTTTCGGGATTGATGGAGACCTTCGATCAGGCAGCGATCGATTCCTTCCTCGAGTATCTGGCTCGGGAACGTCCGGAGCAGCTGGAACTGCTGCGCAAGAGCCTGGCGTCAAAGACGGTTTGATCCCTGAGAAGCGGGATCCCCCTGCCGGTCCCTTTCGGGAACGACGGTCCCCCACAGGTCGTATGCGGAGGCGGCGGTGATCTGCACGGGCACGATCGTGCCCACGCGTGCCCGGCCCTGCGCAAAGACCAGCCCATCGACTTCGGGTGCGTCCCACCGGGTGCGCCCCACAACCAGGCCGGCCCTGCGGTCGATTCCCTCCACCAGCACGGGGACAATCCGCCCGACCTGCCGCTGGCCCCACCGTCGGGCGATCTCCTGCTGAAGGGCCATGAGCTCCTCCCGGCGGGAGAAAGCTACCTCTTCCGGCACGGGGTCGGGCAGCTGGGCGGCGGGCGTCTCTGCCTCCCGCGAATAGACAAAGACCCCTACGCGCTCGAAAGCCTGTTCCTCAAGGAAAGCGCGCAGCGCGGCGAATTCCGCTTCCGTTTCCCCGGGGTAGCCGACAATAAAGGTCGTGCGCAACACGAGGTCCGGGATCCGCTCGCGCAAGCGGCGGAGCAACACGCGCACACGCTCAACGTTGGTTGGCCGGCCCATGCGGGCAAGCGTGGCCGGGTGGGCATGCTGCAAGGGGATATCCAAATACGGGCAGACCTGTGGGTAGCGCGCTATCGTGTCGATCAGCCGGGGAGTGATGTGCTGGGGGTAGGTGTACATGATGCGCAGCCAGGGGAGCTCGGGAACGGCCTCCAGAACCGCTTCGATCAGTCCGGGCAGGCCGTCTGCCTCTCCCCGGTCGCGCCCGTAAGCAGTCGTGTCCTGGGCGACCAGGACGATCTCCTGCACCCCCTGGGCAACAAGCCTTTGCACCTCGCCCAACAGCACCTCTCGGGACGCGCTCCGGTAGGGCCCCTTGATGCGGGGGATGGTACAGAAAGCGCAGCGGGCGTCGCAGCCGTCGGCGATCTTGAGGTAGGCGCTGCCTCCGTGCACGGCGCTCAGCCCGGCCCCAGGGTAGGGGAGCGGAGGGGAAGGCAGGGTGGGCACCGCGCGCTCCGGCTCCGCCAGGAATTCGGCAACTGTCGCAAGCCGATCGACCCCCAGGAGCACATCGACTCCTGGGATGGAGCGCAGCTCATCGCCGTGGAGCGTCACCATGCAGCCGGCGGCAACCAGCAGTTGCCCCGGCCGCTTGCGCCGGGCCAGTTCTCGGATCACGCGCAGGGACTCCTCGCGTGCGGGCGCGATAAAGCCGCAGGTGTTGACGATGAGCGCGTCGGCGCTTGCCGGCCGTTCGACCAGAACGTGGCCGGCCTCCCGGAGCCGGGCGGCCATGCCGGCGCTGTCCACCTCGTTTTTTGGGCAGCCCAGCGTCACCAGATAGACCTTCACCACGCCTCCAGTTCCTGCAGCACCCCCACCACGGCCGCCTCAAGGAGGCGTTTCCCCCACGCTTCTGAAGCCAGGTTCACGTCCGCACCGGAGGAGCCATCGGGATGGTACTCGGCCCAGCGGAGCGCGTTGCGCCAGAAGGGCGGCCGCACGGCCGGCAGCACCTCCACCCGCCCCTCCTGCACCACCCCCGGATGGAGCGCCATCACCAGGGAGGTTTCCCCGGGCGTCCCGTGGCCCCCTTCCTTATCCCCAAAGGCTTCGTCCAGCACAGGCTTGACCCCCGGCAGGGTCCACCAGTCGCACACCTTGATCTTCAGCGCCGTATGCACGTCATTTGCCTCGGCCACCGCGGCCATCAGCGACGGGGTGTTGCCCCCATGGCCGTTGAGGAGCAGGATCCGCCGGAAGCCGTGGCGGTCCAGGGAGGCCAGGATGTCGTAGATCAGGAGCAGATGGGTGCTCGGGCGCAGGCTGATCGTACCGGGAAAGGCCATATGATGGAGCGACATCCCGTAGCACACCGCCGGGGCGACCAGCACGCCGGCCCGCTTCCCGGCCTCGCGGGCGATGCCGGCCGGAACCAGGAAGTCGGTCCCCAGGACGGCCCGCGGGCCGTGCTGTTCCGTGCTCCCGACCGGCACCATGATGCGGTCGTCTCGCTCCAGGTAGTCGGCGACCTGCTTCCAGGTGCATTCAGCCAAAAGCATGGGTTCCTCCAAAGGCTCTATCAGACACGGGCCCAGTCGCTGCGCTCGTATTCGCTGCGCACCCGCTCGTAGACGGCGATCGTCTGGCGAGCAATGGCCGGCCAGTTGTACCGTTCCACCACCTCCCGGTAGGCGTTCTCCACCCGCTGGCGGGTCCACTCGGGGTGCTCGAGCGTGTGCAGGATCCCCCAGGCCAGCGAATCCGGGTCGCCCGGGTAAACCGTGATCCCGGTTTCCGCGTGGCGCACGACCTCCGCCAGTCCCCCGGTTTCCGCGACCACGACCGGCGTGCGAGCGGCCATTGCCTCCAGGGCGACGATCCCGAACGGCTCATAGAGGCTCGGGAAGACGGCCACACTGGCGACCTTGTAGAGCCGATCCCGCACCTCATCCGGGACAAAGCCGCAGAAATAGATCCGTGTAGCCACCCCCAGCTCCTCCGCACGCCGGCGGAGCGCATCCAGCAGGGCGCCGGTTCCGGCGACGACGAACTTGGCCTTGTCGAACCGGGCCAGTACGCGCGGGACGGCCTCCACCAGCACCGGCACCCCCTTTTCCTCCACCACGCGGCCGACATTCAGCACAAGCGCTTCGTCCGGCGCGGCGTATTGGTGGCGGAAGTCGCTTAGGTCCACCCCCTCCAGCCGCTGGAAGCGCGTGGGGTCCACACCGTTGGGGATGACGTCCACCTTGTCTGCCGGCACGGCAAAGTACTCGCGCACCTGGCCGGCCATGTAATGGCTGGCACAGATGATCCGCCAGGCTTCATAGGTCAACCACCACTCGGTCCCGTGGATGGCCTGCGCCTGAGGGCCGCTCAGCGACCCGCGGCCCCGGCCCTTCTCGGTGGCGTGGATAGTGGCCACAAGGGGGATCCGGTGCCGGTGCTTGCACTCCACAGCCGCGCGGGCCACCAGCCAGTCGTGGGCGTGCAGGAGGTCCGGCCGGCCGATCTCCCGGATGAGCCGCTCGATACGCAGCGCCATCAGGGCGTTGCTCTCGGAAACGAAGGAAAAAAAGTCGTACTCGTGCATGCGCGGCACATCGACCCGGTGGACGAACAGCCCAGGCCATCCTTCGTCGAACGACCCACCGTACAGGCGGGGGGTCACCAGGTGCACCTCTACCCCCTCTCCCACGAGGGCGGGCACGAGTTCGCTCACATGTTTCCCCAGGCCACCGATGATATGGGGCGGGTATTCCCAGGAGAGCATCAACACACGCATCGCCCACCTCGCTTTCCCCTACTCCCATGGCCAAGGGAAACATCAATCCCAAAAGGCATAGCGCAGCACGCAAAAGATCGCCTGGATGCCGTCCTGCCAGCGCAGCTTCTTTCCTTCGGCATAGGTACGCCCATAGTAGGAGATCGGGGTCTCGTAGATACGGCAGCCCAGACGGGCCACCTTGGCGGTCACTTCGGGTTCAAAGCCAAAGCGATTGGAGCGCAGCCGGATCCGCTCCAACACCTCGCGCCGGAAGACCTTGTAGCCGGTCTCCATGTCGGTCAGGTTCAGGTTGGTGAACATGTTCGAAAGGGTGGTGATCAGTTTGTTGCCCACGTAATGCCAGAAAAAGAGCACGCGGTGGGGTCCTCCCAAGAAGCGTGAGCCGTAGACAACATCGGCGTGTCCATCCAGGATGGGACGAAGCAGCGCGGGATAGTCCACCGGATCGTACTCCAGGTCGGCATCCTGGACGATGACGATTTCGCCCGTTGCCTGGGCAAACCCACGCCGCAACGCTGCGCCTTTTCCCATATTGCGGGGTTGCCTGAGGATGTACACCCCATCCCGCTCCGCATAGCGCGCCAGGACCGTGGGGGTGCCGTCGGTCGAGTGGTCGTCGACGATGATGATTTCCTTTTCCAGGCCCGCCGTATCCGAGCGGAAGACCTTTTCCAGAAGCGGGCCGATCCGTTGCTCCTCGTTATAGACCGGGATCACGATGCTCACGCGGCGAAACGCTTCGGCCATCGTCCCTCCCTTGGGGCTTCTCCACGGAAGCGAGGCTCACTCGAGCGGCAGGTCGTAGATGCGCCAGGTCTTGTAGCGGCGCCCTCCCATGAACTCCGAAGCCCGGAGCACGAGCTCGTTATCCTCCAGGAGCATAGAAGACTCGTAGACCTGGTACCCGCGTTGCATGGCGTATTCCTTCGTTTCGGCATACAGCAGGGCATCGATCCCCAGGCGCCGAAAGCCAGGGCGGATCCCGAAAAAGATCAGGCGCACCCGGGGGATGCGCCGACGGAGCCAGAACAGGCGCACGATCCGCACGAGGTCCGAATCGCCGTACCAGCGCCACCGCGGGCGCAGGGCGTAATAGGGGTCGGGGAAGGCCCCCAGCACAGCGGCCGGCTCACCACGCACATAGGCAAAGCGAACCAGCCCCGGGTCGACAATCGGGCGCAGCGCCTCCACCAGCGAGTCTGCCTCCTCGTCTGTGATGGGAAGAAACCCCCAGTTCTGAGACCAGGCTTCGTTATAGATCTCGATGATCTGGTGCACTTCCGCCGCCAACCGGCGAAGTTCGAGCGGCCGGGTCTCGATATCCCGCCTGCGGCGTACCAGGTCGACCACCTGTTGCAGGCGCGGGCTCATCGGGGTCTGCACCTCGGCGATATAGGCGTAGTAGTCCTTGGCCTTGCGGAAGCCGTAGCGCTCCAGGAACTCCCCGTAATAAGGCGGATTGTGCGTCAGGTCAACCGTCGGCGGATACTCAAAACCCTCCACCAGGATGCCCTGGCGCTCGTGGGTCACGTTGGAATATTCGCCAGGACCCCGCATAACTGCCATGCCGCGCGCCTTGAGCCAGTCGCGTGCCCGGTCCAAGAGGGCACGCGCCACTTCAAAGTCGTTGATCACTTCAAAGAAACCGAAGAACCCAATGGAGGTGTGGTAATACTCGTTGAAGCGGTGGTTAACGGCAGCAGAGATACGCCCCACGGGTTCCTTACCCCGCCAGGCCAGGAAATGGGTGACCTCGGCATGGCGATGATAGGCGTGCTCCGCCGTGAGCAGCCCCTTTATCCCAAGGAGACGATTCCCCAGCAGGTCGGCGCGCAGGGGTGGCGTCCAGTTCGGGTCGCCACGGTAGATCCGCCACGGCAGATCCACAAAATGCCGCAGCCGGCGGTCCCCTAAGGGAATCTCCTCGATCACCAGCGGGTGCTCGTGCATCGCAGGCCTCCTCGGGACAAACATCCGTACGTCGGGTCGAGCGCCATCATATCACGAAGGTGGATGCTTGTCCAGCATGCCGCGAGCGAGGTTCCCGATGCGCCTGGGTGGCAGAAAATGGTATACACTTCTAGGAGCCGTCATTGTCCACTTTTCCACAGCGCAGAGCATGCCTCCCGTCCCTAGTAGTCGTTCCGCCTCTAGAGAACTAGCCGTAGTGGTTTCCCACCCCCTTCGCGACAGACCGTCGTAGGAGGGGGTGTGGATAAGTCACCCCCAGCAGTGGAAAAGCGCGCAGATTTGTGGATAAGGGTCTCGAAACGGCTTTGTGCGTCCGGCAGGGGATTCTGGCCTCGCGAACCATCCCCACACAACCCACCGGCGGCTGCTATGGAAAATGGCTTCCCTTTCCCTCGTTTGCCGTCTTTTCCACATTTCCGCTGGCTACTACTGTGTACGATATTCTTACATTCTTTGCCTATCCTGTTTCCCCAACCATTTGCCGCGAAGCGCGGAGTATGCTAAAGTGGGAAAAAAAGAAGCGTCCAACATGGATCTTCAAGCAGGTGGGCTGGTCGTTCAAGTCAGCGGGGCGGCGGAAGCCGCCGGAATTCGGCCGGGCGATCGCGTATTGGAAGCCAACGGGCATCCGCTGCGCGATGTGATCGACTGGGCTTTCTATGCGGACGGGAATGCAGTGACCGTGCGGGTTGCCCGGGGAGAGGGGGTATTTGTCGTGCGCCTGCGCCGGCCGGCCGGAAGCGGGTGGGGGATCTCTTTTGCCGAACCCCTCTTCGACGGCGTGCGGCGTTGCCAGAACCGTTGTCTCTTCTGTTTCCTGGACCAGTTGCCGCGCGGCTGGAGGCCCTCGATTTACCTGCGCGACGATGACTACCGTCTTTCTTTCCTCTTCGGGAACTTTGTCACGCTGACCAACCTGCAGGAGCAGGATTGGGACCGGCTGGCAGAGCAGCGCCTGAGCCCCCTCTACGTTTCGGTGCACGCGACCGAGCCCGCGCTGCGAGAGCGCTTGTTGGGGCGCGCCGGCATCCCGGACATTCGGCAGCAGCTCGAACGGCTCGCCCGGCTGGGGATCACGGTCCACGCCCAGGTGGTCCTCTGCCCCGGGATCAACGATGGCGAGCACCTGGAAAGGACGATTGCCGACCTGGCGCGTCTGTGCCCGCCCGTTGCCTCGGTGGCGCTTGTCCCGGTGGGGCTGACGCGCTTTCGGGAGCCGGCTACGACCTCCGGGGAAAGGCTGCGGCTCTACACGCCCGAGGAAGCACGAGATCTGTGCACCTGGACGCGTCGCCTGCAACGGACCTTCCGGTCGAACCTGGGGAGAGTTTTCCTCCATCTGGCCGACGAATTCTACCTCCTTGCGGGCCGGCCCGTGCCGGGCGCCGCTTCCTACGACGGCTTTCCCCAGGTGGAAAACGGCGTGGGCCTGGTCCGTCGGCTTTTGGGCGACTGGGCACGCGTGCGGCGGCGGCTCCCCTCACGGTTGACGCGCCGGGTAAGGGTTACGCTGGTTTCGGGGACACTGATCGGCCCTCTAATCCAGCGGGTTGCTGTCGAGCTACAAGACCGAGTGGAAGGGCTGGACATCCAGCACCTGCCTTTGGAAAACCGGACGTTTGGGCCGACGGTGACCGTCTCCGGCTTGCTCACAGGCGAGACGTTCCTGGAGTCGCTTCCGGGGAGCGCCTGGGGGGAGATCCTGTTCCTGCCCCGTGCCGCGTTCGATCCAGAGGCGAAGGAAACGCTTGACGGGGTCACGGTGGAAGAACTGGTGCGCCGGTTGGGACGGCCGGTGGTGCTGGTGGAGCGTTGGTCGCAGGTGCTCCGAACGCTCCAGCAGTTCATGGCGGGACAGGCGCCGGGCGATCTGGGGACAGGGCCGTCAGATGGGGCAAAACGCGGGGGCTTGGCGTGCAGCGGCGGAGGTGGATGATGTCTCGGAACGGGCAGGTATCGGGCGCAGCCTGTCAGAAAAAGCGGGGGAACGGCCGGCCGTTCCCCCGCTTTTGGCATGGAGAGCCTTACGGAAGTTCGTAGACCACCACCACGCTGATGCTCACCGAGAAAGACCCGGAGGGCACAGGGACAGGCGCCGCGGCAACGGCCCCGCCTCCCTTTCCTTCGATATAGTAAGGCCCGGGAACCCAACCCCCAGATTCGCTCACGGAGACGACCTTGCCCAGCTGGATGCCCAGGGCCGAGGCCATCTCCTGGGCCCGCTTCTGCGCGTCCGCGATCGCGCGGGCACGCGCCTGGGTAACGAGCGCTTCCGGTTCGGCGACGCCGAAGGAGACCTCGCTGACCGAGTTGGCCCCTGCTTCGACGGCTCCTGCCAGCACGGTTCCCACGCTGCCAAGGTCGTGCACCGTGGCGCGCACCGTATGCACGATGTGGTAATCGAACACGCCCGTTGGCTGCCCGGTCTGCGGGTCGTAGCGCTGTTCGACCCACAGGTTATAGGCCACCGTGTGGATGTCCTGCTCGGCGATACCGGCCGCCTTAAGTGCAGCCAGGACGGACTCCATCTTGCGCGTGGCTTCCGCGACGATCGCGGCTGCATCCTGGCCCTTCAGATCCACCCCCAGGCTGATGTAAGCGATGTCCGGCTGGGCTTCCACCGTGCCGGTTCCCACCACGGTGAGTCCCGGGCTGTAGGTGTTGTAGACCGGTGGTAGGCTCAGCGCGGCCTCGCCGCTCCGGATTCCTCCGCCGCCCGTCCCAGAAGTGCTTGGAGCGGGTGCGGCGCAGGCTGCGAGGAGAAGGACGAACCCCAGGAACGCGATTCCATACCCGATGCGTTTGCGCATGTCCAACCTCCTTGGAAAGGAGCGGCTAGCCGCTCCGCTTCCGGCGCCGTTGGCGCCATACGATGACGAAAACGATCCACCCAACCGGCAGACCCAGGAGCAAAAGCAGGGGAAGGAGCACGACGACGAACCAGATGAGCGCCTGATACAACCATTGCAGAACGGAAACCAAGGCGCGGGCAGCCGCACGGAGGGTACGACTGGGGCGAAAGCCCTCGTCCACGACCGGTTGTTCCACCTTGGGCTCGTAAGGCCGCAGTTCGACGGTGATCGTGGCCATGGCCGACATCTGTTCCAGATATTGCATCTGCCCCTGGATCTGCTCGATCTGGCTGCGCACGGTGGTCAGCTGGTCGTAGATGGAAAGGATCGCCTGGGCCTTCTGCTCGGCGTTTCCCTCGCTTTCGCGGACCTCACGGAGGAGCGCCAGGAGTTCTTCCTCGGTCGCGCGGAGGGCTCTCAGCCGGGCCTTCAAGTCGACGTACTGGTCGGTCACGTCCTGGCCGGAGAGCGACTCCCCCTCGACTTTACGGGCCATGCCACGGAGTTTTTGCAGCGCTTCCTGGAGGTGGTCGGCCGGCACGCGGATAGTGATCGTGGCGGCCAGGCGGTCGGTCGCGGTGCGGTAGGAGGAAGAACTCACGATGTACCCTTTCATCTGGGTAGCCATCTCCTGCACCCGGGGGAGGGCGACCTCGACGTCGTCGACGATGAGGGTAAGTTGTGCCGTGAAGATGACCATTCGTTCCTCGGCCAGGGGCGGTGCCTGCTCGGGCATCGAGGAACGCTCCGCTGTGGTATCTCTCGCTTGCATAGGCACGGCCGGCGCTTGAGTGGGCGCAGGGAGCGGAAGTTCGGGGGGAACGGTCTGGGTGCGCGCGGCGAAGGGCCCACAAGCGATCAGGGCGAGGAAAAGGAGAACACCTAAGGGCAGCCAGAGCATCTTTCGTTTCATCATCGTGTTCCTCCTCGGTCCCAGGCTGCGCTGCTTGGCCGCCTCGGGGCACTCGTGGACGGGGTGTTCCGGACGGCGCATGTTGGCCTTTGGATAGACGCAGGCTGTCTGGAGAGGTTACTCTGCGCCCAGGAGCCGATCTAGTGCGTCTGGGGGAAGGATTTCCAGGGTGGGGATCACCCGGTCGGCTCCCGAAAGGGCGTGGGGAGGATGGGAAGTCGAAAGGGCGATACAGCGCATGCCCGCCCTTCGCGCGGCCTCGATTCCGGCAGGCGCATCTTCGATGACGATGCAGCGGTCTGGTGGCATCCCGAGCCGCTGTGCAGCGATCAGGAAGGAGGCCGGGTCCGGCTTCCCTTGAGCGACGTCCTCGGCGGAGACGATCGCTTCGAAGAAGGTTTCCCACGCCAGTGCCTTGAGCACGGCCTCGATGTTGGCGCGAGGGGCGGAAGAGGCGATGGCCTGGGGGATGCCGCGTTCGTGCAGACGCCGGATCCAGTCCGACGCCCCCGGCAGGGGGGAGATGCCCTCGCGGGCGATCAGGCTCCGGTAGCGTGCCTCCTTGGCGGCGCCGATGGCGGCGACGCGCGCTGGTGGGATGTCGGGGCCCAAGACGTCGGCGATGATCGTATCGTTGCGCTGGCCGAACGTGCGGCGGAAAGCCTCCTGGTCGAAGGAGATGCCCTCAGCGGCAAAGACCTCTTGCCACGCGCGGAAGTGGTAGGGGGCGGAATCGACGAGCACGCCGTCCATATCCCACACGACGGCGAATGGGGGCTCGTCCATACGACCTCCTTTCATCGGGTGTAAAGAGGGGCGCAGGAGCCTGCGCCCCTCTAGAGAGCATCGGCAATGCCGGCTACACTTCGCGGTACTCCCCCTCGACGGTGCCTTCGCCGGAGGGGCCGGCCCCGGGCGGAGGGCCGCCCGTGGCCCCGGACGGGCCGCTGCCGTAGACCGCCTGGCCGATGCGCTGGGCGGCCATCGCCAGCTCGTTCATGGCAGAGCGCACGCGGTCGATGCTTCCGCCCTGGAGGGCGCTGCGCACCGCGGCGATCTTGGCTTCGACGTCGCTGCGGATGTCCGGCGGGACCCTGTCGCCGAGTTCGCGCAGCGAGCGTTCCGTCTGATAAGCGAGGTTATCGGCCTGGTTACGGGTTTCCGCTTCCTCGCGACGCCGGCGGTCCTCTTCGGCGTGGGCTTCCGCCTCTCGGATCATGCGCTGGATCTCCTCCTCGCTCAAGCCGCTGGAGGCCTTGATGGTAATGGTCTGCTCGCGGCCCGTGGCCTTGTCGACGGCGGAGACATGCAGGATGCCGTTGGCGTCGATGTCAAAGGTGACCTCGATCTGGGGGACACCCCGAGGCGCGGGCGGGATGCCATCGAGGATGAAGCGGCCGAGCGTCTTGTTATCCGCGGCCATTGGCCGTTCCCCCTGGAGGACGTGGATTTCCACGCTCGGCTGGCCGTCGGTGGCGGTGGAGAAGATCTGGCTCTTGCGCACCGGGATGGTCGTGTTGCGGGGGATAATCGGGGTCATGACGCCACCCAAGGTTTCCACGCCCAGCGTCAGCGGGGTGACGTCCAGGAGGAGGACGTCTTTGACCTCCCCACCGAGCACGCCTGCCTGGATCGCGGCACCGATAGCGACGACCTCATCGGGGTTGATCCCCTTGTGGGGTTCGCGCCCGAAAAAGTCGCGCACGAGTTGCTGGACCAGCGGCATGCGGGTCTGGCCACCAACCAGGATGACCTCGTCGATCTGGGAGGGTTGGAGGCCGGCGTCGGCGAGCGCCTGCTTGACGGGCCCAAGCGTTTTCTCCACCAGATCGCCCACGAGCTGCTCGAGTTTCGCCCGGGTGAGCTTGTACTGGAGGTGCTTGGGGCCGGAGGCGTCGGCAGTGATGAAGGGAAGGTTGATCTCGGTCTCCATCAGCGTGGAGAGCTCGATCTTGGCCTTCTCCGCCGCTTCCTTCAGCCGCTGGAGGGCCATCCGGTCCTGGGAAAGGTCGATGCCATAGTCCTTGCGGAATTCTTCCACCAGCCAGTTGATGATGCGCTGGTCAAAGTCATCGCCCCCCAGGTGGGTATCGCCGTTGGTCGATTTCACCTCGAAGACACCGTCGCCCAGCTCGAGGATCGAGATATCGAAGGTGCCGCCGCCCAGGTCGTAGACCGCGACGATCTCGTTCTTTTTCTTATCCAGGCCGTAGGCCAGGGCGGAGGCGGTGGGCTCGTTGATGATGCGCAGCACCTCCAGGCCGGCGATGCGGCCGGCGTCCTTGGTGGCCTGGCGCTGGCTGTCGTTGAAGTAGGCCGGGACGGTGA
>DAOTVY010000021.1:0-48205 GCA_034436115.1 Chloroflexia bacterium | reverse complement strand
GGCGTAGCCTTGGCGTCCAGAAAGGTCAACGAAAGTCTCCGTTGGCCGAAACGACCAGCCCACAGGTCTGGTCTTCAGCCCCCTTTCAGGGGGCTTCCCACTACGTAGCCGGAGGATTCATCCTCCGACGAGGCCGGCGGCCGAGTTTGCGGTTGCCCTATCTGCCCGATTGGGGTATAATGAATTTGAAGCTTTGGGCTCTTTGGGGCGATGTAGCCCACGTCAGCGGGTTTGCCACCTGCCTGTGGCCTGTCCTTGGGGTCGGAACGGTGTCCACGCTGGCCGAGATCTACCGCGAGATTGCCGTTTGTACGGCCTGTCGGCTTCACGAGTCGCGGACCCAGCCGGTGCCCGGAGAAGGGCCACCGGATGCGGAGATCCTGTTTATCGGCGAAGGCCCAGGGTACTACGAAGACTTGCAGGGCCGGCCATTCGTGGGCCCTTCGGGCCAGTTGCTGGAGAAGATGCTTGCCTCGATCGGCTTGCGGCGCGAGCAGGTGTACATCACCAACGTGGTCAAGTGTCGACCGCCGAACAACCGCGACCCCCTTCCCTCGGAGATCGAGACCTGCGCCCGTTTCCTGGATCGCCAGATTGAGGCGATCGACCCTCGGATCATCGTCACCCTGGGTCGCTATTCGATGGAGCGGTATTTCCCGGGAGCCAAGATCTCGCAGGTGCACGGGCGCGCACGTCGGGAGGGACGAAGGGTCTATCTCCCACTCTACCACCCGGCCTATATCCTGCGCAACCTGAGCGTGCTGCCGGAGGCGGAGGCCGACTTTCAGAAGATCCCCAAGCTGCTCGCGCGGCTGAAAGCTGTTCTGGCCGAGGAGGCGGCGGGGAACGACTTGCCGCCGGAGGAACCCAAACAGTTGCGCCTGTTTTGAGAGGCGGGATGGCGATGGAGGACGCTAGCGGGACGCACATCTACCGCTTGGGGCCAGCCGGCCGGCGGATGGGATACCTTTTGCTCGTGGGGGCGCTCCTCATCTGGGGGTTCGCCCTGTGGACGCTGAAGAACACGCTCCAGATCAGCCTGCGCCCCGGGAATCTGGGACCGAGCCTGCAGAACCTAGGGCGACGGCTTGTGGGGGCAGAGGGAGCCGCGCCGTTCACGCCCGAGGAGGCCATCCCGGCCGTGGTGATGGCGGTGCTCGTGTTGGTGGTGCCCCTACTGATCTGGAACATCGTGGAGGAACTGAACGCCTCCTTTGCGGTTGGGCCGTCGGGAATCACGTTTCGCTCCCTGGGGATCGAGCTGCAGATCCCGTGGGACGGGATCGTCGCCCTGCGGCCGGCGGACGAGGAGGGCGAGGATCGGACGGACGAACTGGTGCTGCGGGATGCGCGGGTTTCCGCCATCCGCAACCCGCTGATTCGCTTCCTGCATTGCCAGGCGTACGGCGCGCGGCGTTTGCCCCTGTACGGGGGGCTGGAAGAAAGGGAGGCATTGCTGGCCCAGATCCGTGCTTACCTGGTTCCTGAGCCGAGCACGTCTCCAGGGGACCAGGTAGCGGGGGGGCTCGAGGCGAAAGATGACGCAACGGGTACGGGTGATCCCCCTCGGCGGAGTTGCCGAGGTGGGTCGGAACATGTGGCTCTTTGAGTACGGCGAGGACATCCTGGTGGTCGATGCCGGGCTGATGTTCCCGGCAAGCGACATGCTGGGGGTCGACCTCGTCTTGCCGGATGTTTCCTACCTGCGGGAACGGAAGGAGCGCATCCGGGCGCTCGTGATTACGCACGGCCACGAGGACCACATCGGCGCTCTTCCCTACCTGATCTCCGATCTGGGGACGCCGCCGATCTATGCCACGCGGCTGACCCAGGGGCTGATCTCGGTCAAGCTGCGCGAAGCCGGGTTGCACCGGACCTCCGAGGTGCGCGAGGTGCGCGCGGGGGACGAAGTGCAGATCGGCCCCTTCCATATCGAGTTCTTCCAGGTGGCCCACAGCATTCCCGATGGGGTCGGTCTGGTAATCGGCACGCCGGCCGGGCTGATTGTGCACTCGGGCGATTTCAAGCTGGACTACACCCCCGTGGACGGCCGGCCGACGGACACCGCCAAGATGGCGGAGCTGGGGAAACGGGAGGTACTGGCTTTCCTGTGCGACTGCGTGCGAGTGGAATCCCCCGGGTATACGCCGCCTGAGCGCGCCGTTGGGGAGACGTTCGACACCATTTTTGCCCAGGCCGAGGGTCGGATCATCATCGCCACCTTCGCCTCGAACATCTCCCGCATCCAGCAGGTGTTCGATACCGCCTACCGCCATTATCGCAAGGTGGCGGTGGTGGGGCGGAGCTTGGAAGCCAACGTGCGCATGGCCCAGGAGCTGGGCTACCTGGAAACACCCGAGGATACCCTGGTACGCCTTGCCGACCTCCTGCGTCTGCCGCCTTCGGAGGCGGTGATCCTGTGCACGGGGAGCCAGGGCGAGCCGATGTCCGTCCTGAGCCGGATCGCCAACCAGGACCACCCCCAGTTCCAGATCCGGGCCGGGGACACGGTGATCTTTTCCGCCAGCCCCATCCCGGGAAACGAAGAATCGATTCACCGGGTGATCAACAGCCTCTTCCAGCAGGGGGCCGAGGTGATCTACAGCGCTCTTGCCCGAGTCCACGTTTCCGGACATGCCAGCCAGGAGGAGCTAAAGCTGGTGCTTAGCCTGGTGCGGCCTCGCTATCTGGTCCCCATCCACGGAGACTACCGGCACATGGCGTTGCTCCGCAAGCTGGCCCGGTCGTTGGGGTACCGTGAGGAACAGGTGCTCATGCCCGAGAACGGTTCTATCCTGGAATTCGGCGATGGGGAAGGGCGGATCAGCGGCAAGATCACCTCCGGGAACATCTTTGTCGACGGGCTGGTGGTGGGGGAGACGGGGCACGTCGTCGTCCGGGACCGGCAGGTCCTGGCCCGGGACGGCATCCTGATGGTTGTCCTGGCCGTCGATCGGCGTACCGGGCGGGTGGTAGCGGGGCCCGACGTGGTATCCCGCGGCTTTGCTCTGGGGCGCGAGGCGGAAGAGCTGCTCGAGGAGGCGCGCGAGGTGATCCTCCAGGCGTTCGACCACGCGGGGGAAGTGCCTTCCGACTGGTCGTTCGCGAACCGCAAGATCAAGGACAGCCTGGCCAAGTTCCTGTACCGCAGGACGCGACGGCGCCCGATGATCCTGCCGCTGGTGATGGAAGTCTAGGGGGTCCATGGGCAAACGGCGCACGATCCGCAAGCAAGCAACCCGGGGAAAGAAAGAACGTGCCACCGCCCGCCGACGCACGACCCGCGTGGCGCCGCGGATCGAAGGGCCACGGCTGGAACCGCGGCTGCAACGGGAACTGCTGGGGTTGTTCCTCCTGGCGCTGGCTGTCTTCACGCTGATCAGCTTCTTTTCCGGCGCACCGACGCCGGAAGCGCCGTGGCGGGCGATCGTCCGTTATCTCTTCGGTTGGGGCGGATTGTTGGTCCCCGTGGGGCTGGGAGCTCTGGGCGTGCTGGTCCTGTGGGGGGAGATGCGCAACGAGCCTCGGCTGGACTGGAACGACATCCTGGGAGGGATGCTCCTGTTCCTGTCCATCCTCGGGTTGCTGGGGCTGCCTTCGGCGCGTGAATGGATCCCCGCTCCGGGGAGTGGCGGCGGGGTCGTTGGGCACGTGCTGGCCCAGTGGCTCGTCGTGCGCCTGCAATTGCGCTTCCTGGGAGGCCTGTTCCTGCTGTTGCTGGCCGCCCTGGTGGGGAGCATGTTGGCTTTCGATGTGCGGGTGCGCCATCTGGTGGCGGTGTTCCGGGCGGTCGGAGGGGGCATTGCCTGGCTCACGCAGCGGCTCTATCGCCGGCGGTCCCCGGTGATCCGGGTTGCCCCGGAACCGGCTCCCCATCGGGTGCGTCGGGAGCGGGAGCGCAAGGAGGAGGAAGGGGAAGAAGGCGAAGAGGAAGAGGCGCCCCTCCCGCGCATCATCGGGCGGAGGGAAACGCAGGGTGGTCCCATCTCTATGGCAGCGCGGCCAGCCGGAGAGTGGCGCCTGCCGCCTCTGGACTTGCTCGAGGTTGCGGGGAGCGCCGAGGTCAGCCAGGCGGAGATCCGTCGCCAGGCACGCGTCATCGAGGAAACACTGGCCAGTTTCAACGTGCAGGCACGTGTGGTCGAGGTGAACTGCGGTCCCACGGTGACCCAGTTTGCCTTGCAGCCCGGCACCGGGGTCAAGGTCTCGCGCATTACCTCATTGGCCAGCGATCTGGCGCTCGCGCTTTCGGCGCCGAGCATCCGTATCGAGGCCCCAGTACCGGGCCGGCCGGTCATCGGCATCGAGATCCCGAACCCGGCCATTTCGCTGGTCACCCTGCGCGAGATCCTGGAGAGCCCGACCTTTCAGGAACACCGCGGGCCACTCAAGATCGCCCTCGGGCGGGACGTTTCTGGCCAACCGGTGGTGGACGACCTGACCAAGATGCCCCACCTCTTGATCGCGGGCACGACGGGCTCTGGCAAAAGCGTCTGCATCAACGCGATCATCGTCTCCTTCCTTTACCAGCACAGCCCGGAGACACTTCGTTTGATCATGATCGACCCCAAGCGGGTGGAGCTGAGCATCTTCCAGGACATTCCGCACCTGGCCTTTCCGGTGGTGACCGAGATCAACGGCCGCAGATCCGGGACTCCCCTGGAGGCCGGCGAGGTCGATGCCCTCAAGGTGCTCTACTGGGCCACTCAGGAGATGGAGCGCCGTTACCGGGTCTTTGCCCGGGAGGGCTTTCGCAACATCACCGGCTATAACAAGGCGGCGCGGGCCGAGGCCAATCCGAACCTGCCCGTTATGCCCTTTATCGTGCTGGTGATCGACGAGCTGGCCGATCTCATGATGGTGGCCCCGGAGGAGGTCGAGACGATGATCTGCCGGCTGGCCCAGCTTGCCCGGGCCACCGGGATCCACCTGGTGTTGGCTACCCAGCGGCCGTCGGTGGATGTGGTGACCGGCCTGATCAAAGCCAATTTTCCTTCGCGCATCTCCTTTGCCGTTTCTTCGTCGGTAGATAGCCGCGTGGTGCTCGACATGGTCGGAGCGGAGCAGCTCCTGGGCCGGGGAGATATGTTGTACATGGCTCCGGATGCGCCCAAGCCGGTGCGGATCCAGGGAAGCTATGTCTCCGACGAGGAGATCGAGCGCGTGGTTGCCTTCTGGAAGGAGCAGCGCCCGGAAGAGCCGCCACCGGTTTCGCCGGTCCAGCTGGGGATGCCGCTAGCATGGCGGGAGGAAAAAGAGGAGGAGCCCGAAGATGAGCTCCTCCCGGAGGCGATCGCGCTGGTCCGCAAGCGGCGGCGCGCCTCGGCCGCGCTCCTGCAGCGACGCCTTCGCGTCAGCTACAACCGCGCTGCCCGGCTGATCGAGCTGCTGGAGCGGAAAGGCATCGTCGGCCCGGAGGAACAAGGGCGGTCGCGGGAAGTGTATCTGCCCCCGGAAGACGACCTGGAATAGTCTTTGGAGCCCGGTCCCGTGGCTGAAAGGCAACACGAGGCCGAGACGGCCCTTTGGTTGGTCAGTGCCTGCCTGCTGGGATTGCCCACACGCTACGACGGGAAGGGGTGTGCGCTCCCAGGCCTGCTCCCGCTGGCAGCAAGAGGTAAGGTGCTTCCCTTCTGTCCGGAGGTGGCGGGAGGACTTGTTATCCCCCGTCCGCCTGCGGAGTGCTGCGGTGGAGACGGGGAGGCGGTGCTGGATGGCCGCGCCCGGGTGTGCACGGCCCACGGGGAGGACGTGACGGCCGCGTTCCTTGCAGGTGCACAGCAGGCACTCCTCCTTGTCCGCCGGCTAGGGGTCCGTCGCGCGATCCTGAAGGAGTACAGCCCCTCCTGCGGGGTGCACTGGATCCACGACGGAAGCTTTCGCGGAGACATCGTTAGCGGGCGGGGGGTGACGGCGGCCCTTCTCCTGCGCGAGGGACTCGTCGTCCACTCGGAGGAGGAGTGGCTGAGGGAAGGGTGAGTATCCTCTACGAGGCGTACAACCGGTTAGGGGGACAGTTCTACGCTCGGGAGAGCCGCAGTGCCGGCCGAGTCCCTCAAGCGGGGCAGAGCCGCCAGGCCAGAAGGAACAGGGGAAAGCCCGCGGCAGCGATCGCCAGGCCCAGGCTGATCGCCTCTTCGCGCTCCTGGAATCGCCGCCGGCGCTCGGCCTCCCGTTCTTCGAGGCTTTGCAGCTCGAGCGGACTCCGGGGGCGTCTCTGTGCCCGGGGATTGGCGGGTGCCCGTCCTCCCAGGAGCGCCACCGCTCCTCCCGCAACGATCACCAGGACCGAGCCGTAGAAGAAGGCGTCGGAGAAACCGCAGGCCGTGCGGGTGCCGCGGGCCAGGGCGTAAAGGAGGGTGACCAGCGTCGTTATCCCGAAACTGGTCCCGGTGATGCGGGCATAGCGCAAGAGCGTCCGAAACCGTTGCGACATCGATACCTTCCCGGGCAGGCCTTAGCTAGGCGTTGTGACGCCCGCCCCATAGGGTCAGCCAAAAGCGCTCATCGGCCTGGAGTGGCTCCAGGTCGGGATCCCTCCGGAGCCAGTCGGCGCTTTCGGGCAGGCGTTTGACCGCCTGGCGCATTCGCTCGAGGGCTTCCTCGGGCCTCCCCTGGAGCATGGCCAGCACGGCCTGGCCCCACGGGTCCCCCTTTTCCAGCAAGCGAGCGGCTTTGCGCAGGTACTGCGGGGCAGAGGGCATCCCGCGCCGGGAGAGCAGCCCCGCCAGCCGCAGGTAAGGCCAGGGGTCGTCCGGATCGCACTCGATGGCGCGGTGATAGGCAGCCACAGCCTCGTCCGGCCGGCCCAGGGCATCGAGCACCAGGCCGCAGCCGTAATGGGCCAGGGCATCGTCCGGGTCGAGCCGGAGGACCTGCTGGTACGCTTTCAGGGAGGCCACCAGATCGTCCCGCAAGTAGTGCACCAGAGCCAGCACGCGGTGGAAGGCCGCTTCGTTCGGTTCGAGTTCCACGGCGCGCGCGTAGGCTTCTGCGGCCTCATCGTAGCGCCGCAACCCCTGGAGCACGCCTCCCCGGCCAAAGTGCGCCCAGGCGTAGCGTGGGTCCAAGCGCAGGGCCTGCTCGAAGGCCACCAGCGCCTCGCCAGGCCGCCCCAAAGCTTCCAGCACCTCTCCCAGGCCACAGTGTACCTGTGGGTTATCGGGATCCCGTGCCAGCAATTCCAGATAGAGGGCCAATGCTTCCTGGTAGCGGCCGGCCAGGTACAGCTGATGCGCCCGCTCCAGACGCTCGCCCCCCTCGGAAGTTGTCATCGCCATCCACCTGCTCTACCGAAAACGGGCGCCGGAACGCCGAGATCACCGGTCACGTGCCTGGCCCGCCCGCTCAAGCGCCTTCTCCAGGCGACGCACCCGGCGATCCAGCCCCCACAGGTAGGCGAATATCCCCAGCCACACGACCAGGGCCACGGCCAGCACCACGTACAGGGCTGCTTCCTCACCGATCAACAGGCCGCCCATCGCGTTCCTCCAGCACGTTCAATCGTTGTTCGGCCAGGCCGATCCGATTAGCCAGGTGGAATGTCCAAAGGTAGATCCCAGTGAATCCGGCCAGCGCAGCCAGGAACACGAGCAGGGCCCACGGGTCCATGTCAAGTTCCCCACGCACGTTGACGATCGGTTCGGGATGGAGTCCGGCCAGGCCGGGAAGGCGGGGCGCGACAAAGACCAGGAACGGCACGACGACCAGCCCCAGGACGTTGTATGCAGCACTCAGTGCCGCCCGGGTCTCCTCATCGCTTACGGCGGCGCGGAGGGCAAAGTAGGCCGCATAGAAGAGGAGCAAGACGAAGATGGTCGTCTCGCGCGGGTCCCAGTTCCAGAAGGCCCCCCAGGTGATGCGGGCGAAAATGGAGCCGGTCACTGTAGCCAGCAGGCAGAACAGGATGCCCAGGCCGGCGGAATGAACAGCATGCCGATCGTCCGCCTGCCCGCGCCACACCAAGTAACGGATGCTATAGACCGAAGACACCGCCAGCGCCAGCACGGTCACCCAGGCGGTCGGGATGTGAAAAAAGATGATCCGGGCACCCTGGCCCAGGGTGCCCAGCCTGCGGGCATCCAGCAGGAAGGCACCCAGCAACACGGCCACCATCCAGCCCCCAAGCACCCATTTTCCCACATCGGCCCACCGTTTCCAAACCATCCGATGACCCTCTTTGCTCTACATCTCGGTCCAGATAGCCGGGAAGAGCATGACCGACGCCGTCCCTGTAGCCACGGCATAGGCCACGAGCACGCCCAGGCTCGCGGCCGCAGTGGCCGTGCTCTGCCCGGCCAGGGCAGCCCGGGCCCCTTCGATGCATTGGATGAGCAGTGGCAGGAGCAACGGGAACGAGAGCACGGTGAACAGGGCTCCCCGGGCGCTCGCCTGGGCCACCATGGCAGCCACGATCGTGGTGACCCCAGCAAGCCCTGCGTCTCCCAGGAGGAGGACGAGCAAAAAGAGCCCGGGGTTGCCCACACGGAGCCCCATCATGGCGATGAACAGGGGCACGATCAGGGCTTCCAGCAGCAACAGCAGGACCAGGTTGAACAGGCCTTTCCCCAGGTAGACCGCGACCGGCGGCGCAGCCAGCCGAAGGGCTGGAGCCGTGCGAGCCTCCTCCTCGTGGACGAACGTGCGCGAGAGGCCGGCCATAGCGGCAAAGAAAAGGATGACCCATAGGAGAGCGGAAAGAAGGTCGGCCTCTAGAAACAGTGGGCCCACAGCAAAGCTCACCACGGTCAGGGTGGTCAGAGCGAAAAGCCCGATCGCGCTGAGGGCGTACCGGGTGCGGAACTCCGCCCGCAGGTCTTTGCCGCAGATAGCCCAGGCAGCCTGGAGCTGTTGTTTGGCTCCGCTCACAGCGACTCCTCACCCAGGCGGATCACCCGATCGCCCCAGGCGACTTCGCGGGGATCGTTGGTGGCCAGCACGACCAGCCCTCGTTCGCGCTGCTGAGCCAGGATGCGCTCCACCATTTGCGCGCCGGCAGCGTCCAGGTTGGCGCTGGGCTCGTCCAGGAGCAGCACCGGGGGCTGATGCAGCAGGGCGCAGGCATACTTGAGGCGCTGCCGCATCCCGGAGGAGTAGGTAGAGACCAGGTCGTCCTCGCGTCCGGCGAGTCCGACCGAGGCCAACAGTTGCTGCGCTTCCATAGGAGATAGCGGCCGACCCCGCACACGGGCAAGGAAGGCCAGGTTTTCCCAGGCGCTGAGTTCGCCATAGAGTGCCACATCCACAGCCACCAGGCCGATGCGGCACCGGCGTTCCTCAGGGGGGAGGATACGTCCGTTCTCGTAGAGGAGCACAGTGCCAGACGAAGGCCGGGTCAGGCCGGCGATGATGCGCAGAAGCGTCGACTTGCCCGAGCCGTTGCGGCCAGCGACCACGAGCACTTCCCCGCTTTCCACCTGCGCCTCTACCCCCTGGAGGGCCCGCAAACGGCCATATCGTTTGCCGATTCCCTGAAGGACCAATCGATGCATGACGCGCCATCCCAAAGAGATCCCGGGCAACCGGGCAGAGGTATCTTAGCACGGGGGGCAGGTACTGTCAACGGGGCAGCCAGTCGGTACGCGATCAGATCGGGTAACGGAGACTGGGCCTCATCCCCGCTGCGGTGAGGCCTGTCCCAGGCAGTCCGCGGGTGGGGGACCGTGCCTTGGCGTGCCGGAGCCTTCTGGGTGAGCGCCGCGACAACCGGATCTCCGGCACGCGCCCGCGATAACGGCCGTGACGCGTTCCCTAGGGACGGCCCATTTCTTTGCAACGGGGCCCGGGCGAAAAGCCCCCGGCGGAAGGGCGGAATGCCCGTACCCCAAAGGTACGTTCCAAGGCCAACGGTAGTGTCACACCTCCGGCACCCCGCGAACCACCTACCGTTGCACGGGGCGTCGGTGGGAGACGGGGATCGGATCAAGGACGTTTGAAGCAGCCGGATGCGGGCAAAGGAGCTCAGGGCCTTGGGCGGTGGTTGTTGCCCGCCTCTCGCCAGACATTGAGCACGTTGGGGATCTGGTTCAGCCGTAGGAGCAGCGCGCTTAACTGGTCCAGGCTGGAGACTTCGAGGATCATCCGGAAGAGGACGGTGCCGTCCTCGCGCCGGCCCACATGGACGGAGGCCAGGTTGACGCCTTCGTCGGCCACCGTGGAGGAAATGTCGCGCAACAGGCCTACCCGGTCCAGGCCTTCTAGGCAGACCTGGACGGGATAGAGTTGCTTTCCTGCAGGCACCCCCCAATCCACCTCGATGAGCCGCTCCGGTTCGGCCAGCCGGATGTTGTGGCAATCCGCCCGGTGGATGGTAATCCCGCGCCCGCGGGTGACATAGCCGATGATCGCGTTTCCTGGGACGGGCTGACAACAACGGGCGATGCGCGTCAGCAATCCGCCCTGTCCGGCCACCTGGATACCCCCCGCGCGCACCACGCGCGAGGGGACCGGCGCGGCCGGAGCCACGGGGGGTTCCTGGACCTCGTCCCGCGGCACAGGGAGGCGGGAGAGCAGCTGGCCCAGCGTCAGATCCCCGTAGCCGATGGCCGCCAGCAGATCGTCGGAGTTCGCATATCCCAGCCGCTGGGTCAGATCCTTCAGATCCAGATCCATGCCCAGGCGCCGGAATTCGCGCTCCAGCATCTCTCGGCCACGGGCGATGCTTTCCGTTCGCTCGCGGCGCTTGAACCAGCGCCGGATGTGGGCTCGTGCTGAGGGGGAGACGACGAAAGAGAGCCAGTCACGGCTGGGCCCTTTCTCTCCCTTGGCGGTCAGGATTTCGACCACATCCCCGGTGCGCAGGCGGTAACTCAGCGGTACCCAGCGCCCGTTGACCCGTGCCCCAATGCAGCGGTGGCCGACCTCACTATGGATGCTGTAGGCAAAGTCGACCGGAGTTGCCCCTGCTGGCAGGTCTTTGATGTCCCCTTTGGGCGTGAAGACATAGACCCGGTCGTGAAAAACCTCGGTCTTGACGGTCTCCACATAGGCGCGGTCATCGCTGACTTCTTGCCGCCAGGCCATGGTCTCGCGAAGCCAGGCGAGTTTCTCCTCGAACGAGCGGTCGACCCGGCCCCCCTCCTTATAGCGCCAGTGGGCCGCGATGCCGTATTCTGCCTCGCGGTGCATTTCCCAGGTGCGGATCTGCACCTCCAGGGGCTGGGTACCCCGGTAGAGCACCGTGGTATGCAGGGAACGGTAGATGCCTTCTTTGGGTGTGGCGATATAGTCGTCGAATTGCCCCGGCATGGGCCGCCAGAGGTTGTGCACCACGCCCAGCGCGGTATAGCAGTCGCGCACGTCGTTGCAGATGATGCGCACCGCGAGAATGTCGTAGATGCGCTCCAGCCCCTGCCTGCGACGCTGCATTTTCTGGTAAGTGGAGTAGATCCCCTTGGCACGGCGTTGAATCTGGGCCTCGATGCCTGCTTCGCGAAGCGCCTTTTCCAGCGTCTGGACGATCTCGGCCAAGTCGCGCTCGCGCGCAGGCCGACGGCTGTCCATCCACTGGGCGACCTCTTCGTAGGCCTTCGGGTCGAGGTAGCGAAATGCGAGATCCTCCAACTCGCTCTTGATGGCCCAGATGCCCAGCCGGTGCCCGAGGGGCGCGTAGATTTCCATCGTCTCTTCGGCGATGCGGCGCTGTTTTTCGGGCGGGAGGGCGGAAAGGGTGCGCATGTTGTGCAACCGGTCGGCCAATTTGAGGAGGATCACCCGCACATCCTCGCTCATGGCCAGGAACATCTTGCGCAGGTTGTACGCTTGCTCGTCGCGCAGCGGTTGCTCCTCGATGCGGGCGATCTTGGTCACGCCATCCACTAAGGAAGCGACCGTGGGGCCGCACTGCTGGCGGATGGCCTCGATCGAAAGGCCGGTGTCCTCGGCGACGTCGTGGAGCAGGGCAGCCGCCACCGTATCGGCGTCCAGCTCCAGGTCGAGCAGGATGCGGGCCACCGCCAGAGGATGTTCGAAGTACGATTCCCCGGAGGAACGCTGTTGCCCCTCGTGGGCGATCCGGGCCAGAGCATAGGCACGGCGCACCCGGGCCAGGCCTTCCTCCGTCGAGTAGGGGGCCAGGCGCGCGATCAGCTCCTCACAGGCCGGTTCCGTGGCCAGGGTCGGCTCTTCCAGTCGTGCCCGGTTGAGAAGGGCCTGCACGTGGGCCTCATCGGTCCGTGAGGCTGTTGAATCGCCCGAATCCATCGCTGCTCCTCCGCCTCCGAAGGCACCGGGGCGGACATTTGCCCGGGGTGTGGGTGAATTTACGATACCACGGGAGGTCAGGGCTGTCAACCGGCCTCGGAGACGGCCGAGAGGCGGGAAGCCAGATCCTCGATCGAGATGGTCCGTGAAGCCTGCACGCGCCGCCGGGCGGGCCACCAGGCCGGGAGGAGCAGGAACCCGGCCAGCATGCCCCGCAGCCGGGCCCGCGCGGCTGCGCCCCGAAACCGGCCCCACGCTTCCCGGGCGATGCGCAGCTGGGCGTGCACGATCCGACCGAAGTAGCGCCGCAGCAGTGGGCCGGGCATGTTTTTTGCCACGACGAGAAGGGTGTTTCGCCCCACATAGTAGGAAGCCAGGGGGCCGCCCGCCGTCGCGCTGAGCTTGTGGTATACGACTGCGCGAGGGACAAAATGGCAGCGGTGGCCGCGCAATTGTGCACGCCAGGCCAGATCCACGTCCTCCAGATACATGAAAAGGCGCTCATCGAACGGCCCGGGTCCCCAGGCAAGTTCTTCGAGCAATTCGCGGCGGTACAGCGCTGCCGCCCCACACGCTCCAAAGACCTCGGGCTGGTCGTCGTACTGCCCACGGTCCTCCTCCCACACCCCGCGGTTCCGCGGGATGCCGTCGGTGCCGTAGAGGTCGCCAGCGGAGTGGAGGATCTGGCGGCGGTCGAACAGGCGGATCTTGCTTGCAAAGGCGCCGATTTCCGGGGAGGATGCGGCAGCAACCAGCAGTGCGGACAACCAGTCCGGATCCGCTTCGGTGTCGTTGTTCAACAGGGCGATCCAGGAACCCTGGGCGGCTGCGATCCCTCGGTTGGCCGCCGCAGCCAGGCCGCGGTTGCGCCCAAGGGCGATCAACCGTACCTGTGGGTAGTGTGCCTGTACCCACGCGGGTGAGCCGTCCTGAGAGCCGTCATCGACGACGATCGTTTCGAAATCGCGGAAATGCTGCCGCCGCAACGCCTCCAGGCAGGTCCGAAGGTGTGCCAGCCCGTTGTAGTTTGGGATCACAACCGAGACGGTGGGCGACAAGGGACTACTCCGCTGCGGGCAGGGAGAAGTAGAAGGTACTCCCCTGCCCAGGCGTGCTCTCCACCCAGATACACCCCCGTTGGAGATGCAGCAGCTGGCGCACGATGGTGAGTCCCAGGCCGGCCCCGCGGACCTGCTGCACTTGGGGATGCTGGAGCCGGACGAAGCGCTCGAAGATCCGTTCTTGGTCTTCGGGAGGGATCCCGATCCCCGTGTCCTGGATGGCGACCTCGACGTAGGACGTGCCCGTGGCAGGAAACCGCTTCGGGTCGGCCTCGGTGGGAAGCACTCTACGGGCTCGAAGGGTCACCCGTCCCCCTGCGGGGGTGTAGTCGATCGCGTTGGTGAGCAGGTTCATCAGGATCTGGTCCAGGCGCTGGGGATCGGCCAACACCAGGGGAAGGTCCTCCGGAAGTTCGACGGAAAGCACTAGACCTTTCTGCTGGGCGCGCAGTTCCAGCAAGGGCAGGACTTCCTGGGTGGCACTCCGCAGGCTGGCCAGGACCGGTTCTACCTGTGCCCGGCCGCTTTCCAGGCGACACAGGTCCATCAATTCCTGGACGAGAGCGATCATCTGTTGCACAGCCCGCTGGATGACTTCCAGGTAGCTCTGCTGGCTGGGATTTAGCGGGCCGGCCGCCTCGAGAAGCAGGAGATCGGCGTAGCCCTGGATCGCGCCCAGTGGAGCGCGCAGCTCGTGGGCTACGGCGGATACGAACTGGGTGCGCGCTTCGATCGCTTCGACCTCCTGGGTGACGTCGTGAAGGATGCCTACTGCGCCCACGGGTTCGTTGGCCAAGCCGACCACGGGGGTAAACAGGGCAACCCATGTCCGCTTGCCGCCACGGAAGCGCATCGGCGTGGACGCCTTTTGCGGCGAGGCGAGGACGTTTGCCAACCCCCGGAGCACATCGTCCCACACAGCGCTATCCGGGCAGAGATGCACAAGCTCGGACAGGGGCCGTCCGATGAAGGTTTCTTCCAGGCACGGGAACGCCTCGGTCGCAGCCGGGTTGAAGAGGAGCAAACGGCCCGCGGCATCGACCACGATCACGCCATCGGCAATGCTGCGCAAGATGGCTTCCCGCAGCCGAAATGCCTCGGCCACTTCGGCCGTGCGCTGACGTACGCGCTCTTCTAGTTCGTGGGAAAAGCTCCGCAGCTCGCCATAGAGCCGGGCGTTCTCGATGGCAATGCCGCACTTTTCCGCAACTGCTTCCAGGAGCAAGAGGTCATCGGCCTCAAAGTTGCCTGCCCCGGCTTCGAGCACGAGCAGGCCGTAGGCCTCTGCCCCGCGACGGAGCGGTGTGGCGATCAGCGCCCGTGCGGGAGCTTTACCGCCATCGGCAACGCCATAGAACCGATCGTCGGCTGCCAGGTTATCGCTTAAGAAGGGTCGGTCCTGCTCGAAGAGCCACCGTGCGATGGAAAGCGGCACGGAGGAAACGGGCACACTCTCCACCTCCATCGCAGTACCTGCCTGGGCAGCGAGGACCAGCTTTCCGGTCGCTTCTTCCCGAAGGTAGATCTCCCCCCGCTCGGCCCGAAGCAATTCCAGGGTACGGGTAAGGATCACCGGCAGCAGGGCCCGCAGGGAGAGGGACTCGTCGAGGACGGCTCCCAACAGGTTCAGCGTGTCCTGAAGGCGCCGCTGCCGGCTACGGGCTTCTGAGAGGGTCCCCGTTATATGGGCCGTGACCACCGTAAGGACGATGGCGATCGCCTGGCCGGCAGCCGCGGCGCTCATCCCGTGGGCTGCGGTCGTCTGGGCCAGGATGGGGAGGAGCAGAGATGCGCAGAGCAGGCCCAGCGCGGTGCCGATCTCTTTTCCCAGCCGATAGGCCAGAAGGCCAACGGGGAGAAGGTAGGCAAAGTTGAGGAACGGAGCCAACGGGGATCCGGTGCTTCCCCGCGTCAGGTAGAGCCCTGCGGTAATCGCCACGATGAGCGCCGCACCGACTACTGTCCAGACGCTCCGTCGCCACAGCGTCGGCTCTTGCCGAACCAGTCCTTTTTTCATCCAACCTTCTCCCTCAGTAGACGACGAAGGCAAAAACGTCGAACACCAGGTTAGCGGTGAAAGAGGGCCAGATACTCCGGAACCGCCGGTACAGGAAGGCGTAGATCATCCCCGCGACGAAGGTGTAGAAGAGGACCCCCACGGTGATCAGAGGGGCGGTGCGCCACTCCGCCTTGGGCAGATATAGGAGGAGGTTCAGGGCACTGCTGGCGAAGGCGGCTCTCCAGAACCCCCAGGCACGCTCGCTGTAAAGCGTAGCAAAAAGGCAGCCCCGGAAGAACAACTCTTCGGCCCAAGTCTGGAGCCCTGCCTCGTAGCCCAGGATCCAGAGGAAGTAGCGCGCGTCCCACCAGTGCACCAGCGGGGCCTGGCTGAAGGAAGCCGTGAAGAAGATATGCGCAGAGAGGATGCCGCCTGCCAGGAGCCCCCAGAGGATCTGCTGGGGGAGCCGCTGGGCGTTCAGGCCGGCCGCCCGCATCTCGGCAGGGTATCGCCTGAAGAGCCAATAGATCCACGGGAGGATCAGGAAAAAGCCGATCCCCCACAGGAGGCGGGGATCGGCCGTGCGATCGCTGTCGCTCAGATGGAGGGCCGGCGGTAGGCCGCTCTTCAAGGGGAAGTTTCCCACAGCGCAGGCAACCAGGGTGACGCCCAGCGTAGCTAGGCCAAGAAACGTTCGCTCTCGGCGTCTCCACAGGGCCAGGGCGACCACCGCCGCCCAGTAGGCACAAAGCGAAACCGCCTGAATCGCAAAATCGTGCCACGCCAGGTCGGGCAGAAGCGGACGGACGGCTTCCACTGCTGTCATGCCAAGCGTCGCGCCGCCGATCACCAGGAGCATCGCCCACAGGCGCCGCCGCTGCTCCCGGTCCTGTTGGAGCGCCCGCGTCTGCCAATCGGGATGGACTGCGACTCCGTCCAGCCCCATGGTTGCCCTCCTGCTCTGTGCCCTGGTCCCCTATGGACGGTCCACGCTCAAGAAAACGTCGATCCAGGCCATTTCCTCAGGGTGCCTCGCACCCGCTTGCTTGTCCAGAGCCCTATGCACAGGCGGCTTGTACAGCCCGCCTTAGCCGTGCGAGGGCTGCTGCGGGGCCATCGGCCGCCTCGAAGATGGCCGCTCCGGCCACCAAGACCGTCGCTCCCGCCTGGACCACCTGCGGAGCGGTCGTGTCATCGATGCCGCCATCCACGGAGATGTCGATCCGAGACAGGCCCCGGCGTTCGAGCAAACGTCGTAACCGGGCGATCTTGTCCAGGCTATGGGGAATGAACGCCTGGCCTCCGAATCCCGGATCGACCGACATGATCAGCACTTCGTCCAGGTCCGGCAAAATCTCGTGCAGCATTTCCAGTGGAGTTGCAGGGTTCAGCGCGACGCCGGCACGGCAGCCCAATTCGTGGATGTCGGCGATCACGCGATGGAGATGGGGGCACGTTTCCACGTGGACCAGGATGGCATCCGCACCGGCTTCCGCAAAGCGGTGTAGAAATTGCTCCGGGTGCTCGATCATCAGGTGGACAAAGAGGGGGAGCCGAGTGATCGGGCGGAGGGAGCGTACGACCAGCGGCCCCACGGTCAGGTTGGGCACAAAGTGCCCATCCATCACGTCCACGTGGATGCGGTCTGCACCGGCCTCTTCCACCGTGCGCACCTGTTCGCCGAGCCGGGCAAAGTCGGCCGAAAGGATGGAAGGCGCGTAAAGGACCATGGCGGTTCCTCTCTATCCACCGAGGATCTGGAGTGCGAGCCAGGGCGTCAGGTAGATCTCCACGATGGCCGCTAAGAAAAGCAGCGGAACGGCCAACAGCAAGACGAGTTTCACGAGGTCCGCGAGCCCAAGGAGCAGTGTTTCCCCCAGGGAGAACCCCGAAGGGGGCGAGAGCACCGAGGCGCCCATCCGTAGCCCCGCTGCGGTAACCACGATCGCAGCCGGTATCTCCAGGATGCCGTGCGGCCAGACAAGGACCGAGAGCGCTCCCCAATCGAGGCCTACCCGCGCCGCTTCACCGGCAAGGAAACCCAAGAGGCCCATCGTGCCAAGCAATGGTGCGACCGCAGCAATGCCGAAGCTGAATAGGCCGGCCAAAGCGGCTCCCAGGAGGCGGGCAAGGTTGTGGAGAAAGATGCGCCATGGGGAGCCTCCGAGGAACTGCCGGAGCGAATCGGTGCCAAGAGCACGCCAATCTTCCCCACTCGTCGGCCAGTTTTCCGCTGCTCCGGGTGGCAGAGGCAACGTTCTCACCATATGCCATCCCAGCAGGAATGCCCCCACCGCCAGCCCCGTGGACAAGACGATCGCCCACACGTTCCGGTGCAACAGTTGGGGCAAATCGCGTCGATACAGCCGGCCCAAGGAAAGGGGCGTGCCGGAATCCCTCCCCACAGCCGCCATAGGTTCCTGCCGGAAAAAGGCCCAAAAGGTATGCAGCGCACGTGTCGGGCGGATGCGGTCCTGTGTCCGGGAGAGCAGTTCTTCTCGGTTAAACAGCTGTACCCCCATGCGCACAAGCGCGGCATCGACCAGGGCCTGGGCAGCGGCGATGTACCACAACACGTGCCGTTGTTCCCACAGGATCACGAGCGCCTGAAACGAGATCAGCAGCATCGCCGGGATGACGATAAAGCTGGCCAGGAGGTTGGCCGCGCGCACGCTGGTCGTGTTGCTCGAAACGACCACCGCACCCGCCACCATGCCCAGGGCCAGCGTCAAGATCAGGAGGAAAATCTGTCCGAGAAGGTCCAGGGGTACGGCATGGCCGGTAGCGCGGGGCAGGCCGAAGGTGTAGATCCCCATAGCCAGAAGGCTTCCGACCACCGGGAGAGCGAGCGAGGAAAGCACCTTGCCGAAATAGAGGGCGCGATCGGTGATCGGCGTGGAAAGAAGGGCCTCCAGCGTATTCCGCTCCTTTTCCCCAACGAAAGATTCCAGGGCGATCACCAAGGAGAAAGAGATCGGGAAGAAGCCAACCACCATGGTCGCGTACGGGATCAGACGGGCCACCACCAGTTCGGGGTCGTACCGCTGCGCATACCGGATCCCAAACTCGGTCGCGGAAATGACCAGCCAGGGGAAAACCAGGGTGAGGATCCCCGCGGGCAACGTGATGCGCCAGTCGGTCAGGTTCTCCTTCAACTCGCGGCGGGCGACCAACAGAATCGGACGAAGCGACGTCATCGCACGCCTTCCTGCGCCATGGAACTTGACCCCCGCTTGCGCCAGAGGAGCGCTTCCGCCTCGCTCAGGGCCTCCTCGCCCGTGCCGACGAGGCGTAGGTAGACATCCTCCAAGCTATAGGGCACCTGCTGCAAGGTGACCACCTCCGCGCCCAGTTCCCCAAGCAGGCGCACCACACGGGGGTTCAACCGTTGCGGCTCGGGAGCGCGGTAGCGGAACCAATCGGGCCCCCGTTCTACGATCTCGACGAGCCCGGTTAGCGCTTCGATCACGCCGTCCAGGGGGCCGTTCAGCTGTACTTCCATAACTGGGGGCCCGAGCAGGCTCTCCCGCAGCCCCGTTGGGGTGTCGAAAGCAATGATCCTTCCCAGGCGCAGGATGGCGATCCGATCCGCGAGCTCCTCGGCTTCGACGAGGTTATGGGTACACAGGAGGATCGTACGGCCGGCCTCCCTCAGTTCGCGGATCAGCGCCCGTACCTGGCGCGCACCGGCGGGGTCCATCGCCGAGGTCGGCTCGTCCAGGAGCAGGACGGGCGGATCGTGCAACAACGCGCGGGCCAAGGCAACCTTCTGCCGCATCCCCTTGGAAAAGTCGCCCAGCTGCAAGAAACGCGCTTCCCACAGGTCGAAGCGGCGCAAAAGCGCCTCGACCCTTGTCCGCAGCTTTGCCCGAGAGACCCCCTGAAGTCCGGCGAAAAAAGAAAGGTAATCCCAGGCCGTCATCCGGCTGTACAGGCCTGGGAACTCGGTCAGGAGGCCCACACGCTCCCGGACAGCGATCGGCTGGGTTTTCACATCGTAGCCCGCTACCCGCGCATAACCGCTCGTGGGCTTTAGGATAGCAGAGAGGATCCGTACGGTCGTCGTCTTGCCGGCGCCGTTGGGCCCCAGGAGCGCCACGATTTCTCCGGGTCCAACATCCAGCGTGACATCGCTGACCGCCGTCAGGTCGCCAAACTTTTTTTGGAGGTACCGTGCCTGGATCATCCTTGGCCGCCGCTGGCGTTTCCAGTTGCCACAAATCGTCCGATCAAGAACGGGCCCAAATGACTTGGCGCCGGAAAGGACTAGGAGCGAAGCAGCTCGTCCAGGGCGCGCTGGATGCTCGTCCGGGTTACCTGCCCCAGGACGACGCCCGAGCCGTCGACGAGCGGCATCACCTTGAACGGCCGCTTCTCCATGTTGCTGCCCCGCAGGCGCTCGATGACTTGCCCGATTTCTTCCCAAGAGCGGGCCACAGAGTCGCCATTCGGGTCCACCGGGGTCATCACGTCTCGGGCGGTCAGGACGCCTTTCTGGATGCGCTCCAGTTTTTCTGGATTGGAAATGGCATCGAGCAGGTCGTGATCGGTCACAATGCCAAGGAGCACGTTGTTTGCGTCCACGACGAGCACGGTGTGCTCAGGATGTGCTTTCACCTTGTCGATGAGGGATGCCCAAGGTTCCTCCGGTCCCACCCGGGGCACCTCAGGGTCAACAAAGAGGGCGGCTTTCATCCGCAAGGCTTCCTCGGTCGTGGTGATCCGCATCGCTGGCCTCCCCGTCTTTTCGGTGCCTCTGGACGCAGCGCCGTGCTCACTGTACAGGAGTATTCAGCAACGCTCCCACGTTGCCCAGAATCTCCCGAGGTGCCTCACCCTGCCGGCCGGCAAGGGTTTGGGCGACGATTGTCGGCCAGGTAGCACCGACGATAAAGGCCTGGATATAGGCCAGGTTGCTCCCCTGAGGAAGCTGGAACACAAAAGCGACCATCGCGCCGAGGGAGACGAACCAGAAAACACGAGCGATGCGCCACCCGGCTTTAACCCGCGGGCTGCTGGGACAGATCCTCTCCAGAATCAGGTCGTTTTGGATGAAACCGAAGTACATGGCGGCAAAGTAGGCGAAAGAACCGGCCGCCCCGATCAACGCGGCCCAGCCCGCGGCCACCAGGATCGGCAGCGTCATAGTCTCCTCCTTTCGCTTGCAGCGACCCGGGAGGGTGCCTCGGCGGTTGCATTATACCACAACGGGACGGGCGGGCGCAATTGTTTATGTCTGACGTCTGTCCGTAGTTGCGCCTACGGGGCGGATGGGATACAATTCCAAAAAGTGCCCGGGCGCCCAGAGGGCACGGGAGAAGGCAGTGCGCAGCCTGCAGGAGGCCCTGGAGAAGACCCCCACGCCGATCCTTCGCGAGATGGCCCGCTTCTGGGGGGTTGAGGGAGCGGATGAGGCCGGCCGGCCCCGGCTGGTCGGCGGGCTCCTGGCGCAGATGGGGCGTCCGGAAGTCGTTCGCCAGGTGCTGCGGCAGCTAAAGCGCGACGAGCGCGCCGCCTTGCGCACGGTGCTCGCTGCTGGTGGCCGGATCGAGGGGCCCCGTCTGGTGCACGCCCATGGGCCGGTCCGGCCTCACCTGTTGGCTTCCAGCGACCCGGCGGGCCTCTCTCCGGTGGAACGGCTACTGCGATACGGGCTCGTCTTCCGAGGCTATGCG
Organism: Chloroflexia bacterium; assembly: GCA_034436115.1. GTDB lineage: Bacteria > Chloroflexota > Chloroflexia > DTKN01 > DTKN01 > DAOTVY01. The sequence goes on along the minus strand of DAOTVY010000021.1, from coordinate 27,269 downwards.
GCTTGGGGCGACTGGCGGGGCGTGGTCTACTTTGTGCCAGGCGAACTGTGGCCTTCCCTGCCGCGTCCGCCCCATGCGCTCCAGGAGGAGCCGTTTCGCCCGCTGGATACGGCGGCCGTTCGTGCCATCCCTCCGGAACGCTCCCTCCACCTCGACCTGGCCCGCTTGCTGGCGCTCGTCGAGCAAGAGGAGTTCGTGTGCCTCCCGGATGGGCAGTGGCCTCCGGGGCTGGAAGATGCCCTGCGTGCGCACCTCCGCCCCGCCCACGCGGTCTATCCTGCCTTCCTGCTCCAGATTGCCCGAAGAGCAGGGCTGGTAGCGCCGGACGTAGAGGATGCGATCCGCCCCACAGCGGAGGGTCGTCAGTGGTTGCGCGCGCCCCCCTGGCCTCGTTCCCGCACGCTTTTCTCTGCCTGGAAAGAAGACACCACCTGGGATGACCTGAGGGCGATCCCGGAGCTGATCGTCGAACGACCGTGGCCGTCCGATCCTTCCCTGCCGCGCCGGCGGGTGTTGCAGCGGCTGGCCGCATTGCCCCAGGAAACCTGGATCTCTATGGCCGGCTGGATCCGCGCGATCGAACTGGAAGAGCCGGAATTCCTCCGGCCGGCGGGCGTGCCTGGCCGCCCGCGCATCCGGCTGCGCTCCAGCGGCGAGGTGCTTTCCGCCCTCTCCGCATGGGGAGAGGTGGAAGGGCGGTACCTGCGCTTCCTCCTGGAGGGGCCGCTTCGCTGGTTGGGTGTGCTGGAGCTGGGACAGCAACCGGCTGAGGAGCTGTCCCCGGCGTTTCGCCTGACGCCCTTGGGCGGTGCGCTTCTATGCCCGGATCGTCCTCCGCCCGCGATAGAGGACGAGCCCATCGTGGTAGAGGGCACCTTCGAGGTGTGGGTGTCTCCGGAAGCCGCCCCTTACGCAGTCTTTGCCCTCGAGCGGTGGGCGGAGCGCAAGGTGGAGGGCCGGGTTTCGCGCTATCGGCTGTCGCCCCAGGCGGCGCAACGGCCATTGCAGCGCGGGGAGTCCGTCGAACGTCTGCTGGAAACGCTCACCGAGCACGGCCGGGGCCCCGTCCCTCAAAACGTCGCCTTTACCCTCCGCGAATGGGCAGCGGCCTATGGCCGCCTCCGTCTGCGGCGGCCCATCCTCTTGGAGGCGGCCGAAGCGGTGCTGCTGGAGGAGGTGCTCTCGGATCCTGAGGTCGCGGGCGCGGTCATCCGCCGGATCTCCTCGACGGCAGTGGAAGCGCGCCCTGAGGCCGTCGAGGCGCTCGTCGGCCGCCTCCTGGAGCTTGGGCATCTGCCCGAGGTAGAGGAAAGCCTCTTGCCCCAAGGAGCCCGGGTCGAGCTCAACCTCGGCGTCGGGGAAGGGGCGTTCTTGCTCGGGCTGCTTCGCGCGTGGGAAGAGGTGTCCAGGCCTAAAGAGACGCTGAGTCGCCTGATCGTGACCCTGGAGGCAGCACTTCCCGAAGAAGCGCGCAAGCGGGCAAAGCGGCATCAGGCACGCTGGTTAAGGGAATGGCGGGCAGTGCGGACACACGACCCGTCGCAAGGAGTGCCTTTTGACAGAGATGTGAGGGAGAGGTAAACTCTGGGCGCCTGTGCCAAGTTTCGGGCAGAGCGCGTCCGGCGGGAACGAGGTTCTATGGCAGCGGACTCTCGGCCAGCGGTGTCGATCGTCATACCGGTCTATAACGAAGAGCGCCGTCTTCCACGGACGCTGCCCCCGGTACTGGCCTATCTTGCGGCGCAACCCTTCTCCTGGGAAGTCGTGTGCGTGGACGATGGGAGCACCGATCGTACGGTGGAGCTCGTTACGGAAATGGCGCGTCGTTTTCCCCAAGTGCGCCTGCTCCGCATGCCGCACCGCGGCAAGGGGCACGCCGTACGCACGGGGATGCTGGCAGCCCGCGGTAGCCGGCGTTTCTATTCGGATGCCGACTTTTCGGTCTCGATCGAGGACCTGGCCCGCTTCCTGCCCGTACTGGAGGAAGCGGAAGTGGCGATCGGTTCCCGGGAAGCCCCGGGAGCGGTCCGCTATCGGGAGCCCCTCTACCGGCACCTTATGGGGCGGGTATATAACCGGCTCGTGCGCCTGCTGATCCTGCCCGGAATTCAGGACACGCAGTGCGGGTTCAAAGGATTCCGCGAAGAGGTCGTCGAGCCGCTCTTTTCGCGGCAGGGAATGGAAGGATGGGGGTTCGACGTCGAACTGCTCTACCTGGCGCGTCGGGCCGGCTACCGCGTCGTCGAGGTGCCGGTGCATTGGACCTACGGCCAACACAGCCGCCTGCGGCCGTTCCGGGATGCCTGGCGTATGCTGGCCGACATGCTAAGGGTCTGCTGGAAAGCCTGGACCCGGCAGTATGATCTTCCGTAGGCCGCCGTTCCCCAGAGGATTGGCAAATATCGCACTGGCCCCCATCTGGTTCGTGCTTCAACGAGGGGCACTGGACAGGTACGGGCGTTTTTCAAAGCGCCCCTAAGCCGCCCTGCGGCCTTCGCCTCCGTAGGCATCCATTCCCGTGGAACTCACCCTACTACGGGCGGACAACCAACCGCCCCTGCAAGCCAACTGTACCAGGTTCAAACTCGCGTTCCGGTCGCGCTAAGAGGGCCCCGCACTCTGGACACACAAGTTTATCCGCTGTTGTGCCAATGACTTCACCCTGGTTAGGGGCAACGCACGATATCCTGGGCGTACAGGCAGTCGGCGCAGGAGGGATCGTTTCCCCAACAGTCGGTGTTCTCCTCGGCGTAAGTGCAGGCCATGCCGCAGTCCACGCAGGAGGGGAAACGGAAGGCGCGCACCCGCGCCCGGAACCGGACGTACGCCTCGTCCATCCAGATGTCGGCCAGGGGCCGCTCCCGTACGTTACCGAACAGGAGGCGGCTGACGCGCTTCGGCCGGCCGTAGATCCAGTACGGGTAGGAATGCATCAGGGCATAGCAGGGACTGACGCCGCCGTCCCAGCCGATCACCAGCGCCCGCCCCTGGACAAAGCGGCACTGCCGGTGAGCACCCCATTTCAGGCGCGGCGTCTGCACCACTCCCCAGAGCAGGAAATCCCCCTGCGAGACGGCCCATCCGATCGGCGGGCGCAGCGGTTCGAGCTGGTCGTAAAGGATCTCAGAGGCTGCCTCCGGGGTATGCGGGAGCAGGTTGGAGAGCAGCACGAAAGAGGCACGCACCTGGCTGGCCAGCTCCGGAATGTGCTCCAGCCAGTGCACGTTGCTCCGGGTCAGCACGAACTCGATTCCGATCCGCGGTCCATATCCTTCCCGCTCTCCGATTTCCCGCAGCCTCCGCAGGTTGGAAAGGACCTGCTCTACTCCCGCATCGAAAGCAGCCCGAGCATACGCCTGGATGTGCACCGTATCCAGGGATACCACAAGTGTGTGAAGGCGCAGGCGCACCAGAAGCCGGGCGAACGCTTCGTCGAGCCATAGGCCGTTGGTCGTGAGCACGAGATCCCACCCCGAAGAGGCCGCCCGCTCCAGCATCTCAGGCAGGCGGGGGTGCATCAGTGGCTCGCCGAAGCCACCGAAGGTTACCCGCTCGAGGTCCGGAAAGGCTTGCAGGCCCTCGAGCGCGGCCCGGAACGTCTCCTCCTCCATCTCCCCGAGCGGATCGGTTGCCACCCGCCGCACACAGATGGCGCAGTCGAGGTTACAACGGGTGGTCACCTCCAGGTAGGCTGCGCGGGCATCTGGCTGGGCCGCATAGAGGCTCAGTTCGCCTTCCCGCAGCTCGGCGACCAGACGGTTTCCTTCTGTGAGGCCCAACCTGGTCAACCATTCGGGAGGCACAGACAATTGACCCGATCGGTCTACCGCGAGCTCGGGCATCCATACGCTCCCGGAAGCATCCCGCTAGCGCCCCTCCGATGGAATGCGAGCGGCCTCGGCGAGCCATTCCTTGACTTCCGACAAGGATGGCACACGCCCCCCGCACACGAGTTTCCCATCGATGACCAGGCCCGGGGTGAAGAGCAACCCGTACTTCTCGATCTTGTCCATATCCTTGACCTTGACGATCGTAGCATCGATTCCCAGCTGCGTCACCGCCCGGCGTACGATCTCCGCCAAACGCTCACAGTTCGGGCAGCCGGGGCCAAGGATCTGGATCAGCATCGTCTCTTCCTCCTCGTCGACTTTCTCACTCCGAGAGTTCGAACAGGTTCCCGGACGAACCTTCCCAGGCAGACCTCTCGCGGCGGCGTCTCATATGCATTTGAGTTGATACTATAGCCGCTTTTCCCCGTCTGTCAAGTGACTCGGAACCCCAAAGCGCAACGTTCGTTGACAAGCCCCTCCGTTTGTATTACAATAGCAATCGAACCACCTCGGAGAAACAACGATGAAAAGCAACGACTTGCGCCAGGTCTTTCTCTGCTTTTTCGAAGGAAAGGGGCATACGATCGTTCCCGGCTCGTCGCTCGTTCCGGCCCAGGATCCGACGCTGCTCTTCACCAATGCTGGCATGAACCAGTTCAAAGACGTCTTCCTGGGGTTGGAGCAGCGTCCTTACCGTCGGGCGGTGACGGTCCAGCGCTGCCTGCGCGTGTCCGGAAAGCACAACGACCTGGAAGAGGTGGGCCCCTCTCCGCGCCATCACACCTTCTTCGAGATGCTCGGCAACTTTTCCTTCGGCGACTATTTCAAGGCCGATGCGATCGCCTTTGCATGGGAATTCCTTACGCAGACGTTGGGCTTGCCGCGCGAGCGGCTGCGTCCGACCGTCTTCGGGGGCGACGCGGATCTGGCTCCGGACGAGGAAGCCGCGCGGCTCTGGATGGAGGTGGGGGGATTCCACCCAGAGGAAATCGTGCGGCTGGGGCGCAAGGACAACTTCTGGCAGATGGGCGATGTGGGGCCCTGCGGGCCTTGCTCCGAGATCCACTACGACCTCACGGGGTATTGCTTGCGCGATCGGGAAAGGAACTGCGATCCGCGTTGCGACTGTGGCCGCTGGATCGAGCTGTGGAACCTGGTCTTCATGCAATTCGAGTTACGTCCGGACGGCACGATCGTCGCGCTGCCGCGGCCCAGTGTGGATACCGGCATGGGGCTGGAGCGAACGCTTGCCGTGCTGAATGGGGTGCCCACGAACTATGATACCGATCTCTTCCTTCCCGTGATCGCCCGGGTGCAGGAGATGCTCGGCCACAGCGATCAGGAGCGTATGGAGCGGATCGCTTCTTATCGGGCCGTTGCGGACCACAGTCGGGCCGTGGTGAACATGATCGCCGACGGTGTGCTGCCCGGCAACCTGGGGCGCAACTCGATCCTGCGGCGTATCCTGCGGCGGGCAGTCTACCAGGGTCGCCTCCTGGGGTTTCAGGAGCCCTTTCTAACCGAACCGGCGCGTGTGGCGATCTCGATCCTCGCCCCGGCTTATCCCCACCTGGCCGAGAAAGAGGCGTTCATCCTCGAGGTGATTGCCGACGAGGAGGAACGGTTCCGCCATACGCTGGATGCCGGCCTGGTGCGCCTGGAAGCGCTCCTTTCCGAGCTGCGTGAGCCCGTGATCCCTGGAGAAGCCGCTTTCGAGCTCTATGCGACCTACGGCTACCCGGTGGACCTGACCCGTATGATCGCGCGCCAGCGGGGCTACGAGGTGGATGAGAGCGGCTTTCAGGAGGCCTTGATGCGCCATCAGGCGGTTAGCCGGGCAGGAGGCACGCCCGCGGCACTGGCGGCCGGCCGCTATCGAGATTTGGACCTCCCCCCTACTCCGTTTACCGGCTATGACCGTACCACCGATGCGGCCGCTATCCTGGTCCTCTTGAGCGAGGGCGAGTCGGTACGCCGCGCCTCAGCCGGCGAGCGGCTGGAGGTCGTGCTGGAACATACGCCGTTCTACCCCGAGGGCGGTGGCCAGATCGGTGATGCCGGTTGGTTGTACGGGCCGCACGGCCGGTTTCGAGTCGAGGACACCTTCCGTCCGGTCCCTGAACGTATCGTCCACGTGGGCCAGGTCGAGGAAGGATACCTGGAGGTGGGCGAGACGGTCGAGGCTCGGGTCGATCGGGAGCGCCGCGCCGATATCGCCCGCAACCATACGGCCACCCACCTTTTGCATCGGGCGCTCCGAGAGGTGCTCGGGGAGCACGTGGTGCAGTCCGGCTCGTTGGTCGCCCCGGATCGACTGCGCTTCGACTTTTCCCACCTCCGGGCGATGACCCCAGGAGAAATGGAGGAAGTGGAACGCCTCGTCAACGAGGCAATCCAAACCGATTTCGCGGTCATCCCCCGCATCCTGCCCCGCGATGAGGCCCTGCGACGGGGGGCGATCGCTCTCTTCGGGGAGAAGTATGGCGAGACGGTGCGTATGGTAAGCGTCGAGACCTCCGAGGACGCCTACCACACGCGCGAACTGTGCGGCGGTACCCACGTCGGGCGGACGGGCGAGATTGGCGCCTTTTTCCTGGTGAGCGAAAGTAGCATCGGTGCCGGCCTGCGCCGGATCGAAGCGGTCACAGGACGTGGCGCGATCCGATGGGCCCGGGAGCAGGTGCGTCGGTTGGAACAACTGGCCGATCGGCTTGGGGTACCGGTGGCTCGACTCGAGGAGCGCTTGCAGGCCCTGGAGGAAGAGGCCCGGGAACGGGAGCGGCAGATTGTGGCCCTCCAGCGACAGCTGGCGCAGCTGCAGGTCGAAGGCCTGATCGCGAAGGCACGCATGGTGGATGGCCTGCAAGTGGTCAGCGGGCAACTGGACCTGCCCGACCTCGCACGGCTGCGGGAAGCGGGCGATATGGTGAAAGAACGGCTCCGTTCGTGCGTGGTCGTGCTCGCCAGCGTCATCGAGGGACAAACCCGGTGGGTCGCCATGGTAACCCCGGACGGGGTGGCACGTGGGTTGCGCGCGGATCGGATCCTTCGCCCGTCGGTGCAACTGGTCGGGGGGAGCGCGGGCGGACGTCCGGAGTTGGCCCAGGGAGGCGGGCCCCTGGTAGAGCGCTTGCCCGAAGCGCTCGCGCTGGTATACGAAACAGTCCACCAGGAAATGGCCGCGCTGAGCAGCTCATAGTTTCGGGTGGCCAAGGCGGCGGTGTGAAACGTTGGTTCGCTCGGTCTGAGGGGCGATAGAAGCGGGGAGGGCCAGTTCGGATGGAGCGCCTTCCGAACAAGGAGGAGGACGATGTCCGATGACTCGGTAACGATCGTGCTGAAGCCGGAGGACGACGCCGATACGATCGTGGGCAAGGTCCGCACCGCCGGTGCACAGCAGATCAGCCTGGTGGTACCCCCAGGAAACCGTGCGCTCCAGATGCTCGGTGGCTTCACCATGCTGCGCAAAGTGTGCGACCTGCACGGCATCAACGTGACTGTCTATTCGGCAGACGCCACAACCTGCGACATGGCCAAGGTCTGCCGCTTCGATGTTGTGCGCCTGGAGCCGGAAGCCCGCCTGCGGGATGAAGAAGTCTCCGCACGGGAAGAACCACGCATCGTCGTCTCGACGCGGCCGCCTGAACCGATAGGCGTTGCGGAACCCTCGGAGGTTCCGGTGGCTGCTCCGTTCGAGGAGGTGCTCGGGCCTCCCCCAGCAGTAGAGGAGGTGGAGCTGCCTGCGCCCGAGGCTGCGGAGGAAGAACCAGGACCGCCCCGGCGCCCGGCTTGGTCGTTCGACTTGGGCGCCGTGCGGCGCGTGCTGGCCCCTCTGGGCGCCGCCGTTGCGGCTGTCGCTGCGGCAACCAAAGAGCGCTTCCGGCGTGCTCCGGTGCCCGAACCCGCGGCCGAACGCGAAGCCCCGGCTGCGCCGCCGGTGGAGATTCCTGTGGAAGCGGCTGTCCCTCCCCGGGAACGGCTTCGGTATTACCTCTGGGGGCTGGCCGGCGTGGTTGCGCTGACGGTGCTTCTGGTGGCTGCTTACAGCTTCTCCGAACCGCGAACGGTCGTCGCCCTCACGCCGGTGGCTGCAGGGACTCAGGAAATGGATGTCGGGCTCACCGTTGTCCTGAGCGATACCGTGCCCACGAAAGGCGCTGCCGTCGGGCCCAAGATCGAAGGGGATGCGGTGGTCATTGTCGCCAAGCCGGTAGAGGTCTCGTTGCAGGCCAGTGCTTCCGCCACGGCCACCGGGTCCGCCCTGGTGCCGGATGGCACCGCCCAAGGCCGGGTGTCCTTCAGCAACGGGAACTTTTCCGAGGTTTTCATCCCTGCCGGCACGCGTCTGATCGGGGCGGGCATGGTCTTTTACACGGTCGAAGATGTCTCCGTGCCCGCCGCTGTGCAGCTATGGAGCAATGGCCTTCCGGCTGGGATCGAGTATGGGCGCGCCATAGGAGTCCCGATCCGGGCCGAGCAGCCGGGAAGCGCCTGGAACGTGGATGCGGGCACGATCACCCACTTTGAGGCGGCGCCTGCAGCCAATCTCTACGTCATCAACCCGGAACCGACCTCGGGCGGCTCCGAACGCCCGGTCACCCTGGTTACGGAGCAAGACCAGAGCCAGCTACGGGAAAGGCTGCTTGCGGAGCTCCGGGAACAGGCCTATGCGGAACTCTATGCCAAGGTGGGCGATTTGGAGGTCCTGTCGGGAACCCTGGACATTCGCACGGTCGAGGAGTTGTTTAGCCATCCGATCGGCACAGAAGCAACCACGTTCACCCTTCGGACAACCGTCCGTGCCACGGCCCTGGCCAGCGCTCCGGGCGTGCTCGAGCGTGCCCTGGATCAGGCGGTTCTCCTGGGGCTGGGGGGAAAGAAGGCCGGCCAGGAGATCGGCCAGATTGCCCATGGGCCGATCCTTCCCGTAGCGCCGCAGCCCGCCGGAAACGCCTGGAGCTACCGTACCCGCGTCCGGGTCACCATCGTGAACCGTATCGACCCAGCGCTCCAGGCGGAAATCCGTCGGGCCCTGCGCGGACAGACGGCGCAGGAAGCCTGCAAGATCCTGGAGACCTACGCGGACCGCATCGCCGCCTACGCAGTGAGCCCTGTCTCTAGCCGGCTGCCCACGCAGGGCTCACGCATCGTGGTGGTGGATACGACCCAGTTGCGCCACTGAGGGGCGGGATGGGACGGATTCTGGGGCTGGACATCGGGCGGCGCCGTATCGGCGCCGCCCTGAGCGATCCGGATCGGGTACTGGCCACCCCGTTGGCTACGATCGAGCGACGCCAGGAGGACCAGGCTCTGGACGAGGTCTGCGCATGGGCGGAGCAATACCAGGTCGAACGGATCGTGGTCGGCTACCCCTTACGGCTCGACGGTGGGGAAGGGGAGGAAGCCCGCTCGGTGCGCTCTTGGGTGGAGCGGCTGCAGGCGCGTGTGAGCATTCCAATCGAGTTGTGGGATGAGCGCCTGAGCAGCGCCGCTGCCGAGCGGTCGCTCCTGGAAAGCGGTATGCGGCGGGAACGCCGCCGACAAGAACGCGACGCGGTGGCGGCTGCGCTGATCCTCCAGAACTATCTGGATGCGCACCAGGCGGAGCAGGTGGACTACCAGACACGGCAGAGCAGTCCCTTCAGATAGGCGCCCTCCGGGAAGGTGAGGAGCACCGGGTGGTCCTCGCTCTGAAAGAGGTGGGCCAGGATCTGCACCTCACGACGAGCGTCCAGACTGGCCCCGAAGACGACCTTCTGGAAAAGGTCCGCGCTCACCAGTCCCGAGCAGGAAAAGGTGGCCAATAGCCCTCCGGGCCGGAGGAGTTGCATGCCCAGGAGGTTGATGTCCTTGTAGCCCCGGCAGGCAGACATCACCTGCGACGCCCTCTCGGCGAACTTTGGGGGGTCCAGGATGACCACGTCGAAAGACCGGCCTTCTGCTCGCCAGCGGCGCAGCTCCTCGAACGCGTTTCCCTCGACCCAGTGGACGCGATCCTCCACACGGTTGAGGCGTGCGTTTTCCGCCGCGAGCCTCAACGCTTCAGCCGAGGAGTCGAGCCCCACGACGTCCGCTGCTCCGCGCACCGCGGCATGGATCGCGAACCATCCGCTGTGCGTGAATCCGTCGAGCACTTCTTTGGCGACACAGAGCGGGCCCAGCCGCAGCCGGTTCTCCCGCTGGTCCAGGTACGCCCCGGTCTTGTGGCCCCTGCGGAGGTCTACCCAGAACGGTATCCCGCCCTCCAGGACCTCAAGCCGGTCCGGTGGCTCTTCGCCCCACAGCTGGCCGGTGCGCAAGGGGAGCCCTTCCAACCGGCGCACGGGTACGTCGTCGCGCTCGTAGATGCCAGCGGGCGAAAGGCGTGCGACCAGTTGATCGACGAGTTCCCGGCGCCAAACCTCGGCGCCCTGCGTGAGCAGCTGGACCACCAGGAACGGCCCGTAGCGGTCCACGATCACGCCCGGGAGGCCGTCGGACTCGGCGTGCACCACCCGAAAGGCGGTGGTGGCAGGATCCTCAAAGAGAGCCGCCCGCCCCGTCAGCGCCCGCTCCAAGCGCCGACGGAGAAAGGCCGCGTCCACCGGCTCATCGACATCCCACGTGCACAGCCGGACGCGGATCTGGGATCGAGGACTGTAACAGCCTCGGGCAAGGAACTCTCCTTCGCCGCTGAGCACGTCGACCACGTCCCCAGCTCCGGGGGCACCCTCTACGCGGGCTATCGCCCCGGAGAAGACCCAGGGATGACGCTGGCGGACCGATTTCTCCCGGCCGGGCTTGAGCACGACGCGTGGGTTCACTCCGTCCCATCCTAGCGAGGGATGCGCGGGACGTCCGCTTGCGAGAGGAACGCTTCCATCATGAACTGCTCGAGCTCCCGGCTGGTGACGGAAAGATCCTTCACCGTATCTACGGACTGCCAATAGGCGCGGGAGCGAAAGGCACGCAGCTTTCCCTCCCTGGCCAGCTGGGGGAAGGTCGTTACCTCGTGGTCGCCGCGATCCGGGAGGTAGGGTTCGATTGCCCGGCTGAGCACATAGACCCCGCCGTTGATCCAGTAGGGAAGCTCGGGCTTCTCGCGGAACCCAAGCACCTCCCCTCCTTCTCCCACCTCGACGATGCCGAAGGGGCTGAAGTAAGGCGTGAGAAAGATCGTCGCCATAGCCCCAGAGCGACGATGTTCGGCGACCATCTCGCGCAAGGGAAAGTTGGTGATCACATCGCCGTTGGTGACCACTACCGGGTCATCCTCGGGAGCCAGGGCGCGGAAGGCCAGTTTCATGCCGCCCCCGCGTCCAAGTGGGACATCTTCGACGACGTACTCGAACGTGACTCCCCACCGCGATCCGTCGCCGAAGTATTCGCGAATGACCTCGTGGCGGTAGCCGCAGGAAAAGAGCACGGCATCGACGCCATTGGCGCGCAGCCACCGTACCTGGTAGGCCAGGATAGGGACTCCCAGCACCTCGACCATCCCTTTCGGGCGGTCGTTCGTGTAAGGACGCAACCGCTCGCCTTTTCCTCCGGCAAGGATGATCGCCTTCATCGGGTTTCCTCCAGGTTTCCCCAGGCGGCCTGTAGCGCGGCTTCTACCGCGCCCGGGTCCAAGGGCAGGCGCTGCAACCAGACTATGGGGACGATCAGGTTCCAGTCCGCGATCTTGCGGTTTAGCTTCTCCACCTGGAAACGCACCTGTTCCAGGGTGTGCTTCTGCACTCGGCGCAGCCGCTCCCGTTCCGCGGCCGCTTCCTCGGGAGACATCGCCGCGAGCGCCTCTCGCCGTTCTTCCATCCACAGCCGCTCCCGTTCCCGTTTCCGTTCGAGGGCCGCGATCTCGGCGCGGATTTCCGCGTCCCGGAGGATCCACTCGGGGGCCAGGCCAGCACGCTCTAGAAGGTCGAAAGCCAACCGCCACTCCGGGGGGACCAACGGGTTCTCACGCCAGCGGAGGGGCTGTCCCTGGCCGGGGAGGTTGTCGAACTCCCCGCGTTCCATCGCCGCCAGGATGCGCCGTTCGGCAAGGAGGCTCCAGTTCAGCATCTAGTCCCGCTCCCGCAGGTAAGGCAATGCCGCCCGGAACGCGGGGGTATCGGCCCGCCCCAGCAATTCGTAGGCAACGATCTCCCGGCTGGTGATCACGCCCCCGGCCTGCTGGATGCGGGCCAATGCCCGTTCCTGATCTTCTGGGTGATAACAGCACACGCCATTGGCCAGGACGTGGACCGTCAGGCCGGCCTGCAGCGCTTCCAGGGCCGTCTGAAGGACACAGATGTGGGTCTCGATTCCGCTCAGCACCAGGCGGCCGATCCCGTGTTCCCAGAGCCACCCCCCGAAGCCCGGAGCGCCGAAACAGGAGAAGGTGGTCTTTTCAAAGCGGGGTTTGCCCTGGAGCCGTTCGGCCAGCTCGGAAACCGTCGGGCCGAGGCCCACCGGATACTGCTCGGTCCAAAGGACGGGCACGTTCAGGATTTCCAGGAGGGGTAACAGTCGGCTCACGGTGCGGATCGCCCGCCACACCGGTTGTTCGGGCAATGCCCGGACGAGCTTCTCTTGGAAGTCGATCACCACCAGGGCTGTCCCACCTGGGTGCAGCAAGGCCCGTGCGCTCATCCAACACCTCCTCGATACGCTTATTCTACCACAGGGCCATCCAGCTGTCGATCGGAAGATTGTGATATAATGTAAGCGCTCGGCAGGGTTAGCCGCCCGGAGCAACTCTGGTCCAGGGCTGCCCGGAGGTATGCATGGAAGCAAACCGCACTGTCCCGCTGGGCGAGGCCGTTGCCCGATACCTCCAGGCCATTTCCGGCGTCCGCACCCCCAACATCGTGGCCAACCACCGCTCGGTGGCTCGCCGGCTGCTGGAGTACTTTCCGGGGGAACGTGCCGTAGCCACGCTCAGGCGGCAGGAGCTGACCGCCTTTCTCGAATGGTTGACGCACGGCCGGGGCCGCTTCACGGTGAACACCTATAACGTGGGGGTGGAGTTTCTGCGTCGGTTGATGGCCTTTGCGGTTGCGCAAGGGTGGCGCGAGGACAATCCTGCCGCCGAGATCCCGTTTCAGGAGGTGGCCGTCGAGCCCCCGCCGGTGCTCACCCGGGAGGAAATGACCAGCCTGCTTGCGGTCGCCGCGGCCGACGATTTTCACCGCTTGCTCGTGGGGCTGCTGGGGGAAGTGGGGCTGAAGAAACAGGAGCTGCTGGCCCTGCAGTGGGCCGACCTGGAGCTCGAGGATAGCCCGCCGACGGTGGTGATCCGTTATGGCGGAAAGCTCCGCCAAAAATCGCGACGGCTGCCGCTTCCGCCCGAGGTGGCCGGTGCTCTCAGGCGCTATCGGGAGCGCCGGGCCGGCGAGGCAGGTTGGCTTTCCCCAGTGGTTCCCGTCACGGGCCGTCAGGTGAACAACATCCTGGCGCGCCTCTCCCGCGCCGCTGGCATCCGCCGGGTGAACCCCCAACTCTTGCGGGACACCGCTGCGGTACGTCTCCTCTCCGCCGGCCGCCCCCCCCAGGAGGTTTCCCGTCAGCTGGGGTACACCACACGTGGCTATCTGCTGGAGTTCCTGCCCCGCTTTCACCTCTGGATCGAACCGCCGGTCGGGGAAAGTGCCTGAGGGGCCCCTAGGGCGCCAGGGCTTCCTCCGGGGGCCATTCGGGGAAGGCTTCTTCCTCCTCTTCTTCCCATTCCAGGATCCCTCCGCTGGGCAAGCCGCATAACGCTGCGTAGCCGCAACGCGAACAGGTGGAGGGGTCTTCCACTGGCCGCATTGCGGCCGGATCACATTGTGCGATCTCGTCTACCAACCCTTCCAGGAAGGCGCGAGTTTGAGCGTGGGTGCGGGCATCATAGCCCACCAGAAGGGTCTCCCGTGGGTTCCAGTAAACCAGGCTTAGGCTCTCTGGGGCAAGCAGGCGACCCCTGCGGTAAACCGTGTTCCCCTCGGCGAGCACGTAGAGATAGACCTGTGTCTGCAGGTCTTGGGCCAGCACCGGCGACAACGGCAAGACCCCGATCTTCCAATCCACGATGCGCGCACCCTTTTCCCCTATCGCCAACAAGTCGTAGCGTGCGCTCAGGCGGAATCGGCCCAAAGGAACCGAAAGCGCTACCTCAGGGTAGCGCTCTGGGTAGCCCGCGAGGTCCGGCGGCCGCGTCCGGAGCGCCTGCCACCAATCGGCAAGGGGAGGGCCGGCGGAACGTGCCTGCTCGTCCACCTCCAGCCCTAGGTAGTGCTGGCGGGCAAGCTCGTGGAAACGGCGGCCAAGGTCGAGTGCTCTTTCCGCAGCCGGATCCGTGGGAGCGGCCGGCCAGGGCACTCCCTCCAAGTAGCGCAGCCGAAAGCGATAGGGGCACTCCCGGTAGGCGCGCAACGCCGTCTGGGTGAACACGAAACCGCTTGTGATCGTCGTAGCCCCTCCAACCGCACGCTCAGCGGCTAGAAAGCCGCCGCCCGGCCCGCCGCCGAAAGCGAACGAAGCCGGGCGGCCCCCTTGGGTCTCCTTGCCCCTACAGTCGCTCGGCAATCAGGGCGGCCAGGTCGGCCACGCGACAGGAGTAGCCCCACTCGTTGTCGTACCAGGCCATCACCTTGGCCATGGTGCCTCCCATCACCATGGTCAGCGGGGCATCGACAATGCTCGAATACTCAGCGCCGACAAAGTCGGAGGAGACCAACGGCTCATCATTCACATACAGAATGTCCGCCAGCTCGTCGTCCGCAGCCTCGCGGAAGGCCTGGTTGATCTCTTCCACGGTGGCCGGCCGTTCCAGTTCGACGAAAAAGTCGATGATCGAGACGGTCGCGGTAGGGACGCGCAGTGCGATCCCGTCGAACTTGCCCTTCAGTTCGGGGATCACCAGGCCGAGCGCCTTTGCAGCGCCGGTCGAGGTCGGAACGATGTTCAGGCCCGCATGTCGGGCCCGGCGTAGATCCTTGTGGGGCGCGTCGACCAGCCGCTGATCGGCCGTGTAGGAGTGGATGGTGGTCATCAGGCCACGGACAATCCCGAACCGTTCATAGAGCACCTTGGCGACCGGGGCAAGGGCGTTCGTGGTACAGGACGCATTGGAGATGATGTGGTGCTTTTCTGGATCGTAACGGTCCTCGTTGACTCCGAGGACGATGGTGATGTCCTCCCCCTTGGCCGGGGCGGTGATGATGACCTTCTTGGCGCCGGCATCCAAGTGGGCTTTGGCCTTGGCTGCCTCGGTGAAGCGGCCCGTGCTCTCGATGACGATCTCTACCCCCATTTCGGCCCAAGGCAGCTTGCTCGGATCCGGCTCGCTGAGCACCCGTACCTCGTTTCCGTCCACGATGAGGCCGGATTCACCCACTTCGACTTCGCCGTCGAATGCACCATAGACCGAGTCGTAGCGTAACAAGTGGGCCAGCGTTGGCGCATCGGTAATGTCGTTGATCGCCACGACTTCCAGGTCGTCCGGGTAGTAATCGAGCAGCGCCTTGTAAGCCTGACGGCCCACTCGGCCGAAGCCGTTGATGCCGATCCGTGTGGCCATCGAATCCTCCTCTTTCATCTTGTTTCCCGGGACATCCGGGGCCATAAACCTACCTGGGGCCATCCCTTTCCGTTGGCCCGCCGCATTGTACCCGAAAATGGGCAAGGGCGCAAATGGCGTCAGGGAAGATCCCACCCCCGGTCCGAGGCGATCTCCACGGCACTCCAAAACATCAGGGCCATATGGGGGAACTCGACGTTGAAGAAATAGTGGTCCAGAAGCCCGATGGCCAGGGCTGTTACCACTCCCGAAAGCAGTGCCAAGCGATGGCCACTTCCCGTGGCGCGGGTATGGTTCCGGGAGGCGTAAAGGCCCTGGGCGAGCGCTGCCCCGACCAACCCCAGGAACGCGGCCAAGCCCACCAAGCCCATATGCTCCGCGATCGTGAGATAGAGGCTCGAGACTCCCGTGCTCAGGTCGATATCTGGGGCTCCTGCTAGGCCTACGCCGAAGATCGGGTAACGGCGAAGGATGGCCCAGGCGTTGGCATATTCCGCCAGGCGCATCCGGTTCGCCAGGTCTTGAAAGCGCACTCCTTCTCGGAACCGCTCCACCACGGGCGTGTTCCACCACAAGCCGGCCACGAGCAGGGCAAGGATCAGGGCCCCAGCCAGGAGGACACCAAAGAGGCGCCGGTAGCGGGCGGCGGCTAGAAAGAGGCAACCTGCCACCCATCCACCGAGGGCTGCGCGGGAGTAGGTGAGATAGATGGCTCCTAGGAGGGTGGCCAAGATGAGCCCCAAAGCGTATCGGGGGAGGGCGTGTCCCCGCGGCTGCAGGAGCTCTCCCAACGCAACGGATGCCGCAAAGGCAAGCATGCCGCCGAAGGCGTTTGGGTCAACGGATGTGCCGATCGCACGCTCCAGTCCGTGCGGATCGTCCTCCACATAGCGCAACACGCGGCCCGTCGTGGGGTATCCCACGACCCCCAGGCGGGTCAACACAGCCTGGGCCATTGGATCGGGCAGCGCGTGGAGCAGGATCCCCAAGGCGGCAGCCAGCCCGGCGCACACGAGCAACACAGCGAGATACTGGCGCACATGGCGCCCGTCCTTTACTGTCTGCCTGGCGCCGAAGTAGGCGAGCAAGGCCAGGAGGAATTTCCCCACGTTGTGTACCCGCGTGGCGTCAAGCCCTCGGCCGATGCCCAGGGATAACCCCACGATCAGCAAGCCCATGAACAGCCAGGCCCCCAGGTCGAGCGGCGCCAGACGGTAGCGCCGCCCTTCACGCAACCAGGGCGCGAGCAGCCAGCCGGCGAGCAGGCCCAGGAGCACGATCTCCAGGAAGGACGGGGTCACCGCCAGGCGAAAGGGAAGCACCCCGAACGGGAGGAGTGTTGCAATCCCCAGAGCGCAGAGGAGGCCCGTCTTGGGCTCGAAAAAAGCGATAAGGAACAGCGCTAGGCCAGCGAGTGCGCCCAGGGGAATGGCCAGCCCGAACCGCACCGCGGCCAAACCGGCTGCTGCGCCGACCAGAAGCAATCCGACGATCCCGGCCAGCCGTGCGGGACACCGCATCGCGCACTCCTATGGCGTGTGGTCGGCCGCTGTCAGGGCCAAGGCACACAACCTCCATCCACGGGGGTGTGCAGCAGCCGAAGCGCCGGCTTCGATCCCGCCTCAAGGCAGCGCGTAGTAGGCCACGTGCACCACTGCCCCGCAGGGCACACGAGCGCCCGCCGGGAGCTCTCCGTTTGTCTTACGCACGCCGTTGTACTGGACCAGGTAGCTGATCACCTGCCCCGGGGCCCCCTGATCATCGATGTCTACCCCGGGAGGCATATCCGCCTGTGTCTGGGGGTTGGCGTATCCCCAGATGAGGCCGGCCGCTTCCACGCGCCGCTGAGCGTCCGCAAGCGGCACGCGGAGCAATTCCGGAAGGATCGTTTCCTGGTATCCGATGCTCACATAAACAGTTACCGTGATGCCCTGGGCCTCGGATACGCCTGCCCTGGGCTCCTGCCGGGCCACGTACCCAACTGGGGTCGAGGTGCATCCCAGCTCCTTGCGCTCGATCCGAAAACAGGCACCTAACAAGGTCAAGCGCGCTCCCTCATAAGACATCTGCACCACATAGGGAACACGAGCGAGCGTCCGTTCCGCCGAAAGGGTTACCGTGACCGCCTGCCCAGCCAGCAGACGTGTGCCGTAGCGCGGTTTCTGCTCGACCACGTGGCCTGGCTCGATGTATGGGTCGCATCGCGGCGGTCCCTCGACGTACAGTAGCCCGTCCTGTTCCAGGATGGCCCGGGCGTCCGCCGCGGAGAGGCCGGTCAGGTCGCGTAACAGCACCGGGATCCCAGGGCTTGGCGCGGTAGGCCACGTGGGCACGGCCGTGGTCGGGACGGATGTCGGTGTGACCAGCGGCCTGGGGGGATAGAGCAGCCGGACGAGCAGGAGCACCAGGCTGACCATGCCTACCCCGATAAGGATCAGGAGCGCGATTCCTAGAGGGCCAAGGGTGGTGCCCCGGGTGGGTATCGCACGCGGGGTGGGGCTCACGCGGGGTGCTGGCCGGGTGCCCCGGGTGGGAACCTGATCCGGACGCGCCGGGGGTGCGGGGATTGCCGGGGGCGCGACCGCTTGGGGGAGTGGGCCAGTGGTCTCCAGGCCGGCCAGGCGGTAGCGTTCCAGCGCCTGTCGCATCTCGCGGGCGGAGGCATACCGCTCGCGGGGGTTCTTGGCCAAGGCGCGCAGGAGGATGGCTTCCACAGCTGGAGGGATGTACGGGTTGATCTGGCGCGGCGGCGGGGGCTCTGCCTCAATGTGTTGTAAGGCGATGCTCACGGGGGTTTCTCCGTCGAACGGTTGCCGCCCCGTGAGCATTTCGTACAGAACGACGCCCAGGGAGTAGAGATCGGACTGGGGCACCACCTCCACCCCCCGCGCCTGTTCCGGACTGATATACTTGACCGTCCCCAGCGCGAGCCGGTCGGCGGTGGACTCGGGATCCAGGCGGCTCTTGGCGATCCCAAAGTCAGCCACCTTGACCACCTCGCCTTCCTCGTCCAGGAGGATGTTCTGAGGTTTGATGTCCCGGTGGATGAGCCCATGCCGGTGGGCGTACTCGAGCGCCGTGCAGACCTCTTCGGCGATGCGCAGTGCCAGGTCGACCGGAAGGGGAGCCCGCTCGCGGATGAACTCTTTGAGCGTGCGGCCGGCGATATACTCCATCACGATGTAGTGCTGGTTTCCGTCCTGTCCCACGTCGTATACGGCGACGATGTTGGGGTGCACCAGGTTGGCGGCGGCTCGCGCCTCCCGCTGGAAACGGGCGACAAAGGTGGCGTCGTTCGCGTACTCTGGACGCAGGAGTTTGACGGCCACGGGCCGGTCCAGCACGTGATCGCGCGCGCGGTAAACCTGGGCCATCCCTCCCTGGCCCAGGAGTTGTTCCAGCTCATAGCGCCCTCCCAGCAACCGTTCGCTCATCGTCCCGATCCTCGGGTTTCCGGACTCACCGCTCACGTTCTTTCCATTCCCGTTCGATCTCGCGGCGTGCCTCCCGCTCGGCAATCGCGCGGCGCCGGTCGACCATTTTCCGTCCCCGGCAGAGCCCCAGTTCCACTTTGGCCCAGCGTCCTTTGATGTAGAGACGCAACGGGACCAACGTGAGTCCTGCTGTCTCCAGCCGGCCGCGCAGACGGTCGATCTCGCGACGGGTGAGGAGGAGCTTTCTGGGGCGTAGGGGATCGTGACCGAAGCGCCGGCCGGCCTCGGCATAGGGGGCGATATGGACGTCCAGCAACCAGGCCTCTCCGTCCCGGATGCGGGCATATCCCCCGCGCAGGTTTGCGCGGCCGGCGCGGATCGACTTGATCTCCGAACCGGTCAGCACCAGGCCTGCCTCATAGGTCTCCAGGATGTCATACTCGTGGCGTGCCTGGCGATTGACGGCGATCGTCTTTTCGAACGTCCGCTCTTTGGGCATATCGGGCTGCCTACCGCTCCTCTACCCGCACCCGCAGCATGCGATCCCCCACTTGGATCTGGCGGGCCACGTCCAGGGAGCCGGTGCAGTAACCAAAGACGGTGTAAGCCCCGTCCAGATGGGGAGTTTCTCCCAAGGTGATGTAGAACTGGCTGCCGTCCGAGCGGCGCTCGGGGTTCACCGCGTCCCCCGTGCGGGCCATTGCCAGAGCGCCCGGGCGGTGGGGCAGGGAAATCTCGGCTTCGATCGTATAGCCAATACTCCCGGTAGCCGTGTCGTCCGGGCTGCCTCCCTGGATGACAAATCCGGGCTCAACGCGAAAGAAGGTATGGCCATCGTACCATCCTGCGTCGGCCAGTTTGCGAAAGTTGGCCACGGTCTTGGGCGCTGCATCGGGCCGCAACTCACAGAGGATCGTTCCCCGGGTGGTTTCGATGCGCGCATACAGGCCCTCTGGGGGAAGGGTAGGGGGGATGTAGATGCCTCCCGCAGTACAGGCGGCAAGAAAAAGGGCGAGCCCAAGCAGCCACAACCTCCGGTGCATGTCAACCTCCTGCGGCATCCTTTGACAGCCCTATTCTACACGAAACGGAGGGGCAGCACAAATCCCGGTCAGCGGGCTCCGGCCAGGCGATAGGCAGCCAGCGCACGCGCCACCAGGTGGTCCCAATCGTACGCCTGCCAGACGCGGGTCGTGGCAGCCTGGCCCAGGGCACGCCGGCTTTCCGGGTCCTGAAGCAGGGAGATCAGGGCAGCGGCCTGCGCCTGCACGTCTTCAGGGGGGGTGAGCCAGCCGGAGACGCGATGCTCGAGCATCTCGCGCGCTTCCCCCACCGCATCGGCCACGATCGCCCGGCCGGCCACCATCAGTTCGATCAACTTCACGGAACATTTCGCCCGATTGATCAGCCGATCGTCGAGCGGAAAGAAGGCTACATCCCCGGCAGCGAGGTGCTGGGGGAGCTCACGCTCCGCTACCCACCCCGCGTCGACCAGGTGGTCGCCGAGTCCGCGTGCGGCCATCTCCTGCCTCAACTGAGTCTCTTCCCCAAAGAAGCCACGGCCCACCACGAGCAGCCGCACGTGGGACACGGCCTCGCGCACCCGGGCGATCACCTCGACCACGCGGGAGACGCGGAACTCGGCAAAGCGGGTATAGAGAAGGACGGTGGGGAGGCCGTCGAGCCCAAGCCGCCGGCGCACGGGCTCCGGATCGGCCGAGGACCACTCGGCATAGCGTTCCCGGCTGGCGCCGTTCGGAAGGTAGATGACCCGCTCCGGGGGAAGGCCCAGCCCCCACATCTGGGTCTGGAGAGTCCGGCTGGCCACGGTCACCACACGCGCGCAATGCCGGGGCAAGAAGTGCTCTTGCCACTGAAAAAAGGCCTTCTGAAGCGGGGAATAGGGGTTGACCTCGTTCCACCCCCCACGCCCTTCCCAATCGTCGCTGTCCAGCACGCGGGGGATGCGCGATGCACGCGCCCACAACCACAGGAGCGCCAGGCCGGAATGGGCCTTGGGCTTAAAGACGTGGATCGCATCGGGGTGTTCGCGCAAGGCTTCGCGCACAAGCACCAGCGAAAGGCGTGGGGTCACGGGGTGCGGCAGCGCCGGCCAGCGGATGCGGAGAGGGCCGCGCGTAACCTCACAGCCGGCCTCGCGAGGGTTATCCCAGGCGGGGATCAGCACGGTGACGCTGTGCCCGTGGCGCACGAGCGCCTCCGCAAGAGGCAGCACCCGGGCGCGCGTGGTTCCCTTTGGCTGCGTGGCAAACGGGGCCAGGAGGACGATTCGCATGGCCGCTCCTCGAGATCGCCCCCCGGCCATCGGAGCCTCTGCGGGGCGAAAGGCGAGACAGGAAAGAAAGGCCGGCATGGGAGCCGGCCAAAGCGGGAGACGGGACTCGAACCCGCGACCCTCTGCTTGGAAGGCAGACGCTCTGCCACCTGAGCTACTCCCGCGGGAAGAGCCTCTTCGCTTGTATGATATTATATCTGGCACGCAAGGGACTGTCAAACCGAAGCTGCACCACGGGGCTCCTTGACACCGATGGAGGGCCGTGTTAAGATACAAACAGGTGACCCCACGGTCCTCAGAGGGAGTACGGAAACCTCTTCGAGAATGCGAGGAAACAGGATGGCGAAGGATTTCGGGCAGCTGTTGCGCGAGAAGCGAGAGAGCCGTTACCTGTCACTACCGGAGGTGGAGGTCGCGACCCGCATCCGTGCAGAGCACCTTCAGGCCCTGGAGCGTGGCGACCTGGAAGCCCTGCCAGGCTCCCGATATGCCGAAATCTACCTGCGCGAATACGCCCATTTTCTGGACCTGGACCCCGAGCCGCTTCTGGCGATGCTCCGCCAACGGATGCGTTGGCCGCGTTTCCGCCAGCAGCTCGCGCAGCGCGTTCGACGTTTTTTCCAGACGCGCTCGCCCATCCTGGGACTTGGGGCTTTCCTGATCGTGTTGCTCGTTGTGGCCCTTGTTTGGGGGCTTGCCGGACACAGGTCTAGCGCCTCGGCTGAGAAGCGGCTGGAGCTTTTCTATCCCCCTGAAGGTGCGATTTCGAGTGGCGACGAGATCGTGCTCGTCGGTAGGGTTCCGCCCGGAGCCGTCCTTACGGTCAACGACAGTCCCGTCTCCGTGCAGCCGGACGGTTCTTTTGTGCACTTGGTCCCAGCCAGGCCTGGGCAAACCCGGCTCACGCTGCGCGCTGGCGATGCGACCGGTTGGCACGAAGAGGTCGTTCGTACGGTTTGGTCCCCAACGCCTACCCCCCGCCCTACCCTTTCACTCCCTGCCAGTCAGGGTACAGGGGCGGCTTATCAAGTGGTGTTGCATCAGGTGGATGGAGCGCACTTTCCCGACGTCGTGGCCTATCTGAGCATCCTGGATCCTTCCGGCAACGCGTGGTCTGGCCTCACGCTGGAGCACCTGTCGGTGTGGGAAGACGATGCCCTGGTTCCGAACTGGGTGCTGCGCACAGTCCCATTGACCGAGCCGCTTACCGTGGCTCTTGCGGTGGACACCAGTGGCAGCATGGGCGCCAACGGAGGCGAGCCGCTGCGCCAGGTGCAGCAGGCGTTGAGCGCGTTCCTGGACCAGTTGGGGGAGAACGACGTCGTCTGTGTGGTCGCTTTCAGCGATCGGCCGGCCTTACTTCAAGAGTGCACGAAGGACAAGGAAGCCGTGCGCAGGGCGGTTGAGCAGCTCGTCGCGAGCGGGGAGACCACGCTGTATGACGCCATTCGATTCTCGGTCGAGCAGCTAGTTACCCAGCCGTCCGGTCGCCGGGCGGTAGTGGTGTTGACCGACGGACACGACACCGCAAGCCGGTCCTCGCTGCAGGACGTGATCGCCCAGGCGGGGATGTACAACGTGCCCGTGTATGCTATCGGGCTGCAGAGTAACGAGTTCGACCCGGCGCCGCTGGAGCAGCTCGCCCGTGAGACGGGCGCGTTGTACCTTTTTGCACCTCAAGCCGATGCGCTGGGGGATCTCTACACCCAGCTATCCCGCCAGTTCCGTGGGCAGTACCAGGTGGTTTATCGCTCGCCGGCTTCACCGAACAGCGAGCACCGGCTGACGTTGGTCGTCCGGATCAACGGGGTGGAGAGCAAGAGCAGCAAGAGCTATTGGGCGCCCTGATGCACCCAGGTACAGAATAGGGGATCTACACCGAGGAGAGAGTATGCTGCGAGGATCGATCTACTTGCCGATCATCTGGTACCGCTGGCTGGCGTTGGTGATCGGTGCCGTGGGATATCTCACCATCGGCGGGCCAGGCCCGGGGTCGGATCTGCTGGTTGTCCTAGGCGTGGCGCTGCTTTACAACCTTTTCCTCACGGGTGTCTCCTCCACCCGTGGTTCGCCCCGCTGGCCGTGGGTCGCCACGGTCGCGGTCGACGTGGTGGTGGGCAGCGCGCTCATCGCGTCTTCCCGGGGACAGGCGTACCCGTTTCTACTGTATTTTGTCGCCCCTGTCTTGGAGACGGCGCTGCGGGCCTCGCTGACGGTGTCTGTAAGCGTAACCGTGGGCCTAGGGGTACTTTATCCCGTGCTCGTCCTCTGGTCTGCGAGCTGGCAATGGCGTGCGGTCCTGAATCCGATGTTTCTGACGGGCGAGGGGGTTATTTTCCTGCTGGCGGTGTTGGTGATCCTGCTGATCGGGCCCGTGCTTCGCTGGCGGGAGCAGGAAGGGGCTCTAGCCCGCTATGAGCATCTGTTCACCGTTTCGGGGACGCAGCGGGCCGGTGTGATCACGGCGGTCACCGAGGAGGCCTTGCGCGTGCTCGATGCCGATGTGGCTCTGGTCTTCCTGCGCGATCCCGGGAGCGGCCAGTTGGAGCTACAGATACCGGACCCCTATCCAATGGCCACGCTATCCCGTGCGGTGCTCCGGCGGATGGAATGGGATCAGGACTTCTTGCAAAAGCTGCTCGAGACCGATGCCCCTGCAACCCGCGTAGATGAGGAGTTTCGTCATCCGATTCCGCCCGCGTTGCAGGATTTTTTCTTGCAACAGCCTTTCTTGAGCGCCCCCCTGGTTCTGGAAGGGGAGGTCATTGGCCTGCTGCTGGTCGGGCGGCGGCGCTCACGGGGTCGTTTCCGCGGTGAGGACCTGATAGCGATGGCCGAGCTGGCCGGGCGTGTAGCGCGGGTCATCGGATGGACCGAATCGCTGGCCGCGTTGCGCCGACGCTACAGCGAGACCGCGGCGCTGAACCAGGTTCTGCGCGACATCAACTCTCCCAGACGCCTGGAAGAGGTGCTGCAGCGCATCGTTTCCAGCGCCTGCGAGGTCTTTGAAGTGGATCGGGCCTCCGTGATGCTGATCGACGAGAGCGGCCAATGGTTGCGGGTACGCGCGGCTGCGGGCCTGCCGTTCCGTACGCCGGTCACGGAAGGGGTGCCGGTGGGCCGGGGCGTCTCGGGGTGGGTTGCCCAATACGGACAGCCGCTGATCGTGGCTCCGGAGAACATCTCCCGGTTCCGTTCGCAGGAAGAGCGCGAAGTCCGGCAGGCGCTCTGCGTCCCGCTGCGGGCCGATAGCCAGATCATCGGCGTGCTGAACCTTTCGGTGATGTCCTCGCAGGGCCGGCATTTTGGCCAGGAGGACATTCAGCTCGCTCAGGCACTGGCGGACGCGGCGGCAGTGGCCATCCTGAAGGCCGAGCTGATGGAAAAGGTGCTCGCCCGTACGCAGGAGCTGGCGAAGGTCAACCGCGAGCTTTCCGCGGAGCACCGTAAGTTGGAGTGGACCCTCTCGCGGATCGCCGAAGGCGTGGTGGTGTTGGATCAGGGGAACCGTCTTGTCCTGGCAAACCGCGCGGCCATCGAGCTGTTGGGCTTGGAGGGGAAGGAGCTCATCGGGGCGGACGTCGAGGCTTACCTGAGAGCCCAAAAGTTGGAAGAACTGCTCCAGCTGCTGCAGCGCTGCCAGCAGGAGGCCGCGGAACTCAGACATCCGCTGGTCTACCAGGGACCTTTACGGAACGGCGATTCCCGGGTGTATGAGGTGACGATGAACCCGATCTGCGTGGAGGAAGCAGGGCAGCAGGTGTGCGAGGGCGTGGTCGGCATGGTCCGCGATGTGACCCTCCAGGTGGAGGCAGAGCAGGTGCGCTCCAGCCTGATCGGGACCCTGGCGCAGGATATCCGCACGCCGTTGACTTCGATCAAGGGGTATCTGGACCTCTTGCGCAGCGGGGAAGCGGGACCGCTCACGGCGCAACAGAGCGATTTCCTGGCCCGGGCGATCCGGAACGTCGACCAGTGCATCCAGCGGGTGAACAACTTCCTCGACCTTTCCCGAATCCAGGAGGGCCAATTCACGCTCTTCTTCGAGCCGGTGGATGTGGTCGAGTTGGTGCAGGAGGTGATCGGCATTGTTCGTAAGGAGGCGGAAAGCCGGCAACAGGTCTTGCGGATGGCGGTGCCGGACCGTATGGCCCCGATCCTGGCCAGCCGCACGGGATTGCGGCAGGTCCTTCTGAACCTGTTGGACAACGCGATAAAGCATACCTCGGTTCAGGGGCAGGTGTTTGTCCGTGTGGAGGAGGAACCGGACCAGATTCTCTTCGCCGTACAGGACACAGGGGTTGGCATTTCGGAGGAGGTGCGGAGCAAGCTGTTCCAGCCCGGGGCCACGGCGGAAGGGGGCCGGATCGGCCTGGGCCTCTACATTTCCAAACAGATCGTCGAAGCGCACGGCGGAAGGATCTGGTTCGAGAGCCAACCAGGCCGGGGTACGGTGTTCTATGTGACCATCCCAAAGGGTGAGAGGCCGGCCCCGAAGCCCGCGGCCCAAGGAGCGAGCGAATGACACGCAGCATCATGGTGGTGGATGACGATGTCGACATCCTGACCATCCTGACCTTTGTCTTCGAGAATCGGGGATACCGGGTGCGCAAAGCCCGTGATGCGGAAGAGGCTCTGCAGATGGTGGCGCGCTTTGTGCCGGACCTGTTCATCCTGGACATCTCCCTTCCCGGGATCGATGGGATTGAGCTGTGTCGCCGGCTACGCGCTCAGGCGCGTACGCGATCGGTCCCCATCATTTTCGTGACCGCTCGGGATCAACCGGAGAGCATCGTCCAAGGGTTCGAGGCAGGCGGGGACGACTATGTCGTGAAGCCGTTCAACATGCAGGAGCTGGTTGCCCGTGTGGAAAACCTGCTCCGGCGCGTGCGCGAGGTGGCGCCACCCAAAGAGGAGCGCGAGGGGCGGGTGATCGCGATCACGGGGGCACGGGGTGGGATCGGCAAAACGACCCTCGCCGTGAACCTGGCCCTGTGTCTGACCCGCATGTGGGCCGACGAGGTGGTGCTGGTGGATGCCAGCCTGGAGTTCGGTCGCGCGGCGGTATTGCTCGATCTCCAGAACGCCCGCGACATGCAGGCCCTCTTGCAAGAAGCGACCGAGGCGCTCGAGCGGGATTATCTGGAAGAGACCTATCTGAGCGTGCACCCTTCGGGCTTGCGGTTCTTGGCGAGCCCGCTGTCCCCAGCCGATGTGGAGGCGATTGGCCCGGAAGAGATGGAGCGCCTGATCCGGATCTTGCGCCCTGTTTATGGTTACATCGTCTGCGATCTGGCTCCGTCGTTGCGCGAACCGTACCGCACGTTGCTCCGGCTGGCCGACCGCGTGGTTGTGGTTGTCACCCCGGAGGTGGCGGCGCTGGTGGCCACCCAGTCGCTGCTCCAGGCGCTCTCGATGATGGAGGTGCCGTCCGAGTCGATCCTTCTGGTGCTGAACAACTTCCCTGCAGCGGAGAATTCGCCGGCGCGCAAGGAGATCGAGACCTTTCTGGGCTTTCCCTTGGCAAGCGTGATCCCCGGCGACTTGGCGCGTATCCCCTCAGCGGCGAACGCCGGCCGGCCGCCCATCCTGGAGCCTGAGGAGAGCGACTTTTCTCAGGCGATCATCGAGACCACCTATTACCTGAGCACGAACCTGCGCCGGGCACACTAGCGCCCTGTGCCCAATGCCCGTCCAGGGGTTCGAGGGGTTGGTGAGCCATGCCAGGACCCAACGAAGACCGCGCAGCACGCTCGATCCCCACACTGCCCCGCAAATTTCAGATGCTCTCGGAGGCCGCTGCGTGGCGAATCGTGGAGCGTGTGCGGGAACTGATGGGGCAAGAACACGGGTGGAAGCTGGCACGAGGCCCGGATCTTTCGACCCGGACTCGCGTCCAACAGGTGCTGGATCAGGTGGTGCGGCAGGAGGGGTTGACGCTCTCGCGGGTAGACCGGCAGATGTTGCAGGGTTTGGTGGAGGCGGAGGTAGTGGGGTACGGGCCGCTGGATCCGCTTTTGGCGGATCCGGAGGTGACGGAGATCATGGTGAACGGGCCGGGTTTGGTGTATGTCGAGCGGCGGGGGAGGATCGAGGAGACGGCGGTGGTATTTCGGGATCGGGAGCACTTGATGCGGATCATTGAGCGGATTTTGTCGCCGTTGGGGCGGCGGGTAGACGAGAGCAGT
>DAOTVY010000020.1:0-68961 GCA_034436115.1 Chloroflexia bacterium | reverse complement strand
CCAGGCCGTAGGCCAGGGCGGAGGCGGTGGGCTCGTTGATGATGCGCAGCACCTCCAGGCCGGCGATGCGGCCGGCGTCCTTGGTGGCCTGGCGCTGGCTGTCGTTGAAGTAGGCCGGGACGGTGATGACCGCTTTGGTGACCGGCTCGCCCAGGTAGGCCTCGGCGTCCTGCTTCAGTTTTTGCAGGATCATCGCCGAGATCTCCTGGGGCGTGAACTCCCGGCCTGCCACGGGGATGTAGACCCGGGCATCCCCCCGGCTTCCACGCACCACCCGGTACGGGACCATCTCCCGCTCGCGGGCCACTTCCTCGTAGGAGCGCCCCATAAAGCGCTTGATCGAAAAAACGGTGTTCTCGGGGTTGGTGATGGCTTGCCGGCGGGCGATCTGTCCTACCAGCCGTTCGCCGTTCTTGGTAAAGGCCACGACCGAGGGTGTAAGCCGGCTTCCCTCGGCATTCGGGATCACGGTGACTTCGCCCCCTTCGAGCACAGCGATCACCGAGTTGGTCGTACCCAGGTCAATGCCAACGATCTTGCCCATTACAATCACCTCCGAAGGTTTCGTTCGCCCGCCAGCCTAACGCCTCTCCGTTAGAGTTCCGCTAGAGGAACGTTGGTGCGGCATTGGCTGGACGATTTGACGCTGGCGCGGCTTGCGGTTATACTGAAGCCGCCCGGACGGAGCCGCTCCGCTCCAGAGACGGAGAGAGGGACAGCAGGGCCCCGAGACGCCGGTCGACGACGTGGAGGAGCGATGTCGGGCATTCGCGTGATCCCGGTCGGCATGTTGCGCCAGTATGTCGGGGAGCAAGAGACCCTGGTTCTCGACGAAGCGTGGGCCGGCCGGTCCGTACGTGAGATGCTGGATGCCCTTGGCATCCCGTCGGCCCTGGTGGGCGGGGTCTTTGCGGGTGGCGCCTTGGTACAGAAGGATTACCGCCTGCAAGAGGGAGACGAGATCCGGCTGATCGCGCTCCTGGGTGGCGGGTAGGGGCAGTGGCGCCCTGCAGTTGGACTCAGAGAGGAGGAAACGATGCGCCTGGCCGAACGGATGAGCCGTCTGGGCACCGAGACCGCCTTTGAAGTGCTCGTGCGTGCCCGAGCGCTGGAGGCACAAGGGCGGGAAGTCATCCATCTGGAGATCGGGGAGCCGGACTTTGGCACGCCCGCGAACATTATCGCCGCCGCCGAGCGGGCGTTGCGCAACGGATACACCCACTACACTCCTTCGGCGGGGCTCCCGGAGTTGCGCCAGGCAGTGGCCGAGGAGGTCTCCCGGACCCGTCATATCCCGGTGAAACCAGAAAACGTGGTCATCGTGCCCGGCGGAAAGCCGATCATCTTCTTCACCCTGCTCGCCCTGGTGGAAGAAGGGGACGAGGTGATCTATCCGAACCCCGGCTTTCCGATCTACGAGTCGATGATCCAATTCCTCGGTGCGCGGCCGGTCCCGGTCCCTTTGCTGGAAGAGAACGACTTCTGCTTCGACCTGGACGTCCTGCGCCGCAGCGTGGGACCCCGCACGAAGCTCGTGATCCTCAATTCCCCGCAGAACCCCACGGGCGGCGTGCTGTGCGAGTCCGATCTGAAGGAAATCGCCGCCCTGGTGCAGGAGTATGACTGCTATGTCCTTTCGGACGAGATCTATTCCCGCATCCTCTACGAGGGGGAATTCGTCAGCATTGCCTCGCTTCCAGGGATGCAGGAGCGCACGATCATCCTGGACGGCTTCTCGAAGACGTATGCGATGACGGGTTGGCGGCTGGGTTACGGGGTGATGCCGGAAGCGCTGGCCGCTGCGGAAGCCCGTTTGATGACGAACAGCAACTCGTGTACTGCGGCCTTTACTCAGGTCGCCGGGATCGAGGCGCTCACCGGCCCGCAGGACGAGCCTCAGCGGATGGTGGAGGAATTCCGTCGCCGGCGGGACATCATCGTGGATGGACTCAATGCCATCCCTGGCGTTTCGTGCCGCAAACCAGCCGGGGCGTTCTACGTCTTCCCGAACGTCAAGTCGTTCGGCCGGCCTTCCAAGGAAATCGCAGACTACTTGCTCGAGGAGGCGGGGGTCGCCGTCCTTTCCGGCACCGCTTTCGGCGCCTACGGCGAGGGGTACCTGCGCCTCTCTTATGCCAATTCGGTGGAAAACATCCAGAAGGCGCTGGAGCGTATGGAAGCGGCGCTGGCCCGGCTGCGGCCCTGACGTCTGTGCTGGCTGAAACACCCGGCACCACCCGAGCGTTTGCCCTCGGGTGCGCCGGCTCCCATCGAGGCCTGGATGCAGATCGAAGAAGTGCGTGACGGCACGGAGTGGGACCGTGCGTTGCTCGCCCTGCCGCATCCCCATGTCCTCCAATCCTACCTGTGGGGGGAAGTCAAGCGCGTCACCGGGTGGGTTCCTCGGCGGTTCCTCCTCTTGGATAGCGGAAAGGTGCGGGCAGCTGCAGCCGTGCTGGCTCGCCGCGTTCCTGTGCTTCGGGCGCCGATCCTGTATGTGCCCAAGGGGCCGCTGGTGGCGGAGGCAGCGGACGCCCCTCTGCTGGAAGAGGTGCTGGACTTCCTGGAGCAGCTGAGCCTCGAGGAAGGGGCTGTCCTGGTCAAGATCGATCCGGACTGGCCGGCGGAGGCGCGAGGAGCGCTCGAAGCGCTGGCACGGCGCGGATGGCGGCGCGGGGAGCCGGTGCAGTTCCGCAACACGGTGCGCGTGGATCTGGCGGCCGATGAAGCGACCCTGCTTGCGCGCATGAAGCCCAAGACGCGCTACAACATCCGGCTCGCGGAACGACACGGTGTGGTCGTGCGCACCGGGGGAGTCGCGGACCTGCCGGCCTTTTTCGCCCTCTACGAAGAAACGGGGCGCAGAGATGGTTTTCTCATCCGTCCCTACACTTATTACCGCGTGGTGTGGCAGGCGTTCCTGGAGGCCGGCCTGGGGCAGCTCTTCTTGGCGGAGCACGACGGGCAATGCCTTGCGGGCGTGCTCGCCTTCCGCTTCGGGCCCACCGCCTGGTACATGTACGGGGCATCAGCAAGCACGAAACGGGATCTGATGCCGAACCACCTGCTCCAGTGGACGGTGATGCGCTGGGCGCGTGCGCACGGTTGCATCACCTATGATCTGTGGGGGGCGCCCGACCGGCTGGACGAGAGCGACCCGCTTTGGGGCGTCTACCGGTTCAAGACCGGATTCGGTGGGCAGTTTGTCGCGCAGATCGGGGCGTACGACTATCCCGCGCATCCGGTCCTATACCGGGGCGTGACCTGGCTGCTGCCGCGCGTGCTCGCACTTTGGCGCCAGGCACGCGGCCAGCCCACACTTCGTTCGGCCGGGCCCTCTTAGCGTCTTTGCCTTGGCACTGCTTTGTTTCGCGGGGTCAGAGGACGATAGATCCCACGCGCGTGGAGGAAGCGGGGAACGAGGACGCGTGGCCCTCTCTTGCGTTGAGGAGTCGATGTTCGAGGCCGACCGACGTTTCGGGCACGGGAGTATGGCCAAGCACGCGGCCATCGTCATGGCGATGACCGTGCTGAGCGGTCTCCTGGGCGTGCTGCGCGAGGTGGTCTTTGCGCACCGTTTTGCGACCAGCGATGCCTATGCCGCCTATGTGACCGCTTTCAGCCTGATCGATGTCATTTACGCCCTGGTTATCGGCGGGGCGCTAGGCTCGGCCTTTATCCCTGTCTTCACGGGTTATCTGGTACGCCGGGATGACCGGGGAGCCTGGAAAATGGCGAGCACCGTCTTGAACCTGGCGTTGCTCGCCGCGCTACTGCTGGCCGGCCTGGTTTTTGTACTGGCGCCGTGGCTGATCCGGTGGTTCGTTGCCCCCGGATTCGATGCCGGCCAGCGCGCCCTGGTGGTCCGTCTGACGCGCGTCTTGCTCCTGCAGCCGATCCTGCTCGGCATTGGCGGGCTGGCGATGGCGGTACTGAACGCGTTCCGGCGCTTCCTGCTCACCTCGCTGGCCCCGCTCGTGTACAACCTGTGTATCATCGCCGGGGCGCTCTTTCTGGCTCCGCGCTGGGGGATCTACGGCCCGGTTGCGGGCGTCCTGGTGGGCGCCGGGCTCTACCTTCCATTGCTCCTTCCTGGGCTCGTCCTTTGCGGGATGCGTTATTTTCCCTCCCTGGACTGGCGGGAGCCCGGGGTGCAGGAGGTGGCGCGGTTGCTCCTGCCCCGGTTGCTGGGGCAGGCCGTCTTTCAGATCAACCTGATGGCGATCAAGGCGCTGGCGTCCTACCGGTTGAGCGCGGGGGTGGCGACCCTCTGGTATGCCTATCGGCTCTTTGGGCTCCCGTTGGGGATCCTGGGGGTGAGCCTGGCGAGCGTGGCCTTCCCGACGCTTGCGGCCCTGGCGAACGAGGGTCGGCAAGACGACTTTCGGCACACGCTCAGCCGCCTGCTTCGGGTGACGCTCTTTCTGGCGTTGCCCCTGGCTGCCCTCATGATGGCGCTCCGTACATCGCTCGTTGCCTTTCTCTTCCAGCACGGGGCGTTCACTGCCGCCGACACCCGGGCGACGGCCCATGTCTTCCTGTTCTTTGCCCTGGGGTTACCTGCGGCCTGTGTGACCGAGATCGTCCTCCGTTCCTTCTACGCGCTGCACGACACGCGCACGCCGGTGTGGGTGGGAACGGGGATCGTCACGGCGAACATCGCCCTGGGAGCTGGGCTGTTGCCGCTTTTGGGAGCGGCCGGCCTGGCGCTCGCCTTCAGCGTCACCAATACCGCTGAGATGGGGATCTTGCTGCTTTTGCTCCGTAAGCGGACGGCCGGGCTCGAGGAAGAAACACTCTTGCGCAGTGCGGTACGGGGGACGCTTGCCGCCGCACTGGCGGGCCTGGCTGCAAGCATCGCGCTCCCGATGCTGGAGCGCTTGCTGCCTGGAGCGAGTTCAGCAGAGCTTGTGCAACTGGCGGGAGCCGCGGCCACAGGAGCGGCTGTGTACCTCCTGGTGGCCGTCCTGGTGCGCAGCCCGGAGCCCGCGGAAGCGTGGGCGGTACTCCGACGGCGCTTTGCCAACGACCGTTGAGCGCCTCACGCTGTTTCGGGCACCGCCCGTAGGATGCCGAGCGTGGGTTCCCCCTCCAGGGCCAATCGTTTGCAGTAGGCTCCGGCCGGTGGCTCTGCCGCATGCAGTTCCAGGGAGAGCGTTTCCCCAGCGATGTATGAGCCGTGGGCCGCGATAGCGGCCTGCAGGCGGGGGCTTGCGCCCGCCAGGTAGGTGCGGATACGGTCCGAGACCGCGAGGCCCGCCTCTTTGCGTGCTTCCTGAATCTGGCGGACGAGCTCGCGCGCAAGCCCTTCCAACAGCAGTTCCTCATCCAGCCGGGTATCCAGGGCCACCAGGAAGCCTTCTTCCTCCAGCACCGCATACCCCTCGGGGGCCGCGGTCTCGATCAGCAGCTCCTCGGCCGTGAGCGGCACCGCAGTACCATCGGGGAGGAGAAGGGGCCAAGCTTCGCCGCGCTGGAGCGTATCCACTGCCGCTGCGGCCGCCTCCGGCGTGAGCGCCTCGAGAGCCGCCCGGATCGCGGGGACCGCCCGGCCGTAGCGAGGCCCCATCACGGGCAGGTTCGCCCGGATGCGGTACGTGTGGAAGCGTGCATCCGGCTGCAGGAGCGCCATCTCCTTGACATTGAGCTCCTCCAGCACCGCGCCTTCCAGCCGGCGGAGCGCTTCGGCAGCGGCTGCGTTCGGGGCGCGCACCTGCATCCGGCGCAGTGGCTGGCGCACCTTCAGACCGGCCTGGCGGCGCACCGCCCGGCCCATTCGCACCACCCGTTTCGCGACCTCCATATCGGCCACCAGACGCTCATCCAGCCACCGGGGCTCGACCTCGGGCCAACCGGCCAGATGCACGCTGACCGGCGCCGCCGGGTCCTGGCTCCGCACGAGGTTCTGGTAGAGTTCCTCGGCGACAAAGGGGGTAAAGGGGGCGAGCAAACGGGAAAGGGTCACCAGCGCGGTATAGAGCGTAAAGTAGGCCGCCCGCTTATCGCTGTCATCGCCCGCCTTCCAGAAGCGCCGCCGGTTCAGGCGGACGTACCAGTTGGAGAGGTCGTCCACCAGCCCCTCGAGCGCGCGGCAGGCCCGGGTGATGTCGTACCCGTCCATACGCCGGGTGACCTCTTCGACTACCCCGTTCAGGCGGGCCAGGAGCCAGCGGTCCATGTCGGTCAAGGTTTCGGCCGGTACCCCGGCTCCCTGGGCTGGGATCCAGCCATCCAGGTTCGCGTAGAGCACAAAGAAGGCGTAGCTATTCCAGAGGGTGAGCAGAAATTGCCGCAGCGATTCCCCGACCAGCCCCACGGAAAACCGGCGCGGGTCTCCGGGAGGGCCGGCCGTAAAGAGGTACCACCGCAACGGGTCGGCGCCGTGCTCCTGCAGGACCGACCAGGGATCGACCACGTTGCCGCGCGATTTGCTCATCTTTTGCCCTTCGGCGTCCAGGATGAGTCCCAGGCAGATCACGTTGCGGTAACAAGGCTGATCGAAGAGGAGGGTGGAGAGGGCGTGAAGGGAGTAGAACCAGCCGCGCGTCTGGTCGATCGCCTCGCAGATGAAATCGGCCGGGAAATTCTCTCGGAACGTCTCCTGGTTTTCGAAGGGATAGTGCCACTGGGCATACGGCATCGCCCCGCTATCGAACCAGCAGTCGAGCACCTCCGGGGAACGGCGCATCGTGCCGCCACACCGTTCGCACGGCCATGTGACCTCGTCGATGTAGGGCCGGTGCAGGTCCAAACCGGAGAGGTCGCGGCCGGCCTTTTGCGAAAGCTCGGCCACGCTGCCGATGCAATGGAGGTGGCCGCATTGGCTGCACTGCCAGATCGGGAGGGGGGTCCCCCAATAGCGCTCGCGCGAGAGGGCCCAGTCCACGTTGTTGCGCAACCAGTCGCCGAAGCGGCCGTCACGCACATGTTCCGGATACCAATGGATCTCCTGATTGCCAGAGATCAGCCGATCCTTGACCGCAGTGGTGCGGACGTACCAGGAGGTCTTGGCGTAATACAAAAGCGGCGTATCGCATCGCCAGCAGAACGGGTAGCTGTGGCGCACCGTGCCGCTGCGCAACAAAAGTCCCCGCCGACTCAAGTCCTCGGTGATGCGGGGATCGGCCTCTTTGAAGAACATCCCGCCGAATTCGGGAAAATCGGGAAGTACCGTCCCGTCCAAGTCCACCGAAAAGAGGGTCGGAAGGCCATGTCGCCGGCCGACCTCCAGGTCACCGTACGCCGGGGCGATGTGCACGATCCCCGTGCCTTCCTCCATGGAAACGATCTCGTCCGTGATGGTGACATAAGCATGGCCCCAGTCGACCGCTTCTCCGGGGGCAGGGACGCCGCGGAAGAGCGGCTCGTAGCGCAGCCCGGCCAGTTCACGCCCCAGGAGGGTACGGAGCACGCGGTAGCCCCCTTCGGGCAGCGCTTCATTCAGCCGGGCTTGGGCCACGATGAGCCGTTCGCCCTGGTGTTCGACCACTGCATAGGGCTGGTTCGGGGAAAGGGCCAGGGCGACGTTGGCCGGCAGCGTCCACGGGGTCGTCGTCCAGGCCAGGATGTAGGCTGGGGGCGGCAGGTCGGCCAGAGGTGGCGGGAGGTGGCCGTGGACCGTCTCCAGGCGGAACTTGACCCAGACGGAGGGGTCCTCGACGTCGTCGCGAAAGCCCGTGGCTACCTCATGGTCCGCAAGCGAGGTATTGCAGCGCGGGCAATGCATCGTGACCTTGTAGTCGCGGTAGAGAAGCCCGCGGTCCCAAAGGGTGCGCAGGATCCACCAGCCCGTTTCGATATAGTCGTTCGTGTAGGTGATGTACGCATCGGCCAGGTCGATCCAGAAGGCGATGCGGTCGGTCATCTGCTCCCATTCCCGAACGTAACGGAAAACGCTTTCCCGGCATTTGGCGTTAAAGGCGGCGATGCCGTAACGCTCGATGTCCCCTTTCCCGGTAAAGCCCAATTCCTTTTCGACCTCGATTTCCACCGGGAGCCCATGCGTATCCCATCCGCCGCGCGCGCCCAGCAGGCGATACCCGCGCAGCCGGCGATAGCGCAGGACAACGTCCTTGAACACGCGGGCGAGCACGTGGTGCACGCCTGGCCGGCCGTTGGCGGTGGGCGGCCCCTCGTAAAAGACAAATTTCGGGGCATCCGGGTTGCCCTTCAGGTAGGCCCGGAGGATCTCCCCCTCGCGCCACCAGCGGAGCCACCGTTCCTCCATTTCTGGCCAGGACACCGACGGGTTTACGGGCTGGAACATCGTTCCTCCTCGGATGCGCCATCCGGAGCACGTGATGAAACTATTTTACCCGAACACTCCCCATCGCGCAAAACCCTCTTGTTCCAGGGCAACCCCGATCCTGGCCTGGACCCGACAAACCCCGTTTTTTCCCTTTCCGGCCAGGCAAAGGAGGGCCAGACGACCTCTTGCCTGCGCGGCAATGGAGCGAAGGGCTTCCTACCTCCCGTAAGAAGATCCCGTGACGCAGCTGGGCCCGAGGCGATCTCCCACGCGGCTGTCGGAAGCGCGTTGGAAGGTCTCCCTCGCCGACCGTGTTCCGGGATTCACCCCCGTCCGCGGACGGCCTCGGTCAAAAGGAAGACGGGGTCCAGGTGCCCGGCTCGCCGTTCTCCTCGGTCAGGCACCGGTGGATTGCCTCTTCCCACTCCGCCAGCGCCGCTGGGGAGAGCGGCCGGGGAACCGGAAGCACCATGCGCACCTCGGCCGGCCGGCTGCTCAGCACGACCACCTGATCGGCCAGCGAGAGCGCTTCCCGTACGCTGTGGGTGACCAGAAGGACCGTCTGGCGGCGCGCCTCCTGGATGCGCCGTACCTCCTGCTGGAGGCGTCTTCGGGTGAGGGCGTCCAATGCGGCGAACGGTTCGTCCATGAGCAGGAGCACGGGGTCGACCGCCAGCGCGCGGGCGAGCGCCACGCGCTGTTGCATTCCCCCGGAGAGCTGGTGAGGGTACAGCCCGGCAAACCCCTCCAGTCCGAGCCAGTGCAACGCCTCTCGGGCACGCTCGCGGCGCTCGGAGGCCGGCAGGCCCAGGCTGCGCAGCCCGAACTCGATGTTCCCCTGGGCCGTAAGCCAGGGGAAGAGGGCGCTCTCCTGGAAAATCAGCGTGCGTTCATGGCTACTTCCCCGTACAGGGCGGCCCCGGAAGAGCACCCGGCCGCTCGTCGGCGGTTCCAGGCCGGCCACAATCTGGAGCAGCGTGGTCTTGCCGCACCCGCTGGGGCCCACGATAGCCACAAAGTCGCCCTCGCGAACCACCAGGTCCACACGTCGGATCGCCTCGATCGGACCATCCGGCCCGGCGTACACTTTGGAGAGAGCCTCAATCTCGAGACATTTCATAGGCCTTCCTTCCCACCTGCCAACGCAAGAGGCGCCCCTGGACGAGGCGCAGCAGCCCGTCCAGGAGCAGGCCGAGGCTTCCCACGGTCAGCATGCCCGCAAGTACGGTGTCGGTGCGAAACAAGTTGCGTGCCTCCAGCATCAGGAAGCCGAGGCCGCGCGAGACGGCGACCATCTCGGCGGCCATCACGCACATCCATGCGAGCCCCAGGCCCAGGCGGATCAGTGTCAGCAGCTCGGGGAGGGCGGCAGGCAGCACCACCCGCACGACGGTGCCCCGACGGCTACAGCCCAGTGTACGAGCCGCCTGCACCAGACGCCGGTCCACCCCGCGAACGGCGGCGATCGTGCCCGTGAGTAGGGTAAGAAACGTCCCCACGAAGATGATAAAGATCGCGGGCGCATTGCCGATCCCGAACCAGAGGATGGCGAGCGGGATCCACGCAGGGGGCGAAAGCGGCCGTAGCAGCTGGACGGCCAGACGCGCGTACTGCTCCGCCGGCTCGCTCAGCCCCAGGAAGAAACCGAGTGGGAGGGCCGCGGCTAGGGCCAGGCCGTACCCTGCGAGCACCCGTCCCAGGCTTGCGACAGCGTGCTGCACCAGGTCCCCGGAGAGGGCGAGCGAGATCAGCCGGCCGGCCACGCGCGAGAAGGGCGGGAGGAGGATCGGGTCGACCCACCCCAGTCGGGGAAGCGATTCCCAGCAGACCAGCAGGCCTGCGAGCAGCACCCCCCCTCGCCATCGGGCGAGCCGCAGCCTCATTTTTGCCCCTCCAGCACCTGCTCCAGCGGCCTGAGGTCGGTGAATTCGGTCTCTTCCGGACGATGCTCCAGCAGGCCCTGTCGGTACATCAGCTCCGCCATACGGGCGATCTCCTCCTGCGTGAGGTGATAGTCCACGCGCATCTTTTCCGGGGCCAGCGAGGCCTCTACCAGCTCCGGGTCGAAGGACTGGAGGTATTCCACGATCACGCGCGCCGTATAGGCCGGGTCGGCGCAGGCCCGTTCTACGGCGAGGACGTGTGCCTTCAGCACCTGTTCCACGGTTTCGGGGTGCTCTCGCAGCAGGTCGCCGCGGGCTACGACCACGCAACAGGGATGGTCGGGCCACTGCTCGGTGTAGTATCCCAGGATCTGGCCCCACCCCTGGCGGACGGCGTCGGTCATGAAGGGCTCGGTGTTCGATGTGGCATCGACCTGGCCGGTTTTCAGCGCGCTGATCATGTCGCCCAACTTCTGGAAGTAGACCAAGGAGACATCGCGGCTCGGGTCGAGGCCATGGGCTTCGAGCGCCTGGAGGAGAAGCACATCCAGGATGGAGGCGCGGATGGTCGCGATGCGCTTCCCTTTCAAGTCGGTCCAGCTCGTGATCCCGCTATCGCGGCGCACGAGCAGGCCGTCGCTGCCGCGGCCGGTCATGGCGATGATCCGCAGGTCGGCGCCGTGATCGATGGCGGTGATCGCGGTGGTGACCGGGATGGCGCCGACCTGGAGGTCCCCGCGCTGTAGCGCTTCGACGATTTCCGTGTTGCTGGGGATCAGATGCACCTTCGCTTCCAGACCCACCTGTCGGTAGAGGCCTTCCCGGTCGGCGATGTAAAAGGGGACGTGGTCGTTTGCGGTACGGACGCCGATCTGGAGTGGAGCGACCGGTTGCGCCCGCCCGCAGGCGGCAAGGAGCAGCACAGAGAGGATGAGGATTCCCAGAGTCCTGGCCATTTCTGCTTCCTCCTGTTTGCAAAGAACGGGCACCCAGCCGAAAACCAGCTGGGTGCCCCAACCTCGGGCTGGACATGCTGGACAATTCCTATTATACCACAAAGCGGCAGTCTCCTCTAGCGCAGCGTGGAGCAGAGCGCCCTTAACGCTACCCGGATCCGAGCCAACGTCTCCTCGGCCAGAGCCCGGTCGTTGCTTAGTTCCCGCAGCCAGTCTTCCGATCGTTCCAGCTGCCAGATATACACCCGCGGCCGCTCGTAGATCAACCGACGGGTGCCTGCCCAGACCACTCGCGGTTCTACCCAGACTTCTTCCCCCACGATGCCCCGCAGATACGCGCGCAGGCGGGCCGCGTTTCCGAGCGCCTGGGTGGTGGGGTTGGAGCTCGCCGCTTGCCACTGGCGTCCTCTACGCGTTTCCCACCGATCCCCGATGTTGCGGTACAGCCCCCGATAGGCCTTGACCTCAAGCGCCAACACTCCGGGAGGGCCCAAGAGGATCGCATCGATGTCGTCCGGCCGATCCGGAAGGACGACGTTGCGGAAGAGCGTCCAGCGGGAGTCCAGGTGACGGCTCAGGATTTCCGTCAGACGATCCTCGGCCGCCTTCCCGCGCGCGTAGGACTCTTCTTCCTCCCGCAGTCGGTCCAGGAGTGGAAACCCGATTCGCTCCACTACCGCGCCGATTCCCCACAAAGCGAACAGCGACACCACGGGAACCCAAAGGGGGATCCTGCGCGTCACGAGAAGCACCGCGGTCACCAT
The DNA here is from genome assembly GCA_034436115.1 of Chloroflexia bacterium. GTDB lineage: Bacteria > Chloroflexota > Chloroflexia > DTKN01 > DTKN01 > DAOTVY01. The sequence continues at coordinate 57,110 of DAOTVY010000020.1, read as the reverse complement.
CACCCCGATAACCGGCACCAGGACGAGGGTGATCAGCCGCCGCCTGGTACTCCTGCGCTTTTCCTTAAGAAACTTTCGTTGCTTCTCCAGGTAACCGCTTCCCAGGACGACCTCGAGCGTTCCCGGGGCTGGAGAACGCTGGGGCGCGCTGCCTTCCGCCTTGGAGGGAGCGGAGGGTCTTTGTGGTTTCGCCACACCCCGGGCCGGCACGCCGGCCTCAAAGGCGTTCCCGACACGCCCTGCTTGGCTGTCCACCGCAGTGCTCAAGGGGAGAGACGGGTCTGCCAAGCGTGGGGAGCTGGCAGCGAGCGGCGCCGATGCCACGATGGAATAGCCCAGGACAGCGGCGGCGTGTCGCAGGGAGACGTCCTAGCTCCGCATCAGGGCATAGGCCAGGTCCCCAGATCCACCGTCCCTGTGCGCACAAGTTCCCCTACCGGCCGCTTCAGACCCCTGTACGGCCAGACAGTCGTCGTGACCTGCTCCAGACGGAACTGCCGTCCCTCGAGCTCCTCCTGGCGCAACAAGATCCCTGCCGCCCAGCGGACGGAAGGGTCCTGAGCGTGCTGCGCGGCCCAGGCCAGGTCTTTGTTCTGGATCCGGCCTTCTGACAGTAGCTGTCCAATCGGGCGATTCAGTCCGCGGAAGGGCCAGAGGATGCTTCTTGCCGCGTCCAGGATGGTTTCCGCTTGGATGGTCGATACGGGTTGTGGGGCTTCGCCTGTGCTGATCCCTTCCGTACCGGGCCTCCCTCCCGAAGGGGGTCCCCCGGTTGCCTCTCGCGAAGGAGGCTGGCAAGGGGCAAGCGCCGGGGGTTCCGTTGGAGCGGACATTGGCGCAGCCGCTTGGGCCGCCAGCCGTGCTCGCAGCTCCTTCAGGCCGGCCTGAGCTCTCGCATTCCCCGGATCCAGCTGAAGGACGTGTTCCAGGGCCCGCACGCCCTTTTCCAGGTTCGGGGTCAGGGCGGCGTACCACAGCAGGGCCGGGATGCTATCGGGGTGTTCTGTGAGGAACGATTCTACCACGGCAAGGGCCTGGTCCTTTTTGCCCTCGCTCAGGAGGTGCCGGATGTCCGCAAGGCATTTAGCGAAGGAAGGTTGCATAGGAAAGGCTCCTTTTGCTACCGCAGCTCAAAGCGCTGCTCTCCGGCGTCATCAGCCGACCGGGACGGGGCCTGTTTCCCCGCATCTGGACCGCGGAGAGGCGCAGGCCCGCAGTCCTACCATTCCCGACATCACCGCTCTCACCATGGGGCCGTCCTGGGTTGCTCTTACGCCCCCAGGCTTTCCCCTCGGGCACAAGCCAGCGTTTTCAGGCGGCTTGCCCTTCCCAAGGGAAAGACGCCTTCATGTAGCGGGGGCGCCCCAAAAGTCAACCGACCCGTTTGCGCACCCCGCGCCGATGGTGTACAATGCGCCTACGGCGGGAAGCCAGGAGGTGTACGATGGCCGAGCGTGCGAAGCTGGTGCTGATCGATGGGCATGCCCTGCTCTACCGGGCCTACCATGCGCTTCCGGCAACGATGATCACCTCCAAAGGCGAGCCGACGAACGCCATCTACGGCTTTCTTTCTACCGTGTTGAAGGTGCTGGCCGAGGAGAATCCCGAGTATGTGATCGTCTGTATGGACCGGGGACCGACCTTCCGCCACGACCTGTACCCCGAGTACAAGGCCCACCGCGCCAAGATGCCGGATGACCTCCGCCCTCAGGTCGAACGCACCGAGCAAGTGCTCCAGGCGCTTGGCATCCGGGTCTGTGGCCTCGACGGCTACGAGGCGGATGACCTGATCGGCACCCTGGCGCGTCAGGCGAGGGAGGCCGGCCTGCAGACGCTTATCGTCACCGGAGATGCCGATGCGCTGCAGCTCGTGGATGAGCAGACGTTTGTCCTGGTGCCCGGTCGCAAGTACGCGGATACCCAACGCTACGACCCCGAGGCCGTACGCGAGCGCTACGGCTTTTCCCCGCGCCAGCTGATCGAATTCAAGGCGCTCAAGGGCGACCCTTCGGACAACATCCCGGGCGTTCCCGGCATCGGTGACAAGACCGCCCAGGAGCTTGTGTTGCGGTTTGGGGACCTGGACGGGGTTTACCGGAACCTGGAGCAGGTGCCCGAACGCTACCGGAAGATGCTGGAGGCGCATCGCGACCAGGCCTTCCTTAGCCGGGATCTGGCGACCATCCGTACGGATGCGCCGGTGAAACTGGAGCTGGAGCAAAGCCGCTTCGGCGTTTACGACCAGGCCACGGCACTCGAGATCTTTCGCGAACTGGAGTTCCGCAGCCTCTTAAGCCGCTTGCCCAAGCCGAAGGAAAGGGAGCAGCCCCCGACCACACGGCAGTTGCCGCTCTTTGCCCCGGAAGGGGCCCCGCCGCCCTACCACATCGTACGGGATCGGCAGGCACTCGGGGAGATGCTGGCTGGCCTCGGTCGCGGACCGCTGGCGCTGGACACGGAGACCACTTCGCTTCAGCCGCTTCTGGCTGACCTGGTGGGCCTCTCACTGGCGGCTCCGGACGGCCGGGCTTGGTACATCCCTGTGGGCCATCGGGACCCAGCCGGCCGGTTGGTCCCCGGGCAGCTCCCGTGGGAGGAGGTGCGGGAAGCGCTGGAGCCGCTCCTAGGCGACCCGGCGGTGCCCAAGTATGCACACCATGCCAAGTTCGACATGCTGGTCCTGCTGGAGCATGGGCTACCCGTGCGTGGCGTGGTGTTCGACACGATGATCGCTGCCTACCTCCTGGGAGGGCGTCCGGGGCTTCCGGCGGAAGAAGGCGAACCCGCGCTCGGTGCGGCGCAGCGGGCCGATCGCTCGGTGGGGCTGAAGAACCTGGCTTTCCTCTATCTGGGCGTCCAGATGCAGGAGATCGGAGACATCCTGGGCAAAGGGAAGGGCCAGCGCACGATGGACCGCGCGGCGATCGAGGAGGTCGGTCCCTACGCCTGCGCCGATGCGGACATGACCTGCCGCCTGCAGCGGGTCCTGGCAGCCCGGATGGCCGAGGAGCCGGAACTCGAGCGGCTCTTCACGGACTTGGAGATGCCGCTGGTAGAAGTGCTGATGGAGATGGAGCGCACCGGGGTGCGGCTGGACGTCCCGTTCCTTCACGAGATGTCGCGGCGCCTGTACGAGGAGATGTCCGCCCTGGAGGCGGAGATCTTCCGGATGGCCGGCCATCCGTTCAACATCAACTCCACGCAGCAGCTCGGCGAGGTGCTCTTCCAGGAATTGGGGCTTCCGACGAGCGCCAGGAGCCGCCTCAAGTCCGGGGGCTACTCCACGGCGAGTGACGTCCTGGAGAAGCTTCGGGGCGCGCACCCGATCGTGGAGGCGGTGTTGAACTATCGGGAACTGGCCAAACTCAAGTCGACCTATGTGGATGCGCTCCCTCTGCTGGTCAACCGGCGCACGGGCCGGGTACACACCTCCTTCAACCAGACGATTACCGCCACGGGCAGGCTTTCTTCCTCCGATCCGAACCTGCAGAACATCCCCGTTCGCGGCGAAATGGGAAGGCAGGTACGGCGGGCGTTCATCGCCGATCCGGGCTGGGTGCTCCTTTCCGCCGATTACTCCCAGGTGGAACTGCGCATCCTGGCTCACCTTTCCCGGGATCCGGGCCTGCTGGAGGCCTTTGCCCGCGGAGAGGACATCCACGCGAGCACCGCTTCCACCCTTTTCGGTGTCCCGACGGATCAGGTCACTCCCGAACAGCGCCGCGTGGCCAAGACGGTGAATTTCGGCTTGATGTACGGGATGAGCGAGTACGGGCTGGCTCAGCGGCTGGGCATCGAGCAGGAAGAAGCAGCGCGCTTCATTGCGACCTATTTCAACCGCTATCCGGCGGTGCGGCGCTACCTGGAAGAGACCGTACGCCAGGGGAGGCAGCTGGGCTATGTTTCCACGATCTTGGGGCGGCGCCGCTACATCCCCGAACTGAACGCGAGCAACCGCAACGTGCGTGCCGCCGCCGAGCGCGAGGCGATCAACGCGCCGATCCAGGGGAGTGCGGCGGACATCATCAAGATCGCCATGGTGCGCCTCCATCGTGCGCTCAAGGAAGGCGGACTGCGCAGCCGCATGCTGCTCCAGGTGCACGACGAGCTGGTGCTCGAGGTCCCCGAGGACGAGGCGGAGACCGTGGTCCCCATGGTGGTCGAAATCATGGAAGGCGCCTATCCGCTGGAGGCCCCGTTGCGGGTGGAGGCGCATACCGGCCCCACTTGGGGGGATCTGAAATGAGGCGAGGCGCGATGCGGAGGACGCTTCTGGCCGTCTTTGCCCATCCCGACGACGAATCTTTTGCCACCGGCGGCACCCTGGCGCGATATGCGCAGGCGGGCGTACGGGTAGTGCTCGCCTGCGCTACCCGTGGGGAAGCCGGGATCGTGCACGAGGAAGGAGTCCCTCCTCCGAAGGACATGGGAAAGGTGCGGGAGGAGGAACTGCGCTGCGCCTGCCGGGTGCTTGGGGTAGAGGAGCTGCGTTTCCTGGATTACCGCGATTCCGGCATAGCGGGCGCTCCGGACAACGACCATCCCCGGGCGCTCATCCGGGCTGATCCGGAGGAGGTCGTGTCCCGCATTGTGGCGCTTTTTCGCGAGTTCCGCCCGGAAGTGGTTGTCACCTTCGGTCCGGACGGAGGCTATGGACACCCGGACCATATCGCCATCCACAACCACACCCGTGTGGCCTGGGAGCGCGCCGACGCGCTCGAGAGACCGCCGCGCAAGCTCTATTACCTGGCCCGCCCCCGCGGGGCGTTGCGACGGCTGCGGCTCAAGATGTGGGAATTGGGGTTGATCGATCGCCCGCCGGATGAAGAGGAGATAGAACGTTTCGGCCTCCCGGACGACCAGGTGACGACCCAGCTCGACATCCGTCCCTATCTAGAGGTCAAACGCCAGGCGCTGCGCTGCCATCGCACCCAGCTGCCGCCGAACAGCCCTTGGCTCCGGTTGCCACCCGAAGAGATGGTTGAACTATGGGGTTACGAGTGGTTTACCTTGGCATCAGGCCGGGGCGTCTCGTTCGGCGGGGCCGAGGATGACCTCTTTGCCGGACTGGAGTAGCCGATGGCCGAGCGCAAGGCCTTCCCCCTTCGCTCGCTCCTCTATATGGCCGTGCTGGTGTTGTTCGCGCTGGCTGTGGTCATCCGCTGGGACGAGGCGGTGCGCGTCAGCCGGGTGCTTGTCCGCTGTGCTCCCGACCTCCTCGTGCTAGCCTGTGTGGCGCAGTTCGGCTATTACCTCGCCCAGGCTGGCCTCTACGGGGAGATCAGCCGGTCGGTGGGACTCTCCTACCGCTACCGTCATCTCTTGCCGCTCGTGATCGTGATGCCGTTTATGAGCGTGGTGGCTCCGAGCAGCGGGGTTTCGGCGATCGCGCTTCTGGCCGACGATGCTCGTCAGCGCGGGATGCGGGCAGAGCGGGCGATCATCGCCGGAGTCACCTACGTTGCCTTCTGTTACGGCAGCCTGGGCGTGGTCTTTGCGATCGCGCTGGTGGACCTCTATCAGCAGGGGCTGCTGCGTTCCTATCAGAAATGGTCGGGCCTGGTATTGGGGCTGGGACTGGCCGCGCTGATTGCGCTCCTGGGGCTGGCCGGGTGGGCTCCGGGGTGGCTGATCGGCCTTTTCGACGGGGTGCAAAGGGCGTTCCGCCGTCTGAGGGAACGGATGGGCCGTCCGTCCCGACGTCCGTTCCGTAGTGCCCGGCTCGCCGTGGGACAGCTCCACCAGGCGGTGCGGGAGATCGCCGGGCAGCCGCGGCGGCTCGCATGGGCGTCCCTTTGGGCGCTGCTGGGACAAGGGGCGAGCGCGCTCGTCCTCTTCCTCGTCCTGCGCGCACTTGGACAACCCACCACCGTGCCGCTCGTGCTGGTTGGCTACAGCCTGAGCAGTGTGGTCACCAACATCTCCCCGACCCCCCAAGGCATCGGGTTCACGGAAGGCGCCATGGTGACCGTCCTGCGCTCCCTGGGCCTCCCACGGGACGGTGCCTGGGCCGTCACGCTGGCGTACCGGGGGGTGGCGTTCTGGATTCCTCTTCTGGCTGGTTTCTTCCTCACGCGTTCTCTGCCGACATTCCGCGGCCGTGCGCCTGCCGCCGAGGTGCCCGAATCGGGGGACACCCTGCCTCCTGTGACGTGAGACATCGGGCGCCCCAGAAAGGCGGACAGCGCACACGGGGGGTTACCGCCCGGTGCAGCGGTAGAGGCGGTAGAGCACGGGAGAGAGGGGAAGGTCCCAGGCACCGACGGTGCGCACCAGGTTTCCCCCGAAGCCCTGCTTGAAACGGTACACCCCCCACAGACCGTCCCGCACGTTCTTTTTGCGCCGCTGCTCCCGTGGGTCCTGGCCCCGCAGCACACTGTCCGGGATCCCCCAAAGGTCGTAACGCGTGCAGCCGCGTGCCCGTGCCCAGCGCATGGCTTCCCATTGCAGGAGGTAGGAGGGCATATGTTCCTGGCCCTCGGTGCGGGAGGCGCCGTACATGTAGATCGCCTCGGGACCGAAGCCGGCCACCCACAAGCTGGCCAGCACGACCCCCTCCCGCTCGGCAAAGAAGAGCTCTGCGTTGCCAGCCTGGTTAAACAGCCGGTAGAAGGCCTGGTAATAGGCCAGGGTATGGATGCCGAAGCGGTCGCGCCGCGCGGTCTCCTGGAGTAGCTGGTAAAAGGTCGGGACCTCTGCGGGGCCCGTGGCCGACCGTACGGTTACCGCGCGGCGGAGAGCCAGGCGGATGTTGTAGCGTGTTTTGGGCTTCATGCGTGCCAGAAGGGCCTCCTCATCCGCCGTCAGGTCGACCACGAGGCTGCTTTGAGGTTGCACCGCCCTCCCCGGGCGGAAGCCGTGGACGTCCAGGGGAACGGGGAGCGGATGCGGGTGGTTCGGTTCGATGCGCAGGAACAGGGCGTTTCGCCTCCGGGCGACGTCCGCGAGCGCCCGGAGCAGGGCCCGCACCGCACCTTCGTCCCCCCAGTCGACGACCGGACCGCGGGGCACGTAGGCAATCGTGAAGAAGGGCCACCGCCGCAGCAGGATCTGAGCGGTGGCACGGATTTGCCCTGCTTCCACCAAGGCGAGCCGTACCGGTTCCCAGCCAAAGCGTGCCTTCAGCTCCCCCCAGGCGAACGACTGCAGCAGGTGTCCCTCCGGGTGGCCGGCCACAAAAGCATCCCAGCGCTCCCGTTCCTCTAGGCCGAAGCGTTCTACGGACATTCCGCGCCTTCCAAAAGCTCCAGTTCGAGCGCGACCGCCCCGAGGGCTTCCTTTTCTGGCGGGTAGAGCTCCCGCAAAGCAGCAAGCAGCTCGCTGCATCCCAGGCCAGGTGCGATGGCCTGAGGGTCCTCGTGCGCCAGAAGTTCCTCGAACGAACGGTAGCGCCCGATACGGCGGATGCGCGCACGGTAGCGATCGTTCAGGCGCAACATGTCCCCGGGCTCCAGCCGGGCGATATTCGTGTAGGCTACCCGCACCTCGACGGTCTTAAATCCCGAGAGGATCTGCGCCAGGTATGGCTCCCGGATCCAGAGGACCTTTTCTCGTGCCATCGCGTTCCGGCCATCAATAGGCTCGGGCGAAAACGGCCTGCTCCCGGGCCAGTGCCCCGCAAACGACGCACCGACCGCTTCCCCCGGGCTGATTCAGCGGGATATTGCGAATCGTGGCCTTGGTTTCTTCCTTGACTTTGGTTTCGCACTCGGCGGAACCACACCACCACGCCCACGCAAAGCCGTCTTCTACCGCCTCGACCAGCCCGCCATAGTCGTCGGGGTAGTGGGTGTGCTCCTCCCGGAAGCGCAGCGCGCGCTCAAAGAGGCTCTTCTGTACCTCGTCGAGCAGGCTCAGGACCCGCTCCCGGAGCCCCTCGAGTGGGACGGCCTCCCGGACACCCTGGAGATCGCGCCGGACAAGCGTGACCTGGTTGGCCGCAGCATCGCGCGGGCCGAGTTCCAGGCGCAGCGGCACCCCGCGCATCTCCCAGTCGTTGAATTTCCAACCCGGAGTGTAGCCCTCGCGGTCGTCCAAGCGGAACCGCACTCCCTCCAGGATGCTCTTTACCCGGTGAGCCACCTCCAGGACCTGGGTCCGCTCCGCTTCGTTCTTCCAGATCGGGACGAGCACCGCCTGGATCGGCGCCAGGCGCGGCGGCAGCATCAGCCCCTGGTCATCCCCGTGGACCATGACGATTGCCCCGATCATCCGCGTGCTCACGCCCCAGGAGGTTTGCCAGACATACTCTTGTTCGTTGCGCTCGTTCAGGAACTGCGTGCCGAACGCCCGGGCAAAGTTTTGACCGAGGAAGTGGGAGGTTCCGGCCTGTAGGGCCCAACCATTCCCCATCATGGCCTCGATGGAGTAGCTTTCTACTGCTCCGGCGAACTTTTCCGACTCGCTCTTGCGGCCGGTGATTACCGGGATGGCGGCCTCGTTTTCGGTAAAGTCACGGTAGAGCTCGAGGATGCGCAGTGTTTCCTCGCGCGCCTCCTGTTCGGTGGCGTGTGCGGTGTGGCCTTCCTGCCAGAGGAACTCGGTTGTGCGCAGGAAGAGGCGCGTGCGCATCTCCCAGCGCACCACGTTGCACCACTGGTTAATCAGCAGGGGCAGGTCGCGATAGGAGCGAATCCATTGGGCGAACATCGCATTGATGATCGTCTCCGAAGTCGGCCGCACGACCAGAGGCTCTTCCAGCTTTTCCCCACCGCCGTGCGTGACCACCGCGAGTTGAGGCGAAAAGCCCTCCACGTGCTGGGATTCTTTCTGGATAAAGCCCATGGGAATGAAGAGTGGGAAGTAGGCGTTCTGATGGCCGGTGGCCTTGAACCGCCGGTCGAGGCCCTGCTGGATGTTCTCCCACAACGCGTAGCCGTAAGGGCGAATGATCATGCAGCCGCGCACCGGGGCATAGTCGGCCAGTTCTGCCATCTGCACCACGTCGGTATACCAACGCGAATAGTCCTTGCTTCTTGGAGTGACCTTCTGTGCCATCCTTCTACCCTCCGGTTGCCTTGGTCAAAGGGTCGGACGGTCCCCTTTCAAATGGCCCGCCGGATCCCTGTCTGGATCCAGTCCAACAGGGAGTGGGACGCTCCGGCAAGCACGAATCCCACCGCGAACTCCAGAAAGCGGCGCGGATAGCGCAGCCCAAGATTCCCCCAGAAACGGTGCCACTCCTGCAGCCACAGGAGTCCCGGGCCGCCCACCGCCTCTAACGCCAGACACAGCCCGAGGAGAGCGGTTTCCACCAGCGCCGCAAGGTACAGCGCCCGCAGCAGCGGCCCCACGACCAGCCCGTGGGAAAGCCAGCTTCGATGCGCGATCCAGCGCTCGTAGGGCCACCAGATCCAACGCAACGGTCCCCAGCGGTGTGCCAGCTCTCCCGAGACATCCAGGTCGCAGGAGAACATCCATCCGGAAAGGAGGTGCCCGCCACTCACCATCGCGCAGGAAAGCCAACGATGATCGGATGGCACGGCCCACGTTGCCGGGATGAGCAGTGCTGCTCCTGCCAGGGTGAGCGCATCGTGTACCCGTGCCTCCGGCATCGGCCGCCTGCTCCTCCTAAGGCTGGCTCCGCCGCACCTCGTGGCAGTGCCGGCAGCGGGCCTCGTAGCGTTCGGCGGCGCCGACCAGAATGACCGGATCATCATAGGAGGCCGGTTCGCCGTCGATCAGGCGTTGGGTACGGCTGGCCGGAGCGCCACACCGCACGCAGATCGCCCGTAGCTTGTCGACCTCCTCCGCCCGGGCCATCAGGAACGGCATCGGCCCGAACGGTTCACCGCGAAAGTCCATGTCCAAGCCAGCCACGATGACGCGGATGCCACGGTTGGCCAGCTCCTCACAGACCTCCACAATGGTATCGTCGAAGAACTGCGCTTCGTCGATGGCGACCACGTCGGTGTCGGGCTCTACCCGGGAAGCGATCTCGCCGGCGTTGTCCACGGGCACCGCAGCGGCCCGAAGTCCGTTATGGGAGGCAATTTGTTCGGTGGTATAGCGAGCGTCCAGGCTGGGCTTGAAGACCTGGACCTTCTGGCGGGCGATCTGAGCCCGGCGCACGCGCCGGATCAACTCCTCCGTCTTGCCACTGAACATGCTGCCACAGATCACCTCGATTTGGCCGCGGTGGGGTGTGCCGCTCATTGTCCGGCTCCTCTCCTTGACCGTCAGCGCCCCAGCCAAAGCCTAAAGAAAAGGAGGAGGCTTTGGGCTACACTGCCTCCTCCTTCTGGGTGCTTCCAATCGGCAGGAGGCAACTAGTCGGCCTCCTCCGCAGGCGAGCGCTGCTCGTCTGGAAGTTCGATGATCTGCCGTGCCCGGCGCCGTTCCTCCTTTGCCCGGCGGCGCTCGTCGGAAACCTGCTGCAAGCGCTGGCTGGTCTCGACGCGCTGCATGAAGCGTTCCACCTGTCCGGCCGTATCGACGATGCGCTGTTCACCGGTATAGAAAGGATGGCACTTGGAGCAAATGTCCGTCTTGAGCACCGGGCGTGTGGAACGCGTCTTCCAGGTGTTGCCACAGGCGCAGATGACGGTTGCTTCTACATATTCCGGGTGAATCCCTGGTTTCAAAGGAACCCTCCTCAGGCAGTCGGGTAGACGCTGACGCGCTTTTGCTGGCGCGAGTGCGGCTCAAAGCGCACATAGCCATCGATCAGCGCGTAAATGGTATAATCGCGCCCCAGACCGACGTTGTTGCCGGGCTTGATTTTGGTTCCCCGCTGGCGGACGAGAATCGTGCCGGCGCGCACCCACTGTCCGCCGAAGCGCTTTACGCCCAGCCGTTTGGAGTGGCTGTCCCGACCGTTCCGCGTGCTGCCTACGCCTTTCTTATGGGCCATCGTTTCCCTCCTCGCCTGCTAGGCCTCGATGGTGTCGATGAGCAAGCGGGTCAATTCCTGTCGGTGCCCGGAGCGGACCCGGTACCGCTTCTTGGGCTTGTACTTAAAGACCACGATCTTGGGCCCGCGTTCGTGGGCCAGAACGGTCGCGCGCACCCGTGCTCCGGGAACCACCGGAGAACCGGTCCTTACCCCTTCAGCGCCGGAGACCAGCAGCACCTGGTCGAGCTCGATCTGCTGTCCGGCCTCAAAAGGCATCCGTTCCACCAGGATCGTCTGCCCGGGTTCGACCCGATATTGCTTTCCCCCCGTTCGAACAATCGCGAACACCGCCCACTCCTCGTATTCCGTTGAGTTCTTTTCGCAAGCCGTTATGATAACAGAGGTAGGGCCCTTTGTCAAATCCGTGGCTGCCGTTTGACAGAGGGCCGCTCTTGTGCTAAAGTAACCTCTGCAATGCTTGGCACCTTGGCAAGTAGGCCGGCGAAGGCGCCCGATGCCCGGATGCTAGGGCTACCCAGGGGGAAACCGGTGCGAGTCCGGTGCTGTCCCGCAACTGTAAGGGCGGGGCCGTAAGGCTACCGTCCAAGCCAGGTCGCCCACCTTCGCCCGATCTCTTCTCCACCTTCGCGGAAAGGGGGTGAGAGAGCAGAAGAACTGGTTGGCTGTCCTTCCCCCTCCGAAAGGAGGGGGTTATTTTGTTTCGCAAACAGGAGGATCCCGCATGCGCACCCATCGTGTTCTCCTTGTTGCGGTGCTCCTGGTGGCCGCGATCGCCCCGGCGGGCATCGCAGGGGCGGCCGGCCCCTACCGAGATGCGGCGCTGGGCGCCCTGGCCTGGGTGGCAACCCAGCAACTCCCGGACGGAAGTTTCCCCGGATTCGGGGCCGGATCCACGGCGGATGCCGTCTTTGCGATTTGCGCTGTAGGCGGCGACCCGAACGGATTCCTTCGGGATGGACAGTCCCCGATCTCCTTCCTCGGCGCACACGCGTCCGAGATGGCCAAAAACGCGGGCAGCGCGGGCAAGACCATCCTGGCAGCGGTCTGCGCCGGCAAGGACCCACGGGCGTTTGGCGGAGTAGATCTGATCGCTGCCCTGGAACAGGCCTATGATCCGGCAACCGGGCGTTACGGAAGCGATCTGGCCGGCCACGCCTTCGCACTGCTGGCGCTGGCGTCCGTAGGACGGCCGATTCCCGAAGCGGCGATCGTCTGGCTTCGCCAGGCGCAGACCCCGGAGGGAGGCTGGTCCTGGAGCGGGGACGCTTCGCCTGGCAGCGCGGACACGAATTCCACCGCGCTGGCCATCCAGGCGCTCGTGGAGGCCGGCGTGCCGTCGGGGGACGCCTCCATCCAGCGCGCCCTCGCCTATCTCCATACGCAGCAGAACGACGACGGAGGCTTCCCCTATCAGAAGCCCAGCCCGTGGGGTACGGACACCGACGCCAACTCCACCGCCTACGTCGTCCAGGCGCTGGTCGCGGCCGGGGAGGACCCCGAAGGGCCGGCCTGGACCCGGCAGGGGAAGACGCCGCTGAGCGCGCTCCTGAGCCTGCAATTGCCCAGCGGGGCCCTGCAGTGGCAAGCGGCCGTCCCGGGTGAAAACGCGCTGGCTACCTATCAGGCGATTGTCGCGCTCATGTTGCGACCGTTCCCGCTCGCCCGCACGGTCGTTTCGGCGCCGGCACTCCTTCCCAAGACCGGCTTGCCCGAACGAGGATCGGCGATGCCCGCATGGGTCGGGGGCGGTGTAGCCGTCTTGCTAGGTCTGGCCTTGCGTTGGTACGCCCGCACGCGCCATTGACCCGGCCCGGCACTGGAGGGTCCCGTGTCCGAAAGCAAGGAGACGAAGCGTCGTGGGCTTGTGCAGGTGTACACCGGGGACGGTAAGGGCAAGACGACCGCCGCCCTGGGGTTGGCGTTGCGCGCGGCCGGCCACGGCCTGTACACCTACATCGGCCAGTTCATGAAGGGCCTCCCCTACGGGGAGTTGGAGGCGGCGCGGCGGCTCGCACCGTATTTGACGATCGAACAGTACGGGCGGCCTTCCTTCGTCCACGTCGAGCGCGCCACCCCCGAAGACATCCGCTGTGCCCACGACGGCCTGGCACGGGCGCGGGAGGCTCTCCACAGCGGGCAGTATGACATCGTGGTGCTGGACGAGGTCTGTGTGGCCGTCTACTTCGGGCTGCTCTCGCTGGAAGAGGTCCTGGCGCTATTGGATGAGCGGCCGCAGGGGGTCGAGTTGATCCTTACCGGCCGGCGCGCGCCGCAGGAATTGCTCGAACGGGCCGACCTGGTGACCGAGATGCGGGAGATCCGGCACCCCTATGCCGCCGGAGTGCCTGCGCGGGCGGGGATCGAGTACTAGCCGCGGGGGGATCGGTGGCCCTACAGAAGCGCATCCGGTGGACGATCGTGCTCCTGTTCCTGGGCCTGGCAGGACTCGCGTTTCCGGGGCCGCTGCGTGCTCAGGCGCCCCATCGGGCGGCGCTGGTGGTCGACTTCGGGGATGGCCGGGTGCTCGTGCGTCTGGTCGAATTCGCCGAAGAGTCGATCCGTGGGGTCGATCTCCTGGAGCGCTCCGGGCTTGAGGTGGCCCTGCTTCCAGGCTTTGGCACGGGCACGGCGCTGTGCGCGATCGAAGGGGTAGGGTGTCCTCCGACGCCCCAGGAATGCTTCTGCGCCTGTCGGGGGACACCCTGCCATTACTGGAGCTACTTCCAGTGGAGCGACGGCCGCTGGCTTTATTCGCCGGTCGGGGCGGGCGACCGGTGGCTGCGGGATGGGGATATCGACGGCTGGGTTTGGGGAGATGGACGGACGCCTCCTGCCATCGGCGGTTGGGAGGAGATCCTGGCGCGGGCCGGGGCGGACGTTCCCGCCACAACCGCGCCGTCTCCTTCCCCCACTCCCACCCCCTCGTCTGCCCCTAGTCCCTTGCCTTCGATTACGCCTGCCCTGGCGAGCCCGGTGCCGGCCCGTACGATCCTCCCCGCGACAGCGACTCCTTCGCCTCTGCCCTCTGCATCGGCATCGGCAACGGCTGCCTATCCCTTCCCTCCTCCAAGCACGACCGAGGCCAGCGGATCTTTAAGGGTTTCACCCGAGGCCTGGGCATTCGGTGGGATGCTCCTTCTGCTCCTGGCGCTTTGGTTCTGGGTGCGGCGCCGGAGGTGAGGCGGTGGAAGTCGGGGAACGCCTTCTGGAGATCTACCGGCAGCTGTTGGACGCCTACGGCCCTCAGGGCTGGTGGCCCGGGGAGACCCCGTTCGAGGTGATGGTCGGTGCCATCCTGGCCCAGAACACCTCCTGGCGCAACGTGGAGCGCGCGCTCGAGCGGCTGAAAACCGAAGGGCTTCTTTCCCCGGGGGCGCTGTACACACTTCCGGTGGAAGAACTGACAGAGCGCCTCCGTCCGGCGGGGACCTACCGGGTGAAGGCGGTTCGCTTGCGCGCTTTCCTCGACTACCTGTTTCGCGTGCACGCAGGGGACCCGCAAAGGCTTGCGATTGGCGATCTGAAAACGTTGCGCAACGAACTGCTTGCGGTGCCTGGCATCGGTCCGGAGACGGCAGATAGCATCCTGCTGTACGGGGCAGGACAGCCGACTTTCGTCGTCGATGGCTATACCGCGCGGCTCTTGGCGCGGCTTGGGCTTGCACAAGAAAAGGCGAGTTACCAGGCGCTCCGCGCCCTCTTTATGGCGCACCTCCCGCCCGATGCGGCTATGTTCAACGAGTACCATGCCCTCATCGTGCGGCACGGGAAAGAACGCTGCCGCAAGCGGGTGCCGCGCTGCGAGGGCTGCCCGTTGTTGGGGGGATGCGCGTTCGCTGCCGCGCCCTGCCCAGGAGATCCCCTCGCCATGCGCGCGGGCCAGCGGCTTTGCCGCGCCTCCGGCGACCTTTCTGCGGACGGGGCGCAATAGCGGACAGGTTCTATCCCCAACCTACCTCAGCTCACGTCCCACCGCTCGCAGCGGCCGCCCCAGCGGGCAACGATCTCCCCGCCCATCTGGATCTGTACGATCTCACAACGGTTCGGGCAGGCACGGCATTCGAAGGAAGAGGCGCGATAGTCGCTCCAGGCTGCGTCGAACCCGCGAAAGCGGGTAGGCCGGCCGTCCACCCACTCCCGTGCCAGCAGGGCGGCCCCGATTGCACCCATGACCTCGTGGTGTTGGGGTACGATCACCTCGGTTCCCAGCGCTTCCTGAAAGGCGCGGACCACCCCGACATTCGCAGCCACTCCTCCCTGGAACACGACCGGTGGGTGGAGTGTCTTGCCAAGGGCCAGGTTGTTCAGGTAGTTGCGCACCAGGGCCTGGCACAACCCATAGAGGATGTCATCTAGAGGGAAGCCCATCTGCTGCTTGTGGATCATGTCCGATTCCGCAAAGACCGTGCAGCGCCCGGCGATCCGCACCGGGTGGTGCGAGCGCAAGGCCCGCTGCCCAAGCTCCTGCAGCGTGATGCCCAGCCGGTTCGCCTGTTGCTCCAGGAAGGAGCCGGTGCCGGCGGCACAGACCGAGTTCATCGCGAAATCGACCACGACCCCGTTCTCGAGCACGATCAGTTTGGAGTCCTGTCCCCCGATGTCGATGACCGTGCGAACGTTGGGAACACAGTGCAAGGCGGCCACCGCATGGGCGGTGATCTCGTTCTTCACGACGTCGGCGCCGACGATCACGCCGCACAACTGGCGGCCGCTTCCGGTCGTCCCCACACCGGCCACTTCCACCTGGGGCGGAAGGTGCCCCTGCAGCCAACGCAATCCCTCCTGGATGGTCTCGATCGGGCGGCCGGCCGTCCGCCGGTAGAGCGAGCTCACCAGAGTTCCTGCCTCGTCCATAGCGACGATCTTGGTCGTTACCGAGCCTACGTCGATGCCCAGGTAGATCTTTTTGCCCACGCTTCATCCCTCCGATGCCCGGACATGCTCGCCTCGCCGGCGCCAAAGGAGCATATCCACAAAGGCCTCGACGCGCGTGACCCAGCCAGCCTCGCCGCTATGCTCGTCGACCGTGAGCACCATCGCCGGAAGGCCAGCCTGCCCCGCCAGGGAACGCACTTCCTCCAGGATCACCCCGTCGGGCCCGCAGCCGAAAGCAGCGACGGCGATCAGTCCTTCCACCTGTTCCCGCTCCATCGCCAACCGGGTGGCCCCGACCAGTTCGTACTCGAAGGTCCAATACTCGGCCGATGGCCAGGGGCCCAGCCGTTCGGGGGTCAGCACATCCACGCCCAGTCGCGTCAAACGGGCCAGCAGGTTGTGGTTGACAAAGGGATCGTAGAGGTTGTATGGGTGTCCTACGACAGCCACGGTAGGACCGCCCGGGGGAGGCGAGGGCGCACGGATGGGCTGGTCAAAGGCCGCAGGGGTCAGGCTGCCCTCGAGCATCGCCGCGCGGGCACGCAGATAGGCGGCCCACCCGGCCTGGGCCGCTTCGCGGAGCTGGATGGGATTGCGGCCCAACACCTTCCCCACCTCGAACGCCGCTTTCCACAGGCCAGCAGAGCCCGCGCTCAGGTCGATGTCCGGGGCGATCAGCGGCGGCAAGTCCTCCATCGTGGCTTGCAGCAGGTCCGGCAATCCGATCAGTTTGGCGCAGTTCGTGGAACCCGCGGCAAAGCGCTGGATGGAAGGGACAAGGAGCGCGTCCACCTTTCCCACCAGTGCCCGCACATGGCCGAAGAAGAGCTTGAGGGGGAGGCAGGCCTCCGGGACCGTGTAGGGCAACCCGGCTTCCAGGATAGAGCGGTTGCTGGGCGGCGAGACCACCACCTCGATCCCCAGGGAGCGCAGGAAGCCGTCCCACCCGGGGTGGAAGCGGAAGAAGGCCAGCGCTCGAGGAACACCCACGCGCATGGTTCACCCCCTCGCCCTACGCGCTGTCCAGAGCATGTCCACAAACGCCTCCAGGCGGGTCAATACACCTGCCCGGCCTGTCTGCTCGTCGAACAGCAGGTTCAGCACCGGCATGCCACGGTCGCGATGGAGCGCCACCAGCGCGCTCTGGGCCACCAGCTCCGGGGTACAGTTGAAGGGCGCCACGTGGATCAAGCCGTCGACTTCCCCTTCTTGCGCCATAAGGGCTGCTTCCCCCACCGCCGAACGGGCGAACCCGCCGACATCCCGCTTCAGGTAGCGCTTCCCGGCCAGCCGCGCCCGCGCTCTCCGGTCTCGCCGCAACCAGGCGGGCAGCGGCGGGACGATACGCCCGGTATAGTGGAACCACCGCCGCACCTCTACGTTCATTCGGGCGAGTTCCCGCTCCAGGTTGTGGTTGAGGAACGGGGTGAGGATCGTATAGACATCTCCAACCAGCCCGATCCGGAGCACCGGTCGGTCCGGTTCGTGTTCTACCCGGCGCAGGAGATCGAGGATCGCATCCTGTTCCGCCTTCAATTCCCTGTAGTTCTGCAACCGGGCGACTTGCTCAAGCGCCCTGACACGGGCAGCATCCGTCGCCCCGGGCACACATTCCCGGGGCCGCAGCCGGAGGGTCTCCGTTTCGATGGCGTCGGTCAGTTCCAGCAGGCCCAACAGGAACCGGATAGGCGTCAACAGCTCGCGCAGTGGCCGGCCCCCGCTGAAGGCACGCGTCAGTCGGAGCAGATCCCGGTGCACGTGGTAGAGGTCCAGGGTGTGGACCCGGACGTCGAACCCAAGTGCCCGCAGCTGTCGGGCGTGTTGAAGCGCCGAGTAGCCCAGGCGGCAGGTGCCGGCACCCCCGAGCATCACCAGCTCGGTCGCACCGCGTTCCGCAGCCTCGAGGTAGCTCCCGAACAGAAGCTTGCACGGGATGCAGAGCATCTCGGGCGTGTGCTGGATTCCGATGTCCAGGGTGCGCCGGGACACCGGGGGAGTGGAAACCACTTCTGTCCCGAGGACCTGGAGATACTTTTCTGCCACCAGGCTCAGGACGCCCAACGGCGGGAAGGCGACACGTCTGGCCATGTGCCTCCTTTCGGGGCAATGTTTTCGCGCCGGGAACGATACACGGACGAGGGGCTCCTGTCAAGCCAGGCTAGAGATCGACGGTCTCTTCTCCCAACAGTTCGAGCGGGTGGATGTCTTGGTACTGGATGCCCCATACCTGCACCCGGTATCTTCCCCGGGCAAGGCCGCTCACCCGAGCGCTCACATGGTAGGCGCACATACAGCGGCAGACCTCTCCCTCGTTGGTCTCGATGACCTTCAGCAAGTTGCCCTCAGATTCCAGGCGCAGCGCGATTCGGGCGCAACACACATAGGCCACGTCCTGCTCAAGGTAGAGGTCCGAACCGCGTGCGAAGACCTCCACACGGTTCTGCATGCTCGGCGACCAGGCGCTTTCCTGGCACGGCCCGACGGTGTAGGATAGGGTTGGTGCGGAGCCGCAGGCCAGGGGCAGGAAGAGCAGCCCGAGAACGGCCAGCAAACGGAAGGTTCGCGCCATGCTTTACCTCCTTGCCGAGCCAGCTAGCCCAGGCATTTCTCCGCCATGATGTAGCCGATTCCGCTCCCTGTCAAACCGGGCTGAGCCCCGGGATTTCAGGCTGTACCCGGGGTGCCCGGTTTGCGGCCACCCGTCAGGTATAGTAGAATAGTTCCAGGCCTTTTCCTGCGGGCCGATCCGCTACGAGGAGGTACGAATTTGGCTCTGGAGCGTTCCGAAGCCCCGCTTCTGCTCGACGGCGAGCACCTGACGTTGGAGGACTTGGTTGCGGTCTCGCGTTTCGGCCGCCCGGTGGCCCTCGCGGAGGGGGCACGGCGGGCAGTCCGGCGCTGTCGCGCCTGGGTAGACGAAGTGGCCGGCCGTGGGGAACCGTTGGTGTACGGGCTGAACACCGGGTTTGGCTCTCTGGCCAACGTGTCGGTCCCGGCGGACCATGCCGATCGCCTGTCCTACAACCTGATCGTGAGCCACGCCTGTGGGGTCGGCGATCCGCTGCCGGAGGAAGTGGTGCGGGCGGCGATGCTCATCCGTGCCAACACCCTGGCCCGGGGATACTCCGGGATCCGGCTGGAAACGTTGGAGACGCTTCTCGAGATGCTGAACCGGGGAGTGCACCCGGTGATTCCGGCGATGGGTTCGCTGGGCGCGAGCGGGGACCTGGCGCCCCTTTCGCACCTGGTGCTGGTGCTCGCGCGGGATCCGGAGGGTTCGGAGGAACCTAGCGGTGAAGCCATCTACCGCGGCGAGCGCGTGAGCGGCGCGGAAGCCATGCGACGGGCCGGCCTCTCGCGCGTGGTCTTGGGGGCCAAGGAAGGTCTGGCATTGAACAACGGCACCGCGGTTTCCACCGCGATCGCCGCGCTGGCGCTCTGCGACGCGCAGCAGCTGCTGCTCCAGTCCGAGATCGCGCTGGCCCTTTCTCTGGAGGCGTTGCGGGCGGCGGCCGATGCCTACGACGACCGAATCCACCATCTGCGCAACCAGCCTGGGCAGGTAGCTTGTGCCGCGCGGGTGCGGCGGCTGCTCGAGGGAAGCCGCCTGGTTGGCTCGGCTCTCCGGGTGCAGGACGCCTATTCCCTCCGTTGTGCCCCGCAGGTGCTGGGCGCGGTAGCCGACGTCCTGAAGTTCGTGAGCCAGGTGTTGGAGCGGGAGCTGAACGCGGTGACGGACAACCCGCTCCTCTTCCCCGAGCTGGAGCGGGAGAACAAGGCCCTTTCGGGCGGCAACTTCCACGGGGAGCCGGTTGCCCTGGCTGCGGATATTTTGGCGATTGCGATCGCCGAGGTAGGCAGCATCGCCGAGCGACGCATCTTCCGGCTCCTCACGCGGCAGCTGAGCGATGGGCTTCCTCCGATGCTGGTCCGGGAAAGCGGGCTGAACACGGGATTGATGATCCCTCAGTACATTGCGGCAGCCCTTGTGTCCGAGAACAAGACCCTGGCCCACCCGGATAGCGTCGATTCCATCCCGACCTGCGAGGATCAGGAGGACCATGTCAGCATGAGCGCCAACGCGGCCCTGCACGCCCGCCGGGTGGTTCGGAACGTAGAGTACGTGGTTGCCATCGAGCTCCTGTGCGCTGCCCAGGCGGTGGACCTGTTGGGCCCGGAGCAGGGGCCGCCCGCCCTGGGCCGGGGGACCGCTGCCGTGTACCGGCTGATTCGCTCCCACGTGCCTTTCCTGGAACGGGATCGATTCCTCCAGCCGGATATCGAGGTATTGACCGAACTGGTGCACCGGGGAGAGGTACTCCGGGCGGCCGAAGAAGCGCTGGCCGAGCCTCTTTCAGGGTAAGGCTTGGGGGCACCTCGGGCCCGTGGAGGTGATCGTGCGTCCGAACCCCGGACCTGGCAGGCTGATCGTGATCGAGGGGCTGGACGGTGCCGGTACCACGACGCAGACGCGCCGAGTGGGGGAATGGCTGGCGCGCCGGGTTCCGGTCTGGGTGACGGCCGAACCCACGGACCGGCCGGCCGGTCGTTTGATCCGAAAGGTGCTCCAAGGGGAGATCGCCACGGACCTGCGGGCGCTGGCGCTCCTCTTTGCCGCCGACCGCCTGGATCACCTCTACGGCCCGGAAGGGGTTCTGACTCGCCTTCGTGAAGGCACCTGGGTGGTGTGCGACCGCTACTATCTCTCCTCCCTCGCCTACCAGACGCTCGACCCGCCCTTCTCGTGGGTATACCAAATCAACCGCCTGGCCTTGTTCCCGGACCTGACCGTTTTTCTCCGCGTGCCGGTGTCGACCTGTCTCGAACGGATCGGAAACCGGCAGGGGGAACGGCAGGAACTCTTCGAGCGGAGGGAGGCGCTGGAACAGGTTCGCCTGAATTATCACCGTGCGATCAAGCGCATGCAGCCACAGGAGGCGATCCAGCCGGTGGATGGCACCGGTACCATCGAGCAGGTGGCGGCGCGGGTGGAGGCCCGGGTGACGGCGCTCTTCGATCAGAGGCTGGTGGTATCGCCGCGCGCGCAGCGTCGGCTGGCCCGCAGGAAAAGGCTGCCCTTTCTGATCGAATTCCAGCGGGCTTTGTGGCGGGAAGACGAGCTCTTCTTGCTGGGCTTTCGCGTAGGGGAAATGGGGGTCGAAGCCGAAGTGACGATACCCGAAAGTGCCGAACCGTTGCGTGTACGACTGGGAACCGGTTCTCGCGCCCCGGTGCTCCTGGAGACCCAAGATCCGCTGTGGCAGGAAAGGCGGGAACGCCTGGAGAGGCTGGCGCGGCAGGCGCTTGCGGAGGGAATGTATGCCTGAGTGCCTTCCTCCATTGTCCCAATTCCCCCCGTTTCGCGGCCTGGAGGAACGCGACTTGGCGCGAGTCACGCGGATGGCCCGCCGTCAGCAGTTCGTGCGCGGTGTTTTTCTCCTGCGGGAAGGAGAGGCGTGCGAGGCCGTCTACTGGATCGCCCGGGGCCGCGTGCGGGTGAGCAAGCTCTCCCCGGAGGGACGGCTCCAGGTGCTTGCATTGCTTGGGCCCGGGGAAGGGCTGAACTTGGTCCCAGCGCTGGATGGTGGGCCGAATCCGGCGAGCGCGGAGGCGTTGACCGAAGTTGTGGCGTACTCCCTTGCCTGCAGCGACTTCTTGCGGTTGCTCCGCGAGATCCCCCAGATGGCTATCAACGTACTGGCGGACTTTGCTGGGAAACTGCGACGACTGGTCGATCTGGTCGAGGATCTTTCCTTCCGCACAGTGAGCGGCCGGCTGGCCCGCTTCCTGCTTACCGAGGCACACGCCACGCCCGGCCGGCGGTGGACGCACGAGGAGATCGCTGCCCAGCTGGGGACGGTCCGGGAGATGGTCGGGCGGGTGCTCCGCACCTGGCAGGAGGAAGGGATCGTCCGCGTGGAGCGGGGAAGGGTGGTGGTCCTGCGGCCCGATGCCCTCGAGGCGCGGGCGCAATCGTAGGGGACTAGGCCTCAGTACCTGCCGTATTCGAGAGCTGCCTCGAAGGCTGCGACGATGTTCTCCGGAGGGACTCCGGCCTGGATGTTATGGACGGCGGCAAAGATGAAACCGCCGCCGGGGGCCAGGTCCTCGATGCGCCGCCGCACCTCGTCGCGGACCTGTTGCGGGGTGCCGAACGGCAGGATGTGTTGTGTGTCCACGCCTCCGCCCCAAAAGACGATGTCTTGGCCGTATTCTTGCTTCAGGCGCCGCGTGTCCATGCCCCGTGCCGACACCTGGACCGGGTTCAGGATATCGAACCCCAGCTCAATCAGATCCGGGACAAGGTCGTACACCGCACCGCAGGAGTGGAAATAGACCTTAGCCTGCGTCTTTTTCCGGATGGCTTCCAGCAGCCGACGCTGTTTCGGCTTGATCATCTTGCGGTACAGCTCCGGAGAGATCAGCCATCCGTCCTGGCCGCACAGGTCGTCCCAATAGGTGAACACCTGAAGGAATTCCCCTACCTGGTCCAGGTAGCGGTCGCACGACTCGATATACAGGTCCGTGATCTGTTCCATCAGCCGGTCGGCAAACCGGGGTTCGGTGACCAGGGCCATGAAAAAGTTCTCCAGCCCCATCATGCGGGCCGGCTGCTCGAAGATGCCCCCACCGATGATGGCGCTCCCGACTAGGGCATAGTCGGTGTGATGGTAAAGGTACTCCGCCTGGCGGCGTAGCTCCGCGAGCTGCTCCGGCGGATCGAGATCCGGCCACCGGTAAGCCTCTAGTGCCTCTGGCGTGGGCTCGCGGATCGGGAATTCGACCCAGTCGAAGTACAATCCCCCTCTCTTGGGCCGGCGGAGCTTGGATCCCCAGCGGTCGTAAAACGCCTCGTAGTCGCCCTCCTGGAAGATCTCCACTTGGGGTGCGGTTGCCGCGGGGAGCTGGACCATGCGAAAGTCCACCGCCAGTCGCTCCAGCAGCGCCTCGTCCAGGTAGGGAAGTTGCTGCACATAGTCGACCAGCCGTAGGGGCTCGACTTCCATGCCCAGGTGCTCTTTGAGTGCCACGTAAGCCTGGCGATGGATGGACGAACAGATGGTCCCGCCCAGGTCGATGGGGACCCGGTCCGGTTCGCGGTGGTTCAGCGCCAACAAGACACGCTCGCGTGGCTTCATGCCCTTTCCTCCTCAGCCGATTCGGCCAGTAGGCCGGCACCGGCCCCTGCCCCCTCGGGGTAGATCTCGGGTTCGATTCCGGTGATCGCGCGGTATTGCCGGCGCACCGCTTCCGCGAACGCGGGTACCTGGGCTGGCTCCACGAGCGCGACCATGCACCCGCCGAAACCAGCCCCGGCCTGCCGTGCTCCCACGACGCCCGGAGCGCTTTCCATCGCCTCGATCATCGCGGCCATCTCGGGCGAGCCGATCTCGTAAAGGTCCCGTGCTCCCTGGTAGGAAGCGACCATCAGCTCTCGGATCTGCCCCCGGTCGTGAGTCCCGAGCGCCTCGGCGAGCCGGAGCACGCGCTCGTTCTCCTCGATCACAAACCGACAGCGGCGGGCGACCACGGGGGGAAGCTGCGCTTCATACCGCAGGAACTGCTCGCGCGAGACATCCCGCAGGGCCCTCACGCCGGGAAGAAAACCGGAAAGGATGCGTACCCCTTCCTCGCACTGCGCCCGCCGCTGTCCGTACTCGGAGCCAGTGAGCTCCCTTCGGGCGCGGGTGTCGCAGATGACCACGCTCAGTTCCTGGGGCAGCGGGATTGGGCGGTGGGTCAACGCCCGGCAATCGAGCAGCAGGGCGTACCCCTCCTGCCCCAGGAGGGAGGTATACTGGTCCAGGATGCCGCAGTTCATCCCCACGAACTCGTTCTCCGCCCGCTGGCAGAGGAGGGCAAGGCGAAGCGGTTCGATTTCCCAGCCCCCGAGCGCTCGGAACAGAACCGCGGTGGCCACTTCCAACGCGGCCGAAGAGGACAGTCCGCTGCTCAGAGGGACGGTGCTATGGACGAGTCCGTCGAACCCCACCAGGGGAAGCCCTTCCCGCTGAAGGACGAAAGCGACACCGCGCACGTAGTTCGCCCAGCGGTGCTCTTCGTCTCGTTCGATCG
Organism: Chloroflexia bacterium; assembly: GCA_034436115.1. Classification (GTDB taxonomy): domain Bacteria; phylum Chloroflexota; class Chloroflexia; order DTKN01; family DTKN01; genus DAOTVY01. The sequence goes on along the minus strand of DAOTVY010000020.1, from coordinate 33,304 downwards.
TATGCAGCTCGAAGCAACTTTCTCCCCCCAGGTTGAGCGAGCGGATGCGCACGATCTGGTCCGGCCGCGGCCGCGCAGCGATCCAGGTGTCCCGGCGGATCGGGAGGGTGAGCACGAACCCCTGGTTATAGTCCGTGTGGCTTCCCATGAGGTCCACGCGGCCCGGAGCGCGGACCCAAAGGGTCGGCCGATCTCCATACGCAGCCTCGAAGGCCTCGGTGACCCGTTTTCTTCGGGCAGCGCCAGCGGTCATATCTCAGCTCCTTCGCGGAAAGCGGCGAGTAACGCTTCCACATTCGCTACGGGGACATCGCTGGTCAGCCGATGGGAAGGCGCCAGGATCAGTCCGGTCCCCTCGGGGGCGAGGCTGGTTCGGCAGGCGTAGACGGCAGCCCGCACCTGGTCCGGAGTCCCCTGGGGGAGGACGCTTTGGCTCGAGATGCCCCCATAGAAAGCCAGCCTGTGCCCAAAGGTCTCCTGGAGCCAGACATGGTCAAGCACCTCGGGCTGGACGGGGTTCAGCGCTGAAAGGCCGATCTCCACGAGGTCGGGCAGAATCGGGGCGATGTCGCCATCCGAATGCAGGATGACCGGCCGGCCAGCCTCACGAAAGACCGCAAACAGGCGGGCCAGTCGGGGCTGGATCAGTTTCCTCCAGAGGCGCGGCGAAAAGAGCGGGCCGTTTTGCCCTCCGTAATCGTCCCCGAAGTAGCCCCCATCTACCCCCAAGGCTAAGAAGCGGCGCGCCAGCACCAGTTGGATTTCGGCGATCCGCTCCAGCAGTTCCTCCGCAAACGCCGGATCGTCCACGAGGTCCAGAAGGAAACGCTCGAAGCCGCGCAACGCCCAGGCGCGCTCGAAGAGACAGAAGCCGAAATTGGGCAAGGAGAAATGCTCCCCCGCGTCCGAGGCTAGTGCGCGTGCGGCCTCGTCCAGCAAATGCGGATCGTTGGGATCGGGCCAGGGGTATCGGTCGAGGTCCTTCGATTCCGCCAGGGGCGAGTATACAGGCCAATAGCCCTCGGTCTCCGTGCTCCAGCCCACTCCCCACCAGTCGTAGACGACGCGGCCGTCCGGGCTTTTCCGGCTGGGAAACGTGAGTTCCAACCTCAAGAGGTGGTTGTCCAGCCGGGCAGCGAGGGCCTCTGGAGGAATGCCCCAGGCATTGCACAGCCGCTGGCCCAAGGCCGCGGTGACGTTCACCTGAGTCGGCAGCCGATCGACGGGTTCCCGCGCCAGCGCTCGGCGCACACGTTCTCGGGGGGTCAAGGTCGTCTGGAAAGCCAATGCCTCCTCCGGGCAAACCGGTGTTTTTGGTGTTCCACGGTCCTTGCGATCTCCCGGGCCAGACCGCCACTCGGGATGCGGCGACGGGCTAGCTAAGGGAACGGTAGGGCGTGCGGGTGATCGTGTGTACCATGGCCCAGAAGTTCTCCAGAGGCGTGTCCAGCTGCACGTGATGGGTGGGCCCCAGGATGAGGCCCCCGCCTTTGCCAAGCGTCTTCAGGCGGGCAAGTACCTCGGCCTCTACCTCTTCCGGGGTACCGAAGGGCAAGGTATGCTGTTCGTCCAGCGAGCCCCAGAACGAAAGATGGGCCCCGAACTCCTTCTTCAACTGCTCCGGGTCCATGCAGCGTGGTTGCACCGGGTTCAGCACGTCCAGCCCGATCTCGATGAGGTCGGGGATGATCGGGTAGATGTAGCCGTCGGAGTGGTAGGCGACCTGGAGCTCCGGCCGGATCGCTTTCAGGGTAGCGATGAAGGTGGCCATACGCGGCTTGAGGAAGCGGCGCCACATCCGCGGTGAGATGAGCATCCGGTCTTGGGCCCCCACGTCGTCCCCGATCCAGATCATATCCACCCCGAGTTCGACCAGCCTTTGCGCAGCAGTGAGGTGGAAACGGAACGGGATATCGAGAATGTACTCGGCCCGATCCGGGTCCTCCACCAGGTCCATCAGTAGCCGTTCATAGCCGCGCAGGGCCCAGGCCGTCTCGAAGATCGTCGTCACGGTGACCCCAACGATCCAATACTCGTCCTTGAACTCCCGCACGACACGCGCGGCCTCTTCGTAGAGCTCCGGCCGGTTGGGATCCGGCGGACGGTAGGAGGCGATCGCGGCGTCGTCAGAAAGCGGGTGGTGGACCATCTCGGTGTAGTGGCCGATCCCGAAGCGCGTCCGGTAGGGAACGTTCCGCCACCCCACCCCCCATTCGTCGGTATAGGAAATGCCGTCCTGGCTGTACCGCTCGGTCGCGTAATAGGAGTTGGCCCAACCGACGGAGGTGAGGAGCATGTCCTCGTCGAGCATGCGCTCCAGGATGTAGGTGTTTCCGCCACCGTGGGGGTTATACAGTTCCTCGTCGCGGATGCCCAATTGCTCCCGCAAGCGGGCGGCGAACTCCGGGGTGAAGCTGATTTGCATCGGGCAACGGTCCGGTTCCTCGTGATGGAGGGCGAGCCAGACCCGTTCGCGGTGTTTCACCGTGGGCCTCCTGCGTGCCGGCCCATGGGCCTGCGTGTTACCGGGCGAGACGGCGGCTCAGCACGGCGTGCATGGCGACGGAGGCGGTAATGATGAAGCCATAGATCAGCTTGGTCCAGAAGCCGGTCAACCCCATGGCCACCAGGCCGGGCTCGATGATCGCGATGATAAAGCAACCGATGAAGGTGCCGTAGATCGTTCCCTGGCCGCCGAAGACGGAAGTACCGCCGAGGAAAACGGAAGCCAGAGTGCGCATCAAGTATCCCTCGCCCAGGGTCACCCAGAAGTAGGAGACCTCGAGGCTTGCCAGCACACCAGCGAACGCTGCCGCCAGGCCTACGACGGCAAAGACGAGCATGCGGACGCGGTCGACGTTGACACCCATCAGTCGGGCGCTCTCGCGGTTATCTCCGATCAGGTAGACGTGAGCGCCGAAGCGGTGGCGGTTCAGGAAGACCCACACCACGACCGCCACAAAGATCATCCACAGCACCTGAGCCGGAACGTACCCGCCCACACGCCCGACAAGCAGTCGCTGGAGCAAGGTGGGTTTCACCGACACAAGGGAGGCCGGCTGTCCCTGGGTGATCACGTCCACGACGCCGCGCCAGAAGAACTGGGTACCGATGGTGGCGACCAGGGAGGGGAGCCCCAATCGCACGACGATCGTGCCGTTCAGGAGGCCTGCCAGAAAGCCGGAGAGCAGGCAGGTCAGGAACGCTAGGCCTGGGCTCTTCGTGGCCTCCAACACGTGCACGAAAACGACCATGCCGAACCCCATGATGGAAGGAAACGAGAGGTCCATCTCGCCGGCGATGACCACCATCGTCAGGGGGAGCGCCATGATGGCAAAGAAGGGCACCGTAGACATCAAGGCGGCGTAGATGTTCTTGCTGAAGAAGGTAGCCGGCGCGCGCACGAGGAACAGCCCCCAAAGGAGCAGCAAGACACAGGTGATGCCGATCTGAAGGGCGTTCCGTCGTATCCAGCGCGGGACCCCCCCAGCTTGCGGCGCAACGCGGCGGGCGAGGGCGGCCGGCGCTTCCGCATGGGCGTTCGCTCCCGTGGCGGCGGGGTTTCGCTTGTCCATTGTCATCAGTGGCTCCTTACGGTGTTTCCGTACCTATCGGAGCAGCAGGGAGGCATTCGGTGTTGTTCTCGGAAAGCCTGCCCGTCTGAGCGACCCGGTACATCATGTCCATCAGCTGCTCCAGGGTGATATCCTTTGTCAAGAACTCGCCTGCGACAGCGCCGCGGTCCAGAACGACCACCCGGTCTGCGACCGAGTAGACGTGGAAGACATTGTGGTCGATAAAGATGCACGACTTGCCGGCCTCTTTGATGCCCCGGACAAAATCCAGGAGTTTGCGGGTTTCCGAAAGCGAAAGGCCCATGGTGGGCTCGTCCAGGATGATCAGTTCGGCCTCGAAGTAAAGGGCGCGTACGATCGCCACGCCCTGCTTTTCGCCCCCCGAAAATGTCCCCACCACGGAATCGGGAACCACGGCCGCCGAGGTAAAGCCCATGGAGCCGACCATCAGCTTTTCGGTTTCGCGGCGCATCTTGGCGACATCCAGGAAGCCCAGCATCGTGGTGAGTTCGCGTCCCATGAAGATGTTGCGCCAGAGGCTCTGCAGGTTGGCCAGAGCACGTTCCTGATAGACCGTTTCGATTCCCAATCGGCGTGCTTCCGAGACCGAAAGCCGTTCGATCTTGCGGCCGTTGAAATAGATCTCGCCGCTATCGGGCTGGTGGTAGCCGGTGACGATCTTGATCAGGGTCGATTTCCCGGCCCCGTTGTCGCCGAGCAGGCCGACGACCTCGTTGTAGCGAACGCAAAAGTTCACGTTCCGGAGCGCTTGAACCTCTCCGAACCTCTTGGAGATATTCCGCATTTCGAGTAGGTATTCCATACCACTGAACCCCCTTGTGGCCCGCCCTCGCCGACGAGCCACGTCGACGGCTGGGGAGCTGAAGATGGCTCCCCGTAAATGGGGGCAAACGACGCCAGGTGCCTCCGCGGCAACGGGCCGGGCTCGCCGGCGGGCCTGGCGCCGTTTGCCCCGGCGTCCTATGAGCCGCCCGGTGGACTCCCGGACGGATCCGGCTCAGCGGATCTGCTTCTCCACGAGCGGCGCGAGCATCTCGATGTTGCTCTTATCGGCAAAGCCGGAGCCAGTGTCGATGTGCAACCCGGAGAAGCCGTACTTCTTGGTCAGGCAGATCTGCACGATCGGCAGGTAGCCCTGCAGCCACGGCTGCTGGTCGAGCACAAGGTCCGTCCAGCCGCCGCGGATAGCCGCCAGGGTGGCCGAGGACAGGTCGAAGCCGATGGCGTAGATGTCATCGGGCCCCTTGCCGGCCGCCTTGAGGTAGGTCTCCATGGTAGAGGTCAGCCCGCCGTGATCCGTGCAGACGACCTTGACATCCGGATGGGCCGATACGTACCCGGTGAAGACGGGAGTACCGTTCGTCGGGTCCGCGTTGGTGGCCGGGTCGATCTCGATATAGTCGACCACCAGGCCGGCCTCCTTCAGGGCATCAATGACTCCCTGGGTGCGCAGGCCCCGCGTGGGCTGAGACAGAAGGCCCCACACCATCGCCCGGTCGCCGGGCTTCAGGTTCCCTCGCTTGACGGCCTCCTGGCCCAGCAGGTAACCCGACTGGTAGAGCTCCTGTCCCACATAGCCAAAGCCCTTCGACTTGTACTTGGCTTCCAGTTTCGGCAGGGTGGTGTTCTGGCTGGTGACGATGATCCCCTTGCTCTCGGCCTCATCGACACAGGCAGAGAGGGCTTCGTCACCGGGGTGGCCCATGATCGCGATCCCGTCCGGGTTGGTGGCGATGGCCTCCTTGCACTGGCGGACCATCTTTTCTGGATCCCAGTCCGAGAAGACGTACTCTACGTTCGCACCGAGGTCTGAAGCGGCAGCGACCGCGCCGTTGTATACCACGGTGGCGAACGGTCAGCCGGGCGGGCCGCCGGGGAAGAAGACGATCTTTACCCCCTCACACAGCCGGCCGGTCGGCGCTGCGGGGGTGGCGCCACCGGGGGCCGCGGTCGGTGTCGGGCCGCAGGCCAACAGGATCAGCGGCAGCAGCACGCCGATGCAGGCCAAGAGAGCGAACTTTCGGGCGTTCATCGCATTCCTCCTCGCTTGCGGCAGGCACCATCGCTCTGCCGGGGCAAAGGATGAGCCGATTTCGTTCCCTGCACATCACCTCCTTTCAGGGGGTGGTGGAGCGCACGAGCCCCGCTCCACCAAACGCGCCCTGAGCAGTACCTGCTCCGGAGACCGGTGTGGGTTCCCAATCGTCTCCACGAGCAGGCGGACGGCGCGTCGTCCGCACTCCTCCATGGGCTGGTAGAGGGTGGTTAGGGGTGGATGGCAATAGGCAGCCAGCGGGATGTCATCGAACCCGATCACGGAGACGTCCTCCGGAACCCCAAGCCCGGCATCCTGCAGGGCGCGGATCGCCCCGATCGCCATACGGTCGTTTTGGGCAAAGATGGCGGTAAAAGGCCGTTGGGAAGCAAGCAGGCGCTGGACCGCCCGATGGCCGGATTCGGGGGACCAGTCACCTTCTACCACAAGCGCCGGATCGACCTTTAGGCCGGCCTCCGCAAGCGCCTGCCGGTAGCCCAGTAGGCGATCGGTCGTACAGGTTTCGCGCGTCGGACCGTGGATGGTAGCGATCGCGCGGTGCCCGAGCCCGATCAGGTAGCGGGTCGCCTGATAGCCGCCGTCTACGTCGTCGCAACGCACGGAGGAAACAGGCTCCTCCCGGGGTCGGTCGTTCAGGTAAGCGATGGGCAGGCCGCGTTTCACGAGGGGAAGGACGAAACGATAGCGCTCATCGGCGTGCGGGTTCATGACCAGCAGCCCATCGATGTGGCGGTTTAGCATCTCTTCCAGGAGCGGCTCCACGTCGGCGACCGCGGGCGCGCTCCCGGTAAGCACGAAATAGCCCAGGCGCCGCGCTTCCGCCTGAGCGTTCTCGATCATGCACGCGAAGGTATAGTCCACCAGGTTGGGGGAAATGCAGCCGAGCAGGCAGGTGCGCCCTGTCACCATGCTGCGCGCTACCGCGCTGGGCCGGTACCCGAGCTCTTCAATTACCCCGAGTACACGGAGCCGCGTCTGGGGGCTGACTTCCGGTTTGCCGTTGATCACCCGGGAAACCGTCTGGCGAGAAACCCCCGCCCGCTCGGCAACATCACGGATGGTGGGCCGAGAATGCATCCCTGGCCTCGCATTGGACCGATGTGATCGGTCTCGTGATCGTTCACATTATAGCGCACGGGCAGACCAAAGTCAAGAGGGTTTGACAAACGGATTTTCTTATGCTAAAGTCTTGGCCGTCGATGGGGTCACGCGACAAAGGGGTCACGGATGACCAGACGTCGCAGCTTGGGGCCAGCCGGTTTTCGGAGGTGCCCCCTCTCCGGGGGCCGGCGGCCTTTCTTGTTACCCCTGGTTCCCTGAGGATGGGCAATGCCCGCACACCCACAGGAGGAGCACCATGCGACTCTACGCCGACAGTTCCAAATGCAGCGGATGCAAGGCCTGCCTGCTTGCGTGCGCCTTCAGCCACTTCCGCGAGAACAACATCCGCAAGGCGGCCCTGGCCATCGTTCCCCATTTCCCCAGCCCGGGGAAGTACGAAGTACGGGTCTGCACCCAATGTGGCGAGTGCGCCAAGGTCTGCCCCGTGGATGCGATCCCGCAGAATGACAAGGGGGCCTACTACATCGATCCCGAGCTCTGCATCGCCTGCGACGCCTGCATCGACGCCTGCCCGGAGCACGTGATCTTCAAGATCCCGGGACGCGATCAGCCGTTCGAGTGCGACCTGTGCGGCGAGTGCGTCAACTTCTGCGGGATGAATGTCCTGTCCATCGCAGAATAGGGACGAATCAGACGGAGGAGCGACCATGAACGGATATGCCGGTACGATCCTGCGGGTGAACCTGACCACAAGTGAAATCCGAAAAGAGCCGCTGGACGAGAAGGTGGCTCGCGATTTCCTCGGCGGCCGAGGCCTGGGCATCTACTACCTCTGGACGGAGGTCCCTAAGGGGGCTGATCCACTGGGGCCGGAAAACAAACTCGTTGCCTCGACCGGGCCGCTCTCCGGGCTGCTCGTCCCGGGCGCAGGGAAGATGGATTGGGCCTGCAAGTCGCCGCTGACCGGAGGGTATGCCGGCGCGAGCGTCGGAGGCCACCTGACGGCGGAGATCAAGTACGCCGGCTACGATGCGATCATCTTCGAGGGCATCTCGCCCAAGCCGGTCTACCTCTTCATCGATGACGACCGGGTGGAGCTGCGGGACGCCTCCGACCTCTGGGGCAAAGGCTCCATCACCACCGAAGAAATCCTGAAAAAGCGACTGGGCGAGGAGTTCCAGATCGCGACCATTGGCCCGGGGGGAGAGAACCTGGTCAAGTATGCCTGCATCACCCACGACTTTGGCCGCCAGGCCGGTCGCGGGGGCGTGGGCGCCGTGATGGGGGCCAAGAAGGTCAAGGCGGTGGCGGTGCGGGGTAGCAAGACGATCCCGGTGGCCGACCCCGAGCGCTTCTGGGAACTGGCTCATGCGATGTTCCGCGCCTGCAAGGAAGCCGAAGGTCTCGGCCCCTGGCAGCGGTATGGCACCACGATCGTCACCTCCTGGTGTGACGAAGTCGGTGCGCTCCCGACGCGCAACTTCCAGCAAGGGTCCTTTGAGCAGGGCCCGAACCTCTACGGCCAGGTCATGCGCGAGCGCATCGTGATCACCGACAAGGGGTGCTTCGCTTGCCCTTCCCCCTGCGGCAAGTACTCCTACACGAAGAAGCACGGCGTCTTTGTCGAGGGACCGGAGTACGAGACGATCGCCCTCGTGGGCTCCAACTGCGCCCTGGGGGACATCGAGGACGTCGCCTACGGGAACTACCTGTGCGACGAGCTCGGCATCGACAGCATCTCCGCGGGCAACGCCGTTGCTTTCGCCATGGAGTGCTACGAGCGCGGCCTGCTCACCCCGGAGGATACCGGTGGCCTGGACCTGCGCTTCGGAAACGCGCAGGCGGCCTTCGCTCTTCTGGAAAAGATCGCCCGCCGTGAGGGGCTCGGTAACCTGCTCGCCGAGGGAGTGAAGGTCGCCTCCCAGCGGATCGGCCAGGGGAGCGAGGAGTTCGCGGTGCAGGTCAAGGGGATGGAGCAGAGCGGCTACGAGACCCACAACGCCACGGCCATGCTGCTCGCCTACATGACCGCGGACGTCGGCGCCCACCACAACCGCGCCTGGGCGATCACGTACGACCTGCAGGTTGGCCGGGACCGGGTGGCTCCAGAGAAAGTCGCCCGGGTGATCCTCCTGCAGCACATCCGGCCACTCTTCGATTCGATGGGCGCCTGCCGGTTGCAGTGGGTCGAACTGGGCATCGACGTGACCCAGTATGCGCCGATGATGGCCGCGGTTACCGGGATCGAACGCTCCTGGGAAGACCTCCTGAAGATCTCGGAGCGAACCTGGAACCTGACCCGTATGTACTGGATCCGCGAGGTCGAGGGCTTTGGCCGCACCTGGGACTATCCCGCCCCGCGTTTCTATAAACACCCCTCCACGGGGGGGCCGACCAAGGGGCAGCTTACGCCCTTCGAGGCAGTGCAGCAGCTGCTCGATATGTACTATGAGCAGCGCGGCTGGGACAAGAACGGCATCCCCACGCCGGAAAAACTCGCCGAGCTCGGGTTGACCGAACTGGTCCGCTAACTCTCGCGAAATCCGCGGCAGGGGCGTAAGGAGATGCCCCTGCCGCTTCTTTTTCCCCTGCGTGGGAACGGGTCAAGAAGTGCGCTGATCCTGTGTCAGCAACGCTCCCGTAGGAACACCGCGTTGCCGAGGGCTGCTCCCGAGGCCGTGTTGTCGAAGATGCACCAGACTTCAGCACCGGCGGACGATGCCGCGTGCAGCCGGCCGGCCAGCTCCTCCAGGAAGGCGGGTTCATAGGCGGAGCGATAGATCTGGGGTGAACCGTGCAGCCGGAAGTACACCAGGCCAGGCCATCCTCCGGGCTCGCTCGAGCAACCCTCGGGGGCCGGATCCGCCGCCACCCGCGCCACCCGGAAACGCCAAAGCGTCTCATCCGCTTCGGGAGAAAACCAGCTCCGATGGCGTGGCTCGCAGGCGATGCCCCTGTCGAAGCGCGCTCGAAACCAGGCAAAAAAGGCAGCTGCCACCTCGGGCTCAAAGGCCAGGCTCGGTGGAAGCTGGACCAGGAGCGGCCCGAGTTTCTCTCCCAAGGCCGATGCCTCGTAGAGGAAACCGGCCAGCGCTTCCTCGAATCCCCGGAGCCGTGCCCGGTGGGTGATCTCTCGGGGCACTTTGACCGAGAACGCAAAGTCAGGAGGGACGGCTTCTGCCCACCGGGCGTAGGTTTCCGGCCGGTGGGAGCGGTAGAAAGACGAGTTGATCTCGGTCGCGTTCAGGCGCCGGGCATAGCGCTCCAGGTGTGTCCCCTCGCCCGGGAACGCTTCCGCATACGCCTTCGGGATGGACCATCCGGCGGTACCGATGCGGATGAGGCCCATCTGCTTCCCCTTTCGGTACTGTTACGCCCGGCTGAGCACGCCTTCGATCCGCTCCAAAGCCCAGTCGAGTTCTCCTTGGCTGATCACGAGCGGAGGCGCAAAGCGGATCACATGTTGGTGGGTTTCCTTGCAAAGGAGACCCTTTTCCAGGAGCATCTCGCAGAAGCGGCGGGCGCCGCCGGCCTCCGGCTTCAGTTCTACCCCGACCAGGAGACCCCGGCCGCGTACCTCCCGGATGTGCTCGCTTTCGATGCGCGAAAGCCGTCCCAGGAAATAGCGGCCCAGTTGCTCGGCCCGAGCCGGAAGGTCTTCCTCGATGATCACCCGCAGCGCCTCCCGCGCCACGGCACACGCAAGCGGGTTTCCCCCAAAGGTGGAGCCGTGGTCGCCCGGACGAAATACGCCCAGCACTTCCCGCGAGGCCAGCACCGCGGAAACCGGGTAGAAGCCGCCGGAAAGCGCCTTGCCGATGATCAGGACATCTGGGCGGACTTTTTCCCAATCGCAGGCAAACAGCCGCCCGGTGCGCCCAAGCCCAGTCTGGATCTCGTCGGCCATCCAAAGCACGTGGTGTGCCGTGCAGATCTCACGCACCGCCTTCAGGTATCCTGCCGGCGGGACGATCACGCCGCCTTCCCCCTGGATCGGCTCCACCAGGAAGGCGACCGTGTTCGGGGTGATGGCCGCTTCCAACGCCTGGGGGTCGCCATAGGGGATGATGCGGAAACCGGGGGTGAACGGACCAAATCCGTCCTGGTACTGAGGTTCGGTGGAAAACCCCACGATGGTCGTGGTGCGCCCATGAAAGTTCCCCGCGCAGACGAGGATCTCTGCCCGGTCTCGGGCCACCCCCTTGACGGTGTATCCCCATTTGCGCGCCGCCTTGATCGCCGTCTCCACGGCTTCTGCTCCCGAGTTCATCAGGAGGGTCATCTCGTAGCCGGCAAGTTCGCACAGCTCCTTTTCCAGTAAGGGGAGCTGGTCGTTGCGGAACGCCCGCGAGGTCAGGGTGACCCGGCCGGCCTGCTCGATCAGCGCGCGCAGGATGCGTGGGTGGCAGTGGCCCTGGTTCACCGCCGAATAGGCGCTCAGGAAATCCAGGTAGCGGTTCCCTTCGACGTCCCACATCCACACCCCTTGTGCGCGCGCGATCACGACGTCCAGCGGCTTGTAATTCTGCGCGCCGTACTGTTCCTCCAGGCGGATGAGCTCCTCGCTCCTCATCGCTCCTCCTTGGGTTCGCTCTCGTCATCGACATGGGCGCAGCACCTCACTGTGCGCGGGAGAGTATAGCACCGGGAGGACGTCCTGACAAGTTGCCGTTCGTCTTTCCTTATGGTACAATTACGATTTAGCACAGGAATGATGGGGGCGCAGCGTGAAGCCGATTATCGTTGGGGTGGCTGGTGGTACCGGTTCCGGCAAGACGACCGTCGCCCAGGCGATCCTGGAACGCGTCGGTCGCGACCGCATCGCCTATATCCAGCACGATTCCTATTACCGGGACTTGTCCCACCTGCCGCTGGAAGAGCGGGCGCGGGTGAATTTCGATCATCCCGACGCATTGGAGAACGAGCTCCTCGTGCAACACCTGCGTCAGTTGTGCGCTGGCCGGCCGGCGGAAGTGCCGATCTACGACTTTACCACCCATACCCGGCGTCCGGAGACACGCACGGTCTACCCGCACCGCGTGATCCTGGTGGAGGGGATCCTGATCTTTGCGGACAAGACGTTGCGGGACATGATGGACGTCAAGATCTTTGTGGACACCGACGCCGACATCCGCTTCATCCGTCGCCTCCAGCGCGACATTGCCGAGCGGGGGCGCACCATGGAGTCGGTGATCCGCCAGTACCTGGAGACCGTGCGCCCGATGCACCTGGAGTTCGTCGAGCCGAGCAAACGCTATGCCGACGTGATCATCCCGGAGGGCGGTTTCAATACCATCGCCGTGGAGATGGTGGTCGCACGCATCCTGGCGATGCTGGAGGAATCCAGCCCCTACGTGCTGCGCAACTTGTAGTGTGGGATACAGGAGGATCGGATGACGGAAACGGCGAGCCTTTTGCAGGACTTGCGCATCCGTGTGGAGGCCCTCGGGAGGCACCTTTGACCTGCCCCGCAAGCAGGAAGAGGCCGCGCGCCTGGAAGAGAGCACGCTGCAACCGGGATTCTGGGACGATCCCATCCGTGCACAAGAGACGATGCGCCGGTTGACCCGCCTGCGCGAGGAGATCGAGCGGCAGCAAACCCTCTCCCACCAGGTCGAGGAGCTGCAAGCGCTGTACGATCTGGCCCGTCAGGAGGACGATGCCGCCGTGATCGCCGAGGTGGAGCAGGAGGCGCGTCGGCTCGAGGCCGAGCTCGAGCGTGCGGAGCTTCGCCTGATGCTGAACGGCGAGTACGACGACCACGATGCGCTCCTTTCCATCCACGCCGGAGCGGGCGGCACGGAGGCCCAGGACTGGGCCGAGATGCTCCTGCGGATGTACCTGCGCTGGGCTGAGCGCCGGGGTTTTGAAACCGACATCCTCGAGATCCTCCCCGGAGAGGAGGCCGGGATCAAGACGGCGACGATCGAGATCCGCGGGGAGTATGCCTATGGCTATGCGCGTGCCGAGGCCGGCGTGCATCGCCTGGTGCGCCTTTCCCCCTTTGACGCGGCGCACCGGCGCCACACCTCCTTCGCCTTAGTGGAGGTGATTCCGGCCCTGGACGACTCCATCGAGGTGGAGATCGATCCGGAGGACCTACGGATCGAAGTCTTCCGCTCGACCGGCCACGGGGGCCAGAGCGTGAACACGACCGACAGCGCGGTGCGCATCACGCACCTCCCTACGGGAATTGTGGTCTCCTGCCAAAACGAGCGTTCCCAGCTGCGGAACAAGGAAATCGCCTTAAAGGTGCTTCGCTCACGCCTCTACGAGCTGGAGAAGCGCAAGCAGGAGGAGGAACGGGCCCGTCTGAAGGGGGAACACGTCTCCGCCGGCTGGGGCAACCAGATCCGTTCCTATGTCCTTCACCCCTATCGCCTGGTGAAAGACCTGCGTACCGGCTATGAAACGAGCGACACCGAGGCCGTGCTGGACGGCGATCTGGACGACTTTATCGAAGCCTACCTGCGCTGGAAGGTGACCAGCGCTGCCGGGATTCCTGCTTCCTAAGAGGTTTTCCCTTCCGCGTTCGCACTTTGGGGCCGGCACATCTGGGCCGGCCCCCGGTGGTTACTCCGCAATCACCTTCTCGTCGATCAGCGTCTGCTCCACGATCCCTCCGTGGGGGTTAAAGCAGAAGTACTCGGCGCGCAGTTCGAACTCCAGATCGATCTCCGCGCGACCCGAGCGGTTCTTCTCGATGCTGAACACCACCCAGCTTTTCCACTTTTCCGCCTGCTGGATGTTGAAGGTGATGTGCTTCTTGGAGAGGATCTTCCACTTCTGGTTCATGATGATCGCGATGTCGCATTCATAGTCCAGGGCGGAGCTGCCCCGGAGGTGACGAAGGTGCAGCCGGGGGGCCTTTAGCCCTTCCCGGTCTGCGGCGACGATCGAAAGCACCGAGATGCCGTGCGCGAGGGCAATATTCTTCAATCCCTCCACCACGATGGTGACCTTTTCCGCTTCGTTCTCGGTGAGGTACGGCAGGGGGATTTTCTGCAGGTAGTCGACCACCAGCAAGAGCGGCGCCCCGCTGTGCTGTTGCTGGATGTGCTGCACCATAGCCTGCACGACGGGAAGGGTGGTTTTCTGTGGGCTCGCTTTGAGGAGGTACAGCTTGTTCAGATAGAGCTGCATCTTGTCGAAGCAGGGGGCCGCCTGAGGCAGCGACCGGAGCACATCGAAGAACCCGGCTTTCGGGTTGCGCTGGCGGTAGGCGATGATGGCGCGGTTCAGGTCGCGCAGCCGCAGGCCCCGCTGCAGGCCATCCACGGTAGGGTCGATGCTTTCCATGGCCAGCAGCCGGCACATCATGTGTTCCTCGTCGTGCTCGTAAGACAGGTACACCACGATCGCCGGCGTGTGGGCGGCAACGTTCCGTGCCACCTGGAGCGCCCAGATCGTCTTCCCCAGCCCCTGCGCGCCACCCAGCAGGATCAGCTCCCCCCGTTTAAAGCCGCCGCCGATGATCTCGTCGAGCTCCCGGAACCCGGTGGGAAGCGGCGTATACGATCCAAGGTCTCCGCTTGCCACCTTGCGGTCCGTTTCCACCAGGATCTCTTTGAGCGGACGAGGCAAGGGAATGTCCTTCAAGAGATTCCCATCCAGCGGAGTTGTATCCTTCATCCCTGAACCTCCTCCAGTTGGGGAGGGGACACGTGCCTGAACCGTTGCAGGGTATGCCCCCAAAGCGCCCAGCGGAGGCGTGACCAGGCACGCCTCACCTGCGCGATCTCCTCACCATGCGCCCGGCGCTGGCCGAAGCGCTCCTGTACATACCAGGTGACGATCTGCGCGACATCCGCTCGCTCCTCCGGCAACGCTTCGGCGATCTTCCAGGCGGTTTCATACGGGGTAGGCTGTCCATCCGGGTAGAGCCGCGCCAGCTGTGCCCAGCGGCACATCCGCTCGTAGAGCGCGGCCACGGGGCTCAGTCCGCGCAACCCCCGGCCGCTCCACACGGTCAGCCCCAGGAGCCCACCCAACAGCAAGGCGGCAACGGTTGTGGGAACGAGCACCATCGCCTTCAGGCGCACCTTTGTGGGTGCCGGTTCGTACGCCCCGCCTTGCGGCAGCTGGACTTCCTCCAGATCAGCGAATGGGTCGCGCTCTTCCCGCTCCACCCTGGGTCCAGGCGTCCGTGCCGCAGACGGAGGCGTGGCCACAGCTCGCTCCGGCCTGTAGGGAAGCGAGGTATAGTCCGCCGGCGTGGGCTCGAAACGCTGCCACTCATAGCCAGGGAAATAGACCTCGACCCAGGAGTGGGCCGCGCGTAGCGGCACAACATAGGCTCCGGTCTGGCCGTCGTACCGGCCCGTGGCATATCCGCGCACCAAGCGGGCGGGAACCCCTTCGGCCCGCAGCAGCACGGCCATTGCCGTGGCAAAGTAGTCGCAATAGCCCGCACGGCTCTCGAAGAGGAAATAGTCCACGGCATCGACCCCTGTCGGCGGGGGAGCGATATCTGTCCGGTAGAAGTAGTGGCTGCGCAAATAGTCCTGGATGGCTTCTGCAGCGTCGTAAGGGTTGATCACACCGGAGCGCACGAGGGAACCGGGCGGAGCGATCTCGACCAGTTGCTCCCCCTGGAGACGTGCAACCACCTCGGCCCCTTGGGGCAGGCGGAAGTGCACCTCGCGTTCCCCGGAGACACCGTGCGCAACCTCGGTGACCTGGACCTCCGGGGGAAGGCGGCCGGAAGCGCGCACCGCCTCGAACAGGATCGTATCCGCCAAGGCCCGGACGCGCTCGGGCAGCCTCTCAGGGAGCTGCAGGTAGCGTTCGCGGACCCACGCTGGATACTCTTGCCCCGCTCCGCGTAGCGACGTCTTGTCCACCGTAGGAACCAGCGACACCACTTGGTAAGCCTGGCCTTCCCCAAGCGAGCTCCGAGCCCGTAGCGAGACGATGTCCCCGAACCCTGCCCGCTCGACCGCTGTCCCCAGCTCGACCACGCTCGGCAGGGTCAGGCTGATCGGTTCGGCGTAGGCAAAGAGCAGGCTCCCGCCCTGGAGCCGTGGGACGATCCTCTGGGCGACCGGTTCCCGGCTCAGCGCCGTGACCGGAAGGCCCTGGTGTGCCGGCAAATGCCACACCGGTCCGCGCTCGGCCGTGTTGGTCCAACCACGCCCGTCGTACTGGTCGAAAACGATCGCCCGTAGGTACTCTGCCTGCTGCGCATAGACTTCGAAGGCCGTCCCTTCGGGGTCCACGCGTGCCCCGCCCAGTTCGAAGGTGGGAGCAAACTCCCGATATCGGCCTCTCCCGGTGCCTTCCACCTCGCTGAACAGCCGTTCCCACGTCTCGCGCGTTTCCTTCCACGGCTGGATGATCCGATCCCAGAAGCTGGCCGATTCCTCGCTGGCAGCGCTGGCCGGAAGGAAGGCTGTTCCCAGCACCAGGAGCGCGCTAAACAACAGTCCCGCCCAGAGCACCGCGCGCGATAGTTCCGCCGGATAACGGACGTCCGCCTGAGCCCAGCGCCATTCCTGTTGTTTCCAGAGGTAGTAAAAAAGGAAAAGGAGGGCCAGGAAAGCGTAGTAGTCAAAATAGCGTGGCGCAACTCCAGGGCCGTAGATCAGATCCAGCACCAGCACCACCCCTGGAAGCCCGACGGCCAGCCACGGCAACCGCGACCGAAAGGCAAACCAGGCGCCCAGGAAGCCAAGCTCCCAAAACACGAGCCCCAGGACCACGACAAAGAGCACGGCATCCTCGCCCGTGCCTCCCCGAATGAAGGTGCGAGCGAGCAGGATGGAACGGATCAGGAGTTCTGCCGCCAGGTCTCTCCAACCCTCCAGGAGGGGAGACAGGTAGGAAACCGGCTGCGCCATGCCAGGCACTTCCACCGACCGGAGCGAACCGCTCAGGTGGACCACCCAGGCCACGCCGCCGAGCTGGCCCAGTAGATGCGCAATGATCCGTGGCAGCCAGCGCAAACGTGTCAAGACAAAGCCAGCCGCCAGCCCAACGACGGCCGCCCACGTCAGGATGCCCAGCGCCTCCTGGAGGGACGGCGCCCACTGGGATCGCTGCATGCAGCCCGCCACCGTGAGCAGGATCAGCAACAGGAGGAGCAAGGACAGCCAGCCTTCGGGTAGTTCCCACCAACGGCGCATTGGATTACCTCGGAGGGCCACCGAGCGCCCTGCGAGTTTATTATACCACGTCCACAGCGGTTGGCAACCACCTTCTCCTGTGATAGAATGCATCCGGAATCCTTGGGGGTGGTATGCAGGTCGCGATCTTTGGGATCGGCGGGGTCACGCGCACGTTTCGCCAGTGGCCGGAGCGGGTCCTCGGCGAGCGCCTGGTTCGTTTGGGCCATTCGGTGGTGGCTTACGGCTACCACGATCCCCGGTCTCCACACCTGAAAGAGCGTAGCGAAGAGATCGGGGGGATTCAGGTGCGCCGGGTTTCGCCGCGTTTCTGGCCGGCGAGGTCCCTGCGCAAGGAGATGGCGCGCAACCTCATGCCGGATGTGGCCCATCTCATGCACCCGCGCAACGTGCTCGCCTTTCCCGCCACGCGCCTGCTGCGGCAATGGCATGTCCCCCGGGTCTTTACCTGGCTCGGGCCTTTCCACGACCCCTACCTGGTGGACGATCGCGAATCGCCGCTGGAGGCCCCTCCCCACTATGACCGCCCGATCTTCTCCCTCAGGAAACTCCTGCGCCAGCTTTGGCAGGGCCAGGGCCTGCGGGACAATCTGCGGAACTTTGCCCTTCACTGGCCCCTGGCGCAAGCCGATCTCTTCCTGGCCTGTTCGGAGCACGAAGCCCGCGAGCTAACGCGCTTGGGGATGCCCCAGGAGCGTATTCGGGTTGTCCCGCTCTGGATCGAGGCCGAGGAGATCCGAGCCTTGCCCGCGCGTCCCCCGGAGCAGCTTTTCTCACGGCCCTTGATCCTTTTCATTGGCCAGCTGACCCGGCGCAAAGGGGCCGATGTCCTGCTCGAGGCGATCCCGGGAGTGCTTCGGCGCTACCCCGCAGCCTCGTTTGCGATCGTCAGCCATAACCCGACCGGCTGGCCCGAAATCGAGCAGCGGGCGTTGGCGCTCGGTGTACGAGGAGCGCTCCATTTCCTGGGGCAGGTCTCCGAAGAAGAAAAGGTTGCCCTGCTGCGGGCCTGCGATGTCTACGTCCTCCCGTCGCGCTACGAGGGATTCGGGCTTCCCCTGTTGGAGGCGATGGCCTGTGGCGCCCCCATCGTGGCCAGCGATGTACCGGTGATCCACGAGATCTTGCGCGACGGGGAGAACGGCCTGCTGGTGCCGCGAGACGATCCCCAGGCACTGGCAGCGGCCCTGCTGCGTGTGCTCGGCGACCCGGTGCTGCGAGCTCGCCTGGTTGAGGGCGGCGAGCGCGCCTTGCGAGAACGGTATGATGGCGAACGCCTCATCCGTCAGGTGGTTGCGGCGTATGAGGAAGCGATTGCCTGGGTGCGCAAAGAGGGAGGAAGCCGCGATGGATGAGGCGTCCTACTTTGCCTCCCAGGAGCAAAAGTCGGAGCGCAAGATCGCCTGGGAATATGGGCGGCTGTTGCGGCTTGCCCGCCTGAAGCTCGATCGCCCGCTGCGTGTGCTGGATGCCGGCTGCGGCGCCGGCCCGGGGCTGCGTTTCTTTGCCGCAGGTGGCCACTGGGTGGTGGGCTTGGACCGCTCGCCTGTGGCGCTACAGCGCGCGTCCCGGCAGGTTCCTGGAGCTGCGCTGGTGCAGGCCGACCTTCAGGCCGGCCTGCCGTTTGCCGAAGCGTCCTTTGACCTGGTGGTGCTCGGGGATGTCATCGAGCACTTGTCCGACAGCAGGGGCCTCCTTGTGGAGTGTCGACGCGTGCTGCGTCCAGGAGGGCATCTCCTCCTGAGCACCGTGAACCGCTGGGACTTCAGGCGGTTCTTTCAGGGACAGCGGTGGTCTGGCCGGGCGGACCCCAGCCACGTCCACCTCTATAGCCCGTGGGAGCTGAGACAGGCCCTGCTTCGGGCGGGCTTTGGGAACGTGCGCTTGCGTGCGGGAGCAAAACCGATCCTGTGGCTTCCGCTGCGCTGGCCCGTGGGCCTGCCTTGGCCACCGCTCGTGGGCAACGGGCTGATTGCGGCCGCGGTCCGGCCGGGAGGTTGAGCATGAATGCTCGCCGGCTGGTGGAGGATTACGGCCGCTTCCTTCCCCAAGAACGCAAACCGGAGTATTTTGCCCTTCATCGTACCCGTTACGTTGCCTTGCTGGAGGCGCTCCAGGTGCCGACGGGAAGCCGGGTGCTGGAGATCGGCTGCAACCCGGGGCAGTTCACGGAGCTGCTGGTGCGTGCCGGCTATCGCGTCGATGGAATCGACCTCGACCCAGAGCACCGCGCGGACCTCTGGCAGGCCTTGGAAGTAGAGGTGCGGCGCTGCAACCTGGAGTTCGATCCGCTCCCCTTCCAAGACAACACCTTCGACGCAGCCGTTTTCTCGGAGGTCCTGGAGCATCTGCCTGGCTCGCCCCTTCCTGCGCTAAGGGAAATCCACCGGGTGCTCGCTCCCGGAGGGCTTCTGGTGCTCAGTACGCCGAACGCGCGATCGCTGCGTATCCGGCTGATGCTGGCCGCGCGGCTGCTCGGCTGGATGAGTCTGGAACCGGAAGCCGAGTTTCGCCACCGGATGCTCCTCGAGGGGGAGGGTCGGTACACGGTGCACCATCGGCTCTATACGGCCGAGGAGGTGTGCTGGCTCTTGAGGACAGCGGGATTTGATCACGTGACGCTGCGCTACGTTGCGGCCCGGGAGGGAGTGGGGCTCGCCCGAAGGCACCTGGCCCGTTCTTTTCCCAAGCTCGGACTTTGGGCGATTGCCCAAGTGGTGCCGCCGCTTCGTTCGATGCTCCTGGCGACGGCGTGCAAGGCGTCGCGCTCCGAGCAGGAAGGAGCGTCCCGATGACCGTTCTACGAGGGACCGGGATTACCCGTGGGATCGCCATTGGGCCGGCCCTGTGGTATCGGCCGGCGGAAGTGGCGGTGCCCCCAGGAAAGCCAGGGCGTATCGCGCAGGAACTGGAGCGCCTCGAGAGCGCGCTGGAGCGTGCGCGGCAAGAGGTGGAGGCGCTTCACGCCGCGGCGCATCGCGTGCTGCGCCGTGAGGCGGATCGCTTGCTAGAGGCACAGAGCCTGCTCTTGGGGGACCCGGGGTTGGTGGATCGCGCACGCGCGCTCATTCGCACCGGTATGCGTGCCGAAGCGGCCTGGCAGGAGGCGGTCTCTGCCTATCTTTCCATCTTCACCCCCATTCAGGACGAAGATCTGGAAGCCCGGGTCGCCGACCTCCGGGAGGTCGGGCAGCGGGTGCTAGCAGCTTTGCTGCAGTTGCCTTCGCCTATGCCGTTCGCTGGTGCCCGCGGCACCATCCTGATTGCCTCCATGCTGGGCCCTGCCGAGGCGCTGCAGCTGGCTGCTCAGCCGCCGTTGGGGTTGTGTCTCGCCCGAGGCGTGCCGACCAGCCCGGTTGCCGCCGTGGCCCGCCGCCTGGGGCTTCCGGCAGTGATCGCCCTGGGCGAAAGTGCCCTCGAAGCCATCCCGAACGGGGCTACGGTGGTCGTTGACGGGAGCACGGGAAGCGTGGAGGTCCATCCGGACGACGAGACCCTTGCTCGCTACAAGAGGCGGCAGGAAGTTCTACGTGCGGCGCAACCCAGTTACGACGCAAGCCTTCCCGCCCAAACGGCCGACGGCTGGCGAGTGGATGTGCGTGCCGCGTTGGATCGGCCCGACGAATGGCTGGCCGCCTTCTCGCGCGGGGCCGAGGGAGTCGGCCTGGCCCACACGGATTTCCTCTTCCGTGGGCGTCGTACGCCCCCGAGCGAGGAGGAGCAGGTCGATGCCTATCGCGAACTCCTGGAGCAGGTTCCCCCGGGGCGGGTGGGCTTCTGTACCCTTTCCGCGGGCCTGGAGGAACCGCTTCCCTTCCCGGCGGAGCCTGAGATCCGCAATCCGCTGCTGGGATTGCGCGGGATCCGGCTCTCTCTGGCTTACCTTTCCGCCTTCCGGGAGCAGCTCCGGGCCATCCTGCGGGCCGCGGCGGGCCGTCCGTTGCTCGTGGTGTTCCCCATGGTGGAGACGTTCGCCGAACTGCGTGCTGGGCTGGAATGGCTGAAACGGGCGCGTCAAGATCTGGAGAAGACGGGCGTGCCGCACGCTCAAGATATCCGCACCGGGCTTCTGCTCCAGACTCCGCTGGTGGTTCTGAACCTGGCCGCGATGGCGGACGAGGTCGACGCCTTCTTCCTCGATATGGACCGGCTGACCGAGTACGTGCTCGCCTGCGACCGCCATAACCTCCGTGTCGCCCATCTCTTCCGGCCGCTTCATCCTACGGTGCTCCGGCTGGTTGCGGAGGCGATCGGGGGTGTCCACCGCGTGGGCAAACGGTTGGAGGTGTGCGGGGAAAGCGCGGGCCATGCCGCGGTGGCCGCGATCCTCCTGGGGCTGGGAGCCGACGGGTTCTGCCTTTCCCCGGAGCGAATCCCGGAAATCAAAGGGCTCCTTCGGCGTCTGACCATCCCCGAGTCGCAGCGTCTGGCGGAGAGGGCGATGCAGCAACCCGGGGCGCCAGAGGTTGAGGCGATCGCCGAAGAGTTCCTCCAGGGCATTGGGGCAGCTGCCTGAGCGTGCAGGAATGAGGCTGCCGCGGCGGTACTTGACAGCCCGCGTTGCGGGTCGTAAAATAAGTAAAACCGAACAAGGTTGGAGAGCGCGATGCGCAGGCTGCATAGCGAGAAGCGGCGAACTTGAGGCGGACCCGTGGGTGCCGGGTGGCACCCCAGTGGAGCCGCCTTTTTGGTGTGCAGGCCTCCTGTGCGCAAGTCCGGGAGGGACCCAGGTCCCTGAGCCATCCATGCGCGGAAGCGGGCCGCCGGCAGGAAGCCTGCCGGCGGCCTTGTTTTTGTGAAATGGTTGAGAAAGGAGGAAGCGGGTGCTCTACCTGGATCAGGCCGCGACTTCGTGGCCCAAGCCGCCCCAGGTACTGGAAGCGATGGCCGCCTTCCTAAGAGATATCGGTGCCAACCCCGGCCGTTCTGGACACCGGATGTCTGTAGAGGCCGGCCGTGTGGTCTACCAGACGCGCGAGGCGCTGGCGGCTCTCTTCGGCGTAAGCGACCCCTTGCGGGTCGTGCTCACGCCTGGTGCCACCTTTGCCCTCAACCTGGCGTTGCAGGGGTTGCTTCGCCCGGGAGATCACGTGGTGGTGGGGCCCATGCAACACAACTCGGTGATGCGCCCCCTGCGTGCGTTGGAAGCAACCGGTGTACGCCTCACGGTCTTGCCCGCATCCCCGCAGGGAGAACTCGATCCAGCGGCAGTTGCGGACGCCATCCGCCCCGAGACCGTGCTGGTCGTCCTGAACCACGCGTCCAACGTCTGCGGCACCCTGCAGCCGGTGGGCGAGGTGGGCGAGATCGTGCGGCAGGCAGGGCGGCTACTACTGGTCGACGCCGCTCAGACAGCGGGAGCGATCCCGATCGCGGTAGAGGCGCTGGGGATCGATCTTCTGGCATTTGCTGGACACAAAGGGCTCCTGGGACCCACGGGCACCGGGGGCCTGGTCATTGGCGAGCGGGTTCCGCTCGACCGTTTCCGTCCCCTGACGTTCGGGGGTACGGGAAGCCGCTCGGAGGAGGAAAGGCAACCGGATTTCCTTCCGGACAGGTTCGAATCGGGGACGCAGAACGCCGTCGGCTTGGCGGGACTGCAGGCCGCGGTCCGCTACCTGCGGGAAGAGGGGGTAGAGAAGATCCGCGCCCGCGAGGAGGCGTTGACCGCGCTCCTGTTGGAAGGCCTGGGGCGCATCCCGGGGGTCGTCGTGTATGGGACCGGCCGGGCGGAAAAGCAGGTGGCGGTGGTTTCCTTCAACATCGTGGGCCGGCCGTGTTCGGAGGTGGCGGAACTGCTGGATGAACGCTACGGGATCGCGTGCCGGCCCGGGCTGCATTGCGCGCCGGCCGCCCATCGGGCGCTGGGGACCTTCCCGGCCGGCACGGTGCGCTTCAGCCTGGGGCCGTTCCATACGCGTATAGAGATCGAGGCCGCGGTTGAGGCAGTTGCCGAGCTCGCGGCCTCCGGGACAAGCGGATGAGCGGACGCAGCACCGGGCCTCACGAGAAACGATGACCCTCTCCGCCAAGGGCCGGTTGGCTCCGGGCGGAGCGGGGTCTGCTTGCGCCCCCGACCGGGTGAGGTGCAGCCTGCAAGCGAAGCTCGATCGCCCCGGCTTTCGTGTGGGCTACCCCGGTCCCGGGTCGGGAGGCAGTGGCCCTTTTGCCGCTCAGGGGGCGAAGAGAGGAGGTGCAGCGGGGAAAGAATCGACTTGTTCGGGCATCGATTGCGGGACAAAAGGAGGTAGCTGTGAAGCGCTTCTTCGCCTCTCGCTGGGGCCCCATCGTGGCCGGGGCGATCATCGGGATCCTGGCCGCGCTGCTCGTCTATTGGGGCAATCCGAAAAACATGGGGGTGTGCGTGGCCTGTTTCGAGCGGGACATCGCCGGAGCGCTCGGACTGCACCGGAACGCGCTCACGCAGTACCTGCGGCCCGAGATCGTCGGATTCGTGCTCGGCTCTACGATTGCCGCACTGCTCTTTCGCGAGTTCCGACCACGCGCCGGCTCGGCCCCGATTGCGCGCTTCCTTCTAGGTGCCTTTGCTATGATCGGCGCCCTGGTTTTCCTGGGGTGCCCGTGGCGTGCCCTGCTTCGCCTGGCCGGGGGCGACCTGAACGCGCTTCTGGCCCTGGCAGGACTGGCAACGGGCGTTGGGATCGGGGTCCTCCTCATGCGCGGGGGCTATGCGCTCGGCCGCGCTTCACCCCAGCCCGCGGTGATCGGATGGCTGATGCCGGGCTTGATGGTCGGGCTGCTCCTCTTGGCCATCTTCCACCCGGTCTTCGGCGAAGGGTTGCCGATCTTTGCCAGCACCAAGGGTCCGGGGGCCGCGCACGCCGCGCTCGTGGTGTCACTCGTGGTCGGGCTAGTGGTCGGTTTCCTAGGTCAGCGCAGCCGCTTTTGCACCATGGGGGCGCTTCGTGACCTCTTCCTGATGGGCGAAACCCACCTTCTTGGAGGGGTGATCGCGCTCCTGGTGACGGCCTTTCTCACCAACCTGGTGCTCACCTGGACGACCGGGACGCCCTACGTCCGTGTGTCCTTCCTTGACCAGCCCGTCGCCCACAGCAACCACTTCTGGAACTTTGCGGGCATGGCGCTGGCCGGGCTCGCTTTTGCGCTGGCGGGCGGCTGTCCTGGCCGTCAGCTATTCCTGTCCGGAGAAGGAGATGGGGATGCGGCCGTCTTTGTTCTGGGGATGATCGTGGGCGCCGGCTTTGCCCACAACTTTGCCCTCGCCGGTGTGCCGGACCAGCGGCTGGAAAACGGCCTGCTACGGGTCGGCGGCCCGACCATCTATGGCCAGATCGCGGTAGCGATTGGCCTGGCCTTCTGCCTGATCCTCGGGTTGACCGCGCGCTTGCGTGCGACGGAGGGAAAGCCATGACCACGGTCGTAGATGCTCGGGGCCTTGCCTGCCCCCATCCGGCGCTGCTCACGCGCCAGGCGTTGAGGCGTGCCGGGAGCGGCCAGGTGGAAGTACTGGTGGACACCGACACCGCGCGCGAGAACTGCCTGCGCGTAGCGGAGCGGGAGGGGTGGCAGGCGGAGGTCATTTTCGAAGGGTCCGCGTATCGGCTTCGGCTGACGCGATGATGCGGCCAACTTGCCTGGGCGCGCATCGTGTGCGAAAATGGGGCGGGGGTTTGAGTGCCCCCGCCCCATGCACAAGGACTGAGGAGCAGCGATGGAGGAAGAACGGGAACGCATTCGCCTCACGAGCATGGCTTCGGCAGCTGGCTGAGCGGCCAAGATGGGCCCGGCGGCCCTGGCGCAGGTGCTGCGCCCACTCCGGGAGCGCTTTCACGCGGAGGAATACCCGCAGCTGCTGGTTGGTCTGGAGGGCACGGACGATGCTGCCGTCTACCAGGTCACTGAGGAAGTTGCCGTCATCCAGACGCTCGACTTCTTCACGCCCATCGTCGACGACCCCTACGATTTTGGGGCCGTTGCCGCAGCCAACGCGATGAGCGACGTATATGCGATGGGGGGCGAGGTCGTGCTGGCTTTGAACATCTGCGCCTTCCCACGAGACCTGCCACTGGAGGTCGTTCAGGCGATCCTGCGGGGCGGCGCAGACAAGGTGGCGGAGGCCGGAGCGGTGCTCGCGGGCGGCCACACGATCGAGGACCCGGAACCGAAATATGGTCTCGCCGTGATGGGACTGGTGCATCCGGAGCGCATTTGGACCAAGGGCGGGGCACGCGCAGGAGATCGCTTGGTACTGACCAAGCCGCTCGGGGTGGGACTGATCACCACGGCATTGAAGGGGGAAGTTGCCGAGCCGGAGCACGTGGCCGCAGCTGTGCGCTCGATGGCGCGCCTGAACCGCGGAGCCGCGCGGGCGGCCCGGGCGGCGGAAGTACACGCTTGCACGGACATTACCGGCTTCTCCCTCCTGGGGCACGGATTGGAGATGGCGGATCAGAGCCAAGTCGCCCTCCGTTTCCATCTCGAGGCGCTGCCTCTGCTGCCGGGAGCGAGGGAGTATGCGGAGCAGTCGCTGTTCCCGGGCGGGAGCTGCCGCAATCGCGATGCGTACACGGACCGTGTGCGCTTTGCCCCCTCGATCCCCGACGAGATGCGGATGCTTCTTTTTACCCCGGAGACCTCCGGTGGGCTTCTCCTGGCCGTCGCCCCGGAGCGCGCGGACACGCTCCTCGCCCAGCTGAGGGCCCTGGGGGAGGAGGGGTGGGTGATCGGAGAAGCCGTTCCAGGAGCGGGGATTGAGGTGGTCCCGTAAAGTAGGCCAGAGGTAGGAGGCGTTCGATGGCACGCATCGTCGATGCGCGGGGGTTGCCTTGCCCTCAACCCGTTCTGCGGGCCAGGGAAGCGATGCAAAAGGCCGATGAGGTGATTGTCATCGTGGACGGACCGGATTCGGCAGAGAACGTCCGTCGGATGGCGGAGAAGGCGGGATGGGTTGTGCGGTTGGACGGCAAGGAAGAAGGGGTGTACGTGCATCTCGTGCGCCGGTCCGAGGTTCAGCCTGAGACGTGTGAGGTGGCTCCCGAGGAGTCTGTGGGCCCACGGGTGTTGCTCGTGCCCTCGGAAACGATGGGACGAGGTGAGCACGCCGAACTGGGAGCAGTGCTGATCCGCTCCTTCTTCCACACCCTTCTAGAGGTGGAACCGCGCCCCGACGTGATCGTTTTTCTCAACAGCGGGGTCAAGCTGGTGGTCGAGGGATCGCCGATCCTCGAGGACTTGCAGGAGCTTGCCGGGCGGGGTATCCGGATCCTGGCCTGTGGGACCTGTCTGGGGTATTACGAACTGAAAGAAAAGGTTGCCGTGGGCACGGTATCGAACATGTATAGCATTGCCGAGACCCTGCTTACGGCCGGCCGGCTGGTATCCTTGTGAGAGCGTGGGAGGCGATCACCGTTGGAGCCATCGTACGGGGTGGTGTTGGTGCCTTCGGTGAGCCACGCCCTGCGGGCGGAGAGCCTGGTGCGCGGCGCGGGTATCGTCTGCAAACTGATCCCGACCCCGCGCCAGCTGAGTTCCGATTGTGGCACCGCGCTTCGCATCCCCTGGAGCGACCGGGATCAGGTAGAGGCTACGTTACGCGCGGCCAACCTGGATTACGAAGGGGTATATCCCCTCCTCCCTTGAGGATAGCCCGGTCTGAAGCGCAGGGTGTTCAGCCGGTCTCGCGTTCCTGGCAGGTAATGCACAGGCGGGCGAAGGGTCTCGCCTGCAGGCGGGCTGGTTCGATCTCCCGGCCGCACGACAAGCAGCGGCCGTAGGTGCCCTCCTCCATCGCCTGAAGGGCATTTTCGATCTCTGCCAGCGTCTGCTGCTCGCTTTCCATCAGGGCCAGGAGGCCGTTATAGGAGATGGCGCGGGCGGCGATGTCCGCGTCGTCCTCGCCGGAGCCGATCTCGCGATCTTCCAGACGCAGCATGTCGAGGAGCTCATCGATGTGGGCCCGGATCCTCTCTCGCTCCGCCTCGAGATCCTGCCGCAGCCTCGTCAGTTCCTCTGTGCTCAGCATGGCCTCTTCCTCCGTTCGGCGATGTTCAGGATCCCTCTTCCGGGCACATCCGATCCCCGTTTCTGTGTCAAGGGTTCAGCCGCGCCAGCAAGGCTTGCCGCTGCTGGTACAGCCATGTCGTCCAGGCTTCCACCCCCTCCCCGTTGCGGCAGGATAGCTCAAAGAGTGCCGCGTGGGGATTCATCGCCTGTACCAGTTTGCGGAAGCGCTGGCGGTCGAAATCCAGGTAGGCTTCCAGGTCGAGTTTGTTGACCACGATAGCGTCAGCCTGCAGGAAAAGATCGGGATACTTTTGGGGTTTGTCGTCCCCCTCCGCCAGGCTGGTGAGGACGACCCGAAGGTGCTCCCCCAGGCGGAAGGATGCCGGGCAGATCAGGTTCCCCACATTTTCCACGATCAGGAGGTCCATCTGCTCCAGGGGGAGCCGGCCCAGCGCCGCCCGGAGCATGTTTGCATCCAGGTGGCATCCTCCGCCCGTGTTGATTTGCACCACGGGCAACCCTGCAGCCGCCACCCGATCCGCATCCACCTGGGAGGCCACGTCGCCCTCCACAACGCCCAACCGGAGCTGGCCCCGAAGGGCTTGCGCCGTACGCAGGATGAGGCTCGTCTTCCCCGCTCCCGGCGCGGACATCAGGTTGACGGCCAGCACCCCCGCGCGGTTCAGGCGCTCGCGGTTCTCCTGCGCCAGCTCGTCGTTTGCGCTCAGAATCTCCTGGATCACCGGTATGGTGCGCACGCTATTCCACCTCGATGCTTTCGATGTAGAACTCCCGTCCCTGGAGCACCTCGCCCCCCCAGGCTCCGCACGCAGGGCACTGCCACAGGATGCCCGGCTCAGGAGCGAATTCGGTGCCGCATTCGCGACAGCGACATCGCGGCGGGATGCGCTGAAACGTCAAGCGAGCCCCCTCGGCGATGGTGCCCGGCGTCAGGTAGTCGAAGTAGAACTGGACCGAATCGTCGACGATGGAGGAGAGGTCCCCGACCACCAGATGGATGGCCCCGATTCGCTGCGCGCCAGCCTGGTGCGCGTGTTCCAGGGCGATTTCAAGGATCCGCTGGGTGACAGCTAGCTCGTGCATCCGTGTCCCTACTGACGCATGGGCCGTTCAGTAGCGTAGGATTATATCCGAACCTCCGCGAAAACGCAACTCGGGGGAGTTCTTGTCCGTGCCAAACTTGACCTTCCGTTTTCGAGGCTGGGCAACGCTCCGTGCCTTTCCATGGAAACTATGCACTATACACGAAAACGAAAATCTGGAGTTTTCGAGGCTGGGCAACGCTCTGCGCCTTTCCATGCGACCACTTCCGGAGCCGCTGTGCCCGGGACCAAGGCCGCTCAGCCTAGCGGAGCAGAGGGCACTTCCGCGGGTGAAACCAACAAGGATGCCGGGGAGAAACCTCCCCGGCATCCTGTCGGGCCACACACCCTGGAGGGCTGGACGTCCCCCAGGCGGTACCTGCCTTTAGGGGTTGTAGCCCTTGAAGACGATTGGCAGGTAGATATAGAAGTAGGTCGGCCCCGCCGGCTGGACGACCACGGTGTGCGTTGCGGTGCTGATGCCGCAGGCGTTGGTGACCGTGAGCACCACGTCGTAGGAGCCAGGCTCGGCGTAGGTGTGGGTGACGCTCTGGCCGCTGCCGAAGTTCCCGTCGCCGAAGGCCCACTCGTAGGAGAGCGGCTCACTCCCGCTCGCAGTACCCTGGAACAGGACCTCTTCGCCGACCACCGGGCTAACCGGCGACCAGGAGAAGTCGGCGTCGCTCGCCGGGGCATCCACGGTCATCGTCACCGGCACGGTTACCTCGGGCTCGTCGGGGTCGTTGCTCGAGATGAGCAGGCCGGCGGTGTAGGTGCCGGGAGCCAGGCCGGTGGAATCAAAGAGGACGGTGACGGCCGTGCACGCACCCGGCGCAACCGTTCCGCTCGTCGGGTTCTCGCTCAGCCACGGGACGTCCACTGCATAGACCGTGCCCTCCAGGCGGAAGGCAAAGTCCTGCAGCGTCAGGCCCCACGTGGACGGGTCGCGCACCGAGGTCCAGGTGGTCGGGAAGCCGAACCCGCCGCCCGGGTTGATCACCTGCGCGTCGTAGCCGTTGGTCGTGTTCGAGGCGTGGCGGCCGTACTGGAAGCAGGTGTCAAAGTCCATCTGCGGGTAGAAGACCAGCCAGTAGGTCCCCGGCGTCAGAACGATGGGGGTATTCAGGTTCAGGGTGACGTTGGAGAGGTAGCCGCCCACTCCGGTGCTCAGGACTACCTGCGGGTCGGTCGGAGGCAAGGAGAGGTTCCATAGCGCACCCCCGCTCCAGGGGTCTCCTGCTGGTACGCCACCCGCATCGGCGTAGATCTGCCAGTTCAGGGTGTTGGCGCAGGTCAGGTCCCCACCGTAGTTCCAGGTGTTGCCCGGGACGAAGATCGTGGTGATGATCCAGGGGTCGGCGTTGGTAAAGTCGTCGGCGATAAAGATGTCATAGGCGTCGTAGATGGTCTCAAAGTCCTGATTCGCGTAGGCCGTGTTGCTGCCGACCGGCTGATCCACGAGCACGTCCTCAGGGGCTGGATTAGCCGGAAGGACGCGGTTCGCGCTCCCGCCGAGTGGGCTGACGGGCAGATTCGGCACTGGACCCGTCGTGGGCTTGCCTGCCGGTACGAACGGCGTCGAGGGGCCCAAGATAACCGTCGACGTCACCTCGCTCAGGCTCCAGTCGAGCGGCGCATTGCCGTTGTTGCAGATGGAGAGCGTCGCCTCGGCGGTGCTATCCGGGCAGATTTCCGCGGACAGGCTCGTCGGGTCGACGGCGATATCCGGTACCGCTGCACCACAGTGCAACGTGAGCGGGATATCCACCGGATTGCCGCACGGATCGTTGTTCAGGATGCGCAGCGTCCCGGTAAAGTCGACGGTGTCCGTGGTCGGGCACTGGAAAGTCACGTCCACGATCGAGGTCTCGCCCGCCGGGGTCGTGCCGGTGATCGGGGACTCCCACACCCAGGGGATGTCCTGCATGCAGCCCACCGCCGCCGCAGCATACGCGTCGATGCGGCCCCAGCCGTAGACGTTGTTCGCCCCGTCGGGGCAGGCCGTGCCGCCGCAGGTGAGGTCCTGGATGCAGGAGGCCGTGCTGGTGATGATGTACTCGGTTGCAGCGATGTTACCCACCAGGTTCGGGTTGCACGACCAAAGCATCGCCACCAGGCCGGCAGTGTGCGGGCTGGCCATAGAGGTGCCGCTGTAACCGCAGTTCCAGGAGTTGGTGGGTACGGAGGAGCAGATGTTCACCCCCGGGGCAGAGACATCCGGCTTGATCTCGCTCCAGCAGGAGGGACCACGGCTGGAGAAGGAAGCGATGGCGTCGCTGGAATCGGTCGCTCCGGAGGAGAAGGATTCCGGATAGTCTCCCGGAGAACCGGACGTGCTGCACGAGGGGCCGGAGTTCCCGTTGGAGAAGGCCGGGAAGATGCCGGCCGCCCGCCAGGCGGTGACATACGACTGGTACCAGGTATTGCACCCGCCGCCGCCCCAGGAGTTGTTCACGACGTTCGGCCGGTTGGCTGGGTTGCCGCCCGGCTGGAGCACCCAGTTCGCGCAAGCCGTCAGGGCAGTGGAGGAGCAGGAGCTGGACTCGCAGCCCTTGCACATGATGAACTGGGCATCCGGGGCCATGCCGACGATGTACTGGAGGGTATCGTCGTCATCCCCAACCATCGTTCCCATGGTGTGGGTGCCGTGGCCGTTGTTGTCGCAGACGCTGCCGCCGCAGACGTTGGAGGGATCCAGCCAGCAGGAAGGATCGGTGGGGTTCGAGGGGCACTTGTAGGCCTGGTCCAGGGCGGGGTGGTTCCACTGCACCCCGGTGTCGATGTTGGCCACCACGATGCCCTGGCCGCGGGCGCCAAAGTCGGCCCAGGTCTCCGATGCGTGAACCTGAATCAGCCCCCAGTCCACCGTGGCCTCGGGCACCGGCGCATTCGGGTCCACGATCGGATCGATCGTGTAGGTGCGGTTGCCGAAGGCGCCAACCACCTCGGGGAACTTCAGGGCCGCTTCGAGCTGCGCGCGGGTCAGGCGGGCAAAGATGGTGTTGTTCAGGTTGACGGTGTACTCGACCCCCTGGCTATCCAGCCAGCGGCGGACATTTGCCTGGGAGCGGTCGGCCAGGGCCTGCAGGGTATCCACCACCCAGCGGCCGCGGGCCTCCCAGTCCTTGATACGGGTAGCCGGGCTGAGGTCCACCTCGCCGGCGAAGGCCAGGAAGACATCCGCCTTGCCGTCGGTCGAGGCAGCAAACTCTTCCTCGATATACGAATCCACGCCAAAGTAAGCCGGGCGGAAGATCAGGTCGGTCTCTTTCCCCACGGCCGGCGGGATCTCCCGAATCTCCCAGGTCAGCTCTCCGCTGCCGGCGTTGGTGATCTCCAGCGGCAGGGTGATTGGGTTGAGGTCGGCAGAGTAGACCTCGAAGGCGGTTGGGTTGACCTCGATATCCGGCCGTGCCAGGCAAAAGTCCTGCTGTACCGGAGCTCCCGGAGTCACCGGAACCGACACGGGGCCCTGTGGCTCGTAGCCGGGGGCCGATGCGGTGGCCTCATAGGTGCAGGCCGGCACGCTGGCGGTGTAGTAGCCGGTCGCACCCACCGGGATGTTGATGCCGCTCGGCTCCAGGTGCACCACGGCCGGCGTGCAGGTGGCCGCAGCACAGCCCTCCTGGGCATCCATCACGTAGCCGTTGATGACACCCATGTTGAAGGGACACGGCTGCTCGAGGTGCTGGTTCAGGTTGCTATAGGAGAACCCGCCCGTGGAGCCGTTGATGACGTAAGCATCCATCCCATAGGCATCGCCCTCGACACGGTAGACCCCGGCGACGGGATCGGGGCCGTAGTGCCACTGGCCGTCCAGCACGCTGTAGTACATCGAGTGCGGCCAGAGGGCAAAGCTGGAATCTACCCCGGCCACGATCCAGAGTTGAAAGTCCGGGCCGGGCGGGTCCAGGACAAAGTCGGCCCCGCCCCAGTGGGCCAGGGGCAGCGTCCCCAGGTCGGCGTTGGGGGCGTTGAAGGCGTTGGTGGCAAAGTTGTAGCACTGGGTGTCAGCAAAGACGACGCTGGCCGAATCCACCCCACCGGCCACACAGACCCCGCCGCTGGGAAGGCCGGGGAGGACGCCCGCCGGGATGTACCAGGAGGAGTGGAAGTCAAAGCCGGCCGGGTGCAAGGTAAAGTTGCCCAGGTTCTGGACGGTGTGGGCCGCGGGGTCGTAGCGGTAGAGGGCACTGGTGTTTCCACCGCCCGGGGTGGTGGCCCCGCCGGAGATGTAGCAGAGGTTCGCGCCGTGGGGGAGACCGGAAGCGACATCGGTGGCCCACAGGCCGTTGGAGGGGAAGCCGGAGGGCACCGCCGCCGTCGTCCAGGAGTTCGTGTCGATGTTGTAGATGTGCCAAGTGGTGGCCCCGGAGGTGGTGTCGTTAAAGATGGCGATCACATCCTGGCCGGAGGCGTTCTGCCCCAGGCAACCGTCCACGGTGTAGGCG
Source organism: Chloroflexia bacterium (assembly GCA_034436115.1). GTDB lineage: Bacteria > Chloroflexota > Chloroflexia > DTKN01 > DTKN01 > DAOTVY01. The sequence goes on along the minus strand of DAOTVY010000020.1, from coordinate 928 downwards.
ATGGCGGGGGAAGGCTCGGTCGGGCCGGTGGTCCAGGAGTTGGTGGCCGGGTTATAGATGTTGACCGTGCCGGCAGCGCCGTAGCCGCCGATGCGGTAGACCCGCGGGCCGGCCCCGGCATCCCAGTAGTAGACCACGTTATCCATCGAAGAGTTGGGCGAGGTGGCCCGAGCTTCCCAAGTGGGGCTGGTATTTGCGGAGAGCTGCGTTTCCGCCACGACGGTGTCGGTATAGGGCGAGGACTGGGCCTGCACCAGGATGTCCACCGTGTCCGTTGCGCCAGGGCAGACATCGGTCGGGATGGTCACCTGGACGTCAAAGGGGGCGCTGCCGCCCTGGGGAATCGGCCCCACCGTGGCGGGGCAGGTCGTCGGCCAGGTGTAGCCGCTGCAGGCGATGTTGAAGGTGTCGGCCTGTCCGGTGTAGTTGCGGACGGTGAAGGTGTGGCTCACGGTGACGCCGGAGCAGTCCTCCTTATGGGAAAAGTCAGGGGTGACGATGACCCCGGTGGGGAGCCCGATCTTGAAGGCGGTGCCGTCCGGGCAGGAGTTGGCCTGGCGGCAGGCGTACTGCAGGCCATAGTCGCCCGGGACGTTCGCCCCCTGGATCCCCTCCACCGAGTTGCTGCAGTTCTCCGCCCCACCGTCGTTGTACTGGAAGATCATATCCCCGCCGGAGGTGAGAATCACCTCAAAGTCGCCGGCGACGCCGCCACCGAAATGGTACCAGTTGTAGTACTGCACCACCAGGCATTGCTGGCCGGAGTAGCCCGGATAAGGGCAGGAGGAAAAGGTCTGACGGTAGACGCCGCCGGTGGAGTAGTTCGGGTAGAGGTCGTCGAACATCAGGGCCACGTGGTTGGCCGGGTTGGAGGCGTTCGGGTAGGGGCAGTAGGCGTAGAGGGAGGAAGAGCCGGTGTCAAACTCGA
>DAOTVY010000019.1:0-50796 GCA_034436115.1 Chloroflexia bacterium | reverse complement strand
TGGTGCCAGATGCGGGTTCCCTCGCCGATCTGCGCTCTTGGGGAAACCTCGGCCGTCGGATGGATCATCGCTTCCTCCGAAAGGAAACCCGGATCGCCACTCGGGACGGTTTTCTTTCTCCTGGATTGTAGATGGGCAGCTGCATCCTGTCAACTTTGACAGACATTCCGCTCCGTGATAGGATGGAGACCAACCGGGCGAGGTAGTGGGATGGATCGGATGGACGACGTGCAACGGCTGGCTGAAATCTTCCAGCGATTTCCGGATGTCCAGGCCGTATACCTCTTCGGATCGCGGGCGACCGCTCGGGCCCACACGGGCAGTGACCTGGACCTAGCAATTGTGCCGCGGCACGCGAGGTTGCGCGAAAGGCGGTTGGACATCCTTGCCGAGCTCGTGCGCCATGGATTTGGCAACGTCGATCTGGTCTTTTTAGACACCCCAGACATCGTGCTCCAGTACGAGGCGGTGCGGGAGAACCGCCTGGTCTATCAGGCAGAAGATTTCGACCGGGGAACGACGTACTCGCGGATTGTCCGTGCGTATCTGGATTTCTTGCCCTACCTCCGGGTACAGCGTGAGGCTTACAAGAGGAGGATCCTGAGTGGTCAGGCCCGAAGTGATCCGTAAGCGGCTGAACAAGCTGGATCAGTATCTGGATATCTTACGCCGACTGCAACGGTACAGCCTGGACGAGTTTCTGGCTGACCCGGAGCGCTTTGGGAGTGCCGAACGGTTCCTTCAATTGGCGATTGAGGCGGTTACAGATATGGGAAACCACGTGATCGCCGCCCTTGCGTTGGGAATCGTCGATTGGTACAGCGATATCCCACGGATTTTGACTGAGAAAGGCTACATCCCTCCGGAGTTAGGGGAAAGGTGGACTCGAATGTTGGGTTTCCGCAACGTTCTGGTCCACGAGTACCTCGACATCGACCGCAAGGTTGTGTATGACATCTTGCAGCAGGGCCTGGAAGACCTGGAGTCCCTGAAGCAGTTCTTCGCGCGCTTCTTATAAGGCCCGACAGGGACATGGCTGTAGGTACCTGTCCGGGGCCGTAGATCTGGTCAGGGTTAGGGGAGCGGCTCACCGCAAGCAGCTTGGCAGGGGTGTGCCGGGTTTTTCTTCCAGGATTTGGGCGATCCTTTCCCCGGCCCGGCCATCGCCGAAGAGGGCCGGACGCTCCCCGCGCGGCGAAAAAGTACGTACTGCCTCCACGATGCGGTCCGGCGATGTCCCCACCAGGGTGTTCCATCCCACCTCGACCGTCTCCACCCATTCGGTCTCCTCGCGCAGGGTGAGGCAGGGGATGCCCAGCCAGTAAGCCTCCTTTTGCACCCCGCCGGAGTCGGTGAGGATCAGGCGGGCGTTCTTCTCCAGGACGAGCATGTCCAGGTAGCCAACCGGGTCGATCAGCCGTACGTTTTCCGCGGGGGCGAGGCTCCACTCGGCCACGGCGCGGCGCGTCCGTGGGTGAAGGGGGAGGACGACCGTTTCGCCGACTGCGCTCAGGCCGGCGAGGATACCGGCCAGGTTCTCGCGGATATCGGTGTTCCCGGCGCGGTGGACCGTGGCCAGGAGGTAGGCCCCGGGCTGCAGGTCCAGCCGCTGCAGGATGGTCGAAGTGCCTTCCGCAAGGGGAAGGCTCTGGAGGAGGAGGTCGTACATCACGTCCCCGACCCGGTGCACGCCGGCGGTAATCCCCTCGCGGGCCAGGTTTTCCACGGCCGTCTGCGTGGGGCAGAAGAGGAGGTCGGAGAGGTGGTCGGCCACCAGGCGGTTGATCTCCTCGGGCATAGCGCGGTTGAAGGAGCGCAGGCCGGCCTCGACGTGGGCCACGGGGAGGCACAGTTTTGCGGCGGCCAGCGCCCCCGCCAGGGTCGAATTCGTATCTCCATAGACCAGAACCCAGTCGGGCCGTTCCTGCAGGAGCACCCGCTCGGTCCCGACGAGCATCTCCGCGGTCTGCTGGGCGTGGGAACCGGAACCCACCCCCAGGTTGACATCGGGCTGTGGGAGGCCCAGTTCCTGGAAGAAGAGCTCCGACATCTCGTAGTCGTAGTGCTGGCCGGTATGGAGCAAGAACTCCTGGTGCTGTCGGCGCAGCGCCCGGCTGACAACCGCCGCTTTGATGAACTGGGGACGGGCCCCGACAACGGAGACGATCTTCAAGGGAGACCTCCACAGGCGGTAAAGATTGTAGCCGAAGCGGGAGATCCCGTCAATCTATCTTTGACACCCCCGTTGGCCGATGGTACAATCGTCAACGACTTTCGGTAGAGGCCCTTCTGAGATTAGCCGGTGGATGGCGGGCAAGGTTGCTGCTCTTGTCGGCCAAGAATGGCTTGGTGCCGGAGAGTTTTCTGCCCACGCTGCCAGGAAGGCACGCTTCGAGAAGGATCCTTGAGGTAGGATTCTTCCTCCTGGACGGTTTGACCGTCCCGTTAGGATATGGCCGTGTGGCGATGGTTCCGTGGGGATGCCCGAAAGCAGGATGATTCTCCTGTTATGGACAGGCCGCGTGGGGACCGGTTGACGCGGCTGATGAGCCGCTTGCCCGGGCTGGGGCGGGGGGGGCGGTTCACGCGCCAGGTAGCCGTGACCCTTCTTTCCCAGGTGCTGGCGCTGGGCTTTGCGTTGGCGACCTCCGCCATCGTGGCGCGCTGGCTGGGCCAGGTCGGGAAGGGGATCGTCACCCTTGCGCTGCTCGTCCCGGGCCTGCTGGTGCTGTTTCTGGAAGGGGGCCTGGCTGCAGCGAACATCTACTTCGCCGGCTCGCGCCGCCTGGGAGTGGCCGACCTGACACAGAACGCGCTCGCCTATTTGTTCCTGGTCTTACCGTTGGGTGCGGCTGTATTTGCCCTCCTTTATCTGACCGGCTGGCTGGGACAACTTGTCCCCGGGGTACCGCTCTGGCTGCTGCTGATCTCTATCCTGGAGTTCCCCTTCCGCTTGCTGATCGGTGGCTTCTGTGGTATTCTCCGCGGCCTTCAGCGCATCACGCTGGTCAATGGGGTCACGTTAGCCGATGGGTTGGTCACCTTGCTACTGACCGTCCTGTTGGTGATTGTGGTCCCCATGGGGCCTGCCGGGGCACTGCTCGCTTCCCTAGGTGCGGTGCTTGTGAACACGATCTGGGTGAGCATCCTGGTGCGACGTTTTGGGGGACGACTGTTTCCTCGGTGGAGGCGGCCGGTACTGGCGGCGACCCTTTCCTACGGACTGAGAGGATATGTGGCGAACGTCCTAACGTTTTTCAACTACCGACTCGACATGCTACTGGTCAACCGTTTCCTGGGGCCCGGGGGAGTGGGAGTGTATAGCGTCTCGGTACGCCTGGCGGAACTGCTCTGGTATTTGCCCAATGCGATCTCATTCGTCCTCTTCCCCAAGGCCGCTGCAACCCGGGCATCGGAGATGAATGCGTTCACGCCGCGGGTTTTGCGAGCGACGCTGGCCCTAACAGGCATCGGTGCGGTGGTGTTGGCCGTGGTTGGCCGCCCGCTCATCGTGGGCATCTACTCTTCCACCTTTGTCTCCGCCTACTTGCCCCTTCTTCTCCTTTTGCCCGGAATCGTTCTGCTCGGGGGAGGGAAGGTACTCACCAACGAGGTAGCCGGTCGCGGCTTTCCTCATTACAATTCGCTGGCTTCGGCCCTAGGGCTTGTGTTCACCGTGGTTTTCGACTTGACGCTTATTCCCCGTTGGGGAGTCGCTGGGGCTTCTGTGGCTTCCACCGTGGCCTATGGGGCCACCTTTGCCGCCTCGATCTTCTTCTACCGTCTCGCCAGTCGCCAAAGCGCCTTGCGGGAGAGTATGGTGGCCCCGGACGGGTTGACGGAGAAAGACCGTGTATAGCGCAAGGCAGGAGCAGGCGGCACCAACTCGGGATATGGGACGGCGGCTGTTGTTCATCACCTATTCCTTTCCCCCGGCCGGCGGCGTGGCTGTTCAACGTGTACTGAAGTTTGCGCGCTACCTTCCCGAGAATGGATGGACGCCGATCGTTGTGACTGCCAGGATCGCCCGAACGTCTCTTCGGGACGACTCCTTGCTTGCGGAGGTACCCCCTTCATTGTCCATTTTTCGGACGTGGACCCTCATGCTTCCGGGCTGGTTGCCCTGGCGGCTGAGGAATTGGACAGCCCGTTGGCTGTCCCTAGGCGATGAGCAGCTCGGGTGGTTGCCATTCGCTGTATGGGCGGGGCGGCGCGCGCTTGCCTCCGAGAGAATCGATGCGATTTTCTCTACATCCGGGCCTTTCACCGCCCATCTGATCGCCCTTTTGCTCCACCGTGAGAGTGGGCTTCCGTGGGTCGCCGATTTCCGTGATCTTTGGATCGGAGATCTCTGCCCTTTCCCGACTCCGCTGCATGCAAGGCTCGCGCGTTCTTTAGAGCATAGGGTGGTCCACGAGGCGGACCGCATCACGGTGGTCAGCGAGCCGATGCGAGAAGCCCTGCTTTCGCGCTATCCGACGCTTTCGGCGAGGCGGGTGGTTTATCTCCCGAACGGTTACGACCCGGCGGACTTTGCTGGGGTTGTGCTGGAAAGGAAAGATCCGGCACGCTTAACGATCGTGTACACGGGCTCCTTCTACGGTCAGCGCACCGCGAAACCATTCCTCAACGCATTGAGGCGCGTGTTGGCGGATGGCCGTATTCCGCGGGAGGCCATCCGAGTGCAGCTGGTCGGGAATATCGGACGGGCGACCAAACGGGAAATCGAGACGTTGGGCCTCGGCGATGTCGTTGAGTGCACCGGTTATGTTCCCCATCGGCAGAGCATCGCCTATCTCCTGAGCGCAGACGCGCTGCTCTTGGTGATCGGAAGTGGCCCGGGGACCCAAGCGGTGCTTACGGGTAAGGTGTTTGAGTATCTCGCCGCGGGGAAACCCATCCTCGTCCTGGCTCAACAGGCCGCGGCGGCAGATCTGGTTTGTGAAGCAAGGGCAGGAGCGATTGCGGATCCAGAAGATGAGGAGGTGCTGGCAACGCAGATTCAGGCGCTTTATGGGCGGTGGCGTAGGGGGGATCTGGCCTGCTCGCCCGACCCAACAGTGCTCGCCCGCTACGACCGTCGGAGGTTGACCCGGGAACTTGCCGGCCTGCTCGACGAGATGGTTTCGGAGCGTCGGTGGCCGGAGAGCGGTAGCCAGGTCGACCCATAATATATGCGGGCCCGTGATGCGGGAGTTACACACGGGTGGAAGGTCCTGAGCTTGCAGCCGTCGGAACAGAGGGGGTTTCCCGGTTGCCGGGCGCGTGTCTTTTTCGCGGGGCCAGCCCTAGTTTGGAGAAGGCGATGGGTTCGGACAGAACGGCGCTGGTTGTGGGGGCCAGTGGCTTCTGTGGCCAGCACTTGATCCGCCATCTGCTTCGCTCGGGATGTCAGGTTACCGGCCTCGATCAGCGAGGTTTGCCGGATTCCCCGGCGCCCATCGTGCAACAGGACATCCTTTCTGCGGAGCTGGTACACGTCTTGCAGCGGCTGCGCCCATCAACGGTTTTTCATCTGGCGGCACTGACCGATCCTCGCCTCCCCCTTCTCGATTTTTTCCGGGTGAATGTCCTAGGGACGCTTTCTTTGCTCCAAGCAGTGGCCAAAGCCTGTCCGCAAGCACGGATCTTGCTCGTGGGCACCAGTGCCATATACGGAGCATGCGCGAAAACGTCCCAGCTCATAGACGAGACGGCACCTTTCTGCCCAATGACGCCGTATGCTTGGAGCAAGCTCGTTCAAGAGCTGCTCGCTGTACAGCAAGCCACGCAACACGGGCTCGACCTGGTCCGCGCTCGGACATTCAACCTGACCGGGCCAGGGGAAAGCGAACGTTTTGTTACGTCGGCGATCGCCTTGCAGATCGCGGAGATCGAGGCCGGCCGCCGTGAACCGGTCGTACGCATCGGGAACCTCGAAAGCGTGCGCGATTTTACCGACGTGCGGGATGCCGTACGCGCCTACCGCTTGCTGGTGGAGCAAGCTCCGACCGGGGAGGTTTACCACGTCTGCTCAGCGCGAGGGACCTCCATCCGAACAGTGCTGGACCGTCTGCTGTCGCTGAGCCGGCGTCGTGATATCGCTGTTCAGGTGGATCCGCTACGCTTCCAGGCGGTCGATGTCCCAATTCAGGTGGGCAGCTATGCACGGTTGCGAGCGCTGACCGGTTGGCAACCGCAAATCCCGCTAGAAGACACGCTGAAGGATGTGCTAGAATACTGGCGATCGAGGGTTTCAGCGACGACTAGCGAGCAGCGATTTCGCTAAAGGACCTGGAGATGGATTGGCAAGGCAAGACGATCCTTGTGACAGGTGCGGCGGGGTTCATCGGAAGCCACCTGGTGGAGCGGTTGATCCTAGAGGGGGCACGTGTGCGGGCCTTTGTGCGCTATACGTCGCGCCGCGATATCGGCCTGCTCGCTTTCCTGCCAGCCGAAGAGCGGCGCGAAGTTGAGGTCATTTTCGGTGACCTCCGTGATCCAAATGCGGTTCGGGAGGCGATGCGGGGGAGCGAGGTCGTCTTTCACTTGGGCGCGCTGATCGCCATCCCCTATTCTTACCTGCATCCCCGAGAGGTGGTGGAAACGAATGTGCTGGGTACGCTGAACATCCTCCTTGCGGCGCGCGACCTCGGGGTTTCCCGGGTGGTGCACACTTCTACCAGTGAAGTGTATGGCACGGCTCAGTACGTGCCTATGGACGAGAAGCACCCCTTTCAAGGCCAATCCCCCTATTCGGCCAGCAAGATTGGCGCAGATCGCCTGGCGGAAAGTTTCTACCGCTCCTTTGGCCTTCCGGTGACCATCCTGCGCCCTTTTAACACCTATGGTCCCCGCCAGTCCGCGCGCGCGGTTATCCCCACGATTATCACGCAGGTGCTGGCCGGCCGTGAAGTCCGCCTGGGCGCACTCGAGCCGCGCCGTGACTTTACCTTTGTCTCCGACACGGTCGAGGGCTTTATGCGCGTCGCGACCTCGCCAGGGGTGGAAGGCGAGGAAATCAATTTGGGCTCAGGCGCAAGCATCTCCATTGAGGAACTGGCGCACAAGGTGATGCACCTCGTGGGGCGCGAGTTGCCGATCGTACGCGAGGAGGCACGCCTTCGGCCCCGGCTTAGCGAGGTCATGCACCTTCAGGCCGATTACCGAAAGGCCCAACGCCTTTTGGGATGGGAAGCGCGCGTTCCCCTGGAGAATGGCCTGCGGCAGACGATCGACTGGATCGAGGACCACCTGGCGTTCTATCGTCCTGGGGAGTACGAGGTGTAGCGATGAAAGCGGTCATCCTGGCCGGGGGGCGTGGGAGGCGCTTGGCTCCGTATACGACGGTTCTCCCCAAGCCCCTGATGCCGATCGGCGATGTACCGATCCTGGAGGTAGTGGTCCGTCAGCTCGCCCGGGCGGGGTTTGGCGAGATTACACTGGCCGTTGGCTATCTGGCGGAGTTGCTCATGGCCTATTTTGGCGACGGTCGCCGGTGGGGGGTTCAGATCCGCTACTCCCGCGAGGAGCGGCCGTTGGGTACCGCTGGCCCCCTGGCGCTGGTTGAGGGATTGGATGAACCTTTCCTGGTGATGAACGGGGACCTGCTGACCAACTTGAGTTACCGGTCGTTGTGGGAGTACCATTGTTCGCGGGAGGCCATTGTCACCCTGGCCACCTACCGGCGTGCAGTCCCCATAGATCTGGGGATCGTCGAAGTGGATGGACAGGGATGGGTACGGGGGTACATTGAGAAGCCGACCTATCACTACTTCGTGAGCACCGGCATCTATGTATTCGAGCCCGCGGCGTTGGGCTACATCCGTCGCGGAGAACCGCTGGACCTGCCGGAACTAATCCTCAGGTTGATCGATGCGGGCGAGCGGGTTGCGGCATACCCTTTTGAGGGCCTCTGGCTTGACATTGGCCGGCCGGACGACTATGAACGCGCCGTGGCAGAGTTCGCCTCGCGCCGGGATGAGTTTCTTCCTCCAGATACGCTATGAGAATCTGCTATGTTGCCAACCCCAATAGTATCCATGTGCGTCGCTGGATCCACTACTTCCTCGAGCGCGGCCACGAGGTGCACGTTGTGACCGGTCGCCCCTTGGAAAGCAGCGTCCCGGCCGGCACGTTCTTGCACTTCGTCCGTGCCCCGAAGGTTCCCAGACTCCGGAACCTGGTCCTGGGCTGGGCGATGCGCCGCTGTATCCGGGCTATCGAACCAGACATTGTGCACGCCCATCAGGTGAGTCCTGACGGCTGGCTCGCGGCTATGGCTGGCTACCATCCGCTTTTGCTGAGTGCTTGGGGCTCGGACTTGCTCCTTGCCCCTCGCCGGGCGTGGCGGTACCGACTGTTGATCCGTTGGGCCCTGCGGCGGGCGGATGCGATTGCCTGTGTTTCCGAAACGCTCGCTCAGACGGCGCGTTCCCTCGGAGCCGATCCGGCACAGGTCGAGGTGGCTCCTTGGGGTGTGGACCTCTCCGTCTTTTATCCAGCGGAACAGCGGGAAGGACTGAGAGGTGCCTGGGGCCTGGGCGAAGGTCCGGTTGTGATCAGCCTGCGTGCCATGCGGCCCCTGTACAATCCGTTCGTGATCGCACAGGCAATTCCCCTGATCCTGGCCCGGGTTGCCTCGGTGCGCTTCGTCATACGCGCCTACGCTTTTGATGTGGAGTGTCTCAAGCGGTTCCAGTCGTCCATCCTCGAGGCTGGCGCGGAAAGTCGGGTATCCTACGTCGGGGAACTCCCGGAAGATCGAGCCATCGCTGACCTCTACCGGGCAAGCGACGTGGCGATATCGGTTCCTTCCTCGGACGGAGTTCCCCAGTCGGTACTGGAGGCGATGGCCTGTGGAGTGGTCCCTGTGCTGAGCGATCTTCCCTCCTTGCGGGAGTGGGTACGGCACGGGGAGGAAGGGCTGTTCGTCCCGGTCGGAGATGTCGAGGGCCTTGCCGAAGCCGTTGTTCGTCTCCTCACGGACACGGCTTTACGGGCGCGCTTGCGGGCGAATGCCATCCGGTTGGTGCGGGAGCGGGCCGACGCCCGGGCGGCCATGGCGCGCTACGAGGCCATCTACGAAAGGCTCGTCGGAGGGAGGGCGGCCAGCAGATGACCCTACGGGTTGTGGCTTTGACCTCGGTCCACTCCCCGTTCGATGCACGCATCTTTTGCCGTGAATGCCGGGCGCTTGCCGCGACTGGCTATGCGGTGACGCTTCTGGCCCCGGCCGATTTCGAGCGGCAGGAGCGCGACGGGGTCACGGTTTTGGGTGTGCCCCGGCCCTCGCACCGCCTGGGCCGGCCGCTCGTGTGGTGGCGGCTCTTCCGCCAGGCGCTCCGGCTGCGCCCCGATGTGGTCCACTTCCACGACCCGGAACTCCTCCTCCTGGTGCCGCTCCTGCGCCTCATGTTGGGAAGACGGTGCAAGATCGTATATGATGTTCACGAGTACTTTGTCGATTCCATCGCCGTCAAGCACTGGATTCCCCGTCGCTGGCGTCCGGCCGTGGCGTGGTTGGCCCGCGGGCTGGAACAACGCCTGGTGCGCGGCGTCGATGGTCTGGTCTTGGCCGTGGAAGGCCAGCGGCCTCTGTACCCCCACTTTCGCGGGCCCACGGCTGTGGTGCGCAACTTCCCAGTGGCGACGCTTTTCGAGGGGGCCCGGCCCCATCCGGTGCTCGATGTGCCCGGCTTTCGGCTGATCTACGTCGGCCTGATCCTCCCCCAGCGCGGGATCGATGTACTGCTGGAGGCCATGCGGCGCCTGCACAAGGAGGGCCTGCGGGATGTCCTCCTCTTCCTCATCGGCCCCAAGACCTCGCCCGCCTACCTGGAGCGGATCCAGGCCTTTATCGGCCAGCACGGGCTCGAAGAGCAGGTCCGGTGGCTGGGGCCGGTCCCGCCCGATCAGGTGCCGCACTACCTGGCCGGTGCCGATGCCGGGCTGGCTCCAGGGCTTTATACCGCGCAGTACCGCCGGCCCAGCCTCTTCACCAAGCTCTTCGAGTATCTGCTGGCCGGCCTGCCCGTGGTGTGCGCGGACTACCCCTGGAGCCGCCCTTATGTGGAAGAAGGGCGGTGTGGGCTGGTGGTTCCGGCGGAGGACGCCGCTGCCTATGCCCAGGCCATCCGCTGGTTGCACGACCACCCCGAGGAAGCCCGGGAGATGGGGCGGCGCGGCCGGGAACTCGTCCGGCGCAAATACACCTGGGAACGGGAACAGGAGCACCTGCTGGCGTTCTACCGGGAGATCCTGCGAGAGCACGGAGCACGCGTTGTGGGTGGGGGGTAAGGGAACCGGTACCCCAGAACCGTGGCGCGGCCCCAGGGTTGGACGCCGATGGCTGCCGGGCGGGCGCGGTTGTGCCGTTCATCTTCCCTCGATCCGGCGTTACAATGGGTCCGGCTGGATTGAGCCGGAGGAGACGATGGAACGGAGCCCGGGCTGGATGGACCAGGCCCGGGGCGATTGGGAACATCCCCGGAGCGACCTGGAACGGGGCTTTGACGAGTGGCCCTGCTTCTCTGCCCAGCAATCGGCGCAGAAGGCGGTCCAGGCCGTCTTCCAGAAAATGGATCTGGAGGCCTGGGGGCATTCCGTCGCCCATTGACTTGCCGAACCCCACCGGTTCCATCGTCTACCGCCGGAATTGCAGGACGAGGCCCTGGAAAAGGGCTACATCCCGACGCGCTACCCCAACGCCCACCCCTCGGGTTTGCCTCACACGCGCTACCCTCGACGCCAGGCCGAAAAGCTGGTGCGCTATGCCGGGAACATCCTCCGCTTCTGTGAGGATCTTCTCGCCGCCCTTTGGCCGGGAGACACTGGTGGCGCACCTCCGCCGCCGGGTGGAGGATCTGTGCACCGTGTTGCCCGTGACCCGGGTGGTGCTCTTTGGCTCCTACGCCCGGAAACGCCATACCATCGCCAGCGGCATCGACCTGCTGGTGATCTACGCCGGAGCGAAACGGGACAGTGCCTACGCCCTGGTGCGCCGTACGCTCGATGTCCTCCGCCTGGAGCCCCACATTTATAGCGAGGAGGAGCGCCGTCTCCTCCAGAGGACTAGCGTCCGCACGATCGCCGACAGCCTTCCCCTCTTCCCGGCCGATGCCGTCGGAGGGTGATCGCCCGGTTGTCGGCCGTTCCCGGGCATTTGAGGCGGCCCCGGGCCCCGTTGGCAACGGGAACGGGGGCCCACAGGTCACCGGCAACGCTTCGAGGCCGGTCTCTTGGATGGTGCGCTGAAGGTCAGCGCGCGACCTAAAGTAGAACATTGCTCACGCGAGCTGGGTAGACCTGCGCAGCCGTACATGAGATGCGTGCACGAACGCGTAGACGCCCCCTGCCCTCGGGAGCGCGACAAGCGCCTGGCCTGCTCCAAGGCCCCCAGCTAGAACGGACCCCGGCAAGGCCACGGTGAGCGCGTCGCTGGCTACCCCGGATGGTGGCTTGCCCTCATTAGGGTTGACATTAGGGCCAGCTCGATACTGCATACTCTGCGAACCGGCGAAAAGCACGGGGTTCCTCTACCGATTCGCCAATGCGGCAATCACGAAGATCGCAGAAGCCATATAGAGAGCGAGCATAATGAATGCGATGATCTTCGTGGCTTTCTTGTGGCCTTTGTGGGTGAGGATCAGAAAGGCCCAAACCGGCGTCAGGAAGACGAGGACTATCGTTGAACCGAGCGACCGGTACCACAGCTTCCTTTCCCGAAATTGAGACGTTTTGCCTGTATTGGTGGAAGAACTGACTGTTCCTGCCCGCGCGCCTTCTTCGCGCTGTCTCGTTCTTGGTTTCTCGGCTGACTCGAGCCAACTGATCAGGTTGGTGCGATCGATCAAGCGGATAGGCTTGCTCTCACACCACTTTCGCGCGGGCCGGGTCACTCTGCCCGTTGTCACAAGGTAGGCTTCATCGGCTCCGTAATGAACCATTGCGCCGCACAACTCGCGGAGGATCCGCGCGCCAACCGAGCCATCGTAACGTTTGCATTGAACGATGCCTAATCCACCGTTTTTGCGGATGAATAGGTCAACCCCTTGATCACCTGTCGATGGCGTCCTCTGTACAGTATAGCCAAGTCGCTCAAATGCTATACCAACAAGATCTTCAAATGATTGCGGGTCAAGCGCTTTGACTTGTTCAACCTGAGCGCAAGAAGCGAATGCGGCTCTATCTCCCCATAAGGGGGATTGCGGGTCGAGCGCTTTGACTTGTTCAACCTGAGCGGTATCGAGGGATAACGACACGAGTGGTTTGACTTCTTCTAGCTCGGGGATGGGGAAAGCTGCGTTTCTCTTCGGCCCTGAAACATTGAAACAGTGAGCTCAGCCACCGGAACAAAGCGCCAATCGGCCACAGGATCAGATACTTGAGCGGCCACCAGAACAGAAGCTCAACCAATGCTTCGAGGCAGCCCGCGCTACTTCGATAAACCCTGCGTCGTCTATAGCGCCTGCGCCGGTATCTGAGCATGGGCGTTTGTCTCGCTCCAAATGGGCCGTTGCCAGAGGGCGCAACCTTTCTCGGGGATTGCCCCCAAACTCAATCCTCGAGTCGAAAACCCGCGAGTATTTGCTCAAAGGTGTCCGCATAGGTGGCAGAAAGCGGGTGGCATAGCGCTCCCGGCAAAGGAAGGCACCCAACGCTGCGTTTCGGACGGCGCGTTCCTAGACCGGCGCCAGCGTGCCGAACCAGATCAGCCAGGCCAGCAATGTCTTGGCCACCAGGCTTAGAATGATATACACCCGCTCACCCACGAGATAGTCGCGCCACGGTCCGACCTTCTTATACTGCAGGACCATGTTGATCGCAAAAATGTTGAACATCACGAAGAGCGTCGGTACAATGGCGTAGACAAAAGCCGGGGGTTTGGCCTCCCCGGAGCTGACCGCCCCCATGAAGTACAGGAAGATCACAATCCAGGGAACGATGCCCGCCAGGCAGCCATAGAAAAAGGCCCGCCAACTCGTCCGAGCCGTTGTCTGGTTGTGAACTTCCATCATGATGCCGAACAGGTTCATCATCGCATTCACGCCGAACATCGCGATGAGCGTTCCCAGATCCCAGACGCCGACCAGCATCCCGATCAGCACGACCATCAGGGAGGAACTGAGGGCATATTCGTAGAAACGAACGGGGTTCATGCCCTTTTTCAGGTTCTCTACGTAGCGCCGGTAGCCGATGGTGGAAAGATAGAAGTGGGCCACGGCCGAGATGAGCAAGAAGACCGCCACCGCAGGCCCAAAACGCAGCTCGTACAGCCGTTGCGGGTTGGGCTTTAGGGTAAAGGTGGAGCGGTCAAACGTAAGGTAGTTGGTAAATATGGGGTAAGTCTTGTCGTTGCTGACCACCCACATGAAGATGCCCTGAACGAGGTGCAGAAAGCCCATGACCAGGTTGAAGCGGCGCAGCCCCCTGAACGTCCTCTCCCTCTGCCGTGCATCTGCGGACTCGATCGGCACGCTCGATGCTGAAGCCATTTTGCTGATCTCCTTTCTGGCTTGCTTCCCCGTCCTTATCTGCCAAATGGAGCCGTGTTTCCTGGCAACGCATACCTCTTTTCTCAGGAATTTCCCGCAGACTCAATCCTTGAATCGAAAACTCGCGCTTATTTGCTCAAAGGTGTCCGCGTAGGTGGCAAACGATTCGGGTGACGCGTGGAAAGAAAGCACATAGATCACCCCATCTTTCTCCAGCCAGATATCGCGGAAGCGCCACCAGGACTCACCCCACGCGCGTGCATAGGTCGCTTCATACCCTGAGAAGTTGTCCCATTGAATCGGCCTCGTTGATGCGTCCTGGATTTCCGGGCCGATGGCTCGATAGGCCTGCGTGAATCGGCTTTGAAGGTCCTGCCCCTCTGACAACGGAGAAGAAGCCACCGCAAAGAACGCTCTGCCCTGTCCTTGGACGGGAGGATATTGGATCGTGACAAGGCTTTGCACGCCCAGGCCATAATACTCCCCTGACGAGGCGGGGCGTTTCCAGATCTCTTCCAGGGTCTTCCAACCAGGCGGGATACTGAAAGTGAACGCGGCGTGTTCGAAGGTACGCACGCCTTCTGGAGTGCCACAACCGGCCAGGGGCAAGATGAACAAGAGCACCGAAAGGGTCGCCATGCGTTGTCTGCCGGACATCTTATTTCTCCGTTCCGGCCCGTTATTCCCGTGTTTGGCTGGATGCGTCGCTCGGCCCGCCGCCTTGCATATGCTCCCGTCTAGACCCAGGTCCGCCCCATGTTCGATGGCCTCGTGTTCGACCGTGAGCGCCCAGAGGTGTTCGCTACCCGGAGTAGAAGCTGCGAATGGAGTTCCACAACCCGAGTATACGCCAAAGCAAGGGGCGTGTCAAGGAAAGCGCCCTCCAGCCCATCCGAGAGCCGGGTCACGGTCCGCCCGGAATTGGCCTTGTAGCGCTAGGCGCGAGCCCAGACGACTGGGCGGTTAGGCGGCACACAGGGCGCTGCCATAGGAGTCAAGGAGCTTCGGGGAAGGCCGCCAATGGGGCTGCAATAAGCGTCTTCCAGCGGCCGCGGCGGGTGCGGGTGGCGACCGGCAAATCCCTCTGCGGTTGATCCGTGGGTATCCCTGTGCTAGAATGGCAAACAAGAAAGCATAGACTTCGGTAACCGGGCCTTGGCCAAGACACGTGCTTCGAGCTACTTTTCCTAGGAAGCGTAGGTTTTGGCCTGCAAGGCGCGTGGCTACTCGCTCAGGCCAAAGCCTGCGGGATAGACGGGGCACAGGCCAGAGCCTGTGTGGCGGGCGTGCGGCGTGGCAGGCTGCGGGTTGAGGTACGGGTGGTGGGGCGCATCGGCTGAAGCTTGTGTTACCAGGCCGGGATGCACCGATCGACGTGGAGAGCAGCGACCGGCGTAAGGTGGCATCGGATAGCGACGGAATGAAAGACAGGCAAGCGGGCTCTTACCCCATCTTGCGTATCCTCTACCTCACCCAGTACTTTCCCCCTGAGGTCGGCGCCACCCAGACCCGGGCCTACGAGATGGCCCAGGGGCTCCTCCGGGCCGGCCACCGCGTCACCATCCTCACCGAAGTGCCCAACCACCCCGAAGGCGTCATCCGCCCGGAGTACCGCGGCCGTTTCTGGGTACGGGAAACGTTGGATGGCATCGAAGTGCTCCGTGTCTGGGTATGGACCTCCCCGGTCAAAACGATGCGCACCCGGCTGGCTTTCTACACCACCTATATGCTCAACGCCACCCTGGCCGGCCTGTTCCTCGCCCGCAGACGCTATGACCTCCTCTATGCGACTTCCCCGCCGCTTTTTGTGGGTGGGGCAGCGCTGGCCCTTTCCTTCTTGCGGGGCATCCCGATGGTCTTTGAGGTGCGCGACCTCTGGCCCGAGTCCGCCGTTGCGCTCGGAGAACTGCAAAGCCCGCGCTGGATCCGTTGGGCGACCTGGCTGGAGGAACGGTGCTATGCCCGTGCCCGGCGCATCGTCGTGGTCACCGAGGGGATCCGCAGGCACCTCCTGGAGCGGGGCATCCCCGAGCACAAGCTTGTGCTCATCCCTAATGGCGCCAACACGGAACTGTTCCGTCCTCAACCTGAAGGGGGAAAGGCCCTTCGCGCCCGGCTGGGCCTGGGGGAGGCGTTCGTCGTCCTCTACGCGGGCATCCTGGGGATCGCCCAGGGGCTTGAGACGGTGCTCGAGGCAGCCCACCTGCTCCGCGATCGCCCCGACATCCGCTTCCTCCTGGTGGGCGATGGGCCGTGCAAGGCGGATCTGATGCGCCGCAAGGAAGCGCTCGGCCTGACCCATGTCACCTTCCTCGATGGGCAGCCCCGCGAGTCGATGCCAGCCTACTTTTCTGCGGCCGACGTGGCCCTGGTGCCACTGCGGCGGCTGGAGCTTTTCCGCAGCGCCGTCCCCTCGAAAATGTTCGACGCCTGGGCGTGCGGCTGCCCGGTGTTGTTGGGCATCGACGGCGAGGCTCGAAGCGTACTCGAGCAAGCCCAGGCCGGCCGCTACGTGGAGCCCGAGGATCCCCAAGCACTCGCCTCGGCCATTGTACAGCTGGCCGCGCAGCGGGAGGCGTGCCGGGCGCTGGGCGCGAACGGCCGGCGCTTCGTGGAGGCGCACTATTCCCGTCAGGCCCAGGCCAAAGCCCTGGCACAACTGCTCCAGGAGCTATAGGGGCCTCCTGGCTTGCCGCGAGGTTGGGGAGTCCAGGTTCCATACGGGTGCCGTGCCCCCTCACCTGCCCGGATCGTCCGCACCCGGCGCGCCCCGCTTGCGTCCGGGCAAGAGGTCGTGTACAATGCACCCAACGCGCGCCAGCGGGCGTGCGAATCCCGGGGTTACTCTGGAGCTGAACCATGGAACAGGCCAACAGGAGGTGGACCATCGGTGCCGCGCGTGAGCGCCGGCACCCCTCCAACGGCGCCGGCCAGGCAATTCGTCTTTAGGGGCTGGCCCAAGAACTGGTTGGAGGAG
Source organism: Chloroflexia bacterium (assembly GCA_034436115.1). Taxonomy (GTDB): domain Bacteria; phylum Chloroflexota; class Chloroflexia; order DTKN01; family DTKN01; genus DAOTVY01. The sequence continues at coordinate 34,344 of DAOTVY010000019.1, read as the reverse complement.
GTCTTTGCCATGGCACCGATCGTCTCCATATCCGAAATCGCCCGTTACGAAGGACAGGCCGTGACCCTGCGCGGATGGCTGTACCACAAACGCGAGAAGGGCCGGCTGATCTTCCTCCTGGTGCGCGACGGGAGCGGTATCCTGCAGTGCCTGGTCTTTCAGCCGGATGTACCCCCGGAGACCTTTGCCGCTGCGGACGCCCTGACGCAAGAGTCCTCCCTCATCGTCACCGGCACCGTGCGTGCCGATCCACGCGCGCCCGGCGGCTACGAGCTGGTTGTACAGGAAATCGAAATCGTACAGCTCGCCCGTGACTACCCGATCACGCCGAAGGAACACGGGATCGGTTTCCTCATGGAGCACCGCCATCTCTGGGTACGTTCCTCGCGGCAGCACGCCCTCCTGCGCATCCGGGCCGAGGTAGAGGCCGCGGCGCAGGAATACCTGAATAGCCACGGCTTTGTGCGCTTCGATACCCCCATCCTCACCCCTTGCGCCGCTGAGGGGACGACCAACCTCTTTGCTACCCAATACTTCGACCTTGGTATGGCCTACCTGGCCCAAACCGGCCAGCTCTATGTCGAGGCCGGCATGATGTCGTTCGGCAAGGTCTATTGCTTCGGTCCCACCTTCCGCGCGGAAAAGAGCAAGACCCGTCGCCACCTGACCGAGTTCTGGATGATCGAGCCGGAGATGGCCTATTACACCTTCGAGGATAACCTCCAGCTTCAGGAAGAGTTCGTCTCCTACATCGTCCAGCGCTGTCTCGAGCGCTGTGCCCGGGAACTGGAGGTGCTAGAGCGCGATACCGCACCCCTCGAGCGCGTGCAGCCGCCTTTCTACCGCATCACCTACGACGAGGCGCTGGCGTTGATCGCCGAGCATTACCAGGAGATCGAAGAGTGCACGCCGCTCTCCTGGGGCGAGGACCTGGGCGCGCCGCACGAGACGCTGATCGCCAGCCGCTTCGACAAGCCGGTCTTTGTCACGCACTATCCGACGAAGGCAAAGGCCTTCTACATGCAGCCCGACCCCGACCGACCCGAGGTGGCCCTCTGTGCGGACCTGCTCGCGCCCGAAGGGTATGGCGAGATCATCGGGGGAAGCCAGCGCATCCACGACCCTGACCTCCTGGAGCGGCGGATCGTCGAGTGGGGGCTGCGGCTGGAGGACTATCGCTGGTACATCGACCTGCGCCGTTACGGTACGGTGCCCCACAGCGGCTTCGGCATGGGGATCGAGCGGGCCGTGGCCTGGATCGCGGGCATCCACCACATCCGCGAGGCGATCCCCTTCCCTCGGATCCTGGATCGCATTTACCCATAAGGGCAAACACCCGGGCCAACTCGGGGAACGTTGGCCGGTAGGGAGAAACTTATGGAGCGGGTCCCGGGAGTGAACCCAGATCTTCTCCAGGAGATCGTTCGACGGATCGTGGAGGTGGCCCAACCGGAAAGGATCATCCTGTTCGGCTCCGCGGCCCGTGGGGAAGTGGGCCCCCATAGCGATGTCGACCTGCTGATCGTGAAAAGCGGAGCCCACCGGGGAAAGTTGACCGAAGAGATCTACCTCCATCTGTTTGGCGTCGGGGTCGCCGTGGACGCAATTGTGGTCACACCGGAGGACCTGGAACGCTACGCGGCCAGCCCGGCACTGGTGATCCGGCCGGCCCTGGCCGAAGGGAAGGTGGTCTATGAGGCCCCGAGAGAGGTTCTCCCCGGATGACCCCCGAGAGTGGCTCAACCGCGCCAGGAGCAATCTGGCCCTGGCCCGCAGCGCATTACGCGATGCCTACCCGGAAGACCTATGCTTTGAGGCCCAGCAGGCCGCCGAGAAAGCCATCAAGGCCGTCCTGATCCACCGAGGCCTCTCCTTTCCCCTGGTGCACGACCGGGCGCGGTTGCTTTCCGTGCTGGCCCCACACGGGGAACCCATCCCGGAAGAAGTTCGCCAGGCCGTCCGGCTGACGCGCTACGCCTTGGCCACCCGGTATCCGGGCATCACCGAGCCGGTGACTGAGGAAGAGTATACCCAGGCGGTGGCGTTGGCGGAACGTGTCGTGCAGTGGGCGGAAGCCCGCATCTGCGCCAAGGGCTGAACGGGATGGAAGGAGCGCTTTGGGTGCCCGTTCCGGTGGAGTGCTATGCAGGCCGCCGCTATGCGGAGCGGCCGCTGGCTTTCGTTTGGGAAGGGGAGGACCTTCCTGTGGAAGCCGTTTTGAGCGAGTGGTGGGAACCGGCGGGTCCGGTTTTCCGCGTCCGTACGCCTCGGGGCCTTTTCCTCTTGCGCTACATCCAGTCGGAAGACCGCTGGCTGGCCCGGACGGTTCCGGCACAAGAGGGACCGCCTGGGTCGCCGAGGCTATGAGGCCTCTTCTTCCAAGTACTCGATCTGCAGTCGCTTCTCGAAGTATTCGCGAATCTTTTTCTGCTGTTCTTCGGGAATCTTGCGCTCGAACGGGAAGACCGCTGCCTCGGCCACATAGCGCCTCAGGAAAAGCCCCACGAAGCGCCCGCTCCGCTCCAGGGCTTCTGCGCTCAAGAAGTCGACCACGTCACGAGGGCTGTGGAGGTAAGAAGTCGTTCCTCCGCTCCGGGAGAACGAGACCGAGGGGATCCCTGCCTCCGAAAGCGGTGTCCCGTCCGAGGAGTAGACCTCTTCCTCCACTTCGTGGGCGATCCCCGTCTCCCGGGCCAGCAGGCGCACCGAGGCGCTCAGGTCGGCCGGCCCGAGCACGAAGGCATGGTTCTTCCCCAGTATCGCTCCGTGCACATCCAGGTTCACGCAGAGGCGATGCTGCTCCAGTTCCGTGCGATCGCGGCCCCGGACAAACCCTTCGCTCTTGCGCGCCTCTCGGTCACGTCGCTTCAGTTCTTTGGTATAGCAAACGCTGCCCCGCAGCCCCAGCTCTTCTGCGCCCCAGGCGATGAAGCGAAGGGTGCGGCGCGACCCTGCCTGGGCAAAGACCCGCGCAAGCTCCAGTACGAGCGCCGTCCCGCCCGTGTTGTCGCTCGCCCCCTGGATGCCCAGCGAGGTGTCGTAATGCCCGCCGACGACCACGATCTCGTCGGGAAAGAAGCTGCCACGTAGCTCACCGATGACGTTCCGCGAGTTCCCATCCCTCTCGCTGGTACGAACGACTACCCGCACGCGCCGTGCCTTTTCCCGGAGCAGCCGCAGCCCGTCCTCGTGGCTGATCCGGAGAGTAGGAACCGCACCGAACTTGGCCCGCACCTCGGGAAGCTGTTCCACGCGGATGGGCGGTGTCCCCACCTGGGGCTCAATGATGATCAGCCCGAGGGGACGGAAGCGCATCAGCCGTTCATAGGCAGGCCCCCGTACTCCTCCAGTGGCCAGCGCGATGCGCCCGGTTACCTCTGGGCCGATCCCTTCCTCGGCTCCACTATCGAGAAAGCGGATTTCTCCCTCCAGTCCTTCCGGCGGCGTATCTGCCGCCAGCCAGACGGCCTCGGCCGGCACTTCGCCCAAAGGTGGTTCCAGCACCTCCAACCGTTTCTCGCTCGGGCCATAGCTGCGTACCGGGAACTCCTGGAAGCGCACCTCCAGCCCCAAAGAGCGGAACTGCTCGGCGATGTACTCCGCCGCGCGTTCTTCGCCTTCGCTTCCGCCCAGCCGGGGCCCGATCTCTAGCGCCAGCTGGCAAACGTGTTCATAAGCCCGCTTCCCGTCGAACTGCGGTTCCATTGTTCCTCCTTACGCTACCGTGCTTTCATCTGCGCCTTCGCAGATGGCGGCGCGACGATGCCGTGGCGGGCGAGGGCCTCTTCGATCAGCCATTCCACCGCCCGCCGATCCTCGACCGTCAGCACCGCCTCGTGGTGCGCCAGGCTAAGCGCCAGTGGGTATCCCGGCACTTCTGCGCGCCCCGGGCGGCACTCGTCGAGCACAATGGCGTGAACGGTCTCGAGTAGTCCCGCTCTCACGATCCAGCGGGGCAGTTCGACGCGTGCGATCTCCCCGGTATGCACGTAGAAGAAACACAGCTGGGGATCCTTTGTCCGAGCGGCCGGGGGAAGCCGCCAGGCGGTATCCCCACGGTACACCGGCTGAAAGAGGGCAGAGCGTGCCCCCAAGGGAAGCATCGCGAACAGGTCACGGTCCAAGAGTGGACGCAGCTCCAGACACTCGGGCAACGGCTCCGGGCAATCGCCACACGCAAGGCGCCTTTCCGGCGGGCAAACGAGCGCCAGCAGCGTGTGCACGACCTCGCGGTGTCGCGGGGTGCTGGTAAAGCTGACGAGCGGAATGCCTGCCCGCTCCAGTTCGTCCAACGCCGCCACGCTCCGGCACAGGTACTCTTCCTTCAAGGCATCGTGCCCCGGTCCTGTCCCTCGGTGGGTCCACAGGATCACGGCATCCGTCATTAAGAGGAGGGGCCGGCCGGCGGGGTCTGAGGGTAGCTCCTGGGCGGTCTCGCACAGGATGCGCAACTCCTCGTAGGCCCGCAGCGTGTCCACCACCGGTCCTTCCACAGGCACGGGCTCTCCGGCCCCGGGGTAGATGCGCTCCATTTCCTCTTCTCGGAACAGGAGCCGGGCGCGGTGTGCGACGTCGAACGCGGGCGGCTCGAACGCCAGGCCGACCGCCGCCACGTGCAATAGCGCATAGCGCGCGTACGCCTGTGGGTCCGGGGCGATGGCGGAGCCGTCGCTTGCCCAGAGGCGATAGGCCGTCCGGGGCTCGGGAGGCCTGAATGAAGTTCCCGGCTCCTCCAGTGGCCAGGCAAGGACCCGCACCGCCGGCCGGCGGGCGGCTGCCTCCAGTGTCTCGCGCGGCAGTTCTTGGAGCCGTTTCCACGCGCGGGCGGCCAGGCTCCGCTGCCCCGGCTCCACTTCGGCGGCATAGTATCGGCCCAACTCCTCGGCCTGGGGAGCGATTCGTGCGAGATCGAACGGCATGCCACCCTCCCTAGTCGGTCTCCGGGGATCGGTTCTCCGGACTCCCAGAAGCGTGCAAGATCACCGGGACATGCTCCAAGCCAAGCGCGTGGGCGATGTGGTACCAGTACAGCCCGTCCAGGAGCGTATAACCGGCCGGCTCGCTGCTCCACGCCGGCCGTACGACCAGAGGCACGGGCAAGGTCCCTGCGCGGCGTGCCTGCTCGGTGCGCTCGGCCAGTTTCCTTGGGTTCAGGCGGGCCTTTTCCTGCCACGGGCGCAGGTGGATTTCCCTCAGGGGGAGTACTGTGGCCTCGGGCTCGATCCAAGCGAGCACCGTCCGCAGGCCGGCCTCGGCAGCGATGGCCAGCCGGGAAAAGCCGGCCACCAGGACGAAATGCGTGCCTTTGGGCCGGACGCGGATCGGCTGTCCAGGCCACCGGCCCGTCCCACGGACGCGCGCCACCCGTTGGGCAAAGTTCGGTACCACCTCGGCGCGCCGGGGCCAGTCCGAGCGATGGAGTGGGGCTTCGAGCAGCACCCGCTCGATCGGGATCTCGATCGCTCTGGGTCGGCGCACGGTACCTCCTCCTGCCCGGCTTACAGCAGCACCATGCCCCCGTCGACGCCCAGCACCTGACCGGTGATAAAGCCGGCCTCCTCGGAGCAAAGGAAGGCCACCGCGGCAGCGACGTCCTCGGGCTGGCCGAAACGCCCCACGGGGGTGCGTGCCAGTGCTTCCTGTTGCACTTTTTCCGGCAAGGAAGTCGTCATATCGGTCACGATGAACCCGGGCGCGACAGCATTGACGGTGATCCCCCGCGATCCCAGCTCCTTGGCCAGGCTGCGCGTGAGCCCGATCAACCCCGCCTTGGCCGCGGCGTAATTTGCCTGGCCAGGGTTCCCGGCGATCCCGACCACGGAGCTGATGTTGACAATCCGGCCCCAACGGGCTTTCAGCATGGAGCGCAACGCGGCCTTCGAGCAGAGGTATGCTCCTTTGAGGTTCGTCGTGAGCACGGCGTCCCAATCGCTCTCCGAAAGGCGCAGGAGGAGCATGTCGCGTGCGATGCCGGCGTTGTTCACCAGGATATGCAGGCCCCCCAGCGTTCCCGCAACCCGTTCGACCATGGCCTCGACCTCGGCCGCCTGCCCCACGTCGGCCGGCACGGCCAGGGCCCTGCCCCCTCCGGACTCGATTTCAGCGGCCACGGCCCGGGCGCCCTCCTCATGTAGGGCGTTCACCGCCACCGCCGCGCCCATCCGGGCCAACCGCAGGGCGATGGCCCGCCCGATGCCCCTTGCGCCCCCCGTGACCAGTGCCACCCGGCCATCCAATCGGCCACACATCGCAAGCCTCCTTTTCGCTGTCCCGGTTCCCTGCTAGGCCGATTCCTCTGCCAGGGCCCGGCACGCGCCCAGCCATTCCTCGGCCCAGCGCGCATCCCGCCATCCGAGCGTGGCGAAGGCGGGCTCAAACCAGGCCTCCAGCCGGCGCAGCAGCTCCGGATCGACCTCGGCGATGTCACGCAGCGGCGACACGTACTCCTCCGTATGAGGCACTGCGAGCACCTGGTGGTCGCCGTCGGCCCGCAGGAGCAGCCCGATGGGCCGTACACGGTAACGGCATCCGGGGAAAGTCGGGCCCCCACCGATGATCATCACATCCACCGCTTCGCCGTCGGCCGGGCTCTGCGTCCCCTCCAGGGATCCGTATTCCATAGGCATGGGCGGCCTGCGGGGTCCCACCTCGGTCCACCCGTGCTCCGGATCGCGCACCCACTGTCGGGTGCTCCCGAGGGGGTTCCTGACCAAGGCTTCCAGCAAGCAGGAGGAACCTTCCGTTCGGCCTGCTTCCGCTGCCGGGTGCTTAGCCATAGGCATTCCTCAGGGCCTGCACCTGTTCCAGTGTCCCCACGCAGAGCACTTCGGCCTCCGGCACGGTGCGTCGGATCAGCCCCGAAAGCACCCGGCCCGGGCCGACCTCGAGGAAGCGCTGTACCCCGTGGGCGGCCATCGTCCGTACCCCGGCCGTCCAACAGACCGGGGAGACGATCTGCGCCAGTAGCTCCCGGCGGATCTCCTCCGGCTCGCGGAGCAGGCGCGCGTCTGTGTTGGCGACCACGGGCACGTGCGCCTTCTGGAATGCGGTTTGCCCGATCGCGGGCGCCAGCCCGGCAGCGGCCCCTTCCATCAGGGGCGAGTGGAAGGCCGCGCTGACCTTGAGTGGGATGACCCGCTGCGCGCCACGGGCCCGGGCTTGTGCCATGGCGGCTTCCAAAGCTTCCAGCGCGCCGCTCAGCACGAGCTGTCCTGGGCAGTTGTCGTTGGCAATGACAAGCGGGCCCGCGTGTTCCCAGGCGCGGCAAATCTCCTCCAGCGCTTCCCGCTCCAGCCCCAAGACCGCGGCCATCCCCCCGGCGCGTGCTTCCGCCATCAGCCGCCCACGCGCGCGCACGAGCCGAAGCGCGTCGGGGAAGGAAAGCGCTCCCGCGGCGACCAATGCAGTGTATTCCCCCAGGCTATGTCCGGCAGTGAACGCGGGGGTTGGGAGGGCGGCCGGCCGCCGGAGAAAGCCGTCTTCGTCGAGCCAGCACCCCAGCGCCAGGAGCACGGCCACGCTGGTCGTTAGGAGCGCCGGCTGGGCGTTCTCGGTACGGGTGAGTTCGTCCTCCGGGCCCTCGAAACAGAGCCGGGAGAGCGGGAAGCCGAGCAGCGCATCGGCTCGCCCATAGAGCTCTGCCACCGTGGAAAACGCCTCCGCCAGATCCTTTCCCATTCCGACCGTTTGGGACCCCTGCCCCGGGAAGACCCAGGCTGTCGGAATTGCATCCCGCAGTGCCATCGAAAGCCTCCTCGTGTGCACCAGGTGGGGCAGAGCGAACTGCGATCGCGCGATGCCCTTTAGGGGCCACCCCAGGAAAAGGCGGCTGCGGCCCACGTCAGGCCGGCGCCGAACGCGGCCGCGAGGACGATGTCCCCGTCCTTCAACCGCCCCTCTTCCGCGGCCTCGCAGAGAGCGATAGGGATGGTAGCCGCTGACATGTTCCCGTAGCGCGGCAGGTTGACATACACCCGCTCCTCGGGCAGGCCCAGCCGTTCGCCCACCGCCTGGATGATGCGCAGGTTCGCCTGGTGGGGGATGAAGAGCGCGACATCGTCGATCGTAAGGCCGGCCTTCTCGAGCACCTCTTGCGACGCCTGGCCCATCATGCGTACCGCGAACCGGAACACCTCATTCCCCTTCATCTGGATGTAGTGCTGGTTGCCGTTCACCGTATCCAGGCTCGGGGGATGAGCCGAGCCTCCGGCCGGCAGGATCAAGAGGTCCGCGCCCGCTCCATACGCCCCCAGGGTGGAGGCCAGCAAGCCCCGCTCCCGGCGGGTGGCGCGCAACACCACCGCCCCGGCGCCATCGCCGAACAGGACACAGGTGTTGCGGTCCTTCCAGTTCGTGATCCGAGAGAGGGTTTCGCTCGCGACCACGAGTACATTCTCGCAGGTGCCGGCGCGGATGAACTGAGTGCCCACGACGACCGCGTACAGGAAGCCGCTGCAGGCGGCCTCCATATCGAAGGCGCCGGCGTGGATGGCTCCCAGAGCGTCCTGTACCAGGCATGCCGTGGCCGGGAAAAGGTAGTCGGGCGTCGCGGTAGCGACGATGATGAGGTCCAGCGCAAAAGGCGACAGGTCGGCGCGTTCCAGCGCTTGCCGGGCCGCCTGGACCGCCATGGTGGCCGACGACTCCCCGTCGCCCGCAATCCTCCGCTCCAGGATCCCGGTGCGGGTGCGGATCCACTCGTCGGAAGTATCGACCATCCGCTCCAGGTCCGCGTTGGTTAGTACGCGCTGGGGCAGATACTTCCCCCAGCCGGCAATGGCCGCATAGCGCGCCAAGGGCTTCCCTCAGGGAATGGCTGGTCTACCAAAGAACGAGAAGACAGGGGACCGCTAGCTTTTCCCCGGGGAGATCCCCGGCGATCCCCCGTCTTGCTCACCACTTCGAGGCGCCGTTGCCGGAGTGCTACTTCTTTTCCTTCCTCTTCTTCCTTTCTTCCCGAGTCTCCACGACCTTCCGGCCGTTGTAGGTCCCGCAGGAAGGGCAGACCCGATGAGTCAATGCAGGCCTGCCGCACTCGGGGCAGAGCACCTGCTGGGGCGCGCTGAGCGCCTGGTGGCTCCTGCGGTTTCCGCGTCGGTGGCGGGATACTTTACGCTTCGGCAATGCACCCATATCGCATACCTCACTCAGTGATCGTTTCCGGACCCAGGAGCAATCCCAGGATGGCCAGACGGTCGTCGACCGGCTCCGTGTGCCCTGGGCAGGGACCTTCGTTCAGGTTCTGGCCGCAGACTGGGCAGAGCCCAAGGCAATCCTCCCGGCACAGGGGACGCATAGGCAGGTTCAGGATCACCTGCTCCCGGATCGCCTCCGTCAGGTCCAGGATATGGTGGCCGTCGATGACAAACACGGTGTCGTCCTCAGGAGGCGGAAGGAACTCGCCCGTGACAACGGACACGCTGGGCTGGAACTCGAGCTCCAGGTCCATATGCAGGGGCTGTAGGTACGGTTCCAGGCAGCGGCTGCACTCCAGGGTGACCTCTGCGTCCAACACCCCCTGGAGGAGGATGTCTTCCCGCAGGCGGGTGAGCAGGATGTGGCCGTGCAGCCCGCGCACTTCCAGTTCGTCGGCCTGAAAGACCTCCTCCTCAATATCGTAGGAACGGGTGGTCCCCACGGGTGCCAGGAGGAGCTGCGCCACATTGAACTTGAGCATTTCCGTATCCTCCGCGGGATAGCAACCGGCACCCTGCCCGGATGCCCTCCCGCCCAGCGCAGGGCATTCTACTACAAAAAGGGCACCGGTGCAAGTTTGCAGGGGCACGTGCTTTCTGCTATAATCGCAATGATCAAAAGAGGAGTGTGAAGCGGATGCGATATACCATCGAGCGGTTGCCCGAGAGCCGGGTGGCGATCGAAGTGGAGCTGGAGCCCGAAGTCGTGGAGAAGGCGCTGGACCGTGCCAGCCAGCGCCTGTCGCGCCGATATCCCATCCCCGGTTTCCGTCCCGGGAAGGCCCCGCGCCGTGTTATCGAGGCGATGCTCGGCCGCGACACCCTCTACGAGGAGGCTGTGGACGAACTCGTGGACCGCGTGTATCAGGAGATCCTGATGCAAAGCGATTTCGAACCGATTGCCAGTGCGACGTTGGAAAGGATCTCCTACCAGCCTTTCTCGTTCCGCCTGGTCGTCCCGGTTGTCCCGACGGTGGTCCTCGGGGACTACCGTTCGCTGCGCTTTCCTCTGGAGCCGGAGCCGGTGACGGAGGAACAGGTCGATGCGCGCATCGAAGAACTGCGGCGCGCCCAGCTGGTCTGGCGGGAACCGGACCCTCCGCGGCCGGCCGCCCGGGGCGACCGTGTCCTCATCAGCGGGGTGATCCGCTATGAGGAGGGAAACCAGGCACCGCTGGAGGAGATGGAGGTCGTGCTGGAGGGCGAAGGCTTTCTGCCCGGCCTGACCCAGGGCCTGATCGGAGCCCAGGTAGGGGAGGTGCGCGAACTCGACGTGGCTTTCCCGGACGACTTGACGAACGAACGGCTTGCGGGCAAGAGGGTTCACCTGACCCTGATCGTCCGGTCGATCAAGGCTCCCGAGCTCCCACCGCTGGACGACGATTGGGCACGCTCCCTGGGCCAGGGGGAAACGCTTGCGGAATTGCGGGCCCGTCTGCGGCGGGAGCTCGAAGCAGAGGCTTTGGCCGAGGCGCGGGAGAAGGTCTTTGAGCGGATGCTTCAGGCGATCGAGGAGCAGTCCACGGTGGACTTGCCTCAAGTCCTTGTGGACCAGGAGATCGACTGGATGATCGGACGGGTGCGGGAGGGCCTTCAGGCGAGGGGAACCTCCCTGCAGCGGTACCTGGAGTGGCGTGGCATCACCGAGGACCAGCTGCGGGAGGAGTACCGGGAGCTGGCGCGCAAGCAGGTCCGCCGCGCGCTCGTTTTGCCCCCCCTGACCCTTGCGGAGGGACTCGAGGTAACGCCGGAAGAGCTCGAGGAAGAGCTCTCCCGGGAAGAGGCCGATACGGCGGACGCGACGGAGCGCGAAGCGGATGCCCATACCCGCGTGCTGTTCGCCAAGCTGTGGGAGCGGCTGCTGGCCATCGCGCTCGGCCAGGTCCCCGAGTCCGCGTAAGGGCTCCGCGGTTGCGGGGCGGAGATGCCCGACACGGGCCGTCCGGCTCTACACGAGAACAACCGAGCGAGGTGAGGGTCGATGGAATATGTGATTCCGATGGTGATTGAGACGACCAGTCGGGGAGAGCGGGGGTTCGACATCTTTTCCCGGCTGCTCAAGGAACGGATCATCTTCCTGGGGACACCGATCGACGACCAGGTGGCCAACCTGGTGGTCGCCCAGCTGCTCTACCTGGAGCACGAGGACCCGGAGAAGGACATTTACCTGTACATCAACTGCCCGGGCGGGGTGATCACGGCCGGCCTGGCGATCTATGATACCATGCAATGGGTCCGGCCCGACGTTTCCACCATTTGCATCGGGCTGGCCGCGAGCATGGGGACGATCCTCCTGGCCGGCGGCGCGCCGGGCAAACGCTACGCCCTGCCCTACTCCACCATCCACATCCACCAGCCGATGGGCGGCGTTACCGGCCAGGCGATCGATATGGAGATCCAGGCACGCGAGATCATGCGCCTGCGTCGGCTGCTCAACCAGATCCTGGTCAAACACACCGGGCAGCCGGAAGAGCGCATCGCCCAGGATACCGATCGGAACTTTTACATGACCGCGGAGCAGGCCCGCGAATACGGCATCATCGATGAGATCCTGACGCCACGCAATAACCGCCGCTGATGCCACGGGCCGATGAGGGCGGGTCCAATGCCAGGGGATGAGCCGTACCGCTGTTCTTTTTGCGGCAAGGGCCAGGAGGAAGTCGAACGCCTCATCGCCGGCCCGGCCGGGGTCTTTATCTGCGACGAGTGCGTCGCCCTCTGCAGCGAGATCATCGCCGAGGAGCGCGCTCAGACGCAGCCCAAGAGCGGCTTTCGACTGGGGCGCATCCCGGAGCCCAAGCGCATCCGCGAACTGTTGGACGAGTACGTCGTCGGCCAGGAGCGCGCCAAAAAAGTCCTCTCGGTAGCGGTCTATAACCACTACAAGCGGGTTGCGGCGGGCGCGCGGGTGGACGAAGTCGAGCTGCAGAAGAGCAATATCCTCCTCATCGGCCCTACGGGGTGCGGGAAAACCCTCCTTGCCCAGACGCTGGCGCGCATCCTGGATGTCCCCTTTTCCATTTCGGACGCCACCGCGCTCACCGAAGCCGGCTACGTGGGAGAGGATGTGGAGATGATCCTCCTGCGCCTCCTCCAGGCGGCCGACTTTGACCTGGAGCGCGCCCAGCACGGGATCGTCTACATCGACGAGATCGACAAGATCGCCCGCAAGTCGGGGGACAACCCCTCCATCACCCGCGACGTTTCCGGCGAGGGCGTCCAGCAAGGCCTGCTCAAGATCATCGAGGGCGGGATCGTCAACGTGCCCCCCGTCCCCGGGCGCAAGCACCCCCAGCAGGAATTCATCCAGATGGATACCACGAATATCCTCTTCATCTGCGGGGGAGCGTTCGTCGGGCTGGACGAGATCATCGCGGAGCGGGTCGGGGGCCGGCACGCCCTGGGCTTCCGCCGGGCGCACACGCCCGAGGAGCGGGAGGCCGCCTCCAGCGAGCTGCTGCGCCATGTGATCCCGGATGACCTCTTGAAGTTCGGCCTGATTCCGGAGTTCATCGGCCGGCTACCGATCATCGCCACTCTGGACCCGCTGGACAAGGCCACCCTGATGCGGATCCTCACGGAGCCGAAGAACGCCCTGGTGAAGCAGTACCAGAAGATGCTGGCGCTGGACAACGTGGAGCTCGTCTTTACCTCCGACGCTCTGGAGGCAGCGGCGGAGCGAGCGCTTCAGCAAAAGACCGGGGCCCGGGGTCTGCGCTCGGCGCTGGAAGACATCCTGCTCGACGTCATGTACGAGGTTCCCTCCCTTCCCCACATCCGTCGCTGCATCGTGGACGGCGATGTCATCCGGGGGCTGGCCCGGCCACGCCTCCTCCCTTCCGAGGGAGAAGCGACCCGCGAAACGGCCTAGGAGGGGCGATGGAACGGCACCGCATCCTGATCGCCGATGATGACCCGGATGTTGGGCGGCTCCTTCAGGCTAGCCTGGAAAACCCCGAAGACCTCCTTTTCGAAGTGGTGACCGTCGCCAACGGGCTGGAGGCCGTGCGCCGTTTCCGAGAGGAGCCTTTCCACCTGGTCATCCTGGACGTCATGATGCCCTACCTGGACGGCTTTACCGCCTGCCGCACCATTCGCGAGGAATCCGATATCCCGATCATCATCCTGACCGCGCGCGACGGCCCTGACGACGTGCTCCACGGCTTCGAGCTCGGTGCCGACGACTATGTGACCAAACCGTTCCACATCCGGGAACTCGAGGCCCGCGTGCGGGCAATCCTCCGCCGGGCAGAGGGAGGACGTTTTCGGCCCCGTATCCGCACCGCCCGCGTGGGCGCGCTCGAGGTGGAGCCGCGCACCCGCCGGGTCACCGTGGGCGGCCGGGAGGTGCAGCTGACCCCCATGGAGTTCGAGCTCCTCTACTTCCTCGCCTCGCACCCTGGCCAGGTGTTCGACCGGGAGACGCTCTTTCGCGAGGTGTGGGGCCGCGAGTACGAGTACGGGCGTGCGACGAACCTGATCGACGTTTGCGTGCGCCGGATCCGGGAAAAGATCGAGCGGGACCCTTCGCGGCCGGAGTACCTGCGCACCGTGCGCGGTGTGGGGTACAAGGTCGAGGCCAACTAGGCGGCAAAAGGGGGGCCGGGTGCGCGTCCGCTACCTGAGCCTTCAGGGATTCAAGACCTTTGCCTCCAGGACGGTCTTTCGCTTCGAGGAAGGGATCACAGCCATTGTTGGCCCCAATGGTTCCGGGAAAAGCAACCTCGCCGATGCGCTGCGCTGGGTGCTCGGAGAGCAGAGTTACTCTGCCCTGCGCAGCCGCCGCACCGAGGACGTCATCTTCAGCGGAAGCTCCAACCGGGCCCCTATGGGGATGGCTGAGGTTTCCCTCCTTCTGGATAACAGCGACGGATACCTGCCGGTCGATTTCACCGAAGTCGAGATCACCCGCCGGGCTTACCGTTCCGGCGTGAACGAATACTTCCTGAACCGCCGACGGGTCCGCCTCCAGGACATCGCGGAGATCCTCGGTGGCCTCACTTCCTCCTACGTCGTCATCCATCAGGGCCTGGTGGATGAGGCGCTCTCCCTGCGGCCGCGGGAGCGTCGGCTCCTCCTGGAGGAGGCAGCCGAAGTACGCCGCTACCACGAACGCCGGCAGAAAGCGGAGCAGCAACTGTCCCAGACCGAGGCGAGCATGGTGCGGATTGCCGATCTGCGCAACGAGCTGCTGCCGCGGCTGCACGTGCTCGAGCGGCAATCCAGGCAGGCGCGCGAGCGGGCACAACTGGAAGCCGCGCTCCAGCAGGCGCTCCGGGCCTGGTATCGCCTGCAGTGGGAAGAAGCCTCCCGGGCGCTTGCGGCGGCCAAACAGGAGGAAGAGGCTGCCCGGGCCGCCCTGGAGGCTGCTCGGGCCCGCTATGCGGAACGGGTGCAGGGGCTGGAAGGGCTGCGAGCCGCCGCGCAGGAATTCCTCCGCCAACAGGAAGAGCGCCGGCAGCGGGAAGCCGCCTTGCGGCAACAGGAGACGGAGCTTGCGCGCCTCCAGGCGCAGGTGGATGGGGAGCGCCGGGCCCTGGAACGGCAGCTGCACGAGCTCGTGGCGGAACGGACCCGCCAACGGCAGGAGGCGGCTGCGCACGAGGCACGGCGGTCACAAATCCGGGCGGCAAAAGAAGAACTGGACAGGCGCCTGGAGGAGCTGCGGCGGGCGATCGAGGAACACGAAGCCGCGTTTCGTGCCGCCCAGGAGAAACTGGCCTCCTGTGAAACGGCCCTCCAGGATCTGGAGCAACGTTCGCGTGCCCTTGCGCTCCGGCGCGCCGAGGCGATGCGCCGCATCGAGTTCGCCGCCGCGCGCCTTCAGGCGCTTGCCCAGGAGGAAGCCGAGCGCGAACGCTTCCTGGGGGAAATCGAGGCCCGTGGAGCCGAGGCCCAGGCAGAGGAAGCACGCCTACTAGAGGAGCAGGCTCGGCTTCAGGCGCAGGCGGAGCGGCTGGAAAGGGAGCGAGCGGCCCAGACAGCGCGCCTGCTCCGTGCTCGCAGGGAAGCTCAGGAGGCCACGTCCGCCCTAGCCGAGGCGCGTGCCAGGCAGGAGGAAGCCCGGTTGCAGCTGGAAGCGTTGACCCGTATCGCTTCCCCGACAGACGGCCGCCCGTTCCTGGAGGCCTGGTGCCGGGAGCGCGGCCTTGCCCCCTTTGTTTCGCTTTTCGCGCGCCTGCAGGTAGCCCCGGAGCTGGAACGCGCGCTGGAAGCGGCCCTCGGGCCCGAGATGGCACCGCTCGTCTCCCCTTCCCTCCGGGATGGGCTTACGGCGCTGGAAGCGCTCCGAGAAAACCAGGCCGGCCGGGTGTGGCTCGTTCCGGAGGCCGCTGTCCAGCCACCTGAGCACGCATCGCCCCCGGTCTCTCTCCCGAGGCTCGTGGACCACCTCTTGTTTCCGGAGGAAGATCGCCCGGCGTGGACGGCGCTCCTGGGGCGTGTGCTGCTGGCCCCGGACCTACAGGTCGCCTGGGAAAGCGCGCGCGCCCTGCTGCCAGGGTGGCGCGTGGTCACGCGAGCGGGCGAAATGGTGACGCCTGAGGGCGCGGTAGCCGGCGGGCGCTACCCTTCCCGGCCGTCGGCGTGGACACTCGAACGCGAGCGCCGTCATTGGCAAGAGAAACTGCGGGCTGCACAGCAGCAACTGGAGGAAGCCCGGGGGCAGTTAGCAGAGGCGGAAGCCCGCGTGGCCGAAGGAGAGGAGGCGCTCTCGACGTTGGAGCGGGATGCACGGGGGGTCTCCCGGCAACTGGAAGAGGTTACGGCACGGGCAGACGCCCTGGCGCGGGCGCGCTCCCGTCAGGAGGAAGAGGCCGGCCGGCATCGGACCCGCCTGGAGGCACTTCGGGCGGAGCAGGCGCAACGCGAAGCTGAGCGCCTGGAAGCCGAAGGGGGCCTCGTTTCCCTCCAGGCCGAGGAGCTCGCCCTCGACGAGGAACGCTCCCGGCAGGCGCGGTTGGTTCAGGAAGCTCGAGACGAGCTGCGCCGGGCGGAAGCACAGCTCCAGGAGCTTCGCACCGCCTGGGCAGTCGCCTGTAAGGAGCAGGAAAGCCTGCGGGCCCTGGAGGAGATGGCCCAGCGCGATGCCGAACGGCTGGCTCAGCGGCTCGCGGCGGGCGAGGCGCTGCGGGAGCAGATCCTGGCTCGCCTGGAGACGCTCGAGGCGCGTGCCGAGGGCATCCAGCAGGAACTGGGGCGTCTGAGTACGGCGCTGGGGGAAGTGGTGTGGGCTCCCCTGCCCCAGGCTGTAGACCCGGCGGAATTGGCCCGCCAGGAAGCGGAGGTGTCCCAGCTGCGCCAAGTGCTCCTGCAGGCCGAGGCGGCGACGCAGCGTGCCGAGATGGAGGTACGTCTCCAGCGCGACCGTCTACGCGAGGTCCTGCGCCGCGGGTTGGCCGAAGTGGGTCCCGAGGCGAGCGCCTACGGGCCTGCCGGAGAGGCGCTTCTGAACGCCCTCCTGGACGATCCGCCCGAGTGGGCCCGGGCGCCGTTGCCGGAAGGCGTGACGGCGGAGGAGCTCGAGCGTCGGGTAGCGCTGCTGCGCGAGGAAGTGCGACGCACCGGCCCTGTGAACCCGCTGGCCGAGGAGGAGTACCGCCAGACCCGGGAACGCTACGATTTCCTGGGGCAGCAGCTCCAGGACCTTCAGGATGCCGCGCGCTCCCTCCGACAGCTGATCGCGGAGCTGGACCGAGCTATGGAAGAGCGTTTCCAGGAGACGTTTGCGGCGATCAACCGCGAGTTCCAGGCCTATTTCTCCCGGCTCTTCGGCGGAGGAACGGCCAACCTGCGCCTGGTGCGGCTGGAGGAGGAGGATGGGGGCGGCCTGGCGAACCTAGGGGTCGAGATCGTCGCCCGGCCGCCGGGGAAACGGGCTCACACCCTTTCCCTGCTCTCCGGCGGCGAACGGGCACTCACCTCGGCAGCCCTGCTCTTTGCGATCCTCAAGGTGAACCCTCGTCCCTTTTGCCTGCTCGACGAGGTCGACGCCATGCTGGACGAGGCGAACGTCGGGCGTTTTCGAGAGTGTCTGGAGGAACTGGCTACCCAAACGCAGTTCATCGTCATCACGCACAACCGGGGCACGATCGAGGCCGCCCACACGCTCTACGGGGTTTCGTTGGCCGAGGACGGCACTTCGAAGGTACTTTCGCTTCGGCTGGAGGAGGTGGCGGGCTCTGCCGGGCGGTGAGCCGTTCTGCAGGAGGCGTCCGGTGAGCGCTTCCGCGCAGCCCTTCCTGATCCTGACCGCCGATGACTTGGGGCGCTGCCACGCGGTGAACGAGGCAATCCGGCGCGCCTACTGTGAGGGAGTGCTGACGAGCGCCAGCTTGATGGTCACAGGGGAGGGGAGCGCGGAGGCGGTGGCCCTGGCCAGCGAGCACCCGGGCCTTGCGGTCGGTCTGCACCTCGTGGTGCTGGCGGGCCGGCCGGCGCTCCCTCCGGAGGAGATTCCCCACCTGGTCGGCCCGGATGGGCTTTTCCCCCAGGACGCCTTTTCCTTTGGCCTGCGTTGCTTCTTGAGCCGCGTGGCCCAGGCAGAGTTGGCGGCCGAGATCGAGGCGCAATTCCGCCTCTATGCGGAGACGGGCCTGCCGCTGGACCACGTGGACGGCCATTGCCATATGCACCTACATCCCACGGTGCTCCGCATCCTGCTCCCGCTGGCACAACGCTACGGAGCGCGGGGCCTACGCCTCCCGCGGGATCGCCTCGGCCTGGCCCTGGCCTATGACCGGCGCCACGCGACTACCCATATCGTCTGGGCGATCGTCTTCTCCCTTCTCGCGCGCCACACCCTGCGGACGTTGCGCGGTTACCGGTTCGTGGTGACGTCGCGGGTACACGGCCTGTTCCATACCGGCCGTATGACGGAGGGCTATGTCCTGCGGCTATTGGAGAGGCTGGATGTGCCCTCGGCTGAGATCTACTTCCACCCTGCGACGGACCTCCTGGAACCGCTAGGGCCCAATCCCGGGGATCTTGCGACCCTCCTGAGTCCGCGCGTGCGACACGCGATCGAGCAGCGGGGGATCGTCCGGGGCAGCTACACCGATCTTGCCGAGAGAAAGGGGGCGCCATGTTTTTCGTCTTGCTGGCCACGCTGAGCGCACTCTATTGGGTCGTCGCCTGGCTGAGCGTGCGCGCCTTCTTCCGCGCACCTCGCTCGTATCCGGCCGACTTTACCCCGCCGGTTTCTGTGCTCAAGCCGATCCGTGGGCTGGACCCAGGCCTGTACGAGAACCTGGTCTCGTTTTGCCATCAGGACTACCCCGAGTACGAGATCCTGTGCGGGGTCCTGGAGGCCGACGATCCGGGTGTCGCCCTGGTGCATCGCTTGCAACAGGCCTTTCCCGAGCGGGGCATTCGTCTGGTGAAGGCGTACCCCGTCGGGGCCAACCGCAAGGCCAGCATCCTGCAGGCTCTCGCGGCCGAGGCCCGTTATCCCATTTTGGTCGCCAGCGATAGCGACATGCGCGTGACACCGGACTACTTGCGGCGTGTGGTTGCCCCGCTGGCGGACCCGCGCGTGGGCATCGTGACCTCGCTCTGTCGCGGAAGCATGGCAGAAAACACCGGGGCGGTGATGGAGGCCCTGGAACTCGGGGCCTGTTTTGCTCCGCCCGCGCTGATGGGGCTCTATCTGCTCCGCATGGCGTATGGCTTTGGGGCCTCGATCGCGCTCCGCCGCGAGGATCTGGAGCAGGTGGGCGGCTTTGCTGCTGTGGCCGACTATCTGGCAGACGATTTTCAGATCGCGGCGCGGGTCGCCGCGCTCGGCCGGCAGGTGGTGCTCTCCGACTATGTCGTCGACAACGTGCTGGGCCGAATGCCCCTGCGCGAGGTCTATGAACGGCACGTGCGCTGGCTGCGCTGTGCCCGGGTCAGCCGTCCGCGCGAGTATATCCCGATGGCGATCACGCTGACCCTTCCCCTGGCGCTCCTGGCCCTGTTCTTCACCGGCTTCAGCCCGTTGGGGTGGCTGGCCTTCCTGGGTAGCCTGCTGATCCGCGAGGGTACCGCCTGGCTGATCGCCGGCCATACCGGTGACCAGGTAGTGCGCCGACATCTCCTCTGGTTGCCGCTCAGCGACCTCTTGCACGCGCTCTATTGGGCCGTGGCCCTGGTCGGGCGCCGCGTCACCTGGAGGGGCGATGTCTATCTCGTCGAGCGGGACGGCCGCATGATCCCTGTGGCGCCGGATGTCGGGCATTTCCCGGCCAACCCTCATGCGGGCTAGCCTTCCCATGGCGCTTTGCCATCGGGTCCGCTACGCCCTCGCTGGCACCGGCTCCGCCTGGGCTTGGGGCACTTTCAGGATATGGGTGGTCTCCGCAGGGGCCGTGCCGGAGCTCGGGGTGAGCATCTTGCCGTAGAGATAGAGGTCGTCCCCGGGGGCGTAATAGTCGTGCACGACTGCCTCCACCCGGTACCCGCAGGAAGCATAGAGCCGCCGTGCCGGTTCATAGGCCGGTGTGCCGGACGTTTCGATGAGCAGCAGCCGGCCTGCGGACTCGCGCACCCTTTTCTCCACTGCCTGCAGCAGCGCATGGCCCACGCCACGCCCCCGTGCCGAGGGGTGGACGGCGAGCCAGTAAAGGTCGTAGGTCCCCCGGGTGAGCGGGTGAGGTCCATAACAGGCAAAGCCCAGGACCTGGCTCCCTTCCCTGGCCACCAGGAAGTGGTAGCCACTCACCTCCCCCTTGCGTGATTCCTCCCAGATGCTGCGGACGCAGGCGACCTCTTCCGGGGTAAAGACGCCTGCCGCAGCGGCCACAGCGACGATACTGGGCCCATCCTCTTCTTGCGCCGTGTCTATCATACGCTCCTCCTCCAGGGACCACCCTTTGGCAGGGCGACCCCCCACGGCGCCATCGCCGGGTGCGCTAGCGGGCCAGAGAGAGGATGCGTAAGACCATCTCCTGGTAGGAATACCCCGCCGCGCGTGCCGCCCGGAAGAACCCGGCATCCGGCGAGATGTCCGGGTTGCAATTCACCTCGAGGACATACGGGGTGCCGTCGGCACCGACCCGGATGTCCACCCGGGCGTAGCCACGACAGCCGATCGCCTTCCAGGCGGCGCGGGCGACCTCCGCAAGGCGGGCCGCCAGCGCTTCTTCTACGGCTGCCGGGCACTGAACCGGCGTATGGCGGTACTCGAACGATTCCACCTCCCACTTGGCAGCAAAGGAAACGAGCCGCCGGAACGGATCCTCGAAGGCGCCAAAGTCCACCTCGGCCAGAGGCAGCAGCTCCGGCGGATCGCCCCACAGGGAGAGGTTGAACTCGCGCCCCGCGATGAACTGCTCGACCAGAGCGGCTTGGCGGTAGCGCATCAAGATATAGCGCACTCGCTCCTGGAGCGCCGCCAGGTCGTGGACCACGGCCTCCGGGCCGATCCCCTGGCTGGCATCCTCAGCCACCGGCTTCACGATGGCCGGGAAGGGCACCCCATCGAGCGTCTGAGGCACCTCGCGCCACAGCCGCCCAGGCGGGATAGGGACGCCGGCCTGCTGGAGGCGAGCCTTGGCGCGCGCCTTGTGCGTGGAGATGGCGAGTGCCTCTCCCGTGGCACCGGTGAAGCGGTACCCCATCGCCTCAAGCGCCCAGGCGATGCGCGGTTCCTCGAACAGCCGGCCGTCGAGCCCCTCGGCCAGGTTGAAAACTACCCACTCGGTGGGAGGATATGGGGCGAGGGCTTCCTCCACGTCGCCCCGGAGGGCCAGCAATTCGGTCCGGTAGCCGGCACCTTCCAGAGCTTCGGCCACCGCCTGGGCACACCCCACCACGCCGCGTTCGGCGAGCATGTCGCGTGGTTCTCCCCGGCTGAGCCGCCGGCTATCATTATACAACACGACTACCCCACTCGGCAAGTTGGGCCTACGCTCCATCGCACGCTCCTGCGGCAACCGGGACAGGAACGGCTGCCCCGGGCGCCCGCACCATGCCGTAGCGCTCGGCGGCAAGCAGGAGCACCTCCTGGATCAGCCGCTCGTAGGGAACCCCCTCCGCGCGCGCGGCCAGCACGATGTCGCTGTAGGTCGGGTTGAGTCCAGGGAGGGTATTGATCTCCAGGAGGTAGGGTCGGCCGTCGGAACCCAGGCGGAAATCGACCCGGGCCAGGTCCAGCGCGCCGATGGCCTCGAAAGCGGCCACGGCGAGCCGTTTCATCTCGGCCGCCAGGGCCGGGTCGATCGGCGCCGGGCAGCGGTAGTTGGGCCCAAGGGGCAGGTCGGATTTCACGTGGCTATCGTACACGCCACCGGCCTCGGGGATCGGGCTGAGGTCGATCTCCAGGATGGGAAAGACGTGGAAGCCGTCGGCATCGTAGAAGGGGGAGCGCGGGGGATCCCCTGGCCGGCGACGGTTGCCGATGAGGCCCACGGTGAACTCGCGCCCGGGGAGGAACGCCTCCACGAGCGCGGGCTGGCGATAGGTGCGCAGGATCCAGCGCACCTGGCGGCGCAGCTCCGCCGGTGTGTGCACAATCGAGGAACGGTTGATCCCCTTCCCCGAGCCCTCGAGGAGCGGCTTCACGAAGAGGGGGAAGCGGAGGGAGGGATCCAGCCGCTCATCCCCGGTGCGGAATACCTGGAAGGGCGCCGTGGGGAGGCCGTTGTCCCGCCAGATGCGCTTGGCCATCGCCTTGTCCAGGGAGAGCGCGTGGGCAAGCACCTTGGAGCCGGTGTAGGGGATGCCGAGCATTTCCAGCAATGCTGGCACCTGCGATTCCCGGGCATCCCCCCGGTGGCCTTCGGCGATGTTGAAGCAGATGTCCACCTGGAGCTGGCGGATGGTATCCAGCAGCGTGGTGTCCGCCTCTAGGCGGATGACCCAGTGGCCGGCCGCGCGGAGCGCTGCCGCGATCCCCTCGGCTGTCTCCTCACAGTCATACTCCGCGAGGGCGTCCGGTGGCGCCCCGCGCTCCACTGGGGCATTCCGTTTCAGGTTGTAAAGCAACGCAACCCGCCATCCGTCCACGGTCTACCTCCGCTCCGCCATTGCCGGTATGCTCACGGCTTCGGCCGTACGCCGATGGGCCTCGTGCCAGCCGTCCGGCGCGATCTTCCGTTGATGGCCCGCAAGCAGCCCGGCCACGCCTTCCGCCGGGGATCGGGCCTGGCAATAGGGGCAGCGCGTTGGGTCGTGCGGTCGATACTCGCCGCTTGCCGGCTGCGTATAGGTGCTGAGCAGCCCTTCGTAGTTGCGTAGGACGACGCGCTCATCCGACATGCTGACCAGGTAGTTCGGCAGGATGGGGACTTTGCCTCCACCCCCCGGCACATCGATGGTGAAAGTCGGGATGGCAAAGCCGGAGGTATGGCCGCGGAGGGCCTCCATGATCTCGATCCCCTTGGCCACGGGGGTGCGGAAATGGCTGGCCCCGCGCACCAGGTCACACTGGTAGAGGTAGTAGGGCCGCACACGGTTGCGCACCAGCCCGTGCACCAGGGCTCGGATCACGTTGGGGCAATCGTTGATCCCGGCTAACAAGACCGTTTGGCTGCCCAGCGGGATACCGGCGTCGGCCAGGCGGGCAAGCGCCCTTTCCACCTCCGGCGCCAGTTCGCGAGGATGGTTGAAGTGGATGTTCATCCACAGGGGGTGGTAGCGCCGCAGCATCCCCACCAGTTCCGGGGTGATCCGTTGCGGCAAAAAGACCGGCACGCGGGTACCGATCCGCACCACCTCCACGTGCGGGATCGCCTGCAGGCTGCTCAGGAGCTCTTCGAGCAACCGATCCGGCAGAATGAGCGGGTCGCCCCCCGAAAGGAGCACATCCCGCACCTCGGGGTGGGCGGCGATGTAATCCAGTTGCCGGGCATAGTCGGCGCGCCCGAACTGGGCGTGGGCATCGCCCACCAAGCGGCTGCGGGTGCAGAACCGGCAGAAGGAGGCGCACTGGGTGGTGACCAGCATGAGGACCCGGTCCGGGTAACGGTGCACGAGGCCAGGAACCGGGGAATGGGCGTCCTCGGCCAGCGAATCGGCCATGTCGGCCTGCGTTGTCTCCAGTTCCCGCTGGGTCGGGACGACCTGCCGCCGGATCGGGCAGAGGGGATCATCCGGGTCCATCCGGCTGGCAAAGTAGGGCGTGATGGCCACGCGAAAGTGCCCCGGCGTGGAGAGCGCCTCCGCCTCCTCGGGGGTCAGGCGGATCACCTGGGCCAGTTCCTCAAGGCTGGATAGGCGGTGTGCGAGTTGCCAATGCCAGTCGTTCCACTGCGCGAGGGGAATCTGCTCCCACGGAGCAGGGGGGTGGCGTTGACCAGGGGGCTCTTCGATTTCGTCTTCCGGTTCTTCGAACATCGGGCGTCTTTCCTCCTTTTGTCAAGCGTTACCAGCGTCCGTTACACCGCTCGTACCTGCAGGGCACCCAATCCTCGAGGGGCTCGTCGTAGGCCCAATCCAGTTCCAGGGGGTCGAGGTTGATCACTTCCAGGTTGGCCTGGCACTGGGGGCAGATGATCCAGTCCCCCTCTTGCAAAGGGTCCTCCAGGTCGAGGGTGGTACCGCACTCCGGGCAAGAAGTCGTCACCATAGCACCTCCTTTGGCCCACAAGGATGCTCGGCCCCGTCCCGGCAACCTCCGATCACCACCCCTGGGCCGAGCATCCGGCACAACGATCCCGGTATTTGTTGCGTAATGATAGGGAGCATAGTGTCCAAGGCGGCTCATAGAGATCTATGAATTGGATCCCACAGGGGGTTCGATGCTTGTGTTCTTGGAAGGTGGCGGGCTGGATGAGGGTGCTTCGCCGAACCGGTAGCCCACGCCTGCCACCGTCAGGATATAGCGGGGATTGCGGGGGTCGGCCTCGACCTTGGCGCGCAGCCGGTTCACCAGGCCGTAGACCAGTTCGCGATCTCCCTCGCCGCTGTAGCCCCAGACCCGCTCCACGATCGTATCCGTGGGCAGCACCTGCCCGCGGTGGATCATCAGCGTGTAGAGGAGGCGGAACTCCAGGTGAGTGAGGCGTCGGGTGTGCCCACCGACCTCGACGATGCGCGTTGCAGGATCCAGGGTGAGGCCGGCGATGCTCAACGTGGGCAACGAAAAGACCGGCACGCCTCGCGCGCGCCGGAGCAACGCGCGCACCTGGGCGGCGAGCAGTCGGGAGCTGTAGGGCCGGATGACCACCAGGTCGGCCCCGGCTTCGAGCAGCGCATAGTGCGTGCTTTCGGGGATCGGGTCGACGATTACAATGAGCGGGACCTCCGTTTCGGCGCGCACGCGGTGCACCTGGGCGAGCGGATCGGGCTTGGGCAGGGCCACGATGACCAGGTCGGCCGGCCGGCCGCTCCACCCCTGGAGGGCGCGCTCCAGGCCGGCCCGGGCGGTGGTGGCCAGCCCGGCGTGCTGCAGGACGAGCGAGAGCAAGGAGGTTTCCTCGGGGTCCTCGGAAATGAGCAACGCGTACATCACCTTTGCTCCTCCCGCCTACGAAACCGGGCGGGGCGTATCGTCGCAGGCCGCGTCCCGACGGCGCTTCCGGGTAGGCGGGCAGTTCAGGCGCTCCAATCGGGCCAGTTGCTCCAGGGAGGCAAAGACGACCACCTTGTCCCCTCCCTCCAGGAGGAGGTGGCCCGCAGGGTGCATATCGCGCTGGGTGCCGCGCTGGCAGAAGACGACGGAAAGGTCCAGTTCTTCCTCCACCTCTTGGACGCTTCGGCCGGCCAGTTTCCCTTCCGGGTGCACCGTAACCTCGCTCACGTGCAGGAGATCCCCCTCGAGGACGAAGGAATGGGTGACGCCCTCGCGGATGGCCGCGGTGGCAAAGGCGGGAGCAGCGATCGCCGAGGCACTGAAGGCGGTGCGGATCCCCAGCCCCTTGCCCATCCGTTCCGCAAGCTCGGGATCGAACATCCGCAGCACGATGCGGATGTCGGGGTTCAGGGAGCGGACGTTGAGCACGATCCGCAGGTTCATCAGGTCGTCGTTCGTGGCCACGACCACCGCCTGGGCGGCCTCGATCCCGGCCTGGCGCAGGCGTTCGGTATCCGAGGCATCGCCGATGAGCACCGGTACGCCCATGCGCCGGACCCGGTCGAGGAACGGGGCCTCGGGGTTGCGTTCGATGGCCACAACTTCCTGTCCGAACTCCAGGAGCTGCTGGACGACACGGTAGCCGACGTGCCCGAGCCCGCACACCACGATGTGTCCGCGGTAGGTGGATGCAAGCGCCACGGTCCACTCTCCTGTGGGGTTGTGCCGGTCCAAGAGAAGCAGGCTGAAGCGGATCAATCCCTCGGCAACCACGCTGAGCCCCAGGATGGGGATCCCGAAGAACAAGGCCTGCAAGGGCCCGTGTGGCAGCGGGATGACCGATTCGAAGAAAAGAAGCGAAAAGGTCGCGTAGAGCGCCTCCGGGTAAGTCAGGCGCTCATGCGCATCGGGGGAAACATACCCGAGCCACAACAGGAGCGAGCCCAGCCCCACGATCCCGAGGAAGAGCGAGAGGGACAGCCGGAAGCGTCGCCAAAGGAGGATGACGACGCGGGTGTTGGCGAGCAACAATCGGCGCCAGCGAGCCCAGCGCGGAGGCATTGCGCACCCCTATTCGATGGGAAAGTGGGCCACGAGGCGCCGCACCGGGGCATCGCTTTCCTCGGTGGGCACGAGGGTGACCACGACCACGCTGACGTCGTCTCCGGGCCGGCCCTGCTCCAGGGCGATGGCGGCATTCAGGACTCGCTCGGCGAGCTCCTGGGCGGTCGGCCAGCCCCGCTGAAGCTCGTCCTGAAGGAAGGCAGGCAGATCGAAACGCTGGCCATAGCGCCTCCCGGCGTGCACGACGCCGTCGCTGGTCACCACGACTCCCAGGTGGGCGTCGATCGGCCGTTCCACGACCACCGGTTTGGTGCGGGGGTAGACACCGATGCAACAGACCGGCTCGTCGTGCACCTCGATCCCGGAGGTGCTGAAGAAGTAAGCAGGGGATTCGTCGTTCCGCGAGAGGACCAGGGTACGGGTCTTGAGGTCGACCGACACGATGTTGAGGGTGGCCGATACCCGGCCGCCGCGCAGGGTATACAGGTAATCGTGGAGGGTGCGGGCGACCACACCGTCGCGGGCGCCGTCCTTGATGAGCGCGGCGCCCCGGCTGGTGATCAGGTTGCTGATCGTCTTGGCGGCCGGCCCGCTTCCCTGGGCGTCCACCAGGAGCACCGAAAGCCCCCCGTGGGGCCGTTCCACGAGCTCCACAGTATCCCCGCTCTCGCGGCTGGCGAACTTGTGGGTCTTGGCCACGGCAATCTGGACCTCGAGCATGGAAAGCTGTACGCGCTCCCTCCGGCCTAGAACGGCAACCGGCGGATGATCGTCTGCTCGCGGGCCGGACCGACAGAGACGATCGTGATCGGAGCGCCGGCGACTTCTTCGATGCGCCGCAGAAACGCCTGCGCCTGGGGAGGTAGGTCCTCGAAGGCGCGGACGTTCCGGGTCGAGCACATCCAGCCCGGCAGCTCCTCGTAGACCGGGGCGATCGTTTCCCACAGGAGGAGGCTGTTGGGCACCTGCTGGGTGACGGTCTCGTTCAGGCGGTAGCCGGTGCACAGGCGGATGACCGGTTCCTCATCGAGGACATCGAGCTTGGTGATGGCGAGCGCGTCCACGCCGTTCAGCTCCGTTACGTAGCGGGCGATGACCCCGTCGAACCAACCGCAGCGACGCGGCCGGCCGGTCGTGGTGCCGTATTCCTGGCCGCGTTCCCGAAGGCGGGCGGCGGCCTCGGGCTCGGCCTCGGTGGGGAAGGGGCCGGCGCCTACGCGCGTGCAATAGGCTTTGTGCACGGCGAGGACGTGTTGGATGGCCCTGGGGGGCAGTCCCACCCCCAGCGCGGCACCCGCAGCCGAGGGGGAGGAAGACGTTACATAAGGGTAGGTGCCGAAATCGAGATCCAGCATGACCCCCTGCGCCCCTTCCAGCAGGATGTGCTTCCCCTCTTCGTAGGCCTTGCGGATCATCCGGCCGGTATCGGTAATGTGAGGGGCCAGCTGGCGCCCGTACTCCAGGTATTCCAGGTAGATTTCGTGAAGGGAGCATGGGGGCTGGCCGTAGATCTCGGTGAGCAGGCGGTTGCGGCTGTTGACCAAGTACGTCAGGCGTGCCAGGAGGACTTCTTCGTCCAGGAGGTCGACCATGCGCACGCCGGTGCGGGCGGCCTTGTCGGCGTAGGCAGGGCCGATGCCGCGGTGGGTGGTGCCAATGGAACCCGATCCGCGCTTCTCTTCTTCCAGCCGGTCGAGGAGCGGATGGAAGGGAAGGATCACGTGGGCGGATTCGCTGATATAGAGGCGATCCAGCGAGATCCCCCGGGCGCGCAGCTCGGCCATCTCCTCGAGCAGGCGCTTGGGGTTGACCACCACCCCGTTGCCGATGATGCAGGTCGCCGTCGGGTTAAAGATGCCGGAGGGGACCAGGTGCATGCGGAAGGTGCCCTTCGGGTTGACGACCGTATGGCCGGCGTTGTCTCCGCCCTGGTAGCGGGCGACCACCTGAGCGCGTGCCGTCAGGAGATCGACCACTTTGCCCTTTCCCTCATCCCCCCACTGTCCCCCGATGATCGCGACGACGGTCATCTTTCACCTCGATGTTGGAGCGCTCCAAACGCTCCGGCGATGATCGGCAAACCAGCCACTGTTGCGCCTTTCATTATACACGAACCTGGTCAACTGCGCGAACGGACCGAAGCGGTGTGGCCTGTCGGCCGGGCACACCGACCGCGACTCCCAACCGTCCTCAGTGCCCGCGTGTCGGACGGGGACTCCTTAGAGTCGTAGGGGTATTGTGGGCGTACATCCCCGAGGGGTGCCGAACGACGGAGGGGCAGACTTAACGGAGCAGGCTTTCCACCGCCACGCGGATGTCTTCGAGGTCGGTAAAGGAGCGGTACACCGAGGCAAAGCGAATGTAGGCCACCTGGTCCACGTCGCGCAGCTTTTCCATGACCAACTCGCCGATCGCCTGGCTGGAGATCTCCTCGCTGGCTGTGGAAAAGATCGCTGCCTCGACCTCGTCCACGATGCGCTGGATCGTCTCGGTCGGAATGGGACGTTTGGTGCAGGCCAGGCGGATGCCCGTCTCCATCTTGCGGCGGTCGTATGGTTCTCGCCGGCCGTCCTTCTTCACCACGACCAGGCTGATGGGCTCCACCCGCTCGAAGGTGGTGAATCGTCGCCCGCACTGCACGCACTGCCGGCGTCTGCGGATGGAGTCGTTTTCGACGATCTCCCGGGTGTCCACCACACGCGATTCCGTGCCGCGGCAATACGGGCATTTCATGGCTTTCGCTCCGTTTCCACATGCACCCCGGAAGGACAGGCAAATCTATTTTATCCCCAACGGCGCGTTTGCGCAACTCACGCGCGAACTGGGCTGCATCCAGCCCGTCGCCCGTCCAAGCGGGTTTTCGCCGGCCCCGGCACGGCGGGCAGAGCGCAGGCTCTTCCTCCCGGAGGCCGCTTGCAGCATTGGACCGCGTCCCACGGCCACGCGATCCTCGGACCTCCTGGCCCAGACCGTGCCAAACGGCGATAGCGAAGCTGCGTTCCTAAGAGCGGTCTTGGCACCACCTGAGGCGCTTGGGCGGCGAGCCGCTCGACTGCCGTGCAGGTGCTGCGTCCTTATGGCCCCTTTGCATCTTGCGTCCGAAGGACGAGCGGCAGGTAAAGCCTGTGGGGAAGCACCCACACCGCTGCCGCGTAGCGATCGCAGAGGCGCGCGTTACACGCTTCCAGGGTTACTGTGAAGGTGCCCCAGCCGGCATACCAGTGCGTCGGGTTCGTCTCGCCCGAGCCAAAGCCGTCGCCGAATTGCCAAGTGTACCACGTCTCCGGGGGAATCCCCGGCACGGTCGTGTTGGTGAAGTGCATCGGCTGCCCTGCAACCACCGGGGAATCGGAGACGAACCCGGCCGTGGGAGCCTGGTAAGCCTCGACGATGTGCAACACGGCTGGCACCACGATGTACCCGACGACGGGGTCGTTGCCCGCGACTCTGAGCCCGGCCGTATACACCCCAAGCGACATCGTGAGCAGGCCGTGAAACGCGACCTCGACCTGGAACACTTCCCCTGCCGGCACCGTGCCGCTCATCGGTTCCTCGGAAAGCCAGGGGATATCGGCCTGCGGGATCCCGCTACTGGGGGTGCCTTGTCCGGACGCTATCCATCCGGCGTGCCCGGGGCTGCGGCCGATCCATTCTCCCTCCTGCTCGGTGATCTGGAAAACGAGCGGCTGTCCCCCGCGGTTCACCAGGGTAAGGGTCTGCGTCTGTTCGTCTGCGGCCGTGAGCCAGGCCTGCAGGGAAGTGGGATCGACCTCCAGGCAGGGCCGATCCGGGACGAGTTGGACATCGTACACCACGACCTGGCCTGCAGGCACTTCCAGGGTGGTCTCTTGCCCCAGGTACCCATCTGCCTGGAAGGAGAAGGCGTAGGTTCCGGCAAAGAGCCAGGCGGTGTAGCGGCCGCTCGCCGGATCGCTGACCGTCTGGGTAATCGGCTCCCCCCCGGCGATGTGGACGGTTGCCCGCACCGGAGCCCCGGTACAGCGATCGGTGATCGTCCCGACGACATTGCCCATATTGGCCGCAGGGAGCACGGTCAGCGTCACCGGGACATAGACCGAGGGATCCCCGCGCATTTTCAGGCCGGCGTAATAGTCTCCGGGCTGCCGGCATCCGGCAGCCACGGTGGCGGAGAAATAGACGGTCGGATGGAGGGCGGAGCCGGCCGGCACGGTCCCGGAAATCGGATCTTCCGCAAGCCAGGGGACGTCCCCGTAGCCGCACCCCAGGCTTCCAGGGTAGAGGAAGCAGATGGCCAGGCCATCCGAGAGCACTGGTGCGTTATATCCGTACTGGAGCCCCGTCGCCGTGTCTCCCTGGATGCCCACTGTGGCCCCAGCCCCGTGGTCGTAGGCCGGTGCGTTCAGGTCCGTGTCCAGGTACTGGAAGAGGATGCTGCCATCCGGGTAGAGGATCACTTCCCAGGTCGCGCTGTCTGGTGTGGCACAGCAGCCGCTGACCCGGTAGAACTCCACGATCAGGCGGTTGCCGTCATCCCGATAGTAGACCTCGCCCGGGCTGATGTAGAGGTCGTCCCACCAGTGGGCGATGAAGGTGTTGATGCCGTAGCCGCTGTCTCCCGGGATCGGTTGGTTCGCATAGCCGATGTATCCGTTGATGAAGTAGAGAGTGCCGTTCGTGGCGATGGCCAGCTCATTGTAACGCGACCCGTAGAAGGGAAACGAAAACGAGAGCTCGAGCGGCCAGTAATACGTGTCGTCGAACCCGTGCAGCCCAAGCGGGGTGCCGTTACCGCCGGCCGGCGGGGCAATCTCGATCCATTCGAACTCCGGCCCGCCTGGCTCCTGGCTATCTACAAAGATATATCCAAATGGATCTGGCCCGCCGCTCCCGCTCGGGAAGACACGGCTGCCTGTTCCCTCCTTTCCCTTTTCCTCCGTGCTGGGCGCTGGGGAGCCGCGCGCCGCCCATCCGACCGCGGGGACCATCCCCCCGGGCACCTCGGCAAGGACAAAGTCGTAGGGCTCCGTCCCGCGGTTGATCAGCGTTGCCTCCACTTCGCTCGTTGCCTGCCAATCCAGAGTCACGTGGAGCGGGCTCGGGATCCAAGAGACGGCGCGCAGCAGGGCGAAATCTTGGTGTGTGGTTGTCCCAGGAGCCAGGGTAACCAGGACGCTCTGCGGCGCATAGTGGGGCGCCGTAGCCGTCACCACATAGCTCCCGCCATCCAGGTAGATCTCGTAATAGCCGCTCGAGGGGTCACTCGTCACCGCCATCCCGTTGTCCGCCACAATCGTTGCCCGGAGCGGAAAGCCGTTGTCGGCGTCGGTGACATACCCGAAAAGCCTCCCGCGGGGCGTGAGGAGAAAATCGACCAGCGTGGCGCTCCCGGTCACCACCTGGACGGCCGTGGTGATGCCAGTCGTATAGTGCGGATGGGCGGCCGTGACCGTGTAAGTCCCCCAAGCGGCCGTCAAGGTGTAGTAGCCTGTGGCATCGGTGGTATCGTCAAAGCGCGCGCCCTGCTCGTGGATCGCGGTCACCAGCGCCTGGGCCAGCGGCGTCTGGCTGTAAGCATCGTACACATGCCCGTGGATCGCGCCCAGGCCGGCCGGCTCGTAGGTGAGCGCATTCTGCACCACCTGCTTCAACAGGGCAAAGTCGGCCTCGTTTTGCCAGTAGTTTTGAAACGGCGAGTTGATGAACCAGATCAGGTCGCCCCCGCTCAGGCTCCCTGTACCGCCTGGTAGAGGAAAGGTGTGCCCCTTGTAGAAGAACGCTGCATGCCCGTCGCCATTCTCGGCCACCACCTCCAGGGTGGGATCGGTCGCCCGAAGCTGGTAGTAGGAGGCGCTCGGGTTGACAAAGTTGTAGGTCGCAGGGAGGCCAGTTGCCAGAGGATGGTTGGAGTTCACGACCGTCCAGTGGGGCGAGGCCGGCAGAGCCCAACAGTAGTTGTTCGTGTCGTTGGGCACCAGGTATTCGTCAACGCCCAGCGCAAAAGGCTGGTAGCAAGTGCCTCCGAAAAAGATGGCGCGTTTGCCCGCATCAATGACATCGCTCCGGATCTTGGCCAGGCTGGCCTCTTCCACCGCGCCACCGTCCACGCCGATGAGCACGATGTCATAGGGGGTGAAGTCGATCCCTGTCCAGTCGATCCCTCCGTAAAGCGAGTAGGTGTAGCCGAGCTCATCGAGCGCGCGCTGGATCGAGCCTCCCGTCGCAACCGTGTAGATGTGCAGGATCGAGGGTGGATCCTTCGGGGGCGCTTGTGGAGGGCGTTCCTGGGGGAGGACGCTCTCGGGTGATGCGACCGCTTCGACGGGTGGCTGTGGGGAAAGGAGAAGGGCGGGAGCGGCCAGCACCGCGACCAACAGGAGCCCTGCCAGGAGCCCATGGCGCGACATATTCGTTCTCCTTTCTCCTATGAACAACGCGGTGCCGCGTTGGAGGGACGCTGGTTCGCAAGAGCCCCTCGATGACCTGGGGCGGGGGAAAACGCAAGTACAGTCTGCCGTTTGCTTATCTGTATCATAGCATGCTCGTCCGGGCGTGTCAAAATCTGTGGTAGAATAGGGCGCGGTGGTCGCCAGGCTGTGTTCTGGGGCGGGGCCAAGCCCGGTGGCTAAAAGGGGGTGCCGTGAAGGCTTTGGGGGTATTCAAACACCACCTACCGCTTCTCCTCCTGGTGCTGCTGAACCTTGGGGCAGCGACCTTTGTCTCGCTGGACCTCGTGCGCCGGCTGCGGCCGCTTGGGCCGGCGCATGGCGGAAGTGCCCCGACCACGGTGCCTACGCGCCTGCCTGATTCTGTTGCCTCTCCTGCCCCAGCCATCCCAGCCACACCGGTCACACCGACCCCCACCCCTCGCCCGCTTTCTCCCGGCGTCCGCCTGGCTGACGAACGCTTCTCCTACGAGGACGCCTGGTATGCGCCGCAGGTGCAGGCCTTCCTGGAAGCTCACGGAAGCGCCCTGGCCACGCTGAGCGTTCCGGTGGGCAAGGGCAAGGATGCCTTCGCCCACGCGCTTACCGCGCACTGTCTGCGCTATGGAGTGCACCCGAAGGTGGTGCTGGCGCTCCTCGAGCTGCAAAGCGGACTGGTCACCGGGCCCTCAGGCGACGAGGCCCTCCGATGGGCCTTCGGCCTGCGGGAGGAGGAATGGGCCGGCCTGGAGCGCCAGCTGCAATGGGCGACCTACTTCCTCGCCGAAGGGTTCAAGGGGGCCGGCCGAAACGAAACCCCACGCCTGACCGACGGCACCCTTGCCCCGATCCCTGAGGGGGCCAATGCGGCCACGCGCGCCCTCTTGCGCCTCCTGGCCTACACCGCGGACGGGCCGCGCTTTGCCGTCCTTGCCTCGGAGGGCCCTGGCTCCTTCGTGGCGACCTATCGCGCCCTCTTTGGCGAGGACCCACGCCTGCCTCCCGCGATGGAGGAAGGGGGACCTCCAGCGCCGTTCCTGAGCCTTCCCCTGGCGCAGGAGGCCCCGATCTCGGCCTGTTTCGACCACGAGGCGCCCATCTTTCAGAAGAATGGGTCCGTTCTCCTCTACACCGGCGCTTATACCCAGCAACCCTACGACGGCCACGACGGTTGGGACTATGCGGCGCCGGGCGGAACCCCGGTGCTCGCCTCCGCCCCCGGGAAAGTCGTCTGGGCGGGTTGGGTGGACACCCTTTGTCCCACGCCGGCCGGGCTGGTCGTGCTCGACCACGGCCACGGCTACCGTACGCTCTACTGGCACCTCCAGACGATCGAAGCCGTGGAGGGGCAAGAGCTGGGGCGCGGGGAGCGCCTTGGCACCGTAGGCAACACCGGCTGCTCCTCCGGCCCTCACCTGCACCTTACCGTGCAGCACCTCGGCCGGGACACGGACCCGTTCGGCTGGTGCGGGAGCGAGCAGGCGCCGGACGACCCCTGGGCGCTCGACCCGGCCGGAACTTCCAGCCACTGGCTTTGGGCGGACCGCCCTCCGCCCTGTGGCGCGTCGGCGGACGGTCTAGTCCGGGTGGACGATGGGGATGCTGCCTTTGGGCGCAGCCGGGCGCTGTGGTACGAGGCGCCCGTCGGGGAGGGAGGACGTGCGTTCTGGACGGTCGCCGTGGGCAGGGAGGAAGAGCGGGTGCACCAGGCCGTGTGGCGCCCGGAGCTCCCCGCAGCCGGCCGCTACTTCCTCTATGCCTCCATTCCCTGGTACGACACCGGGCGGCCGGATACAACCGCTGCCCGCTATTACATCCGCCACGCCGGCGGAGAGACGCGGGTGGTGGTCGACCAGGCCCACGCCGCCGGGATGTGGGCCTTCCTGGGAGCCTTTTCCTTCGAGGCCGGCACCGCCGGGTACGTCTACCTGGACGAATGGACGCCAGATCCTGGCACCACGGTGTGGTTCGACGCGCTGGTCTGGGTGCCGGAGGGAAAGTAGCCAGATGTGACTGGCTGGGAAGAGCATCTCGGGCCGGCCTGGCCCTCAATCCTCTACGGGGGTGAGGATCGATGGCGAAAGGAGGGTGGGCTCTTTCCGCAGTTCTGGCGCTCTTGCTCCTGCTTTCGTACGCCGGGATCGAGGCCGCAGGAGCGGTCGCCGGGTCCTCAGACCGGGCAGGGTTGGGC
>DAOTVY010000018.1:0-42212 GCA_034436115.1 Chloroflexia bacterium | reverse complement strand
CCTGCAAGAGCGCGGGGAGAGCGTGCCCAACCAGGCAGGAAAGCCCACCCAGCGTCCGACGATGCGCCGCATCTTTCAGATGTTCGAAGGGATTGACCTGCTGGTGATTAACGCCCCAGAAGGGGTTCAACAGCAGGTGTTGAATCTCAAACCGCTACATCGCCAAATCCTTCGTCTCCTCGGCCCCAATGTGGAAAAATGCTATCTGGACTCCAGTTAGGTGCGGAATGTGGGGTCGTTGTGAGCAGATTTTGTTTTTCGGCGGGGCACCCGGAAGACCTGCTGGTTATGAGGTTGCTATGCCCGTGGAGAAAGCTCTGACGGTGGTCGGGGGAGGGCTCGCGGGGTGCGAGGCCGCCTGGCAAGCAGCCGAGCGGGGTATCGCGGTGCGGCTCTACGAGATGCGGCCAGCCTCCAGCACTCCTGCCCATTCCACGGATCGCCTGGCGGAACTGGTGTGCAGCAACTCCCTGGGGGCCAGGCGTGTTGACCGTCCTCTTGGGCTATTGAAGGAAGAACTGCGGCGCCTGGGGTCGTTGCTCATCGCCTGTGCCGACGAGACGGCGCTCCCGGCGGGTGGCGCCCTGGCGGTCGACCGGGAGGCCTTTGCGGCGCTGGTAACCGAGCGGATCGAGGGCCACAGCCGGATCTCTGTCGTCCGGCAGGAGGTCACCGAGCTGCCGGAGGGGCCGACCGTGATCGCGACCGGCCCCCTGACTTCCTCTGCCCTGGCGGAAGCGATCGCGCGGCTGACCGGGAAGGAGGCGCTCTACTTCTACGACGCGATGGCGCCGATTGTGAGCGCCGAATCGCTGGATTACGGGGTGATCTTCCGGGCCTCGCGTTACGGGGAGGGGGAGCCTGCGTATTTGAACTGTCCCATGACGCGCGAGGAGTACGAGCGGTTCGTGGACGCTCTCCTTACGGCCGAGCAGGCGCCGCTCCATGCCTTCGAGCGGGAGGACCCCCGCTTTTTCGAGGCTTGTCTCCCCGTGGAAGAGATCGCTCGGCGGGGGCGAGAGGCGCTGGCTTACGGCCCCCTACGCCCCGTAGGGCTGGTGGACCCGCGTACCGGTCGGCAGCCGTACGCGGTGGCACAGTTGCGGCAGGACGACCGCGCCGGGACGCTCTATAACCTCGTCGGTTTTCAGACGAACCTGCGCTGGCCCGAGCAGGAACGTGTTTTCCGGATGATTCCCGGCCTCCAGCGTGCCGAGTTCGTGCGGTACGGGCAGATGCACCGCAACACGTTCCTCCACAGCCCTTCGTTGCTCCGCCCGACGCTGCAATATCGGGAGCGCGACGACCTTTTCTTTGCCGGCCAGATCACGGGAAGCGAAGGGTATGTGGGATCGATCGGCACGGGGTTGCTTGCGGGCGTGAATGCGGCGCGTTGGATCCGGGGGCAGCCATTGTGGGTATTGCCGCCCACGACCATGCTGGGCGCGATCGTCCGGTACCTCACGACTCCGGCTCAGGGGGAGTTTCAGCCGATGAAAGCGAACTTTGGCCTGTTGCCGCCGCTTGAGCGGCCGCCTCGTCGCAAGGAGGAGCGCAACCGGGCCTATGCGGAGCGCGCACTGCGCGACCTGGAAGCGTTCCTTGCCCGGGATTCTGGGCAGCCGTGTGAGGAGCAAGGAGATGCCGGGTGAAGTCAGCTGTCGTGCGTTGCGCCCCCTCTTCCGCTACCTGCGCGAGCGCGGACTTGGGCTGGGGGAGCTGATCGCGGGCCTGCACGGGGAAGGACGGGACATCTTTTCCCCGAATGGATGGATCACCCAGGAGGAATTCTGCGACCTCCTGGACCGTGCCGCCGCGCTGACCGGGGATCCTGAGATCGCGGCGCACGCAGGCGAGGCCGCCGGTACCCCCTGTCCTTTCGGTCCTCTGACGCCACGCGATACGCTAGGCGTTTCGCCGGAAGAGTTCTTCCGCGAGGTGGGGAGGATCCTTGGGCTGTTGCAACGCGAGGGCGAGGTGCATGTCCTGAGCTGCCTGGCTGGCAGAGTCGTGATCGAGTGTGTGCCTCCGCCCGGAGCGTGGAGGAGCCGCCATCTGTGCACCTACACCCGCCATTTTCTGGAGGCGATCCCACGCCTCTGGGGAGCACGGGAGGTCCAGGTGCGGGAAGTGCGGTGCGGGGTGCCTCTGGGGGTGGCACGCCGGGGGGACGGAAGCCGGTGGATCCTCGGCGAGGATGGCCGGCTTTGGGAACTGCTGGAAGAGGACGGCACGGTGACGCGCCGCCTGTTGGGCCAGCCTTCCGCCGACGGCACGATCCAGATCGGCGGGACCGTCTACGGGAGCGACCGCTGTGTTTACGAGATCCGTTGGACCCTGCCGCACCCCAGGGGCAGGAAGCTCCTGACTCTCTTCGGGGAATGGATCGGCCGGGGCGTGCAGGCGGAAATTCGGCGGCAGGAGGAGACCATCCGGTCCCTGCGCCAGCAGATCGAACATATGCAGCAGAGTACGGAGGCGCGCATCCTGGAGCGGGTGCAGGAGCTGCGCGTCAAAGCGCGCCAGATGGCCCTGGTGGAGCAGGCCGGCCGTCGTTTCGCTGCCATAACGGAGCCGGAACAGCTCTTCCGGGAAGCCGTGCGTACCCTGCAGGAAGAGTTCGCTTACCCCATCGCAGCGCTCTATCTGCTCGAAGGGGGGAACTGGACGCTTCGAGCCCTGTCTGCCGGGGATGAAGCGGTGGTCCGGCCGGCCAGCCCGATCCCGGCGCAGCAGGCGGCCATCCTGGAGGGCAACGGAAGGCCCATCCCGGGCCACGAGCTGGCCGAGCGGGGCCATCCCTTGGGCCTGCCCCGATTGGGGCGCGGTTGTGTTTCTCTGAGTGCGCCCTTGATCGCCTCCGGACGGCTCCTCGGCCTGCTGGATCTGCAGAGTCCCCTGCCTGATTCGTTGGGCGAGGATGACGCTGTCGTGTTGCATACCCTGGCCACCCAGGTGGCCGGCGCGCTAGAGCGTAGCTGGCTTTACCGGGAGGAGCGACGGGCGAGACAACGGGCCGATGCGATGGCGGTGCTGGCCCGGGTGCTGACCACATCGTTGGAACTGGACCAGGTGTTCACGCTGGCCTTGGACCAGATCCGGCGGGTGCTCCCCTACGAGGCGGCAGCGATCCTGCTCTTGCAGGATGGCCGGCTGGAATGCCAGGTGAGCGAAGGGTTTCCACCCGCAGTGTGGCCAAGGCTGGGCGAGATGTTCGATGCAGCAAAGAGCGGTCCCTTTGCCCGATTGCTGGAGGAAGGTATCCCGCTTCTGGCAAGCCCGTCCTGGAGCGCGATGACAGCCCATTCGCCCGAGCTGGCAGCGTTGCAGTCGTGGATGGCGGTACCGCTATCGGCCCGTGGGACGCTTGTTGGTGCCCTGCTGGTCGCCTCGCGACGGAGTGGCGCGTACGGCCCCGAAGAGCTCCGGCTGGCTGGCGACGTGGCCAGCCAGGTGGCCACGGCGATCGATAATGCCCGGCTCTACGGGCGCGTGCGCGAGGAGCGAGCCCAGCTGGAGGCGGTCATCGAAGGGACGGCGGATGGAGTGATCATTCTGGACGGCCAGAAGCAGATCCTTCGCCTGAACCGTTCGGCAAGCACGCTGTTTGGCCTGAGACCAGAAGAGGCCGTTGGTCAGCCGTTGGCTGAGGTTTTGGCTCTGCCCACGCTCCAGGATCTCCTCCAGAGCGGATGGGAGAACGGAGGCCGCGCCGAGCTCTCTCTGCCAGATGGTCGGACCTGCTATGCCACGCTGACCCCCATCCCAGGGGTCGGGGCGGTGATCACCCTGCACGATATCACGCACCTCAAGGAACTGGACCGCATGAAGAGCGAGTTTGTAGCCACCGTCTCGCACGACCTTCGGGCTCCCCTGCAGGCGATCCAGGGGTACGCGGATATGTTGGAGCTGGCTGGCCCGCTGAACGAGGACCAGCGGCGTTTCGTGGAGCGCATCCTCCAGACAGCGGAGAGGATGACCGCCCTGGTGCAGGACCTTTTGGACCTGGCGCGGATCGAGGCGCGGGTGGGGATGGAGATGGCGCCCTGTCAGCTCGCCGCAGTGATCGCCGAGGTGATCGACCAACGGTACCATAAGATCCAGAGCAAAGGGGTGGAGATCCATTGCGAAGTGCCCGAGGATCTTCCGCTGGTCTGGGGGAATGGGGCCCGCTTGGGGCAGGTTGTGGGAAACCTGCTCGACAACGCGATCAAGTACACGCCCCCGCACGGCGAGATTCGGCTCCGGCTGTACCAGGAGCGCGAGTACCTGCGCATGGATGTCGAGGACAACGGCCCGGGCATTCCCGCGGCGGATCTTCCGCGGGTTTTCGAGAAGTTCTACCGGGCACAGGCGGACGGCGCTCCCGGCACTGGTCTGGGCCTTTCCATCGCTCGCTCCATCGTGCAGGCGCATGGAGGTCAGATCTGGGCCGAGAACCGTCCGGGGAAAGGGGCGATCTTTGCCGTCCTTCTGCCGGTCTGGAAGCCGGAAGCCCCGGAAGACGGGCCGGGCGGGACCTGTACTTAAGCATCGCGCCGATCCGGTACGATTCGAGGGCGTTTTGGTGGGGCTCGAGGCGACTCGAGTCCCTTCCTTTCCCCAAAAGAGCGGGGCTGGAGGAAACCTCCAGCCCCTGTAGCTGAGCGTGTCCACCCTGGTCGGCTTATCGGGTGGGGGAATCTTGGTCGGGATCCTCCTCCGACATTTCTCCCCAAGAGGGCTCGAAGGTCTGCGTTTCCTCTCCCAAGATATAGCGCATGGCCTGGTCGCGTTCCCGGGTGCGGGCTTCTTCTTCCTCCAGGCTGATCCGCATGAGGCGCGCTTTTTCCTCCGCCCGCCGGCGGCGGACCTCCATGCCGGTGCCCGCGGGAATCAGGCGGCCGATGATGACGTTCTCCTTGAGGCCCCGCAGGTAGTCCACCTTGCCCATCACGGCTGCTTCCGTGAGCACGCGGCTCGTCTCCTGGAAGGAAGCGGCCGCCAGCCAGGAATCGGTGTTGAGTGCTGCCTTGGTGATCCCGAGCAACACCAGGTGGGCAGTCGCCGGTTCGCCGCCCTCGGCGATGACGCGGGCGTTCTCTTGCTGGTAAACGAAGCGGTCCACCAGGTCGCCCGGCAAGAAATCGGTATCGCCCGGGTCGTCGACCTGTACACGGCGAAGCATCTGCCGCACGATGATCTCGATGTGTTTATCGTTGATGCTCACGCCCTGGGAGCAATAGACGTTCTGGGCCTCGTTCACCAGGTAGGCCTGCACGGCCTCCCGACCGGCGATCTGGAGCAGGGCGCGAGGGTCGATGGAACCCTCCGTGAGTTGGTGGCCGGCCTCGATGTACTGGCCTTCGCGCACACGCAGGCGGACGGTCACCGGGACCTCGTACTCGCGCACCTCTTCCTCGGCCCCGCGTACCACCAGGCGCCCGTTTTCGAAAAACACCTGCCCCGAGACACCCGCGACGATGGGCGGGCGGGTGTCCCCCTCCAGGTTGCTTTCCGCGAGCACCTGACCTTCCTCGACCTGGTCGCCCTCCTCAACGCGCAGGACAAAGTGTTCGGGGATCTCGTAGGCATCGCTGTATGGTTCGCTGCGCACCACGCGGATGATCCGGCGGTCGCCCTCGCGGACGATTTCGACCACCCCTTCGATCTCGCTGATTTCGGCTCGCCCCTTGGGCATTCGCGCCTCAAAGACCTCCTGGACGCGCGGGAGGCCCTTGGTGATGTCCAGTTCTGTCTTGACGCCGCCGGTGTGGAAGGTGCGCAGGGTCAGCTGGGTACCCGGTTCCCCGATCGACTGGGCGGCGATGATCCCAACCGCCTCGCCCACCTCGACCAGCTTGCCGGTCGCCAGGTTGCGCCCGTAGCAGAGGGAGCACAGGCCGAACGGTGCCTGGCAACTGAGCGGTGAGCGGACATAAAAGTCGGTGATCGCCTCCTCCTCGAGGATCCGGCGCACGTCCGAAGGCACCTCCTCCTCGCCGCGGAGGATGGCCTTGCGCCGGTCTTCGCGCAGCAGGGCGAGCGGTTCTTTGAGGAGATCGGCGACCTTGCGCCAGGCTTCGCGGTTGATGGCCGAGACGCGTTCCCAGGCCTGCTCGTCGAACTCCTGGTTGCGTTCCACCAGGATCTCTCCCGTGCGGGGGTCGACCACGGGGGCAGCCATGATGCGCCCGATCAGGCGAGCGCGCATCTCCTCGACGGTGTTGTCCGATTCGCGCAACCAGATACCGGCCTCGGTTCCGCAGTCGGGGATGGTGATGGTCACGTCCTGGGCCACGTCCACCAGACGGCGGGTGAGGTACCCGGCCTCGGCGGTACGCAAGGCGGTATCGGCGAGCCCTTTGCGGCCACCGTGGGTGGAGACAAAGTACTCCAGTACGGAGAGGCCTTCGCGGAAGTTGGAGCGGATGGGCAAGTCGATGATTCGGCCGGCGGGGTCGGTCATCAGGCCGCGCATTCCGGCCATCTGGCGGATCTGTTCGATATTGCCGCGGGCGCCGGAGATGGCCATCATATAAACGGGACCGAAGCGGTCCAACGTCTGGGAGACTTCGGCGGTGATCTTTTGGGTGGCCTCGGTCCAGATCTCCACGGTGCCGCGGTAGCGCTCGCCCTCGGTGATCAGGCCACGGCGGAACTGGCGCTCCAGGTTTTCCACTTCGGCATCGGCCTGGGCGAGGATTTCCGCCTTGCGCTTGGGGATTTGGATGTCCTCCACACCGATGGTGAGGCCGGCACGGGTGGCATACTGGAAGCCGAGGCGCTTGATCCGGTCGGCCATCGCGGCGGTTTCCTCCGGCCCGTAGAGGCGGTAGCAGTCGGCGATCGCCTGCTTGAGCGCCTTCTTATCGATCACCTCGTTGCGGAAGCGCAGCTTCTCGGGGAACACCTCGTTCAGGATCACCCGACCTAGGCAGGTCTCCACCGGGCGATCGCCCGCGCGGTACTCGGGTGGGAGGAGGATATAGATGCGGCTCTGGAGGGTGATCAGCCCGGCATCGTAAGCCATCAGCGCTTCCTCGATGCTCGAGAAGGCTTTCCCCTCGCCGCGAGCGCCGGGGCGGATGAGGGTCATGTAGTAGCAGCCGAGGATCATCTCCTGGGTCGGGGTGATGATCGGGTCGCCGGTGGCAGGCGACAGGAGGTTGTAGATGGAAAGCATTCGGGTCCGGGCTTCCTCCTGGGCCTGTTCGGAGAGGGGGACGTGCACGGCCATCTGGTCCCCGTCAAAGTCGGCGCCGAAGGCGGTGCAGACCAGGGGGTGGAGCTGGATGGCGCTTCCCTCGATTAGGACCGGTTCGAAGGCCTGGATGGAGAGGCGGTGCAAGGAGGGGGCGCGGTTCAGGAGCACCAGGTAGTTCTGCACCACTTCTTCCAGGACGTCCCACACTTCAGGGCGCATCCGCTCGACGCTTCGCTTGGCGCTCTTGATGTTATGGGCATAGCCCCGGGCCACCAGGCCGCGCATGACGAACGGCTTGAACAGCTCGAGCGCCATGCGCTTGGGGAGGCCGCACTGGTGCAGCTTCAACTCCGGGCCGACCACGATGACCGAGCGGCCCGAGTAGTCGACGCGCTTGCCCAGCAGGTTCTGGCGGAAGCGTCCCTGCTTCCCTTTCAGCATATCGGAGAGCGACTTCAGGCGGTGCTTGCCCCGGCCGGAGACCGCACGGCCGCGCCGGCCGTTGTCGATCAGCGCATCCACCGCCTCCTGGAGCATACGCTTTTCGTTGCGCACGATAATCTCGGGAGCGCGCAGCTCCAAAAGGCGCTTCAGGCGGTTGTTGCGGTTGATCACGCGGCGGTAGAGGTCGTTTAGGTCGGAGGTGGCGAAACGCCCGCCGTCGAGCTGCACCATCGGACGCAGGTCCGGGGGCAGGACGGGCAGGACGGTCAGGATCATCCACTCGGGGCGGTTGTTCGATTTGCGGAACGCCTCCACGACGCGCAGCCGTTTCCCGGCCTTCTTGCGGCGCTGGGCGGAGCTGCTCGTCTCCATCTGCTCCTTTAACTCGGCGGCCATGCGATCCAGGTCGAGGCGAGCCAGGATGTCCCGGATGGCTCCGGCTCCCATGTCCGCGCGGAAGATCGTGCCGCAGGCCTCCCGGTACTCCCGGTACTGGGCCTCGGACATCAGCATGCCGCGGTGGAGCTCCTTCACCATACGCAGGCGCTGCTCCGCCTGGGCGCGCACCTCGTCGACCCGGGCGTGGAGGGCCTCCTCCAGCCGGGCGATCTCCTGTTCCACAACGTAGGTGCGCTGGTCGCGCTCGGCGTCGGCCTGCAGGCGGGCGTCTTCCTGCTTCTGGCGCACCGCTGGTTCCACGGACTCGATCGCGGACTGGACCGCCTGGGTGAGCCGGGCGAAGGTTTCGGGGGTGGGGGTTTCGCCGGCAGCGCAGATGATCGCTCCCGAGGGGGCAAAGACCAGGTCGTGGGGAGCCGGCCGTCCGCCGAGGGCCTGCAGTTGGGCCTCGATCTCCTGAGCCGCGCGGATGAACAATTCCGTCTGCTCGATCAGTTCGTCCTCGAAGCGTTGGAGGGTCGCCTGGACGGCCTTTTCCAGGACCTCGATCTCCTCGCTCAGCTGGCTGCGCAGGCGGTCGATCTCGGAGTAGGTTGCCGCTTCCAGCCGCGAGATTTCCTCGGCGGTTTCTTTCTGGATCCGTTCGATCAAGTGCGCGCGCCGCTCCTCGTCCACATCGGTGACGATATAGGCGGCAAAGTAGATCACCCGTTCCAGGTTACGCGGGGTAATATCGAGCAACAGCCCCAGGCGGCTGGGAGTTCCTTTGACGAACCAGATGTGGCTTACCGGGGCAGCCAGTTCGATGTGCCCCATCCGTTCCCGGCGGACACGGGAACGCGTGACCTCGACGCCGCATTTGTCGCAGATGATGCCGTGATGCCGGACACGCTTGTACTTCCCGCAGGCGCACTCCCAGTCCTTCTGCGGGCCAAAGATGCGCTCGCAGAAGAGGCCGTCGCGCTCCGGCCGGAGGGTGCGGTAGTTGATCGTCTCCGGCTTGGTGACTTCCCCGTGGGACCAGCGGCGGATCTCTTCGGGCGAGGCCAGCCCGATGCGGATGGCCGTGATTTCGTTGATCTTGGTCATTTCCCACTCACCTCTGCGGTGGTCTCAGCGACCCTAGTCCTTCTCGATTCCGGAGAGGTTGATCCCCTCCAGGCTGAGCAGCGGTTCGGCGAACTTGGCGGCGTCGTCGATATCGACCGGCGTGTTGTCTTCGCCGTAGATCTCCACGGAGAGGGCCAGGCTTTGCAGCTCTTTCACCAGCACCTTGAACGCTTCGGGGATACCGACCTCCTCGATCGGCTCTCCCTTGACGATCGCCTCATAGGTCTTGCTGCGGCCGTTGATGTCGTCCGACTTGACCGTGAGCATCTCCTGGAGGGTGTAAGCGGCGCCGTAGGCTTCCAGCGCCC
Organism: Chloroflexia bacterium; assembly: GCA_034436115.1. GTDB lineage: Bacteria > Chloroflexota > Chloroflexia > DTKN01 > DTKN01 > DAOTVY01. The sequence goes on along the minus strand of DAOTVY010000018.1, from coordinate 32,765 downwards.
ACACCTCCATCTCGCCGAAGCGCTGGCCACCGAACTGGGCCTTGCCACCCAGTGGCTGCTGCGTGACCAGGGAATAGGGGCCGGTGGAGCGCGCGTGGATCTTGTCCTCCACCAGGTGGGCCAGTTTCATCATGTAGATGTAGCCGACGGTGACCGGGTGGGTGAACGGTTCGCCGGTGCGGCCATCGTAGAGAGTGATCTTGCCGTTGCGAGGCAGGCCGGCTTTTTCCAGGAGGGCCTCGATTTCCTCCTCGGTTGCCCCATCGAAGACAGGCGACGCGACGCGCATACCGAGTTCATGGGCCGCCCAGCCCAGGTGGGTCTCCAGCAGCTGACCGATGTTCATCCGGGAGGGGACGCCCAGCGGGTTGAGGATGATATCCACCGGGGTGCCATCGGGGAGGAACGGCATATCCTCCACCGGGAGGATGCGCGAGATCACGCCCTTGTTGCCGTGCCGGCCGGCCATCTTGTCGCCTGCGGCGATCTTGCGCCGCTGGGCGATCAGCACGCGTACCATGGTGTGGACGCCGACCGGCAGCTCGTCGCCCTGGTCGCGGGAAAAGATGCGGACGTCGATCACGCGTCCCGAAACGCCGTGGGGCACGCGCAGGGAAGAGTCCTTCACCTCGCGCGCCTTCTCGCCAAAGATTGCCCGCAGGAGGCGCTCTTCGGCGGTCAGGTCCGTCTCGCCCTTGGGGGTGATCTTACCGACCAGGATGTCGCCGGGACCCACCTCGGCTCCGATGTAGACGATGCCGTTCTCGTCCAGGTTCGCGAGCACGTCCTGGCCCACGTTGGGGATATCGCGGGTGATCTCCTCCGGGCCGAGCTTGGTGTCCCGGGCTTCGCATTCGTACTTCTCGATGTGGATCGAGGTAAAGATGTCCTCCCGCACGAGCCGCTCGCTGATCAGCACCGCGTCCTCAAAGTTGCCCCCTTCCCAGGGGAGGAAAGCGACCAGCACGTTGGCGCCGAGCGCCAGTTCCCCGTGGTCCGTAGAAGGACCGTCGGCGATCACCTGACCCGCGCGCACCCGCTCGCCGCTGTAGACGATCGGCCGCTGGTGGATACAGGTATCCTGGTTGGAGCGACGGAAGGTGATCAGCGGGTAGACGCGCACGTTCCCGTCATCCTCGCGGACGACGATCTCAGTCGCTGTTGCCCGGATCACTTCGCCATCGGCTACAGCGATGACGACCATCCCCGAATCCCGTGCGGCCTGGTACTCGATTCCCGTGCCCACGATGGGGGCTTCCGGCCGGAGCAAGGGCACCGCCTGGCGCTGCATGTTGGAACCCATCAGCGCGCGGTTCGCGTCGTCGTGCTCCAGGAAGGGGATGAGCGCGGTAGAGACCGAGACGACCTGCTTTGGCGAGACATCCATGTAATCGATGCGGTCGGCGCGTTCCAAGACAAAGCGCGAACCGCGCCGCGCGGTCACTCGCTCCTCGACGAAACGGTTGTGCTCGTCGAGCGGAGCGTTGGCCTGGGCGATCGTGTAACGGTCCTCCTCGTCCGCGGAAAGGTACTCGATCTGATCCGTAACCGTAGGCTGCACCGGGATGGTCTTCAACGGCAGGGCGGCGACCCGTTTGGCCAGCGCTTCGCTGATTTCGGTTCCTGCCCCGGCCACGAGTTCCCCGGTCGCCGGATCGACGATGTCCTCGCGCACGATATGGCCCACAAGCAGGGGGGCTTTGTTTTCTACCTCGCGGATCACCTTGCGGTAGGGCGTTTCGATGAAGCCCAGCGGGTTCACGCGCGCGTAACAGGCCAGGCTGCCGATGAGGCCGATGTTGGGACCTTCCGGTGTTTCCACGGGGCAGATGCGGCCGTAGTGGGAGTGATGGACGTCGCGCACCTCGAAGCCGGCCCGGTCGCGGGAAAGGCCCCCAGGGCCGAGGGCGGAAAGCCGCCTCTTGGTGGTGAGCTCGGCCAGCGGGTTCGTCTGGTCCATGAACTGGGAGAGCTGGCTTCCCCCGAAGAACTCGCGGATCGCCGCTACCAGGGGCCGAATGTTGATCAGGCTGGCGGGGGTGACCGTTTCGGGGTCGCTGACCGTCATGCGCTCGCGGATGATGCGCTCGATCCGCAGCAGCCCGATGCGGAACTGGTTTTGGATCAATTCGCCGACGGTGCGCACCCGGCGGTTGCCCAGGTGGTCGATGTCGTCGGGGTCGCCCCAGCCGTTGTTCAGGCGAATGAGCTCTTCCACGATGCGCACGATGTCACCGGGGGTCAAGGTGCGCTGGGTAAGCGGCGGGGGTTCCACGTGGCTGCGCACGACGCGCACGTAGAAGCGGCTGCACAGGTGCTCGAAGCCATATTCCTCCGGACCGATGAGCAGGTCTTGGCCTTCCTGGCACATCGCGCAGTCGGGGCAGACGTACCAGCCGCACTCGGGGCAGATCTCCACGCGGGTGGAATCGATGCGGTGGGCCTGGTCGCGCCAGCAGGAAACCGTTTCCCCGGCGACGGCCAACTCGGCGACCTGTTGGGTCTGCACGCGCAGGGCCTCCAGATCCTCTCCGCGGATCGGCCGGCCCTGGTTGGCGCGCTCCAGCCACCAGACGCGCTCCTGGAGCATGCGCTCGAGCAACTCCTCCGAGAGCCCCTTCTGGCGTGCTTCCTGCCACAGCTCCAGCCACGCACGCCGCCGTTCCAGCCCCTCCTTGACCTCCGGTTCCAGGTGGGTGTTCTCCCAGAGGCGCCGGTTTAGCTTGTAGCGGCCCACGCGGGCGAGGTTGTAGCGACGCTCGTCGAAGAGCATCGACTCGAGCAGGTTGCGCGCGTTCTCCAGCGTGGGGGGATCCCCAGGGCGCAGGCGGCGGTAGATCTCCAGGAGCGCTTCCTCGGGCGTGGTCGTGGGGTCCCGCGCCAGCGTGGCCTCGATGTAGGAGCGGTCGGCCGAGGTATCCACGTGCTGGAAGAGGGCCCGGATTTCGTCGTCGGTTGCATACCCCAGCGCGCGCAGGAGCATGGTAACCGGAATCTTGCGCCGCCGGTCCATCTTGACCGAAAGGACGTTGCGCCGGTTGGTCTCAAAGTCGAGCCATGCCCCGCGGGCAGGGATCAATTTGGCGACGTAAAGGGGCTGGCCCTCGGTCGTTTCTTCTTTGTACTGGAAGTAAACGCCCGGGGAACGTACCAACTGCGAGACCACCACCCGTTCCGCGCCGTTGATGATGAAGGTGGCCTTGTCCGTCATCCAGGGGAAATCCCCGAAGAAAATCTCCTGCTCGCGGATCTCGCCTGTCTCTTTCATCCGCAGTTGCACGCGCACGCGCAGGGGGCGAGCATAAGTGGCGTCGCGCTCCCGCGTCTGGCGCTCGTCGTAACGGGGCTCGCCGAAATAGTAATCGAGGAAGTAGAGCTCCATCTTCCTTCCCGTAAAATCCTGCACCGGCGAGATCTCATCCAGCACCTCGCGCAACCCCTCTTCGACAAACCAACGGAAAGAGTCCAGCTGGGTCTGGATGAGATACGGCAGGGGCAGGATCTCCGGGATGCGGGAGAACGAGTACCGGGGCGGTCGGTCGATCTCGGAGATCGGGTGCTGGGGGCCCGGCAGGATGCTCTCGTGGACGATCTTCTGGGAAACTGTCGCGACACTGGGCATCGGATTCACACTCCTCCGACACGGCCTGGCAGGCCGCTGTCCCTAAAGCGATGGCCACCCCGCCTCATACAAGGGCACGGGGAGCCCACAGGGCGGCCGAAAGGCAGGGGATGTGCGGGGGAAACGCCCGATGGCAACGAACAACCGCGCTGGACAAAACCCCGCTGTCCAGGTATAATATTCTGCGGATTGCCCGACTGCCATTGCGGTGCCTCGCCCGAAAGGTCGACGTTCGGGCTGGCCCATCGCCAAATGAACGGGAGCACGGATTGCCGGTTGGTCATCTGGCTTTCCGCCTCCCGTAGAAACGTCAACCGCTGTGTCCCACCCCGAGGAGACACATGCCCCCGCCTGTGAAGACTTCAAAAAAACAGTATATCACAAAATGGGCTTTTTGTCAAATCGCCCTCACCGTTTTCCTCATCGCACTGCTGAGCTTCCTTTTCGCCTCCGTCTTGTGGTGGGACAACGCCTCCGGGCGCGGTGTAGTCTGGGGGGTAGATCTTGCGCGCATCCCGGACGCAGACGTTCCCTCTCTTGGGGTGAACCTTTTCCTCGACCGGGAGCCAGACGAGGCAACGATCCGGCACACGCTGGCCCTGGCGCGGGACATGGGGGCGCACTGGGTGAAGCAGCTCTTCCCCTGGGAGCAGATCGAACCCGACGCGAAGGGGGATTTCTGGGACGAGCGGTACGGGCGGAGCACCTGGGAGCAGTACGACCGGATCGTCCGCCTCTGCCGCGAGTACGGGCTGGAACTCATCGTGCGGCTCGACCGGCCGCCCCCTTGGGCCCGTGCGCAGGCGTTGGCTTCGCCCCGCCTGGAGGCTGCGCTTGCGGAGGATCCGACGCGCGACATCACCGGGCCGCCGGACCGCCTGGAGGATTATGGGGACTATGTCTATGCCGTGGTCTCGCGCTACCGGGGCCAGGTGCGCTATTTCCAGCTTTGGAACGAACCGAACCTGGCGAACGAGTGGAACTGGGAGCCGATCGACCCGGAGCGCTTTGTGGACCTCCTGCGTATCGGCTACACGCGGGCGAAGGAAGCGAACCCGGAGGCTGTGGTCCTGTTTCCCAGCCTGGCTCCGAACGACGGCCTGGATCCGCGCCACATGAGCGACCTGGAGTTCCTGCGCCGGGTCTACGAGGCCGGTGGCGGAGCCTATTTCGACATCATGTCGGCCCAGCTCTATGGCCTCGGACAGCCTCCCCAGGAACGCTCGCCTGTGGGCCTGGACCGGAACAAGTGGCGTCTGATCACCCGCACGGACGTGTCGCGGGTGGTGCTCCTGCGCGAGCTCATGGAACGCTACGGCGATGCCGGGAAGGCCGTGTGGGTGGGCGAGCTCGGGTGGCATTCCACCCCCGCGGACTGGACCGGCCGGCCCAGTATCTCCGGGCCCAGCGTGAGCGAGGAAACCAAGGGGGCCTACATCGTCCAGGCGCTCGAGCGCTCACTGCGCGAGTGGCCCTGGATGGGGGTGCGCAACATCTGGTTCTTGCGCTGGGGTGGGCCTCCCCCGGATCCCCGGGATCCGACGATCTTCTTCCAGCTGGTCACCTACGACTTTCGGCTGCTTCCCGCCTACGAGGCGGTGCGTGCCTGGGCCAGCGCACCCCCCTTGGGGATTGGCTACCACCGGCTCTCTGGCCCTGCGGAGTGGGAAGAAGCCTTCCTGGGGACGCGCCTGGACCTGTTGCTTCCGGCAGGGGCAGATCCCCAGGCGCTGCGTGTAGAGGTCGACGGCGTCCCGTGCGGCCTGCGCTTCTTCCGCCGCGAGGGCACAGAGGACCGTTACATCGCGGCAAGCCACTTGCAGGACGTCCGGCACCGCGTGCGGGTGGCTGCTCCCGAGGGGCTCCTTCGGGGCTGTTACATCGCCCGCGAGCCGCGCCTGCCTTGGCTCGTTCCGGCGGTGACCGCCTTGCTGGCCTGCGCGCTTGTGGGAGCGGTGGTTCTGCTCGTGCTTCGGCTTCCCGCCGTGCTGGAGCCCGTTTGGGAATCTTTTTGGCGGGAAATCGAACGACTACGGGCCATCCCGGAGCGCTGGCAGGCGCTGATCGTCTGGGGTGGGACGGCTCTGGCGCTTGCCCTCGTGGTTCGCTATGACTTCCTGCCCCTTGCCGCGCTCGCCTTCCTCATAGGGGTACTGCTCGCGCTGTACCGTCTGGACCTGGCCTTGCGGGTCCCCGTTTTCCTCATCCCGTTCTACCTGGTGAACGCCACGCTGGCTGGCAAGCGCTTTTCCCTGCTGGAAGTGGCGATCCTCGGTTGCGTCGTGGCGGGAGGCCTGCGGTGGTTGCGGGAGGGGCTTGCGTTCCCATGGGCTGGCCGGAGCAGGGAGTGGGCGCTTGGGCTTCCGGCGCTGGTCTTTCTCCTGCTCTGTACCGGCTCCCTGTTCTGGAGTCCCGACCCCAGGTGGATCACGCAGGAGGGAGTTTCGCTGCGCCACATTGCGCTACGCGAATACCGCGTGGTCGTGGTGGAGCCGCTCCTTCTCTACCTCCTGTTGAGGTTCACCGGCCGGCGGGATTCCCGCGGGATGTGGGGGATCGCGGACGCCCTGGTAGCCAGCGGGAGCCTGGCGGCGCTGGGCGGCCTGGTGCAGGTCTTTTCCCCGTCCCTCCACGCCGAGGTGGCCGACGGCGTACGGCGGGCGACCTCCGTATACGGGACCTTCTCGGCCAACGCTTTGGCTTTGTTCCTTGGGCGCGTGCTCGCGCTGGCCACGGCCGGAGCGCTCTTCCTGGCCTCCGGGCGGCGCAGGTGGCTTTATGCTGCGGCGGTGGGCGTGATGGGAGCGGCGTTCTTCCTCACCTACTCGCGGGGGGGATACCTGGCCTTCGCCGTCGTGCTGCTGCTCTACGGCCTGCTGCGCAGCCGGCTGCTCCTCGGTGTCGAGGTCGGGTTAGGGGCTGCAGGGGCCCTGCTGGCATGGCGCATCGGGGCGATGGGACGCCTCCTGGCGCTGGATACTTTCCGCAATCGCCTGACCATGTGGCGCAACAGCTGGGCCCTGGTGCGCGAGGCGCCCTGGCTGGGGCTGGGCCTCGATGCCTTTTACCACCAGTATGCGCGTCGCTATCCCGGCCTTGAGGCCTACCGGACGCCGCACAACGTGGTGCTGGAGTTCTGGACGCGCCTGGGCCTGCTGGGGGTTGCGGCCGGCGCGTGGCTATACGGGGCCTTCTTTGTCCGTGCGGGCCGGCTCTACCGCCACCTTGCGGACCCTGCAGCACGGGTGCTCGTGCTCGGTTTCCTGGGGAGCGTGGCTTACGGCCTGGCGCACGGATTGCTGGACGGGACCTTTTTCGCTCCCGACTGGGCTTGCCTCTTCTGGATCGCCCTGGCGGTCGTGGACAACCTGGTTTCAGCCTCCGGGGCGCCTGCCAGGGCCCGCGTTACAGGTAGGCCCGCTCCGTGACGCGATCGAAGATATGCATGTGGGCCATATTTAGCGCCACTTCCATCTTCTGCCCCGGACGGACACGCGTGCGGCTGTCCACCCGCCCCAGGAAGCTATGGGGGCCGCTCAGCAGATAGAGGTACATCTCGGCGCCCAGCAGCTCGATCACGTCGACCGTTACTTCCACACGGTCGGTGCCCGGGAGGCCTGAAGGCAGGAAAGCGGCGTCGTAGATATCCTCCGGGCGGATGCCAAAGATCACCTCTTCCGGGGCGTTGCGCTCGCGCAGGATCGCCGCCTGTTCGGCCGGCACCCGCACGCGGAACGGGCCCGTGTCCACGTACAGGGTGTCCCCGTCGGCCACCAGTCGTGCCGGGAAAAAGTTCATGGCCGGGCTGCCGATAAAGCCGGCCACGAACTTGTTGGCCGGGTGGTCGTAGAGGTTCTGTGGGGTATCGAGCTGCTGCAGGATGCCATCCTTGAGCACGGCGATCCGCGTCCCCATGGTCATGGCCTCCACCTGGTCGTGGGTGACGTAGACAACGGTGGTCCCCAGCCGCTGGTGGAGCTTGATCAGCTCCGCGCGCATCTGCACGCGCAGTTTGGCGTCCAGGTTGGAGAGCGGCTCGTCCATCAGAAAGGCCTGCGGTTCGCGCACGATCGCCCGACCGAGGGCGACCCGCTGGCGTTGTCCGCCGGAAAGGGCGCGCGGTTTGCGGTCCAGCAGTTCCTCGATCCCCAGGATGCGCGCGGCTTCCAATACCCGGCGGTGGATCTCGGCCCGGGGCATCTTGCGCATGCGCAATCCGAAGGCCATGTTGTCGTAGACGGACATATGGGGGTACAGGGCATAGGACTGGAAGACCATGGCGATATCGCGGTCCTTGGGCGGGACGTCGTTCACCACGCGATCGCCGATCTTGATGGTCCCTTCCGTGGCCTCTTCCAGGCCGGCGAGGAGGCGCAGGGCGGTCGATTTGCCGCAGCCCGAGGGACCCACGAGCACCAGGAACTCCTTGTCCTCGACAAAGAGACTCAGGTCGTTGATCGCGACGACCTGGCCGAAGCGCTTGGTCACATGTTCATAAGTGATGCTGGCCATCGCTTGCCCTCCTGCTCTCGCTAGCCCTTGACCGCACCGAGGGTCAACCCGCTGACGATGTAGCGCTGCAGGGCGAAAAAGACCCCCGTGACCGGGATGGAAACCAGGATCGACATCGCCGCAAAGTTCGCCCAGGGGGTGTTCCGTTCGCCCTGCATGCCGTAGAGGGCCATGGCCAGGGTAAAGTTGTTCGGGTTGGTCAGGAACTGCCAGGACAGGACGAACTCGGTCCATCCGGAGATAAAGCCAAAGAGGGCCGTGACCGCGAGCCCCGGGACGGCCAGGGGCAACATGATCTGTAGGAAGGTCTGGGTGGGAGAAGCCCCATCGATGCGGGCTGCCTCTTCCAATTCTTTCGGGATGGTGTCGATAAAGCCTTTCATATTCCAGATGGAGAAGGGCAGGGCCCCGGCGACCATGGCAATGCCCACGCCCAGGAGGGAATTCCGCAAGACGAAAGGTTCTCCCTCGGTTGCCAGGCGCAGCCCGGCGAGCGCGAGGAGGGATCCGATAGCCAGGCAGAGCACCGGCGTCACGAGCCAGCGCCACCCCTCGGGGCGGCGCAAGAGCCCCCGGAGGAGGAGGAGCAGTCCGAGTGCCACCAGGAGGCCCCCTACGGCCCACAGGATCACCTGGAACGCTTTCGGACGCACGCTTACCGCGTTCAGGATGACGAAAAGGGGCGCCAGTGTGGCCACCGAGGGCATCATCAGGACGATCACAAAGCCGAGCATGCCGGCCTCCCGGCCAGGGAAGGTAAACCGGGAGAAGGCGTAGGCAGCGGTCGTGCCCACAAGGATGCAGAAGAAGGAAACGCCCGCGGCCAACAGGGTGCTGTTCAGAAGCAACCGAGGGAAGCCGACAGGGTTGAACGTCGGGCGCTTGATCACCGCGGCAAAGGAGCGAGAGGCAGCGCTTCGCCAGTCGATGATCGTGCGCCCGCTCACCCAGATGGCGGGGCTTTGCCGGGCATCGCTCAGGTCGGTCTTGGAGATGCTCGACGAGCGCCGGCCGTTGCACAGGAGCATGCGTTCGCCGGAAAGCCAGTAAGCCGGTTCCGCGACGGTTTCCACCCGGTAGCCCTGGGGGCAGCTGTAGCGCACTTCGCTTCCCTTCTCCTTGAGCACCAGGTAGCATGCGGGTTCGTCCCCCTGGGCAATAGGCGTGACCAGGTCTCCCTGCGGGAGGCTCTCCAGGACTCCCCAGTGGAGCAGGTGGTTATCCAGGAGCCACAAGGTCGGCTTCCCCACGCGCTTCAGGCTCCAGGCCTTGGGGACCGCGTAGGGACGCCCCTCCAGGACCACCCAGCCATCCGGCCGTACAGCTTCTTCTAGCCGGAGGAGCGCAGCGGTCTCGATCTCTTCCGGCAACTGCGTGATCTGGCCGGGCAAAGCCAGGGAGGTGGCTCCTTCCGCAAGGGGGACCACCGGCCGCCAGTCGATGATCACGCCCTCGATCGTCCAGATGCTGGGAAGGAGCAGGTCGGCGCGGGTCCATCCCTGAGGAAGGCGATAGTAGACGCCCAAGACGTCTACCGAGCCCTCTTCTTCCGCAGAAGCGCGTGCCATACGGATGACGTTCGACTCGGGTGGCAGGGCAAAGCGCTTCGGGAGGACGCGGATCAGGTTCGCGGGGATGCGGGTGATGATGGAAAGGTCCAACGGGCGCAGGATGTCCCGCGGGTCCATGGCCATCCCGACGACCCACAGGACGGGGAAAAGGACGCTTCCCAGGATGAGTAGGCAGGCCAGCTGGGCCAATACCTGACGGGCAGCCCTCCGCCAGGCCTTGTTGCCCACGATGCCCACCACGACCACCCCAATCCCGAGCAGGATGAGCACGGAGAACAGAGGCGCATAGGGCCATCGTCGCAGCACCCACACCACGAGCCCGCCGCAGACGGCCACAAGCGCTCCCAGGGCGATCAGGCCGGGGGCCAGTTCGCGCTTGCGCATCGGCAACCTCCTTCAGACGGCGTAGCTCTCGGTCGCCCGGGAGACGCGGTTCGTCACCATAGTGAGCGCCGCCAGGATAACAAAGACAATGAAGGAGAAAGCAGCGGCCACCCCGTACATCCGCTGTTCGTTCACCAACCGGAAGGCCTGGGTCACCAGGATCTCGGTGCGGTGGAGCGGGTTCCCGCCGGTGACGAAGTAGATGACGTTGAACTGGTTGAAGGTCATCATCATGCCGATCATGATCGCCGGGATCATCGCCGGCCGCAGCAGGGGGACGGTCACCTGCCAGAAGACCTGCCAGGCGCTTGCGCCATCGATGCGGGCAGCCTCGTAGAGTTCCTCGGGGATTCCCTGGAGGGCGCCCGTAGCGACGGTCATCATGAAGGGCCACCCGAGCCAGATATTGGCTATGAGAACGGCGTAGAAGGAGTAGGGCATCTTCCAACCGATCAGGAGGAGGGCTACCACACCGAGCAGGATCGCCACGATCAGCACAATGGCCCGGGTGCCAGCACCGGGATCATATTTGCGCAGGAGGAAGAAGAGGAGGACGATCAACCCCACCACGCCGAACGCGATCAGGTAATAGATGAGGGAGGAGAGGCTGTCCAGCCGGCCGGCCAGCGCCTGAAAAGCGCTTTTCATCCCTAGCCGTTCCCCAAGGAGTTGCAGCAGGCGGCGCACCGGCTCCACGGTCTCGTTCAGCCAGTCGACTTTCCACTTCGTGAGCAGGTTGACCGCGCCGTAGTCCTTGTCGTACATGTTGTGCCAGACCATACCGGAGATCAGGGCGGGCAGTGCCCAGGGGATGATGTAGAAGGCCCGATAGAAGCGCTTCCCGAACAATCCCTTGGTGTTCAAGAGCATGGCAAAGGCGACCCCCAGCACGACGTGGAAAAAGACGTTGATGAAGGTCCAAACCAGGTTGAACCCCAGCATACGCCAGAAGTCGTACTCCGAGAGCGCCAGCCGGTTCGTCAGGATCTGGTAAAAGTTCTGCAGGCCGATGAAAGACGGCGCGGGGATATCCGGGCGGGAGGCCTCCGGAGAGAACGAGGCCACCACCATGGCCAGCAGACCTCCCAGGCCGCCGGTCTTCAGGTTCTTCACGCCGTAATCGGTCAGGGACATCCACACCTGGAAGAGGATCGGCAGGAAGGTGATGATGAACATGATGACCCCTGCCGGGAAGATATAGAGATAGGCCAGGCGTGCATCCCAGAGGCGTTGCCAGAACGAGGGTTGGGCGGCTCGCCTCTGAGCTCGGGGGATCGCCTGTACGGCCATCGCAGCCCTCCTACGCGAAGCGTCCGGATCCGCAACTACGGACAATTAGGAAAAGCGGCGGGCGAAGCGCGGGAGCCCCGCCCGCCGCTCGTTGTGCCGGGGCCGCTACTTCTTGTTCGCCTCGTTGATCAGTTTCGTGGCCGCGGCCACCGCCTCCTCCGCGGACAAGTCTCCGCTGATGACCTTCTTGATCATGTCGCTGCCGGGCGTCCAGACAGCCGCCATCTCCTTCACGTTCGGGAAGGGAGTTGCCGTCTTGGCCTGCTCGATGAAGCCGTTGACGATGACGTTATCCGCCGGGACCTCAACCTTCAGGTTGGCCGGCAGGTGTCCTGCACGGTTCATGAGCAGTTCCGAGATCTCGGGGCTGGTCACGTACTTGACGAAGGCCAGGGCGGCCTGGAAGTGTTCCTCGTCGGAGTTGGCGCTAAACATGAAATGCTTGACGCCCAGGAAGGGTCCGCCCGGTTTTCCGGTCGCCGTGGGCACCGGGAAGGGAGCGACGGCCACCTTGTCAGCGCCGAGGGCATCCACATAGTCGCCGCTTGCCCACGGGCCGTTGAAGATGATAGCGACCTGCTCCTCCTTGAAGAGGGCCTCCAGCTTGCCGTAGTCATCGGTCGCCTGGACGCCGGGCGCCTGGGCCATCTCCGCCAGGAACTTGAGAGCGTCGACCGTGCCACCCTGGTCGAGCACGCACTTGAAGTTCTCGTCGAAGAGCTGGCCGCCGAAGGCTGGGATCCAGCCGAAGGCGAAATAGAAGCCGGTGTTCAGAGCGACGCCCTTTTCCGCAGCCACGGCCTTCAGCTCGTCGGTGTTCTTGGGCGGCGTCTCGATCAGGCTGGTGTTGTAGTACATGGCGACGCACTCGAACGATTCGGGGAAGCCGTAGAGCTTGCCCTGCCACTTCAGGGCCTCGACGGTCGTCGGCATAAAGTCGCCGATGACGTCCGCGACCGCCTCATCCAGCGGCCGGATCAACCCTGCCTCAGCCAGCGGGCCCACCCAGTCCGTGGGGCCGATGAGGATGTCAGGACCGCCGCCCGCACCGGCCTCGGTGGTGAACTTGCTCTGCAGCTGGTCGAAGGGGACCTGCAGCAGTTTGATGGTCACGTTGGGGTTCTTGGACATGAAGCGTCCGACGACCTCCTTCAGGACCGTCTCCTCAGCGCCCGTCCAGGCGTGCCAGAGGTTCACGGTGATCGGCTTGGCCTTGGTCGGCGGGACGGCGGTCGGCTGGGGCGGTTGTGTCGGCTGCGGTGGCTGGGTCGGAGGCGGGGGTGGCGGGGTTGTGGGAGTCGGCCCACAAGCAGCCAGAATGCCCATGAGGGTCACAACGGTGAAAGCCAGCAACCAGTGTCTGTTCATCTTGGTTCCTCCTTACTCGAGGGATCTAGGTGTCTCAGAAAACGGGATTGTGGACAGGTCCTTTCCTCATCCCTCCTTTCCGGGCCCGTTTCGCTCCCCTAGTGCCCGGTGGCCCGACCGGGCTCGTCGATCGCGTACCCTCGTCGGTTTCCAGATGGTTCAATATCCAGGAACTTGCGAGTCCGGACCGCGAGGGAACACCCATCACGCCGGCTCCACGATGCTCTTCCCTTTGGCTTCCGGCGCGGGTTCCCCATAGGTCCCTGGGGAGCGCCCTACGTTACGCCATTTCGGTCAAGGAGGCCGCCAAGAAGCGGCCAGCCCGCGCAACGCTCCTGCCAATCCCCTCAGCACCGGATTGAGCAGCCTCCTGGAGGGGTCGAAATCGCGTGCCACCTGCCCCGGGGGAGACCCTGCCCGCCGCGGTCATCCAGTTGGGTCGCAATAGATGGGCGATGTCGCGGAAAGCGGCGGAAACCTTCGCGTAGGTCTGTTCAACTGCTCCGGGGTGTGACATCCGGACCACCCGACACCTCGGGTTCGGTATGAAATTCTCATCAAACTCGCGCATCAGCCGGGCAACAGCGAAAAGATCCTTACCCATGCGCGTTCTCCCGTTGCCCATTGCGATTTTCTCAATTTCAGTATAGCATTGGGGCTTTCGCTTGTCAACGGCGGAAGGCCTTCCGGCCGGTGGCTGTGGTATAATCGGCCCCGTAGGCCCTGCTTTGGGGGTGAGACGGATGGTTTGGCGCCTGCTCATCGACGGTGTTGCCGACGGCTTTACGAATATGGCGGTAGACGAGGCGATCCTAGAGGGCTACCTGGCAGGGGAAGCCCCGCCCACGCTGCGTTTTTACCGTTGGCATCCCCCTTGTCTTTCCATCGGTTACTTCCAGCGCGCCCATCGGGAGGTCGATGTCGAAGCGTGCCGTCGCCTGGGCGTGGACTGGGTGCGCCGTCCTACGGGCGGGCGTGCGATCCTCCACGATCGTGAGGTGACCTACAGCCTTGTGGCCGGGGAAGGGGATCCGCTCGTTTGCGGGAGCATTCGCGAATCGTACCGCAAGATCAGCGCGGCGCTGGTGGCCGGCCTGCGGCGCCTGGGGGCGCCAGCGGAGATGGCGCCGGCCGAACGACGCGGCCCGGGCTTGGGATCGCCCGCCTGCTTCGATGCCCCGAGCGACTATGAGGTGACGATCGGCGGCCGTAAGGTGATCGGCAGTGCCCAGGTGCGTCGGGGAGGGGCCCTGCTCCAACACGGTGCCATCCTGCTCGAGGTGGATGTGGAACGCCAGGCCCGTGTGCTGCGTCCCCCGCCCGGGATGAGCGCGAAAGAGCTGGCGGTGTTCTTGCGTCCGCGGCTGATTTCGCTCCAAGAAGCGCTGGGGCGAAAGGTGAGCCCGGAGCAGCTGGTGGAGGCGCTGTGCGAGGGCTTCCGGGAGACGTGGGGGATCGCCCTCGAGGCGGGCGGACTGACCCCCGGAGAACGGGAACGCCTGCCGGTGCTGCGCGCCAAATACGAGAGCCCGGCCTGGAACTTCCGCCGTTGACGGGGGAATGAACGGGGATCCGGGTCGGCCATCGATCTGCTCAGGAGGGCTACGGTGAAGAGCCGGCGGTGGTGCCGTCGCTTTGCGCCGGTGCTGGCGGTGGGGCTGCCCATAGTGGGGGCGCTCCTGGCCGGCTGGCTGGGCTACCGTCCGCCACGGCCGGCCCCCCCTCTCCCCCCGCCTACGCCTCTGGTGGTGGAAACGCGCAACCCGAAGCTAGGGGTGCACACCCGGCTGGCGGACGAGGTGGAGGTATGGAAGATCGCCCGAACGCTGGAGATGGTGCGCGAGATGGGTGCCCCCTGGATCGTGGAGACCTTCCCCTGGGCCTACATCGAGCCCGAGCCTGGCCTCTACGACTGGAGGCACGCCGATCAGGTGGTCGATCTGGCCTACCAGCAGGGGCTCCACGTGATCGCGCGGCTGGACCTGGTGCCGGCGTGGGCACGGCCACCGGGCAGCTCCAGCCGTTACCTGGAGGAAAGCCATTATCCCGATTATGCCCGCTTCGCCGCGGCGTTCGCAGAGCGCTACCGGGGTAAAGTGCAGCACATCATCGTCTGGAACGAGCCGAACCTGGCCTTCGAGTGGGGCGGGCGGCCTCCTGACCCCGCGGCGTACGTCGCGCTGCTCCGCGTGGCTTACCTGGCCATCCACGCTGCCAACCCGGAGGCGGTGGTCCTGGCTGCCGGGCTGGCCCCGACGACTGAGCCTCCGGATCGTGGCCGGGCCTGGGACGACCTCTTGTACCTCCAGGCGATGTACGACGCTGGGGCGCAACCGTACTTCGATGCCCTGGCCGCTCACACCTACGGCCGCCAATGGCCCTTTTCCGACTGGCTCGACCCGCAGCGTCGAGATCCGCGCCGGCCGGATCCAGGCCGGCCCGACCCGTCCCGGGTGAACTTCCGGCGCGTCGAGCTCCTGCGGCGGGTGATGGAACGAAACGGGGATACCGCCAAGAAGGTCTACATCACCGAGGCCGGCTGGAACGACCATCCCCGCTGGGCGTTCGCCGTGCGGCCAGCAGAACGGATCGCTTACACGCTGGAAGCGTGCCGCTGGGCGGAAACGCAGGACTGGATCGCCGTGCTGGCCTTCTGGCAGTTCCGGATGCCTTGGGGCGGCGCGAGCGCAAGCGTCTATTACAACTTTGTTGGGTTCGATTTTACCCCGCGGCCGATCTACCTGGAGGTACAGCGCTATGCTCGCGGATGGTGAACGGGAAATAGGGCGAGCCGGGGAGAGCGCCCAGGGGAGGCGAACTGGGCGCTATACCGTGGTCCCCCGTGTGCTCTGCTTTCTCCTGGACGGCGATGCGGTGCTCCTCTTGAGGGGAGCTCCGGGGAAGGCGCTTTGGGCCGGCCTCTACAACGGTGTGGGCGGGCATATGGAACCGGGCGAGGATCCTTACCAGGCTGCCCAACGGGAGATCCGGGAGGAGACGGGCCTGGAAGTCTCTGAACTGCGATTGGGCGGGATCCTGCACGTTTCCCTGAGCCAGGGGCCCGGGGTGTTGGTCTTTTGTTTCGTTGGCCGGGCGCCAACACGGGAGGTCCGCCCGACCGTGGAAGGCGCGCTAGAATGGGTCCCTTTGGAGCGGCTGCGGGAGCTACCCCTGGTGGAAGACCTGCCGCTCCTCCTTCCCCGCCTTTTGAGCGCCCGCGCGGGAGATCCCCCTTTCTTTGCCCGTTCCTGGTATCTTCCCGATGGCCAACTGCGGGTCGAGTTCTCGCAAGGGACTGCGCCTGGCCCGGATTCTAGCGCGTGGACAAGTGAGAGGGAGGGATAAAGGCGAGCAGGTTGGCAGGTCCGTCGCGCAGGGGCGGGCCCAAGAGCTCGGCCACGCGCGGCCATGGGTCGAGCATGGCGGGCCTGAGGGTGGGAGGATAGGGGGAGGGAGCCAGCCGGCCGAACGGCTGGAAGGCCTGCAGGGCCGGGACGAGCGGTCGCACAGGGAGCAGCCCCGCCTGCCAGTCCACAACCGTGCGGTGGTAGAGCTCCTCGTAGAGCTCGAAAGTGTGCTTCTCTGCGTGGGGCTCGGCGATCGAGAGGCTTGCCCTGCCCATGCGCGCGGCCAGGTCCGGATCGTTGAGGATACGCAGCACCGCCTGCGCCAGTGCCTCTGGGTTCCCGGGAGGAACCAGGAAGCCGTTCACCCCGTCGTAGACCAGCTCGGGAAGGGCCAGCGCGTCCACGGCGACGACCGGGAGGCCGGTGGCCAGCGCCTGGAGGGTGGGGATACTCAGCACCTCGCAGGTCGAGGCGATGGCAAAGAGGTCCGCTGCTCGGTAGATCGCCGGCATGTCCTCTTCCGGGACAAACCCCAGGAAGTGCACCCACCGGGTCAGCCCCAGAGAGGCGGCGAGCGCCTCCAGGCGCGGGCGATCGTCCCCCCGGCCGACCAGGAGGAGATGGGCTTCCCGTTCGGCGCAGATCACCGCCATGGCCCGGATGAGGACATCGATCTCCTTATCGCGTGCCAGCCGACTGGCGAAAAGGAGGCGAGGTCGGGGCGGCAGGCGGTAGCGCTGCTCGACGGCTTCGATAGTCCCGTCGGGGGGATGGTAGCGTTCGGTGTCCAGGCCGCAGGAGATGATCGCCGTAGGGACCTCGAGCCCACGCTGCACGAAAAGGCTCCGGTGGGCCAGGCTGTCAAAGACCACGCGGTCGAACTGGTTGAACAGCCAGATCGAATAAGCCCAGACGAGCGATTCGACCAGCGCCGGCATGGCGCCACCCAGGTAGTGCGTGACGAACCGAGGCACGTAATGGCAGGTGGCGATCACCGGGAGGCCGGCTGTACGGCCTAGCCGAAGGAGATGGAGGGCCAGTCCGGCGGATTCGTGCGTGTGCAGGAGGTCGGGCTGGAAATCGTGGACGATCGCCTCCAGTTCCCGAAAGGCGATGTGAGGGACCGGGCCTTCCTTCCAGAAGGGGTTGGATAGGGAACGCACCCGGATCAGCCGTACACCCTGGTCTTCGTCCTCGTAGGGCTGCCCCCGGTCGCTTGCGGTGACCACGGTGACCGCGTGCCCCTTGCGCACCATCGCCCGGGCCAGCTTCTGGGCAAAAACTGTAACCCCGCTGATCGTTGGTGGATAGCCGTGGCTGACCACCAGGAAGCGCATCGTCCAACCTCAGGGGCCTGTGGTGCGTCACCCCGTCTGCTCCAGCCGTTCGAGTTGCGCGATGGCCCGATCCAGCCGGGCCAACACGCGTTCGCGCCCCAGGGCTGCGAGCGTCTCGAACAGGCCTGGGGAGACCGTGCGGCCCGTGACCGCGACCCGGATCGGCATAAAAAGCTGGCCTGCTTTCCACCCGAGTTCCTCGGCCAGAGTGCGCAACGTTTGTTCCAGGGGCGCCTCGGCAAAGGGGTCGAGGGCGGCGATCCGGCGTCGAGCCTCCAACAGGCCGTGTCGCGTGGCGGCCGGGCTCAGCCCTTTCCCGACAAGGAGCTCCGGCTGCGGGTAAGCCACGTCGTGGGTGAAAAAGTAACCGCCGAGCTCGACGATATCTTTCAAGGTATGGAGGCGCTCGCGGAGGAGCGGGATGACGCGTTGTAGCTGTTCCCATGCATCTGGGGGGCAAGGATCGGACACCAAGCCTGCCCGCTGCAGGAACGGAAGGCACCGCCGGGCGAGTTCTTCGGGGGAAAGGGCGCGGATGTAGACCCCGTTGAGCCAGAGCAGTTTCTCGTAAGAAAAGGCCGCCGGAGAACTGCTGACCCCCTCCAGGGAGAAGCGGGCGATCAGCTCTTCCCGGCTAAAGATCTCCGTGTGGTCGTCGTAGGCCCAGCCGAGCCGGGCCAGGAAGTTGACCATCGCTTCCGGGAGATAGCCGGCTTCCCGGAACTCTCGCACCATCACCGGATACTCGGTCCCGTCGGCGGCGACGATCTTGCGCTTGCTCATCTTCCCTTTGCCCGACGGCGAGAGGATGATGGGCAAGTGCGCGAACACCGGCGGTTCCCATCCGAAGGCCCGGTAGAGGACCACGTGGACGGGCGTACTGGACATCCACTCGTCGCCCCGCAGGACGTGGGTCACCTGCATCAAGTGGTCATCGACCACGTTGGCCAGGTGGTAGGTCGGGTAGCCGTCCGACTTCAGGAGAACGGTGTCCTCGAGCAGTGCGTTGTCGAACACGACGTCGCCGCGGATACGGTCGTGGACGACGGTCTCCCCTTCCCGGGGCATCTTCAGCCGCACGACGTACGGCCGGCCGGAGCGCTCGAGCGCCTCCTGCTCGTCCGGTGGAAGGTCGCGGCAATGGCGGTCGTATCCTACCGCTTCCCGGCGGGCGATCTGCTCGCGGCGTAAGGCAGCCAACCGTTCCGGCGTGCAGAAGCACTTGTAGGCGTATCCGCGCTCGAGCAACAGCTGGGCATAGTGGCGGTGGATTTCGACGCGCTGAGACTGGATGTAAGGGCCGAATGGTCCATCGACTTCTGGGCCTTCGTCCCAGTCGAGCTGCAGCCAGCGTAGCGATTCCAGGATGTCGGCCTGGGCAGCAGCGCTATAGCGCGTACGGTCGGTGTCCTCGATGCGCACGATGAAGGTGCCGCCGTGGTGACGGGCAAAGAGCCAATTGTAGAGCGCGGTGCGCGCCCCGCCGGCGTGGAAGGGGCCGGTAGGGCTGGGAGCGATGCGTACCCGCACCGGACGTTCCGATGAGGTCAAGCAGCACCTCCAGCAAGGGTTGTGCCTGTTCGGCCATCCGGGAAAGGGCGAGGACAGGCGCGTCCGCCGCGACCGGGGTACCTTAGGAGGCCTCTTCCTTTTCTTCTGCTGGCCCAAGGATCCAGTCGGTGATGCGGGCCGCCAGCCAGGCAGCCAGCGCACCGAGAAGCAGGCCCAAGATCCCCCGGACCAGCTTGCGCAGCGGATCCCCCTGCCCGTAGCGACGTTTCCGCGCCATGGGACCTCCTTGCCATTCGAACTTGCCCCCAACTATACCACGGGAAGGAGGGCGCTGTCAACCATGCTGGGCCCTACAAGAATGACGAGGCCGCTGCGTTTTCCACCAACGCTCCGGCGGTCTCATCCGCTTGAGAAGGAACAGGATGCTTCAGCCCGAGACACGGCACGGCCCCCTAGGCCCGGCAGCGTCACGCTGCCGGGCCTAGGGGGCGTTTCCGCCTTTGCCCGCCGCCCATGCGCCGCTACTCAGCAGCCCTGCGCGGCTTTGCCACGGCTCGAAGCCCGCGGTTCCCAATTTGCTCCGTTCAGCGCTTCAGCCCTGACAACGAAGGGTACCAAGCGGGTGCGCTCGATTTGACCTAGCGATGGAAAACACAGAACTTGCGCAAGTCCTTGCGCCACCGGTGGCATGGGTTGCCGCCATGCCGCCGGAGGGCGATGCCAAGTGCGTCGGGGAACCGATTTCGCCTGCTCCCCGTGGGGCCTTTGAGATCGTTTCTAGGCTTCCGGTGGCCAGATACCGAGGACTTCGTGGTTCTTCTTGGCAGCCAGGTTCAGCAGCGATTCGAAGCGTTGGAGCACTTCGTCGTAGGAGACCCATGGCGTTGGCAATTGCCTGGCCCCTGCCGGGGCGCGCTGTTGAACCGAGCGGATGATCCTCGTGACTTGTGCCGTTAGTTCCCGGATTAGGGAGAAGGTCAGGAGGTGATTGCCGAAGACATGCCGATACGCTGGTGAACCGTATTTCCGCAGAAAGGTAATCGACTCCGCCTCGTCGGCCTCAAGAAGTACCCGGAGGAAGGTATGGAGCAGCAGTAGCTTCTCAGGCAGGTAACCGTACGGAATCCCTGCGGGGAAATCCTTGGGAGGGACGTAACAGTCCAGCATCACTTCCTGCACATAGTCCAGGTTATACATCAGGAATTCGATGTACCCATTGCCGATCTCTGTCAAGTGGAGAGCGTTGTTTCCCCCGTGATGCATATCCTCTGCGTCCTCGTACCAGTCAAAACCGTTGGAGCGAACCATTTGGCAGTAGATGTTCATCATCTCGTTGAGCGCCTTGCGCACGAGCGATCCCACAGGATAGCCAAATCCTCGGCAGAAGTGTGCGATCTCGTTCAGGGTGCGTGTTTTCTCGGGGGAGGTAGATAAGTAGCGAAGGATGCGCGGCTTGATCAGCATGCGGCCCTTCTCCTCCCCCGCCACGTGGAAAAGATTGGCGACAGGGGAATGCAATGAGGAGTGAAACTGTTGCCCCTCGCCGGCGATACACCTGCGAACCAGATGGTAGGCGCTCAGTTCGGGGTCGGCCATGTCCCGCTCGCTGAAGCGAAGAAGGTTCTGTGCCAGGTGGAGCGCAATCCGGAGGCTCCGACCGCAGGCATGGTTCAGGAAGAGCAGGAACGGGTTCACCCGTTGATCGGCACCGGCTATCATCGTATACACGCGGCTCAAGAACCCACAGAGTTGTTCAAACTCCTCCCGGGCAAGTCCCTCGTCGGCCACGTAATAAGACTCAGGGGCAGCAAGGAAACGAGAGAGCCGATCCAGGATGACCTCCCTTGGCGTTGGACCTTTGTGAGGCTCGACGTCGATCGTGCGGGCTCCGATATTGCCCAATCCCCGGCGCTCAAACGTCTCTGGCCGCACGAGGATCACGAAGAGTGGCCCCGGATCCTGGGCGCAGGTGAGCAGATGGTGGATCAGCCGGTCCTGGATGACGGGGCTCGCCCGATCGATGTTGTCGAATACGATGAAAGCGCACTCGTGATGGCCGTCGTAGTAGTTGCGAATGACGTACCCCCATAGCCGCACAAGGTAATCCAGGTACGCCTCTTTATCCCTGGAGATTCTCTCAAGTAGCGACCTACGACGCTCGAGCTCATCCTGAGGTAAAGGGCCGGCAAGTTGTAAGGATCCTTCAGGCAGGCGCTCCACGATACGAGAGAATGCCTGAGAACAGCTGTCGCCTTCTCGGATCCGCTCGATTTCCTCCTGCCAGAAGCGATCGAGCTCTTCAGCTTCCGGGGGTACCCCAACGGCCTTGAGCCTGGCCCGCATCTTTGTACAAAGCTCGTTCAAGAGAAGCCTGGAGGCTTTTTCTTCGTCCCGTTCTCCAAAGAAGCGCTCTTCGTTAAAGTCTATGAGCGTGATCAGGCGTCTGTTGCGACAAAGCGGGGATCGATCGGCGCTGTGGTGGGGAGAACGCTTCAGTCGATCGATCAGGTAACGGATTGTGGTGCTTTTGCCACACCCCAGGGGCCCATGGATGCAAAGGATTTTCCGGGGAGGGTGCATGAGTTTGCCGAGCATCGTTCTCTCGTACTCACCCAAACCGGAAAGGGGGGAAGCGTCATGCTCATCAGGCAATCCGCCGCGCGATGCGGGCGCAGAGCTTTGGATGTAGTACTCGGCAATCCTCGTTCCCGTGAGCTCGGGGTCGAAGATGCGCTGGGCCAGATTATCGGCAGTCCTGAAGTAAGGCCTTTGCGTTTCTCCCAGGAGGCTATCCAGGCGATCTCCCAACCGCACGAGATTTGGGGAGTCCATGTTCGGCTCCTTTCAACCATTCCTCGATCTCTTTAGCCAGGAACTCCAGCTCTTGCCTTAGGTCATAGTTCCCAGGCCGGAGATCGGTGACGTCCCGCAGCGCATTCACACGGGGCAGGATGCGGAAACAGAACCCGGTTAGAGAGTCCATTGCCTGGTGGTCTTTGACCGCCGCCATTGCCATCGCGTGGAGCATTTGGAGCCCTTGGGACATCCAAACGGCCTGGTCTAGAAACCTCCTGACCTGTTCAACGCGTTGTTCGGCCTCTCGTTCAGAGGTCGTACGCCTTTCCAACCAGTCGCGGGCCTTCCGCAGCAAGTCCCCCATTTGGCCTACATATTGCGCAAAGATGCGCGTTGCCCCGCGGGCGCGCTCAACCTCTACCTGTCGTTCCCAGAAGAGGTTCAGCAGCACAAAGCCCACAACAACAGGAAGGACGTACCCCAACGTTTTCAGGTATTCCGAAAGGAATAGCCGAAGGTCCCAATGAGCCTGGATCTCTTTCCAGCACAGAATGAACAGCACAACAACGGGCCCCAGCAGGAGAAGCGCCAGGAGGCCGAGACCCAGAGACCAAGCGTTCATCTTGCGGCGCCGACGTCCCATGGGGCGACTCCCATCGTCAGAGTCTGCGTATTGCGAACCCTATAGCATCCGCACCTCAACCGAGGCGACGTACGGACGGATGCGCTCGGCCACGGCCTGGAGCCATTCCGCCGGGTAGGGCGTGACGCGCTCCAACGCCGGGTCCAACGTCCCTTCCGGGCGGAACGGCTGGAGCACGTAGAGGGACGCGCCATGTAGCCAGCGTGCGATCGTTTCCAGGTCGTGTTCGTCCAGGAGCCCGGGTACCACCGTGGTGCGGAATTCGTGCGCAATCCCGCTTTGCCGGAGGAGGGCGATGCTGCGCTCGATCCGCCCGAGGTCCAGATCCGGCCGGCCGGCCAGGAGTGCGTATTTCTCCTGCGGCGCCTTCACATCCATCGCGACATAGTCCGCCGCTCCCTCCGCCAGTACTTCCTCCAAAACCTCCGGCCGGTACCCATTCGTGTCCAGCTTGACCGCGAGCCCCATCCTTTTCGCCCGCTGCATGAAGGGCAAAAGGTCCGGCTGGACCGTAGGCTCCCCTCCGGTGAGTACCACCCCTTCCACCCGTCCCTTGCGGCGCTCCAGGAACTCCCATACTTCCTGCTCCTCCACGTGGGGGAACGCCTCCGGGTATAGCACCAACCCCGCATTCTGGCAGGGCGGGCAACGGAAATTGCAGCCGCCTGTGAACAGCACCGTAGCGATCCGCCCTGGAAAGTCCAGGAGCGACGTCCGCACCCAGCCCCGCAGGTCCATCCTTCTGTGGGTTACTCCTGTGTGGATTGCACCTCGTCCGGAACGCGGAACATGCGGCGCTCGACGAACTCCTGTTGCTTCCCCCGGTTCCAGTTCTGCACCGGTCGCAGGTAGCCCACGATCCGGCTATAGACCTCGCAAGGGACGCGAAGTTCGGTTGCCTTCTCTTCCACCCGCAACGGAATCTGCACCGTTTCCATGACGGAGCTCCTTATGCCATCGTCTCTACGGATACCGGACGGCCGAAGCGCGCAAGCTCTTCCGGCGTGTGCTCGTAAGGACAATAGGTATGTTCCCCGGGAAGGTAGCCGTGCACCGGGCAGATGCTGAAGGTCGGCGTGAGGGTAAAGTAGGGCAGACGGTAGTTCTCCGCCACCAGCCGCACCAGTTTGCGCGCCTGCCTCCAGTCGTAGAGCTGTTCCCCCAAGAAGATGTGCAGCACCGTCCCGCCCGTATACAGGCTCTGCAGTTCCTCCTGGTGCTCGATCACCTCGAAGAGGTCGTCGCTATGAGAGACCGGAAGATGGGTCGAGTTCGTGTAGTAGGGCGCATCTTCCGTGCCGGCCGTACGGATGTCCGGGAAGCGCTTCCTGTCCGCCCGGGCCAGACGGAAGGAAGCCCCTTCGGCCGGGGTCGCTTCCAGGTTGTAGAGGTTGCCCGTCTCCTCCTGGAAGCGCGAGAGCACTTCGCGCATGAAGCGTAGCGTGCGTACGGCGAAGGCTTTCCCTTCCGGGTCGGCAATCCCCACCCCAAGCAGGTTCAGGCAAGCCTCGTTCATCCCCACGAGGCCGATCGTCGAAAAGTGGTTGCTCCAGTAGTGGCCCGTTTGAGCGCGAATCCCGTCCAGATAGTGGCGGCAGTAGGGGTAGAGGCCCCGCTCGGTAAAGATCTCCAGCTGTTTGCGCTTGATCTCCAGGCTGGTGCGCCCGATCTCCATCAGGCGTTCCAGACCGTCGCGGAACTCTGCTTCGTCCCGCGCAAGATAGGCAAGGCGCGGCAGATTGATCGTCACCACGCCGACCGACCCGGTCAGGGGTGCTGCGGCAAACAGGCCTCCCGGCCGCTTGCGGAGTTCCCGCTGGTCCAGCCTCAGCCGGCAGCACATGCTTCGCGCATCCTCCGGCTTGAGGTCGCTGTTGATATAGTTGGCGAAATAAGGGATGCCATAGCGCGCCGTCATGGCCCACATCGGCTCCAGAGCCGGGCTCTCCCAGTCAAAATCGCGCGTGATGTTATAGGTCGGGATGGGAAACGTGTGGACGCGCCCCTTGGCATCCCCTTCCAGCATGACCTCGGCAAAAGCCTGATTCAGGAGGTCCATCTCGCGCTGGAATTCGCCGTAGACAGCGTCCTGGGGTTCCCCCCCGATGATCACCGCCTGATCGCACAGGGTGGGGGGTGGGGTCAGGTCCAGGGTGATGTTCGAGAAGGGCGTCTGGAAGCCTACCCGTGTCGGCACGTTGATGTTAAAGACAAACTCCTGGATCGCCTGTTTCACACCGACATAGTCCAAGCGATCGAAACGCACGAAGGGGGCCAGCAGGGTATCGAAATTGGAAACGGCCACCGCTCCGGCTACTTCGCCCTGAAGCGTGTAGAGGAAATTGGTCAGCTGGCCTAGCGCGGTACGCAGGTGGCGCGGCGGCCGGCTTTCGATCTTGGCCGGGACCCCACCGAAGCCGCGGATCAAGAGGTCCTGCAGATCCCAGCCACAACAGTAGCCGGAGAGCATCCCCAGGTCGTGGATGTGCATCTCCCCTTCCGTATGGGCCCGCTGCACCTCCGGAGGGTAGATCGTCTGCAGCCAGTAGCGCGCGGCGATCGACGAGGCCAGATAAAAGTTCAGCCCCTGCAGCGAGTAGTTCATGTTGCTGTTCTCGTTCACCCGCCAGTCCATCCGCTGCAGGTAGTCATCCACCAGTTTCGCCGTGTCCAGGAGCATGCGCTCCGCTGCCCGTGCCTCCGCCCGTTTCTGGCGATAGAGGATATAAGCCTTGGCCACCTGCGGATGCCCGGACTTGATCAGCACCTCTTCGACCACGTCCTGGATCTCTTCCACGTGCGGTGGCCGATCCCTTTGGGCAAAACGCTCCTCCAGAATTCCCACCACCGCCCAGGAGAGCGTCTCCGCCCACATCCGGCCCTCTCCGTTGCCCACCGCCCGGGCAGCGGCATAGATGGCCCGCTCGATCCGTCCTCGGTCGAAGGGGACCAACGTGCCATCGCGTTTGATGACCTGTTCGATGCCCATCTACCCCTCCGTAGGTGTGAAAAATTTTCCGTCGGTTCATCCGAGGGCTTGGCCCCGGCGATAACCGGGATCTCCCTCCTCCGGCGATTCCCTCCGGTCCTCCGCCTTCTCTCGGTGCATCCCTAGATCTAGTGCAGATCATGGGTTTGAACACTACATATGGTGAAGGTGCCCCTCCTTAGGCCGCTTCAAAGAAAACGATTCCCCGCCAGTCCGGTCCAGGGATTGGCGCACGGGGGCGAAGTTGCGCCGCTATTATACCACAAGGGCGCCCGCTTGTCTAGACGAAACTGGTAACAGTTTGACCTTGAAGCGCCTTCGTTTCCTGAGCACGCTCGATCGGGCTTCCGGATAAAGGGTGCTGGGAAACGGGAGAGCACGTCCGCCAGGGGACCGGAACCTGTCAGCGGCCGGCCCCTGAAACTGCGGCCAGGATCTCCACAGAAGGGGCGGCGACCGCCCTGGCAATGCTTCCAGCGGCTCCGGTAGGGGGTTCCTGAGAATCGCACTTCGGGGCGGCCAAAATCATCGTAATTTATGCCACTATTTGCATGAACCACTTGACAAGTGGAGCGACTTGTGGTAAGATGTAGGCACGTGGTTTTGGGGGCCACCGCACACCCGGTGGAAAAAGGCCGCCCGGGCCGGGGACGTAGGGAGTATCTGGAAGGGAGGTGCTGGGTGTGCGGTGCGGGAAGGGAGGGGGTCGGCCGGCGGGATGGCTTTCCCGCCGGCCGACCCAGGGAAAACGGTGGAGGCGATTTGACAAAAGCGCGATCTTGTGCTAAGAATGCGCGCGGTTCCCAATAAGGAGCAAGCAGTGGCCTCCATAGCAACGCGCACCAGGTGTGGCGGCCACTCCCCCGGAAGTTTGGCCGCCCCCGTCATTCGGGTCCGGGCATCTGGAAATCCCCAAGTGGCCCTTTCTCCTTTCTTCCAGGCGATTGGCTCCCCCTCGACGGCGTGATCGGCCACCACCGTTGAGGGGGTTCGATTTTCCTACGCGGGAAACGAAAGGAGGCAAACCTTGCGCACGCTTTCCAACCGGCTCGTCGTGGCCAGCACCCTGTTGCTGGCGCTGGTGGGTTTCCTCTGGTTCGGGGGAAACCTCTACTTGAGCGGCAAGGCCCAGCGCGTCCCGGTGCTGCGTGCCGCCGTGGACATCCCGCGCGGGACGGTGCTCACCGAAGCCATGTTGGAGGGCACCGAGGTCCCGCGCGGTCAGGAAGGGATGTATGTCCGGAGCCTGTCCGAGGCGGTGGGGAAGGTGGCGCGCGTGGACCTAGTCGCCGGGACACCGATCCTTCCACAGATGTTGGCCAAGGAACTGCCGCCATCCGGTAGGCTCCTTCCCGCGGGGAACGTCGTTCCACCGGGACGGCTCGCAGTGGCTGTGCCGCTCGACCCCCTTTCCGCGGCCGGCGGTGCGTTGCGGGTGGGGGATCGGGTCACCCTCTACGCCGCCCGTCCGCTCACGTCCACGGCCGGATTCCTCCCCCCACTGGCGGAGCACGTGCGTGTGCTCGACCTGTTCAGTGGGGCTGGCGCGTCCCTCCTTTCGGCTCCGGCCGGCCGGCAGGCCGATGTCGCGTTGCTGGAGGCGGACCTGGCGCTGGCCGGCCTGATCGAGGAAGCGTTGCACCGCGGTGGCGTGCGGCTGGTGCTGGAGGGAACGGGAGGGGCGGATGAGTGAGCGTGTGACCTTTGTCACCACCGACCCTTCGTGGCCTGCGCGCCTGGCGGAGCAGTTCCACTTCCTCTCGACCGGTACCCTGCCCGATCTCTACACGGCAGCTCAAGTGCTCTCCACGCTCCGCCCCTCCCTGGTCGTTGTGGACGACCGCGTAGCCAACGGGATGGGGCCGGCGGAGATCTCGCATCGCCTGCGCCAATGGTTGCCCCATAGCCGGGTCGTGCTTCTGAGCGGCCCGGCGACGGCGGGAATGCAGCTGCCCGGCGTAGCTATCCTTCCTCGCGACCTTCCGATCGCGGAGCTGGGGCAGGCCCTTGGCCTCCCGCAGCGGGCCGTCTTGCGTTCGAGGGTCATCGCGGTGGTGGCGATGAAGGGCGGGGTAGGGAAGACGACCGTCGCATTGCTGGTCGCAGCACAACTCGTTCGAAGGGGCGGGCGGGTGGTGTTGTGGGATTGCGATTTCCCCCAAGCGTTGATCCACCAGGCGTTGCGCCTGCCACCGGATGCCCCCACGATCTGGGACTATTTGGAGGCGGTGGACCGGCCGCTTGCGGCCTTTGTCCTGCGGGCCTCCTGCGGGATCCACGTCCTTCCGGCTCCCGCGCGGCCGGATCAGATCGTTATCCCGGACGAGCGGCTGGCGCGTGAGGTCGTGCGCGAACTGCGGGAGCAGTTCGAGTACGTCGTGCTCGACAACGACGCCGAACTGCAGAAGAACCCGATTGTGGTGACGGCCGTCCAGGAGCTGGCAGACCATATCCTTGCCGTGACCGACCTGGAGTATTTTTCCCTGGAGAGCTTTCGCCGGCTGATGGTCGCGCTGGCCGGGTTGGGAGCAGCCGATCGCGTGGTCGTAGTAGCCAACGATGGTCGGCGCAGCGGCGAGCGGCCGGAGGAGATCCGGCGCGTGCTCAAAGAGCTGGGGCTTGCGCATCTGCCCTTCTTCTCCATCCCCTATTCCCCGGCCGTCCGTCAGGGCCAGCGGAATGGCGAGCCTCCCCTGCTGAAGGAGGCCGATGCGCTCGTGGCCGCGCTTCTCGAGGGGAAACCGTGAACCGTTCTACGTACACGACGCGCACCTTCGGCGTTCGGCCACAGGATTATCTGGGACCGGCGCTGCTCCAAGTCCGTGGACGGCAGTGGCTGGAGGGCATTCCCGAAACGGTGCTTACCGCCCTGCGGCTGCATCTGGTAGACACCGTGCCCCCGGAGACGCTCCATCCGCTTGCCGAGCCGCTCGTCCGCGAACGAGTGATCCGCCGTGCGATCCGCGAGTGGCTGGAGCAACACGAGGTGGCGCTCCTCTCGCAAGGGGGCGAAGGACTCGTTGCCCACCTATACCATGAAATCGCCGGCTTCGGGCCGCTGCAGCCGATGCTGGCCGACCCCGAGGTCACGGAGATCAAGCTGATCGATCCACAGACGGTGCTTGTGGAGCGCGCCGGACGGCGCCTTTCCCGGACGGTGCAGTTTCCGGGCGGGGTGGAGGAGGTGCGGCGCCTGGCGATCCGGCTGGCCGAGCTGGGCGGGCAGGCGGTAAGCCGGCGGGAGCCAGTGGCGCAGGTGCAGCTTGCGGATGGCTCCCGGATTCTGCTTTTCCCTTTCGAGGAGATCCCGCAGATCCTCATCCGGCGCCGTGCACCGCGGGCGTTCTCGCTGGAGACACTCGAGTCTTACGGGACGTTGGATCACGAGCTGGCCTCCTATCTGAAACGGCTCGCGCGTGCGCGGGCCTTTTTCCTCATCGCCGGCCCAAGCGGCGCGGGCAAGACCGCTTTCCTGGAAGCGCTTCTGGTCCACTTTCCACCCCAGGCACATATCGTGGTCGTGCAACAGGGGGCGGAGATCCGCCGGGAAGGGGTGCATCCCCTCATCACGCTGCTGGAGGGTTCAGATGCGCCTGATTCCCCCAACTCGCTCGAGGCGGTAGCTTTGCGGACGCTCAAGATGGGGGCGATCAGCCTGGTGATTGGGGAAATCAAGGGACCGGAGGCGGCGGCCATCCTGCACGGGATCTCGGCCGGCGTCAAAGGCGGCGGCGCGACCATCCACACCGACGATCCCGAGGAAGCCCTGCGCCGCCTGGCGCGGTTGAGCAGCTCCTCGCGCTTCAGCGACCTCTTTGCCGGAGCGACGCCCGAGGAGCTGCGGGAGGCGGTGGCGCGGTCGGTGCACGTGGTGGTGCAGCTGGACCAGGCACCCAGCGGCCGTCGGTATGTACGGGCGGTCTCGGAGGTAGAGATCGCCGAGGGTGGCTGGCAATTGCGCCCGATCTTCGCGGCACGGCTGCAGTACGGGCATGCAGAAGAGACGATCCTCTGGGAGCGGATACAGGAAAGCGGCCCGCGGATTCAGGGCCTCTGTGCGGCCTATGTCGAGGCCGAATCTGCGGCCGAGCAGCTGGAGGGGGAGCGTCGGGCCCAAGTGGAGTGCGGGCTGGCTTCGGCGGCGGCGCTCGCGCGCAGCGGAGAATGGGGGCGGGCCGAGCAGGTGCTGATGGAGCTGCTCCAGGTAGCGCCTGGGGACGCGGACGCCGAGCGGTTGCTCGCTCGGGTGCGGGAGGAGCGGGCGCGAGAGGAGCGCTCCCAAGAAGAAACAGCCGGCCGGCTGCTCCAGGAGGCACAGGACGCGCTCGAGCGAGGCGAGCTGGAGCGGCTGGAGCGGCTTCGAGAGGCGGCTGTGCGGGCGCGCCTGGAGGAAGTGGCCTCCGAGATCGAGGCGCGGCTTTGGCAAGCGCGGGAAGAGATGCTCCCGGTCGCAGAACTGTTTGCCCTGGCGCTGGAGCGGCTGGAGCAAGGCGACGCCCGGGCAGGCCAGCTGCTTCGCGCGGTGCTGCGTCGAGAACCGGGCCACCCAGAAGCGCCGCTCTATCTCGAACTGATCGCGGGAGGAGAAGCGTGAGCGAGATTCTGCTGGGACAACCCTGGCCGGGGCTGGCTCTTTTCGCCTGTGGAGGGGTGCTCCTGTGCTGGTTCCTGCTCGTGCCACATCTGGAGCCACGCGACCTCCTTCGCTGGGGAAAGGGGCGGGTCGAGCATGCCCTGGTTCCGTTGGTCGGCGCGCGGGCAACGCCGGGCATTGCGGCAAGGGCTTTGGCGGCGGCAGGCATCGTCCTTGTGCTGGCCGGTGTCCTGTTTGCGGTGGCCTTCGGCGCGCTGGGCGTGCTTCCTGCCCCCCTTGTGGCGCTACTGGTCGGTTGGGCGGTAGCGGAGCGCACAGCCCTCCGCCGGCAGGAGCGGCTCGCGGAGCAGGTGGAAGGCTTGGTGCAGGCGCTTGCGGCAGGGCTCGCAGGAGCGGAGGCCCGTGGGGGGACCCTCTTTTCGCTCCTGCGGCGGCTGTATTGGCAGATAGAGCCACCGCTTCGGGAAGAACTGGGGTTTCTCGAGCTGGTCGTGCGCGGGCAGGCGGACCTGGGCGAGGCGCTCTCGCGGGCGGCGACGGAAGCGGCAGAAAAGCACACGCGGGCTTTGCTGCAACTGTTGGCGCTCATCTACCAGGAATCTCTCGATGTGCCTTCCCAACGACGCGCCCTGGGGACGTTGCTCGAGCGCATGCGCCAGGACGAGCGTGTGCGCCGGACGGTGCGCGTGGAGAGCCGGTTCGGCCAGGCATCGCAGGCGATCGTATTGGTGCTCATCCCGGCCTTCATCGTGGTTGCCGCGGCAGCGGGATCGCTGCTGGGGAGCGAGGTTTCGGTGGTCGAGTTTTACTTTCGCAGCGTGGCCGGCCGGCTGATCGTTGTCGGAGCAGCGCTTGTGGAGGGACTGGTGGTGTGGGTAAGCCGCCGCATGGTGCGGCGCGTGCGTTGGGATTGATCCCGGCAAGGAGGGTGGAGATGGATATGAGGCCGATCCTTCTGATCCTTCTGGCCGGAGGGCTAGGGATCGCCGCCTACTACCGGATCACACCTGCGGAGGCGTGGGCCTCGGTGCGTGGACGCATCGAGGCGCTGGAAAAGCTCCAGCGCGCGCAGGCCGGACGGGCGCGCCTGGTTCGCCTGCTTCCGGACTTCCTGGGGGATCTGCTCGTGGGCTACCAGGCCCGCGGGCAGCTCCTGGAGGCACTGGAGTTCGCGGTGCGGGTGGGGCCGGCAAAGGATGAACTACGGCAGACGATCGCAGCGGCGCTGAAACGCGGCCGACTTGCGGAAAGCAAGTACCCGGCGCTCCACGAGGCCGCGCGAAGCCTAGGGGATCCGCTGCTCATCGACCTGTTTCTCCTCCTGGAAGCGGCCGAGGAGAGCGGGGGCGACATCCCTGCCATCCTGGGGTCCTACCTGGAGGGAGCCTATCAGCGCAAGGCGACGCGGCTGCTGGAGCAGGCCAAGGTACTCCCACTCCAGCTATTGGGGATCACCGTGCCGCTGCTTCTGCCCACGCTCATCGTCGTGGTGGTGGCCCCGTTCCTGGCAAGCGCCTTACGTGCCTGGCAGGGACATTGATTGAAAAGTATGGCACTGGTTGCATAGACTATTGACAAGAAGTAGCAAATATGCTAGAATGGCTGTGTGGGCCGTGAGGGCCTCGGCCGGAGAGGAGGCAGCGTGAAGGCCAGGCGAATGGTGGCGATCGGGGTCGTTGTGGTGTCGCTAGGGCTTCTCGGGGCCGCGGGCTGGCTTGCCTTTGGGAAGGGGCCGACAATGCTGGGGGATGTGCGGGAGACGGCCTTGCCGGAGAGCGCTCCTCCGGGAGGAGGAACGGTGGCTACGGGGGTGGTGCTGGAGGTTGGGTGCAACGCGCCGAGCCGGGTGTGGGTGGAGGGGGTAGGGGGAGGGGAGGTGGTGCGGGCGGGGCGGTGCCTGCCTGGGGAGGGGATACGGTGGGAGGGGCTGGAGGCGGGGACGTACCGGGTGCACGGGTACAACCATGCGTTGGATGTGGAGTATACGCGGGTGGTGGGGTTGTTTGAGGGGGAGGGGGAGGTATGGTTTACGTATCCGGGGCTGCTGGTGGTGGAGCCGGAGCCGGAGGGGGCGGAGGTAGAGGTGAACGGTCGGGTGTACCGTGGGGCGACGCGGGTGTGGATTGCTGGGGAGGAGTGTCCGTACCGGGCGAGGATCGTGGTACGGGCGGCGGGGTATCGGGAGTACGGGCGGGAGGTGGTGGTGAAGGCGGGGGAGGTATCGCGGCACCCGATTGTGCTGGAGGGGATGGTGACGGTGGTGCCGACGGCGGTGCGGGTGGTGCCGACGGCGGTGCGGGCGACGGGGATGGCGACGGTGGTGCCGTTCCCGGTGGAGGAGCGGGTGGAGCTGGTGCGGCGGAAGCTGTACGAGAAGGTGAACTGCTGGCGGGCCCAGGGGGGAATGGGGCCGGTGCCGTACCTGGTTGAGTGGCAGGGGTTGGCGGATGCGTATGCGGCGGCGTGGCGGGACCATTTTCGGCGGTATGGGGCGGAGGGGTTTGAAGACACGGGCTGGCGGGAGCAGTTCTGGGCCGCGGGGGGAGATGCGGTGCCGGACAAGGCGGCGATGCCGCTATATGCACCTGATTACTACCTGTATGCGGCCCCCGGATCTCGATGGGAGCTATTTGACGTGTGCGATCCTGGGTGCGTTGTTTACAACACCTTCCTCGCTCGTCGTTTTGACCAGAAGCGGATCACGGGGGTAGTGATTGGGATGGCGCCGTGGTGGGATGGGGACATCCTGGAGGCGGCGGTGGTCATCGGGTGGAAGTGGTGAACGCGGAGGTGAGCGGAT
>DAOTVY010000017.1:0-45781 GCA_034436115.1 Chloroflexia bacterium | reverse complement strand
GCGGCACCGCCAACGACCTACACCCGCCGCTTTTCTACCTGCTGCTTAAGGCCTGGATCCTCCCGGGATGGAGCGTCGTCTATGCGCGCCTGTTCCCGGTGCTGTGTGGGCTGTTGACGGTGGGCATAGTCTACCGGATGGGCCGGGACCTCTTTTCTCCTGCCGCCGGCGGGTGGGCTGCCCTGTACCTGGCACTCGCGCCCACCGCCATCGCCTATGCGCGTGAGGTAAGGATGTATGCGCTCCTGCTGCTGCTCGCGACGCTCTCCTTCTACCTGGCCTACCGGTGGACTTCTGAGCCCGGACCGGGCCTATGGGCCGCTTGGGTCGCGGCAACCCTGGGGGCGCTCTATACGCAAAACCTGGCGCTGCTCTCGCTCCCGGTGCAAGATGCCCTGGTGTTTTGGCTGCTGGCCCGCCAGAGGCGGTGGCGTGCATTCCTTCCCTGGCTCGCCGGCCAGCTGTTCGTGGGGATCGGCTACCTCCCCTGGTTCCCCATCGCATTCCACCAGACGGTCTATCACCGTGCGCTCTGGATCGAGCGTGCGAGGCCCGAGCAGCTGGGCTCCCTCCTCCCACACCTCGCCTTCGGCGAACCCTGGCTCTCGGCAGCCCCGGAGAACCTCTGGCAGTGGGCCGCCTGGATCTGGGTGGCCGCAGTGGTCGTCCTCGGGGGCTGCCTTGCGGCCTTCCGGATGCCCCAGGCCCGCGTGCCGCTGATCTTTGCCGGCCTGTGGTTCCTGCTCCTCCTGGGCACCCTTTTCGGGTTGGCGCTGCGCTTCCCCATCTACCAGGAAAAGCAGTTCCTGATGCTCCTTGCCCCCCTGGCACTCCTGGCGGGTGCGGGGACCCGTGCGCTGCCCGGAGCGTCGCGGGGAATCGCCATGGCTATCTTTCTCCTCCTCATCGGCCCGTCGCTCTATAACCTTTACTTCGTCCACCGTATCGCCGACCACCCGGTAGAAGAGCAGTGGCAGGAGCTGGCGGCTTACCTGGAGGCCGAGCTGCAACCGGGCGACGGGCTGGTCATCCAGCCGGGGGCGGCGGCGACCACGCTCGATCTCTTCCTGCGCGCACGGCCGGACCGCATCGCCTACCCGAGCGAGTATGACCCGCGCGTGGGCAACTTTTACGGAGAGCCCGCGACCCCCGAACGGGTGGAAGCGCTTCTCCGCCCTTTTGCCGCCTTGCACAGGCGGATCTGGCTCATCGAGTGTTGTGTTCCCACTTTTTGGGACCCAGGCCGCTATATCCCGGCCTGGTTAGATGCCTGGGGAGAGCCGGTCTCGATCCCGGACTTTCCGGGGCTGGAGGTCCACCTGTACCAGGCACACGAACCCCGATGAAGGAGGAAGCCGATGGACGTGACCCGCGAGGAGGCCTGGAAGCTCCTGACCGAATTCACCCAGAACCCAAATCTGATCAAGCACGCTTTGGCTGTAGAGGCGGCTATGCGGGCCTATGCCCGCTATTTCGGCGAGGACGAAGAGGTGTGGGGGGTAGTCGGCCTGCTGCACGACTTTGACTACGAGCGCTACCCCACCCAGGCCGATCATGTCTGGCGGGGCATGGAGATCCTGCGCGAGCGCGGGTGGCCGGAAGAAATCGTGCGCGCGGTGGCCGGGCACGCCTCCTACACCGGCATTCCGCGCGAGACACGCATGGCCAGGGCGCTTTTTGCAGTGGACGAGCTCACCGGGCTGATCGTCGCGGTGGCCCTGGTGCGCCCCAGCAAGAGCATCTTCGATGTGACCGTGGAATCGGTGCAGAAGAAGTGGCATGACAAGGCCTTTGCCCGCGGAGCCAACCGGAAGGAGATCGAACAGGGTGCCGCAGAACTGGGGATCCCGCTGGAAGAGCACATCGCGATCGTCCTGCAGGCGATGCAGGGGATCGCCGACGACTTGGGACTCCGGGGGACATCCAGCCCAGAACGCTCATAGAGGAGGCGCGACTTGTCCGACATTCCTGACTCGTTTCTGGAATGGCTCTACCGGGAACGTGCCCGGTTGATCCGGCGACAGGCAGCGGGAGAATCGCTCCCTCGCGGCGAACTCCTCCTGGGATTCACCCGACACAGCCCGGCGGTGGTGACCTGTGGACCGGCCGGTCTGAACGCTTCCATAAAGGGAATCGGCTTTATCCCGAAGGCGGAATACCTCGAGGAAACGCTCGCAGCCTATCTAGCGCATATCGAGCGCGGCTGGCGTCCGGGGTACCGCGAGGAAGGGCTCCGGCTCTTGGTGGAACGGCTATACAGCCCCCCTGCGGAGGGACGGTTGGACTTCTCGCGCCTGGGGACGCTCGAACTGGCCCGGTGCCACACCTACGTGAACCTGCAGGCGGATCCCCGCGTCACGCTGCTCTTTTTCGAGCCACCGTCGGTCAGCTATGAGCTCCGCGGTCGCGCGGAAATCCACCAGGAGGGGTCACCTTACCACCGATTCCTGAACGCCCAGCACGATGTGTTCCATTTCCCCCATCCGGAGCGATGGTCCGAAAGGCCGGCCTATCTTTTCTTCATCGAGGAGATCTACGACAACTCGGCGAGCGAGGGGGGATTCGGGCGGCGGATCTATTGAGCACCGAGGAAAAAAAGAAGGCCGTTGCGCCGGAGGGTTCGCCGGCGCAACGGCCTTACCGCACCTTGGTTATGGGGTGCCCGCCTTGAAGACGAGCGGCAGGTAGATACGGGACATCGTGGGCACGTTGCAGATGTAGACGCGGCCCCAGGTGTGGTCGGGCGCCTCTTCAATCAGGGTCACCTTCCAGCCGTACTGCACGCCCAGGTCACCCGGGTTGCCGGTGCCACCGTCATAACCCAGGTCGGACACGTAGTAGCAGTAGACGTAGCCGTCCGGGTAGCGAGAGCAGTCGAAGCGGAAGCGGGATGCCGCGTCTTGTCCGGTGCGATAGCCGGGCGCCTTGACGCCGTAGAATTCGCGCGCCGGCACGACCACACTCGCGTCCCACTGGACGGTCATCCAGCGCGGCGTGGTCTGGTACGGCCCGCCCGGAACGAACTCCGCCCCGGGGTAGTAGCCGAAGCCGTCGTAGAAGCTGCTTACCGCCGGGCGCCCGTCAAAGCGGGTCGTCGTATAGACGTAGGGCACGGTCATGGTAAAGTCGACCGTATCCTGCAGCGTGAACGGGGCATCGCGCATCAGGGAGCGGTGTGGCACGTTGCCGCCTTCGTTGTTGTACCCCTGCTCCACCCAGTAGGGATCGCGGTAGGGCTGCGGATGGGAGTCCACCACGAGCATGAGCCCCTTGGGGCCAAACCCCGGCCAATCGAAGAGGTGGTCAAAGACCTCGTTATCGCTGTAAAAGTTGTTGTTGTACCAGACGAGCAGGCCGGTGTTCGCCGGGCCGAAGCGCCAGCGGCGCTCTCCCAGGGCGCTGTCGTAGCCGCCGTTCTCGTTCACGTTGCGCCACTGCAGGTAATACGAATGGGCGAAGGTCTGGACGCCGTTGCTCCGCTGCCAGGGTGGCTCATAGACCCAGTTCGCATCGCCCGCCTCGGCGTCGTCGCTAAAGAGGACGGTGTCCCCCGCCTTGACCACTACGCTGTCGATGAATGGCCCCTCGTACAGGACCGCCCAGTCGGTCATGTACCAGAAGCGGAGGTAGATGGTCTGACCGGCGTAGCGGCTCAGGTCGAACACCTGGTGGGTGGGATCCGGAAAGTCCGCGTTGTAGTCGTTGAACCCGCCGATCCCTGCTCCGCACAGGTCATCCGGGAAACCATAAAGGCTGCCGATCCAGTCCGGGTCGTGCTCGCAGACGGTGTTCGTGTTCGTCAGGGTATCGGTATAGTCCCACGTCGTCCCGTCGAGCGAGACCTGCACCCACAAAAAGTCCCACCCGGTCTCGAGGCCGTAGGCGGTGTCGAACTCTAGCGTCAGCGTGACCCCCGTTGGGAGCGTGATCGGCTCCGCGAGCGTCATCCGGGCATTGCTGAGGTCCTGGTGGCCGCCCCACCAGTAGTACTCGCCCTGCCAGACCGGCACCGGGAGCGGGGACTCGGCTTCGGGCAGGTCGATCCGCACGGCGCGGTAGACATCCTCCCCACCGGGGAAGCGGCTGGCCTGGCCGATCGTGACCGTGTGGCAGCCCAAGGTGCTCGTGATCACGTATGGGTTCAGCCAGCCCCAGCCGTCCAGGTTGTAGGGGTCCAGCGCGGGCGGCTCGAAGCCGATCGGGTAGCCGGTCCAGTCGTCAGCCATGAGCGTCCAGAAGCCGGCCGAGGTCTCCCCTTCGCCGTAGGCATAGAGGTCAGGGGCGCCCAGGTTATGGCCGTACTCGTGGGCAAAGACGCCGATGCCGCCGTTCTCCGGCATCACGATGTAGGGGCCAGCGGATACCCCCTGGCCGACGTAGTACGGCGGCGTCAGGGCGGAGGAGTGCGACCAGATGGATGCCTCTCCGTAGGAAGTGCGGTTGAGGAGGACGGTGCTATCCTCTTCGCCATAGCCGGCGTGGACGATCCACAGGCGATCGATGATGCCATCCCCGTTCAGGTCATAGTTCTGCCAGGAGAACCCCGGGATTGTGGGGCTGATGGCGTTTACCGCGTCCAGGGCATCCTGCACGAGCGTACGGGCAGAGCCCGCTCCCGGAATCGCGCCAGCGGAGGCACCGCCACCCGAGCGCGCGCCGGGGCACTGGTCAGCACCGTACCACCAGGTGGTGTGGGGCAGGACAAGCCAGCCGATGATGTCACCGGTGATCGTGTAGATGCCACCGGAGAGGTCACTGTAGTAGTCGGCCACCGACTGCCCAGTAAAGTCGACAACGACCGGCGTCCCGTCCTGCATGGTGTAGCTGATCACCACTCCCTCGCCGAAAAGGAAGTCGTTGTACCACTCGGGCGAAAAGTCCTCGGTCCAGATTGAATCGGCCGAGCGATCACCAGGTCCAAGCGGGCGCGGGATGTAGTTGTGCATCGGTCCATGCTCGGGGTTGGGGATCGAGGTGTAGGTAAAGCGGGTGGTCTGGGTGATGATCCGGGAGCAGTCACCGATCGTGCCGGTGTTTTCGTTGGGGTCTGCCCGGCCATAGGGATCCCAGTCCGACACTCCGGCCGTCCAGGTGAAGATGTCCGTGCCGCTGAACTCGACCAGGATCACCAGCACACGGTCCGTGCCGCTCTGGGCGAGCAGGCTGGCATCCGCCGTGCGGCCGGATCGGCTGGCCTCCAGGCGGGCGCGGAAGCGCTGGTACTCGAGTGGGTTCGGCAGGTCCAGCGCCTTGTGCATGGCCGCAGCCTGATGCTTGTAGGAAGCCGTTCCCACCGGCGGCTGTTGGTTGGGAAAGCGCGGGAGATCATCGGGCGCCGGTGGGTTGGCAAGGGCGGGAACCACCGTCGCTACAAGCAGCAGGATGGCCACGATCGCGGCGGATAGTGCAGTCCATCCCCTGCGGTTCATCCTCCTGCCTCCTTCAAGTCCTGAAAGGCATTGCCCGAAAGTCTTGGGGGAATCCGGCTGATCACCTCCTTTCGCACCGGGGAACTGCCCGAAACGCCATCCAGATGGAGGGTAGCTTTCGGGCAGCTAGAAGCCTCGAAGCAGATCGAGCCACACTTGCACGGTTTGTAAAATTATTATACTCTTGCGGACAAGCCCTGTCAAGCAATTTTCCCCCATCGACAACGCAGGCGACGGCAAGAGTTGCGACCGGCCCGCCCCTATGGTATAAATGGCTTGGCATTGTCGCTCGAGGAGGACAGATGCGCCGTGCGAAAATCGTCGCCACCCTGGGACCGGCCACGGACGGTGAGGGGATCGTTTCCCGGCTGATCCAGGCCGGGGCCAACGCCTTTCGCCTGAACTTTTCCCACGGCGACCACGAAGAGCACCGGCGTCGGCTGACAGAGGTACGGAAGGCGGCAGCCGCAGCCGGGGTCGCCGTGGCTGTCCTGCAGGACCTCGCCGGCCCGAAACTGCGCACCGGCCGCATCCGGGGTGGGGCCGTCGAGCTGCTCGACGGCGCAACCCTCCTCCTCACCGCCCGACCAGTCGAGGGAACGCCCGAGTGTATCCCAGTCACCTACCCCTACCTGGTCGAGGATGTTCCACCGGGCAGCCGGATCCTCCTGGACGACGGACGCATCGAGCTCGAGGCCGTGGGGCGCGAGGGAAACGACTTGCGCTGCTACGTGGTGCACGGAGGGATCCTCGGGGAGAAAAAGGGGGTGAATTTCCCCGGGATCGCCCTACGCGTGCCCACGCTTACGGAAAAGGACCGTGAGGATCTGGCTTTCGGTCTGGAGATGGGCGTCGACTATGTGGCGCTCTCCTTCGTCCGCCGGGCGGCGGACCTCCAGGAGGCCCGCGCCTGGATGGAGCGCCTGGGCAAGCGGGTGCCGCTGATCGCCAAGATCGAGAAGCCCCAGGCGATCGACGACCTGCTGGCCATCCTGGAGGTCTGCGATGGGGTGATGGTCGCACGGGGCGACCTGGGGGTAGAACTGCCTCCGGAGCAGGTGCCTATCCTCCAGAAAGAGATCATCGAGCAGGCCAATGCCTACCGTCGCCTGGTCATCGTGGCCACCCAGATGCTGGAATCGATGATGCACGAACCCCGGCCCACACGCGCCGAGGCCTCCGATGTTGCCAACGCCGTGATCGACGGAGCGGACGCGGTCATGCTCAGCGGGGAAACAGCGATCGGCAAGTACCCGGTCGAAGCGGTGGAGATGATGGCGCGCATCGTCGTAGAAGCAGAGCGCAGCGGCCGCCACGGCGACGTCGGTGCCCGCGAGGTCGCGGCCCCTCCGCCCTTCGGGTATGCCCAGGCGATCAGCCACGCGGCGCGTGAGATCGCTCACGACCTCGACCTGAAAGCGATCGTCGCCTTCAGCCAGTCCGGATTCACCGCGCGCCTGATTGCCAAGGACCGGCCGCGCGTGCCCATCCTGGCGGTCACGCCGGATGAGGCGGTCTGGCGACAGCTTGCCCTCCTGTGGGGGGTCACGCCGGTCCTCTGCCCCTTCGCACCGGATACCGACGGGATGATCCGCCTGGTGGAAGAGGAACTGGTCCGGCGCGGGCTTCTGGCACCGGGCGACCTGGTCGTCATCCTGGGCGGGATGCCGGTGGCCACCCGGGGGATGACCAACTTCTTGAAGATCCACCGCCTGGGCGGTAACTAGGACCTTCGGAGGAAAGGGTGGAGATTCGGCAGCGGAGCCTTCCCCAGGTACGGCCGGGCAAAGCCCGGGAGAGCGTCCAGGTCTCCTTTCCGGACGGCCGCATCTTCGAAGGGCCGGTGGGGACACCGCTGGAGGCATTCGTCCTGGCAGCGCGGCGCCCCGAAGAGGCGTTGCCCGTCTCCGCGCTCGTGGAAGGGAAACTGGTCGAGCTCTGCTGGTCGGTCGAGCGGGATGTGAGCGTCAAACCGATCACGATCGCGACGAGCGATGGCTCCCGCATCTACCAACGCTCGTTGACCTTCCTGCTCGTGGTGGCTGCGCGGGAGCTTTTCCCCGAGGCCACCATTGTCGTGGATCACTCGCTGACCCTGAGCGGCCTTTTCTGCCGGATCACGGGAAGGGATCCTTTCACGCGGGAAGAACTGAAACAACTGGAACGCCACATGCGCCAACTCGTGGAGGCCGACCTCCCGATTATCCGCCAGCGGCTCCCGCTTGCCGAGGCCCGTGCGATCTTTGCGCAGCAAGGGTACACGGACAAGGTGCGGCTGCTTTCCTTCCGCGAAAAGGAGTATTTGACCGTATACTCCTTGCGCGGGGTATACGATTATTTCTACGGGCATATGGTCCCGTCCACCGGATACCTGCAGCACTTTTCCTTGGAGCCATATCCTCCTGGGTTCATCCTGCGGTTCCCCCGAGCCACCCGCCCCGATGCCCTTCCCCCGTTCCGCGATTCCCCGAAGCTGGCAGCGGTATTCCGCGAATACGGGGATTGGCTCCGCTTCCTGGGCGTCGACGATGTGGCCGACCTGAACCAGGCGATCGTGGAGGGGCGGGCGGACGAGGTGATCCTGGTCGCGGAAGCCTTCCATGCCCAGCGCATCGCCGAGATCGCGCAGGAAATCGCCTCCCGCCCGACAATTCGGCTGGTGCTCATCGCTGGCCCCTCTTCCTCCGGGAAAACGACCTTTGCGCGGCGGCTGGGGGTGCAGCTTCTGGCCAACGGCATCCGCCCCCTTCCCCTCAGCCTGGACGATTACTTTCTGCCGCGCGATCGGACGCCGCTCGGTGAAGATGGCCAGCCAGACTACGAAAGCCTGGCCGCCATCGATCTGGAACTGTTCAACGAGCAACTTCTGCAGCTTCTTGAGGGAGAAGAGGT
This sequence comes from Chloroflexia bacterium, assembly GCA_034436115.1. Lineage (GTDB taxonomy): Bacteria > Chloroflexota > Chloroflexia > DTKN01 > DTKN01 > DAOTVY01. The sequence continues at coordinate 37,460 of DAOTVY010000017.1, read as the reverse complement.
CACGCTCCCGCGCTTTGACTTTCGTACCGGCCGTCGGGAAGCCGGCCGCTCGCTGCGGCTGCGTGCGGGCCAGCTGTTGCTCATCGAGGGACTTCATGGCCTGAACCCAGAGCTCGTCCCACGTATCCCGCCGGAGAACGTCTACCGGGTCTATGTATCCGCGCTGACCCAGCTCAACCTCGACCGACATAACCGCGTCCCGACGACCGATACGCGGCTCTTGCGGCGCATCGTGCGCGACGCCCGCGACCGGGGCTACGGCGCAAAGGAGACGATCGCGAACTGGGAACGCGTGCGCCGGGGGGAGGAGCGCCACATCTTTCCGTTCCAGGAAAACGCCGACGCCTTTTTCAACTCGGCCCTGGTGTACGAACTCGCCGTGCTGCGCCCGCTGGCGGAACCCCTCTTGCGGCAAATCGAGCCGGGTTCCCTGGAATGGGTCGAAGCACGACGCCTCCTGGCCTTCCTGGAATGGCTCCGACCCTGCCCTGCCGATGCGGTCCCCGGAAACTCCCTCCTGCGCGAGTTCATCGGCGGATCGTCGCTGGAAGGGTTTCTCTTCGCCTGAGCGGAGGCAACAGGTCGCTCAGCGTTTCTGGGCGATGGCCTCCTGCGCCAGTTCCAGGAAGCGCGCGAGCGGCATGGGCCCCAGATCCTCCCCAGTGCGAAGCCGTACCGCTACCTGTCCCGAGGCGGCCTCTCGCTTCCCCAGCACGAGCATATAGGGCACCTTCTGTAGCTGGTGGAAGCGGATCTTGGCCTGCATGCGCTGGTTGCTGTCGTCCACGACGACGCGCAGGCCAGCTGCCCGGAGTTCCCGCTCGACCTCGCGGGCATAAGGGAGCTGGTCGTCGGTGATCGGGATCAGCGCCACCTGGACCGGTGCCAACCACACGGGGAAGGCGCCGGCGTAGTGCTCGATCAGCAGCCCAAAGAAACGCTCCATCGAACCCAGAAGCGCCCGGTGCACCATATAGGGCCGATGCTCGCGCCCGTCCTCGGCCACATAGGTCAGGTCGAAGCGCTCCGGCAGGTTAAAGTCGAACTGGATCGTCGTGCACTGCCACAACCTCCCCAGGACATCCTTGATCTTGATGTCGATCTTGGGGCCGTAGAACACCGCTTCCCCTTCGGCCCGTCGGTAGGCGAGGTTGCGCGCCTGGAGCGCCTGGACGAGCGAACGCTCGGCCTGCTCCCAGGCCTCGTGGCTGCCGGCGTACTTTTCCGGGTGGGCCGGGTCGCGCACGGAAAGTTCGATCTCGTAGTCGTGAAAACCGAAAGAGCGCCACAGATGCAAGCAAAAGTCCAGGCAGTAGAGGATCTCCCCATCGATCTGGTCGGGCCGGCAGAAGTGATGGGCATCGTCCTGGGTGAAGCCGCGCACCCGAAGGAGGCCGTGGAGCACGCCGCTCCGCTCGTAGCGGTACACGGTGCCCAGTTCGGCCCAGCGCAGGGGCAGCTCGCGGTAGCTCCGCGTGCGCGAGCGATACATCATGATGTGGAACGGGCAGTTCATCGGCTTCAGGTAATACTCCTGTTCGTCGATGTTCAGCGGCGCATACATATTCTCCCGGTAAAAGTTCAGATGACCGCTCTTTTCCCACAGCCAGGAACGCCCGATGTGCGGGGTAAAGACCAGGTCATAGCCCCACTTGAGATGTTCCTGGCGCCAAAACTCTTCCACCAGGTAGCGCACGAGTGCCCCTTTGGGATGCCAGAGAATCAACCCTGGCCCCATATCCGGCTCGATGCTGAACAGATCCAGCTCCTGCCCCAACCGCCGATGGTCGCGCCGCTCGATCTCCTCCAAACGATGCAGGTAGGCTTCCAGTTCCTCCCGCGTAGGCCACACCGTTCCGTAGATGCGCTGCAGCTGCGGCCGTCTCTCGTCCCCGCGCCAATAGGCTCCGGCCACGCGCAGCAGTTTGAAGGCGTCCTCGGGGATCTGCCCGGTGCGTTCCAGGTGGGGGCCACGGCAGAGGTCGGTGAAGGTATCGTGGGTGTAGGTGGTGAGCGTGGCCGGGGATGATGCGATGGCCTCCCCGTCCTCGTCGGCCCGGCCGGCCACCAGGTCCTCGATCAGCTCCAGCTTGTAGGGCTGGTCGTGGAACAACGCCCGCGCCTCATCAGGGGTCACCTCGCGGCGCACGAAGGGACGATCGGCGCGGATGATCTCCCGCATGCGCTGCTCGATCGCCTCCAGGTCCTCCGGGGTCAGCGAACGGGAAAGGTCAAAGTCGTAGTAAAAGCCGTCCGTAATGGCCGGACCGATGCCGAACCGGGCGCCAGGGAAGAGGTCCCCGACCGCCTGGGCCATGACATGGGCGGTAGAGTGGCGCAAAGGGAGCAGCGGATCGTCTTCTCGGGCGGGCATCGTTCACCTCCTCCGCAGGAACAAGTTCCAGAGCAACAGGAACAGGATCAACAGGAGCACGAACAGAGCGGTTGTCGATAGCCTGGCCAGCCATGGGGCAGCGTGGTAGAGCCTTCCCAGGAAGGTCCCGCGTATCCGAAGGGCACGAGCGAACTGGGCCCGGGCATCCGCGTACCGTCCTCGCCGGGCATACAGCTGCCCCAGGGTAAAGCAGGCCAAATGCTCGACCTCCGGTGGCAGGTCGGTCTGCTGGAGCAGGTGTTCCAGCATCTCCTGGGCTTCGCTCCGCCGGCCCTGCTGGAGCGCCAGCAAAGCCAAGTTCAGAAGCGGGATCGGCCGGTCCGGATCGAGCTCCAGCGCCCGACGGAGTGCCCCCTCTGCCTCGGTGTAACGGTGACGCCGATAGTACAGAAAGCCCAGCTGGTTGTACACCGCGGCGCGCGAGCCCAGGTCTTCGGCCGGCAACGCCGCCAGTTGCGCCCCTAGTTCCGCTTCTGCTTCGGCATAGCGACCCTGGTTCAGCGCCACCCAGGCCAGCACCCCATGAGGCCGGGCAAGCTGCGGGTCGAGCGCCAGGGCCCGGCGGGCTGCCTGCACCGCCGCACCGTAGCGCGCCAACCGCACCCAGGCGGTCGCCAGTTCCTGGTGCACCAACGCGTTCTCCGGCTCCCGCTGCACCAGGGCCTCAAGCAGGCGCGCCCCTTCGACCGTACGGCCGGCCTCTAGCGCCTCCCGCGCTGCTGCCAGGAACTCCTCGCTTTCCGTTTCCGCCATCGTTTGCGCACCCCAAAACAAACACCCCTCGTCCGCAAGGGACGAGGGGTCACCTCGTGGTTCCACCCTGCTTCGGCCGGCAAGCCCCTGGCCTGCCGGCCCTCGTTACCGGCGGCTAACGGCGCCACCCGGGGATCCTTACTGGGCCGCCCAACGACGGCCGTTCCGGACCCGGCTCCCAGGCGGTTTTCCCCGACCTTTCGCGAGGAGGGCTTGCAGCCTATGGCCCTCCCTCTCTGGCGCACACCCGGCCGGGTACTCGTCCTGATCCACGCCTTTCCATGGGCGGTACTGGATTCGAACCAGTGACCTCTACGATGTCAACGTAGCGCTCTGGACCGGCTGAGCTAACCGCCCGACGAATATCAGTATACCACAAAGTCCTCCTCCCCGCAACTGCCGCTTGCGGAAAGCAGACTTTTGCCCCAACGACGGGCCTTATTCTATCCCCAGCATGGCCACCCGGGCAAAGTCGTCCGGTCCCAGGAGGTCCAGGTTCTTTTCCTGGGAGGGGCGATACGTGCCCAGCATCTCCTCCTGGGTCGGCGTGCGGCCGGCCGGCCAGGCAAGATCGATGATCCGCGTGTGGTTCGTGTCCGCCGGGCCGCCCCCGAAACGCCACTGCTCCGCCACCGGGTTCACGTCGCGTACCCGCCAGACGCCGCTCGAGGGGTATCCTTCCTGCCCGAGCACTGCTGCCAGGTACCGCCAACGCTCCGGGTTCACCCCGAGTACCCGCTTGGGCACGCGCACCGTGACCTTACGCTGCACTGGGTCAGCGACGATGTCCAAGGGGGAATCTACGGGGATCGGCTTCCCATCGGGCCCAGCGCGGAAGATCGCGGGGTACCATCCTTCCACCCAGATGGCGTACTCCCAGCCGTCGCCTTCCCGCAGGGCTGCGTTCCGTCCGGGAAGGAGCAGCAGGGCGCCCCCGCCCCCGGGGCCGTCCTGGTCGATGTAGATGTCGAAGGTCTGTACCGAAAGCCCGTTCGGGGAGTTCCAGACGTTCTCCACCGGGCCACGCATCACGAACTTGAAGACAATGTTCTGCTCGTCGTAGCCCACGGTGAAGGTCAAGAGGTCGAAGCAACCGGCCTGGAACACTCCGTCCAGGGCGTAGGTATACGAACCGGGGCCGTGGTCGTCGCCGGCCGGATCCGAGAGCACCCAAACGGTGGTTGTGCGACCCAGGTCCGGCACGACGATTTGGGCCACACCGGTCGCCGGGAGAAGCTGACGATCCATGTGGGCGACCGAGACCACGGCCCGCATATGGAGCACGTCGCCCGCATCGAAGCGCCCCAGGCGGTTGAAGGGAAGGGCCAATTCCAGAGTGCCGCTGTGGGCCGCCGTGGCCGCGATCGGTTCCGGGTCCCCCCAAGCATTTTTCCCTAACGCTGGGGATAACACCGCCTGCACCTGCCCTTGCTCGTCCGCCCACACGAGGATCTCGTAGGCGGCACCGAAGCCCAGGACAGTGCGGGGCTCCGTGGCAAGCCCGTATCGCGAGAACGAGTTCACCGCGCCGGCACCGGGGACAGAGAGGTATACCGCCACCTGCGCTCCCCTCATCCTCTGCCACGGCTGAGCCGCATCCAGACGCAGGTAGATGTTGTCCGGATCGAAGGCGTAGTAAAAGCGCAGGAGGTCGGAGCCAGGCGGGGCTTCGTAGAGGCCGGCTGCGTCCCACTCGCCCGGTCCCGGTAGACCGTCGATTGTCGGCGTCAGGAGCGCCCGCAGGGGTGCCGAGGGCGGGGCTGGACGCTCAGCGATGATCGGGACGTAGAGTTCGTCCGGGACCGGCTCCCCGAGCAGCTCGTAGATGCGCATCAGGGTGCTGCGGAACTGCCGGTCGAAGGAGGCATCATCGCCACTGTCCTGATCCGTACCATACCACCAGAACCAGTCCGAGCCCTCGGCGGCGTACATGAGGTCGAGTGCCTGGGCGAGCACCGCTTCGTCGGCCTTGCGCTTCCCCGACACATACTCCTGAAGGAAATCTCGCACCATGCGCAGGTATTCCCAGGCCCGGTTTTCTTCCTCCTCGCCGATCCAGGTGGAAAAGTCGTGGCTGATCCACGATCCGGCCCAAAGGGTCTGGATCTTCGGTAGCTCGGGGAAGCGCTCCAGGTACTCGGAGGGTGTCACCGTGACCAGCTCCGGGTCTTCGGAAAGGAGCCGATAGAGCGCGTGGAGGAATTCCTTGCCGTCGTTGTCGTAGTACTCCCACGCGTTTTCGCCGTCCAGGATCACCGTTACCAGGTGAGGGCCCTTGGCGCCTTGTGCTTTCAGGCGATCGTGGATCGCATGCAGCCGTTGAACAAAATCGGCGGCGGCCAGCTCCCCTTGTGTGCCCGAGTAGGTAAAGCCGATCTTGTCGGAGAGCGTGCGGTCGCGGAAGAGGATCGCCACCGGGGGGTTACGGCCGTCGCTGACGGAGTACGGCCGGTAGAGGGTATCCGCCTCCTGGACTGTCTCCTGCGCGTCCCGGGTGAAGCCGGGAAGCCCCAACGAGTAGGCGAGAACGTCCTCATCGGAAGCCATCCAGCGGATGCCGGCCTGGGACACCATGGTCACGATGAGCTGGGAGACGGCCCCTTCCGCCGGCCACATGCCTCGTGGGGACCGGTCGAAATGCTCCTGGTAGAACTCCACGCCTTTCTGTACCTGTGCCTGGGCATCCCGGCCGTAGTTGAACCCCTCGCGCGGGAGGTTGATCTCGGGTCGGGCGATCTTGGCTTGTGCGGTATCGACGAGCAACGGGAGGATCGGATGGGCATAAGGCGTCATCGTGATCTCGATCTGCCCCGATTCCTGGAGACGGCGGTGGAGCGGGACCACCTCCCGGACCAGCCGCAGGTGCTCGTTCAGCACGATCGCCTTGTCCCCTTCCTCAAAGCCGCGCCCCTTTTCTACCAGCGCCCGGAGCGGCTCCTGGGCCAGCCAATCCGGATCGGTCCAGGCCAGGTTGAAGAGCACCTGCAGGTCGCGAAAGTCTTGCTCCGTCCAGCGGGCCGCAGTGGCTCGCAGCCCGGCATCGCTGAAATCGTCTCCGCGTTTCTCGAGCAATTCTTGATAGCGAGGGAAACGAGCGATTACCTTGCGGTTCGTATCGAAGAAACGTCGGAGGAGGAAGACTTTCTGCTCTTCGGTCAGGCGATCCGCAGGAACCTCCGTCATCGCCCAGTAGAGGTCGCGTGCGCCAGAGGCGATGTCGTCCAGCTGGCGGAGCAAGCTCGGGGTCAGGTTGAAGGTCACATGGATGCGCGGGTACTGCGCCACGAGGGTCGCCATATCCACATAGTCCTTGGCGGCGTGGACGCGCACCCACGGTTTGGCATAAAGGCCCGTCTCCGGGTCCTTGTAATAGAGCGGCTGGTGCTGGTGCCAGATGAGGGCCACGAAGAGCACTTGTTCCGGGGAAGGAAGCGGAGTTGCCGTGGGGGAAGGCGGGGTAGGCACCGATGTGGGACTCGGCGTCGGGGTTGGGGCAGGCCCGCAGCCGCTCAGCAGCAAAGCCACGAGCACCAACAACAGTCCCATCCGTTTCATCCGATTCCTCCTGACTGGAGAAGAAGACAAGGAGCCCGGGGAACCCCAGCTTCCCGAGCTCCTTCCATCGGTCCTCCTGCCGGCAACCCGATCAAGGGTTCGCCGTCGGCGTCCAGGCGGGCGTAAGCGCGGGGGTCGCTGTCGGCAACGGCGTGGGGGTTGCTGTAGGCGGAGGGAAACGTTCGATCTGCGCCGCATCCCGCAGTTTCTGCAACCATTCGTTGTACGCCTTGGTCACCTCAGCTTCGATATCCTCAGCGTCCAACGCGTGCGCCGGATCGTACTCCTGCAGCCAGATCACGTGGTAGCCGAACTGGGTTTTCGTCACCCCGACTTCACCTGGCTTGAGCGCCGTCACGGCATTCTCGAAATCGGGGACCATACGCCCACGGCCGAACCACCCCAGATCGCCCCCCTGAGACTTGCTACCCGGATCATCGGAGTATTTGAGCGCCATCTCCAGGAAGCGTGCCCCCAGCCGCTCGGGATCCCCGGTGACCACGTAGGTGCGGATCCACTCCGCCAGGTCGGCCGCGGTCTTGACGAGCACCTCCCGCAGGTGGAGACGGCTTCCAGAGGGGTCACGCTCCAAGACCTGGACCACGTGGTAGCCGGCCGTATCGGTAAAGACGGGCGTGATGCCACCGGTGAGCGTGATCGCCTGCACCGCCTGCTGCATCTGGGGCGAGAGATCCGCGAGCGACACCCACCCGAGGTCACCGGCCAGCTCGGCGGTGGCGCGGTCGGTGGAATAGTCTACAACCGCCTGGGTGAAATCCTTCAGGCCGGCCACGATCTGCCTGCGCAACCGCTCGGCGACCCCAAGGGGGCTGTCGATCAAGATATGGCGCAAGTGCACCTTGCCCGTCGAAGCGTCGCGGGCCACCCACTGCAGCAGGTGATACCCCTGGGCATCCTCGATCACCGGGCTCAGGCGGTTCGTTTGGGTCAGCGCTGCCGCTGCCGCCGCCAGAGTAGGGGAAAGGGCCGTCGTGTCCACAAAACCCATGTCGCCGCCCTGGGCAGCCGTCTGGCTATCGGCCGAGAGCTCGCGGGCCACCTGCTGAAAGTCGGTGCCGCTCTCCAGGAGCGAGCGCACGAATTCCGCCAGGGCGCGCCCGTCGCGTGGGAACAGGATGTGGCGCACATGGGCCTTGGAGCCGGCCGGATCCGGCGGCTCTACGAGTTGCAGGATGTGGTAACCCGCAGTATCCGAGATCACCGGGCTGACGCGGCCCGTCTCGGTCAGCGCCAGGGCAGCTTCCTGCAGGGCCAGCGTAAAGGTGGGCGCGCCGCGCGTTACCCAACCCAGGTCCCCCGCGCGGTCGCGCGTCCGCGCATCATCCGAGTACTCGGCCACCACCGCAGGGAACGGCCGTGTCTCCAAAGCGCGCCTGGCCGCTTCTGCCCGCTCGCGGCGATCCGCGATCAGGATATGGGCTGCATGCCACTGCTCCGCCGTTGTGGGGACCTTCTCGCGCAGCCGGGCGCGCACCTGCTCCCGCAGGTAGGAGGTGCGGGCGTTGGCAAGCACCATCGCGCGATAGGACTCCAGGGAGAAATCGAGCGGCGCGGCGGCATCCTTCGCGGAGCGGGCGAGCAAAGCGTATTCGCGGGCCAGTTGGCCCCCCAACGCCTGAAGGTCCGGCGTGGGTGTCGGTAACGTTTGAGTCAGCGGAAGCGTTGAAGTGGGGGTGGGGCTGGCCGGCACGCGTTGCTGGGCAAGCCAGCGTTCTACTTCCGCCTCCTCCACCTGGATCCCCATCCCGGCCGCGCCCTGGCGCAGGAGGACATCGTCGATCAGGCTCCGTACGACGGCGTCGTTCACGGGCTCGCTGCGCACCCGGGCGAGCGTCAAGAGCGTGTCATAGGAGCTCTGCTGGAGGGCCCGGGTGGTCGTCGGGTTGTCGCTTTGCTGGATCTGGTAGAGGATGCCGAACCACTGGTTGATCGTCTGGAGCCGACGGTAGGCCCAGTAATCGCTGCGGTGAATGGCCTCCCCGTTCACCCGGGCGATGGTCTGTGCCGGGTAGAGCGCCCGGTCGTAGTACCACCCTCCGAGCAGGGCGAGCAGGGAAATCAGCCCTATGGCGCCTATAGAAAGGTAGAGAATGCGGCGGATCCTTCGCTCCCTCTGCCAGCGAGAGATTTCCCGCTTCGTCATCGGCCGGGCCGGCTTGGCCACGGGCGCTTTCTTTTTCGCCATCGCATACACCTCTGCCAGGGTCGGTTTGGGGAGTGTCGCCCTGCGGGCCTTTAGTGGGCCGTATGGATGCGCACGAAAGGCAGGAGGGCCATATGACGGGCCCGCTTGATCGCCACGGCCAACGCACGCTGGTGCTTGCCGCAAGTCCCGATGCGTCGCCGGGGAAGGATCTTGCCGCGCTCCGAGATATAGCGCTGAAGCCGTTTGACATCCTTGTAGTCGATTTCCCCGATCCGGTCCACGCAGAACGGACAACTCTTACGCTGCGCTTGCCCTTTCCTGCGGGTTCGATTCTGTTCGCTCACGGTCTTGGCCTCCACCCATATTCAGGCCCACAGCACACCGTCCACCGGGATTGGCCGGCCGGTGGGCTGCGAGCGCCTTTCCTAAAACGGCAGTTCCTCTTCTTCTTCCAGGCCCTCTTCCGGAGGAACACCCAGGTCGATCGCAGGCAACTCCTCCGCCACAGCCGGAGCCGCCCCCAGGAGGACCACGTCCTGGGCCACGACCTCGGTCACATAGCGGCGGGTGCCATCTTGCCCCTCCCAGGAGCGCGTCTGTAGCCTCCCCTCGACAAAGACCTGCCGGCCCCGCGTGAGGTAGCGGTTGCAGATCTCTGCCAGCTGGGCCCAGGCAACGACGCGGAACCACTGGGTGTCCTGTTGTTGCTCTCCGGTATTGGGATCTTTCCAGGTACGGCTGACGGCCAGGCGAAAGGTCGTCACCGCCCGGCCACTGGGCGTATAACGCATTTCGGGGTCTGCCCCCAGGTTGCCGATGAGGAACACCCTGTTCAGTCCTCGGACGGCCATTGGATATCCTCCCGGGCTAGGCTTGCCGACGGGTCAGCAGGTAGCGCAGGATGCCATCGGTCAGCTTGAGGGCTCGTTCTAGCTCGGCGAGTCTGGTGGGTTCCAGGGAAAAGTGGCATAGGACATAGAACCCTTCCTCGAAGTGGCTGATCGGGTAGGCCAACCGGCGACGCCCCCAGGGCTCCGTCTGGATGACTCCGTCCACCTTGCCGCCCAACGACTCGATCGTCCCCTGGACTCTGGCGACGAGGGATGCCATCCCCTCCTCATCCAGATCGGGGCGGATGATGTAGAGCAGTTCGTACGTTCGCACCAGATCCTCCTTTCTTCGGGTTTGCCCCAGGCACAGGCGAGGAGGCCTGCCCTGGAGCAGAAAGGCAACTGGGGGGAAAGCCTGAAGCTCCCCCGTGCACGGGCATTATATCACCGATTCGGGCTGCTGGCAAACGGTTGACACCCGTTTTCCGAGTGTGCTAGAATGCACTTGCGCTGTGCCTTCCTCCAGCAGTGCCTAGCGGCCAAAGGAGGTCCCAGTTGTCCCAGCCTGAGCTGCGCATCGGAGTTTTCGTCTGCGAATGCGGGCTGAACATCGCCGGCTCGCTGGACTGTGAGGCCGTGCGGACCTATGCCGCCTCCCTCCCCGGGGTGGTCGTGGCGGCGCGCAACAAGTACACCTGTTCCGAGCCGGGGCAGCAGGAGATTCGGCGGTTGATCCGCGAACACAACCTGGACCGCGTGGTGGTGGCTTCCTGCTCTCCCCGGCTGCACGAGTCCACCTTCCGCAACTGCATTGCCCAGGCCGGCCTGAACCCCTACCTGCTGGCTATGGCCAACATCCGCGAGCAATGCTCGTGGGTCCACCTTTTCGACCGGGATGCGGCGACCCGCAAGGCACAGGACATCGTACGCATGGCCGTAGCGCAGGTGAGTCGCCTTTTGCCCCAACAGGAAATCCATATCCCGGTCACCAAAGCGGTCCTGGTCATCGGGGGCGGTGTGGCTGGCATCCAGGCGTCACTGGACCTTGCCGATGCTGGGCACAAGGTCTACCTGGTGGAACGACAGCCCTCCATCGGCGGGATTATGGCCCAGCTGGACAAGACCTACCCCACGATGGACTGTTCCATATGAATCCTCGGGCCGAAGATGATGGATGTCGGTCGACATCCCCGGATCACCCTCCTGACCTACAGCGAGATCGAAGCGATCACCGGCTATGTGGGCAACTTTCACGTCCGCGTGCGCAAAAAAGCCCGTTTCGTGGACGAGAAGGAATGCACGGCCTGCGGCGAGTGCGAGAAGGCCTGCCCGGTGCTCGTGCCGGATGAGTTTCAGCTGGGCCTGGCCACGCGCCGGGCGATCTACAAGCCCTTTCCCCAGGCCGTTCCATCGGCATACCTGATCGACATGGCCCACTGCCTGGGAAACAACCCCCTGGCCTGCGGCAAGTGCCTGGACCGCTGCGACAAACGGTGCATCGATTTCGATGACCGGGACCGCATGGTCGAGTTCGATGTCGGCGCGATCATCGTCGCGACCGGGATGGACGTCTACGACCCGACCCCGCTGGACGAGTACGGGTACACGCGCTTTGAAGATGTGATCACCAGCCTGGAGTTCGAACGGCTGATCTCTGCCGGAGGGCCGACGGAGGGGCACCTGATCCGCCCGAGCGACCGCCGGGTCCCCAGGCGGATCGCCTTCATCCAGTGCGTGGGTTCCCGTTCTCCGGCCCGTGGCAACCCTTACTGTTCGAACATCTGCTGCATGAACACGATCAAAGACAGCCTGCTCCTGAAGGACCACTATCCCGACATCGAGGTCACCGTGTTCTATCTCGACATCCGGGCGTTCGGCAAGGGGTTCGAGGAGATGTTCCGCCGTAGCCGTGAGGCTGGCGTGCGCTACATCCGCGGGCTGCCCGGTGAGGTAGAGCGCCTGGAAGACGGCACGCTCCGCCTGACGGTGGAAAACACCACCGCTGGCCGTGTGGAACAGCACGATGCCGATCTGGTCATCCTTTCCGTCGGCGGCGTCCCCCGGCTGGAGAGCGAGCCGATCCGCCAGCTCCTCACCCTTTCCCGTTCGCCCGATGGCTTCTTCCTGGAGGCGCACCCGAAACTGCGGCCGGTGGATGCCCCCAGCAAGGGGGTCTTTTTCGCCGGCTGCTGCGAAGCGCCCAAGGACATTAAGGACAGCGTCACCCAGGCGAGCGCCGCGGCCGCGCGGGCCCAGATCCTGTTGAACCAGGACCGGATTACGCTGGAAGCGATCACCGCGGTCGTCAACCCGGAAAAGTGTACCGCCTGCGGCCTGTGCGCCCAGGTGTGTCCCTTCTCGGCCATCGTGGCCGAGAAGAAGCAGCCCGCGCGGGTGGTGGAGGCGGCCTGTGCCGGGTGCGGCAGCTGTGCCGCCGAATGCCGCTTCGGGGCGATCGAGATGCGGCACTTTAGCGATGCGGCGATCCTGGCCCAGTTGGAAGCGATGCTCGCGGTGGAGCACCCCGAGGAGGTGATCGTCGCCTTTGCCTGCAACTGGTGTTCCTATGCGGGAGCGGACCTGGCCGGCACCTCGCGCCTGCAATACCCCCCGAGCGGGCGCCTGGTACGTACCATGTGCAGCGGCCGGGTCGCGCCGCACTTCGTGTGGCGTGCTTTCCAGCTCGGCGCACCCGTAGTGCTGGTATCGGGGTGCCACTTTGCCGACTGCCATTACATCGATGCCAACCGCCAGACGGTGCGCCGGATGGATGCGCTTTGGGACGGGCTGGAGAAAGCGGGCGTGCGGCCCGAGCGGCTACAGCTGGAGTGGGTCAGCGCTGCGGAAGGGCAGAAGTGGGCCTCCGTGATGGAAGCCCTGGAACGGCTGCGGGCGACGGTGACCGTCGAGGAGATCGTCCGGACGAAAGAAGCACTCGCCGGCCAGCGGGTACCGTACCCGAAGGTGTGGAAACGAGAGGGGCGTGGAGTTGCTTCCTTCCGTTGTCTGCGCTGCGGCCATAGTTGGGAGCAAGCATACGACCCCTGGCGCGACGAACGCATGTGCCCCTCCTGTCGCTCGAACAGCGTGCGGTGGGTGGGGTGAGGATTCCCGCGCCGGTTCCTGAGGGCGAGATGGTTGCGCCAGAGTTGCTCTACGTGGACCTGCTTTCCCTTTCCTCCGCCCTGGGCGCTTACCGCTGCGGGGTCGCCGACCTGGAGAGCGTGTCCGAGTTTCCCACCGAACCGGCCGACCTGCTGGCCCCCTTTCGGCGCGCCGTGGCGCTGGCGGTGCGGCTGGATGACGCGGTCGTCGACGGGCTCCTTTCGCCGCAAAACCCGCATCCCGGGGAACCGACCCCGGCCTATGCGCGGCTGTATGCCGAGGCCAACCGCTTGCTAGACGGGATGGCGGAACGGATCGCCCGCTTCCTCCGGGAACGCGGCTACCGTGCGCGTGCGATCCCGGCAAGCGAGACGCTGGCCGGGGAGCGGGGCGCTCTTTCCCATAAGGCGGTGGCGCGAGCGGCCGGCCTGGGCTGGATCGGCCGCCACCTCTTGCTGATCACCGAAGAGGCGGGCCCGCGAGTACGGCTGAGCACGGTGCTCACGGATGCGCCGCTTCCCGCGGGGAAACCGGTTGAAGGCACATGTGGCTCCTGTCGACGGTGCATCCGGGCCTGCCCGGTCAGAGCGCTGCGCGCCGTGCCCTACGAGGGCTATCCGGAGCGTGCGGTCGCGCTGGATGTGGAGGCATGCGCCGCCCGGTTGGAGGCCTTCCAGCGGCAGCCAGGCATCGGCCAGCCGGTGTGCGGCATTTGCCTGGCCGTGTGCCCGGCCGGTCGGCACCCACTCGCAGCCCGGGGTCCCGCCGTGCGGAAGCCACGATCGATCCTGCCAGAGCGTGGTCCCACTCCTTCCGAATGATCGGACAACGCCGTCCTCCGCAGGGTCGTATCGTAGGCCTTCCGCCAGAGCCGAATGCCGGCAGATCGAGCCCCGCGGGTCTGCGGTTCCGGCAGGTTCTGGGCGCACCCAGAGGGGCCGCGCAACGCCGGACGTGGTATAATGGGCGGCGCAGGAAAGGGCAACGGCCCCAGCGGATCTTTTTTGAACGATTTCAGGAGGAAAACGATGGCCGAGAAGGAAAAACGCGCGACCCTGGGAGTCATCATCGGAAACCGCGGCTTCTTCCCGGACCACTTGTGCGATCGGGGTCGGGTGGAAATCCTCCGCGTGCTCGAGGAAGAGGGAATTCGAGCGATCGCGCTGGATCCTTCCCAGACGCCGTTCGGTTCGGTGGAGACGCGAGCCGATGCGGAAAAGTGCGCTGCCCTCTTCCGGGAACACCGGGAGGAGATCGATGGCATCCTGGTGACCCTGCCCAACTTTGGGGACGAGCGCGGCGTCGCCAACACCATCCGCATGGCCGGCCTGGACGTGCCTGTCCTCGTGCACGCCTTCCCGGACGAAGAGGGCAAGTGGACCGTCGCCGACCGGCGCGATTCGTTTTGCGGAAAGATCTCCGTTTGCAACAACCTGCACCAGTACGGCATTCCTTTTACCCTGACCAGCCGGCACACCGTTGCCCCGGACTCGCCTTCCTTTCGCCAGGACCTGCGCAACTTTGCCGCCACCTGCCGGGTGGTGCGAGGCATGCGCGGGATCCGCGTGGGCGTGCTCGGAGCCCGGCCGGCCGCCTTCAACACGGTGCGCTTTAGCGAAAAACTGCTGGAGCAGGCAGGCATCAGCGTGGAAACGCTCGACCTCTCGGAGGCGTTCGGCCGTGTGAACCGCCTGGACTCGAACGATCCCCAGGTGCGGCGCAAGCTCGACGAAATCCGTGCCTACGTGCCCACCGAGGGTATCCCCGAGACGGCGCTGGAGCGCCTGGCCCGTTTCGCCGTCGTGGTGGAGCAGTGGATCGCGGAGAACGGGCTCGTGGCCACCGCCATCCAATGCTGGACCTCGATGGAGGAGTTTTTCGGGGTCGTCCCCTGCACCGTGATGAGCATGTTGAGCCAATCCCTTCTCCCGAGCGCTTGCGAGACGGACATCACCGGAGCCCTGGCCATGTACGCCCTGCAGCTTGCCTCGGGACGCCCGAGCGCCCTGGTGGACTGGAACAACAACTACGGCGACGACCCCGACAAGGCCGTGATCTTCCACTGCAGCAACTTCCCGAAGGAGTTCTTGACCCGCCCCACCATGGATTACCAGGCGATCATCGCGGGGACCGTCGGGCGCGAGAATACCTACGGAACGATCGTCGGCCGCGTGCCCAGCGGGCCGTTCACCTTCTGCCGCATCACCACGGACGACTATTGGGGCACGATCCGCGCCTACGTCGGCGAGGGCGAGTTCACCGATGACCCCCTGGAAACCTTTGGCGGCTACGGGGTGGTGCACATCCCGAACCTGCAGCGGCTTCTGCGCCACGTGTGCGAGAACGGTTTCGAGCACCACGTGGCCGTGAACCTGTCGCACGTTGCAGCGCCTGTTTACGAGGCGCTGAGCAAGTACCTGGGCTGGGAGGTCTACGGACACGGGATCGAGGAATGACTCCCGGGCGCATACCGCCCGGCAGGGAAGAAAAACCAATACTCCGAGCGAGGCGGCAGGGAACCCTCCGCGTTCCCTGCCGCCCTCCTGGTCGTCCCAGCTCGCGCCGAGAGCCCGGAGGTCGCGATACGGCCCCATGTCTCTGCGGCTGCACCTGCCACACACATCCCACAGCTGCGGGCAGACCCGCATGTTCCAAGCCTGGCGGGACAACCCACGGTCGCCCCAACCCGGTTGTCAGGAACCAGGGCCGATGGTAGAATACCGGACTGGAAAGGCGCAGACGGGGCAGCCAGGCGCCCGGATCGGATCCACGGGCCTCGGAAAGACAGGACGGTACCATGAGCCTGCTGGGCATCGACGTGGGCACCACCGGTTGCAAAGCGGCTCTCTTCTCTCTCGATGGGAGGGTGCTGGCTTCTGCGTACGCCGAGTACGATATCGTTCACCCGCAGCCCGGCTACGCCGAACTCGATGCCCGCCGGGTATGGGAGAGCGTCCAGGGGGTGATCCGCCGGGTCGTGTCCGCCTCCGGGCAGGACCCGGTTCAGGCGCTTGCGGTTTCCTCGCTCGGGGAGGCCATGGTCCCCGTGAGCGAGGAGCGACAGGTCCTCGGCCCTTCGATCCTGAACTTTGACTGCCGGGGAGAGGAGTACCTGAGCTCACTGAGAGAGCGCCTGTCCGACGAACAACTCTACCGCATCAACGGCAATACCTGGGGAAACCACTACAGCCTCACCAAGCTGAAGTGGCTCCAGGAGCACGAGCCGGCCCTCTACGAGCGAACCGACCGCTTCCTTCTCTGGGGCAGCTTCGTCTCGTTCATGCTCGGCGCGGAACCGGCGGTCGATTACTCTCTGGCGAATCGCACCTTGCTCTTCGACCTGGAGCGAGGCACCTGGTCCGAGGAACTGCTCTCCCTGGCCGGCCTGGAAGGGGGGAAACTTCCCACCCCGGTCCCCTCGGGCACCGTGATCGGCACGGTGGCAAAAGCGCCGGCGGAGGAGTTGGGCCTGCCTCCAGGCACGGCCATCGTCAGCGGGGCGCACGACCAGTGCGCCAACGCCGTAGGCTGCGGCGTGATCGAGGAAGGGCGGGCCGTTTTCGGGATGGGCACCTTCCTATGCATCACGCCGGTCTTCCGGCAGTGCCGCGATCCGGCCTGTATGATTGAGCGAGGGCTGAACACGGAGCACCATGCGGCGCCCGGGCGATATGTTTCCTTCCTCTACAACCAGGGCGGCTCCCTGGTCAAATGGTACCGCGATACCTTTGCCGCTCAAGAGCAACGCGAAGCGGAGAGGGAAGGGCGCGAGCTCTACCCGGACCTCTTTGCCGAGCTCTCCCCCGGCCCCAGCCCGGTGATCGTCCTGCCCCATTTTACGACCACGGGCCCGCCTTCCTTCATCGCGGACTCGTGCGGGGTCATCGTGGGCCTCCATCTGGAAACCCGACGCGGGGACATCCTGAAGGGAATTCTCGAGGGGACGACCTTTTACTTGAAGGAGTGCGTCGATGCCCTGCCCCCCACCGGGATCGAGATTCGGGAGTTTCGCGCGGTGGGCGGAGGGAGCAAGTCGGAGCTGTGGGTGCAGCTGTGTGCCGACATCCTCGGCCGCCCCATGGTGCGCCCGCTCGTCACCGAGGCCGGCACGCTCGGGGCAGCGATCATCGCCGGCGTTGGAGCGGGGATCTTTTCCTCCTTCGAGGAGGGGGTGGAACAGATGGTGCGCCTGGAACGGCGCTTTGAGCCAGATCCGCGCAGGCATGCTGCCTACGTGCGCCGCTTCGAAGATTATCGAAGCCTCTGGCCGCTGATGGCCCCCTATCTGAGGAAGGTCGCTTCCGGCCGGCGGCCGGAGGCTTTACAGGAGGACCGTCCGGAAGCGCGAACGACGAGCGAACAGGAGTGAGCCGATGGAGGAATTCAGCCGCAAACAGGAACGGATCCGCAACTGGCTGGCCGACCAGAACCTGGACGCCTTTCTGATGCGCCGGGTGAGCAGCTTCGCCTGGGCGACCTGCGGCGCCGCCTCCTACGTGAATACGGCGACGACCTATGGGGAGGCCTCGCTGCTGATCACCCCGGCCGGCCGTTACCTGATCACGAACAACATCGAGGCCCCCCGGCTGGAGCAGGAGGAAAGGCTCCGCGAACAGGGCTGGGAGTTCCGCGTCCATCCCTGGCATCAGGTCAGCGCCGCGGTGGCTGAACTGTGCCGGGGATGGCGGTTGGGGGCCGACAGCCCCTATCCGGGGGCCACGGACCTCTCCATCGAGTTCGCCCGGCTGCGGGCGGAACTGATGCCCGAAGAAGCAGCGCGCTTCCGTACCCTGGGCCGGCTCTGCGCCGAGGCGATGGAGGCAGCCATCCGCGCCGTCCGCCCCGGCCAGACGGAGTACGAGATCGCCGGCCTTTTGGCCCAGGCGTGCGAGAGCCGCGGCGTCCAGGCCATCGTGAACCTGATCGCCACCGACGAACGGATCTTCGCTTTCCGCCACCCGCTGCCCACGGAAAAGCGGCTGGAACGGTATGCGATGCTCGTCCTCTGCGGACGGCGGTGGGGCTTGGTTTGCTCCCTCACCCGCCTGGTGCACTTTGGCCGGCTTCCCGACGAGGTACGCCGGAAGGCCGAAGCGGTAGCCCGCGTGGACGCGACGCTGATCGCTGCGACCCGCCCCGGCCGCACGTTGGGCGAGGTGTTCCGCCAGGGGATCCAGGCTTACGCGGAAACCGGCTTCCCCGAGGAATGGCACCTCCACCATCAGGGCGGCCTGGCAGGATACGAGCCGCGAGAATTGGTCGCCGCCCCCCAGTCGATCGAGGAGGTATCCATCGGCCAGGCCTACGCCTGGAACCCTTCCATCACCGGTACCAAGTCCGAAGACACCATCCTGGTGGGCGAGGAGACGAACGAGATCTTGACGGCCATCCCCGGGTGGCCGGAGATCGAGATCGCTCTGGAGGAGAAGGTCTGGAAACGCCCGGCCATCCTGGAAATCGCCTGAGCCGGGAAGCGACCGTTCACGCCAAGGAAGGAGGCTGAGCATGGCCAAGTACACCATCGGCATCGATTTCGGCACCGAGTCTGGGCGTGCCGTACTGGTCGACGTGGCTGACGGCCGCGAGGTCGCCACCGCGGTCCACCCCTACCGGGACGGCGTGATCGACGAAGTGCTCCCCGAAAGCGACATCCGGCTTCCCCCCGATTTTGCCCTTCAGAACCCGGCTGATTACATCGACGTCCTGCGCGTCACCATCCCGGAGCTGTTGCGGGAAAGCGGCGTCAAACCGGAGGAGGTCATCGGGGTCGGTACCGATTTCACCGCCTGTACCATGCTGCCCATTGACGAAGCCGGGACTCCCCTCTGCTTGAAGCCGGAGTGGCGCAGGAACCCCTACGCCTGGGTCAAGATCTGGAAACACCACGCCGCCCAGCCGGAAGCGAACCGCCTGAACGCGATCGCCCGCGAGCGTGGCGAGAAGTGGCTCGCGCGCTACGGGGGCAAGATCTCTTCGGAGTGGCTCTTCCCCAAGATCTGGGAAACGCTCAACAAGGCCCCCGAGGTCTACTACGCGGCTCACCGCTATATCGAGGCAGCGGACTGGATCGTGCTCCAGCTGACCGGACAGGAGCGGCGCAACTCTTGCACCGCCGGATACAAGGCGATCTGGAGCAAGCGTGAGGGGTACCCTTCGGACGATTTCTTTGCCGCGCTCGACCCGCGGCTGCGGCACGTGGTGGACGAGAAACTCTCGCGACAGATCTACCCCCTGGGGCAGCGGGCGGGCGGCCTGACGCGCGAGATGGCTGAACTGACGGGGCTCTTGCCTGGGACGGCCGTGCCCGTGGGCAACGTGGATGCCCACGTTTCCGTGCCGGCGGTGACGGTCGTGGAACCGGGCCGCATGGTGATCATCATGGGCACCTCGAACTGCCACATGCTCCTGGGCACCGAGGAAAAGATGGTCGAAGGGATGTGTGGGGTGGTGGAGGATGGCATCATCCCGGGATACTTTGGGTTTGAGGCCGGCCAATCGTGCGTGGGGGACCACTTTGCCTGGTTCGTGGAACACTGCGTGCCCGCTGCTTACGAGGAAGAGGCCCGGAGGCGCGGCATCACGGTGCACCAGTTGCTCGAGGAAAAGGCCGCGCGACAACGGCCCGGCGAGCACGGACTGCTCGCGCTCGATTGGTGGAACGGGAACCGCTCCATCCTGGTGGACGTGGACCTCACCGGCATGCTCGTTGGGGCCACGCTGGCGACCAAACCGGAAGACATCTACCGCGCGCTCATCGAAGCAACCGCGTATGGCACGCGGGTGATCATCGAAGCGTTTGAGACAAGCGGGGTTGGGGTGAACGAGATCGTCGCCTGTGGCGGCCTTCCGGAGCGCAACCGGCTCCTGATGCAGATCTATGCCGATGTGACCGGCCGCGAAATCCGGGTGGGCGCCACGCCCCAGGCCGGAGCATTTGGCTCGGCGATGTTCGCTGCCGTGGCCGCGGGGAAAGCCGCGGGCGGGTACGATTCGATCTTCGAGGCTGCCCAACGCATGGCCCGCCTCAAGGAGGTGGTCTACCGGCCAGACCCGATCCGCCACGAAATCTATGACCGCCTGTACGCGGAATACCGTATCCTCCATGACTATTTCGGGCGCGGAGCCAACGACGTGATGAAGCGACTGAAAGCGCTCCAGAAGGAGGTACTGGCCGGCCGCGAACGGATCCCTCCGAGCGCGACCTAGACCGGGAGAACCGCCCATGCTCGAAGCACTGCGCGAGGAGCTGCTACGGCTCCACCTGGAACTGCCGAAGAACCGGCTCGTGGTCTGGACGGGGGGAAACGTGAGCGCCCGAGACCGGGAAAGCGGCCTCGTCTTGATCAAACCGAGCGGTGTCCGCTACAAGGATCTGCGCCCGGAGCATTTCGTCCTCCTGACGCTGGAGGGCGAGGTGGTAGAGGGTGAGCTCTCCCCGTCTTCGGACACGGCTAGCCATCTCTACATCTATCGCCACCGGCCGGACGTGGGGGGCATCGTGCACACCCACTCTCCTTACGCCACCGCCTTTGCCGCGCTTGGCCGCCCGATCCCGGTGTGTCTAACGGCCATCGCCGACGAATTCGGCGGACCTATCCCGTGCGCCGGCTTTGCCCTGATCGGCGGGGAAGAGATCGGCCGCCAGGTAGTCGAACATATCGGCTCCTCGCCTGCGGTGCTTCTTAAACAGCACGGCGTGTTCACCATCGGGCCGACGCCCGAGGCAGCCGTCAAGGCCGCGGTGATGGTCGAGGATGTGGCCCGTACCGTCTGGCTGGCGATGCAGCTGGGCGAACCGGAGGAGATCCCACCGGAACTTGTGGCCCGGCTGCATCAACGCTACACCCAGGTCTATGGGCAACGCCACTAGCGCCGCAGGCGTCGCGGAAGGCTCGGCCTGCCGGGGCGCGTGAAGGTGGGCATCTTTAGGGTTTGAATGGGCCCACGCTCCCCCAGCTAACGAAACAGGCCCAGGGCCCGACAGCATGACCCTTCTCCAGGGGTGCCCGGATTGCAGGGTAGCCCTGGAGAAGGGTCTTTTTCACCGTTGAAACCGAACCACTGCGCCGCGTGTCCAAGGGAGTGGCCGCAGCAAATCGCTACGGCGACCTGTTCCAGGAGTTACCGATGAGAGTCCTATTGATCCAGCCGGCTCACCCGTCCAGCGTGCGCCTCTTCGGCCGGGTCTATATGAGCAGCCTGACCCTGCCGGTCGTGGCCGCAGCCACGCCCGCCGACGTGCACGTTTCGATCGTGGACGAGAACGTTTCCCGCATCCCATTCGATGATCGGTTCGATCTAGTGGGCATCACCGCGCTCACTCCCAATGCTCCCCGTGCCTATGCCATCGCGGACGCCTTCCGCGCGCGGGGGGTCCCGGTCGTCCTGGGGGGAGTGCATGCGACGCTTGTCCCGGAGGAAGCGGCCCAACACGCCGACATCGTGGTGCTTGGGGAGGCGGAAGGGATCTGGCCGCAGGTGTTGCACGATGTCGCGCGCGGATCGTGGGAACGCTTCTATCGGGGACCTAAACCCGACCTGAAAGGACTTGCGATCCCGCGCCGCGAGCTGCTCCGGGAATCACGTTACTATCCCGTGCCGAAGATGGAGGTCTCCCGCGGCTGTCCCTTCAACTGTTCCTTCTGCTCTACCACCGCCTTCTTCGGGCGACAGATGCGCTACCGGCCGATCGAAGAGGTCGTCGCCGAGGTGCGCTCCCTGGGCCGTCTGCCCAGCGCCCTCTTTTTCACCGACAACAACATCGTCGGAAACCGGGAGTATGCGCGGGAGCTGTTCCAGGCTCTCATCCCGTTGCGCATCCGCTGGATCGGCCAGGCGTCCCTCACCGCCGTACACGATATGGAACTGCTCGAGCTCGCCGCACGCAGCGGCTGCCGCGCACTGCTCATCGGCTTTGAATCGCTCACGCCCGAAGGACTCGCGGAAATGAACAAGAAGGTCAACCAGATCCTGGACTACCAGGAGGCGGTCGAGCGCCTGCATCGCCGGGGCATCGCGGTGATCGGGTGCTTCGTCGTGGGGCTCGACAGCGACGATGGGAGCGTGTTCGACCGCACGGGCGCTTTCATCGAGGAGGCCCACATCGACGTCCCCCAGGTGACCGTGTTGACCCCCTATCCGGGAACGGCGCTTCGAGAAAAGTTGCTCGCCGAAGGTCGGATCTGGGATTTCGACTGGAGCCATTACGATGTCACCCGGGTCACCTTTTCCCCGGCGCGGATGACCGCCCGCGAACTCCAGGACGGCTACGACCGCCTCATGCGGCGCCTGTACAGCTATCCCGCGATCGTGCGGCGCATTGCCCGCGCGCATGCCTACCTGGGTCGAAGCGCGCTGGGATTCCTCCCGACGAACATCGTCTACCGGCGACTTTGCCATCCCGCGCTGCGGCGAGCAGAGCAACCGTTCCGAGCCCCGAAACCCGTCCGCCCCAGGGAAAGGATCGCCCTGGAACCTCGGCCGGGGCCGGCCGCGCCGAAAGGATAACCCGGGGGAAGCCGATGGAACTACGGGGACGTGTGGCCCTGGTCACGGGCGCATCGAGCGGCATCGGGGCAGCGGTCGGCCGGCGCCTCGGTCGCGAAGGACTGCGGGTAGCGCTCGCCGCGCGACGAGTCGATCGGCTGGACGAACTGGCGGCGGAGATCACCCAGGCGGGTGGGGAAGCACGCGCTTTCCCGGCAGACCTAGCGCGAGAGGAGGAACGGGAACGGCTCGTCCGGGGGGTCCTCGCGTCCTGGGGCGCGATCGATATCCTGGTGAACAACGCAGGCGTAGGCTGGTACGGCTTCGGTTGCGAAATGCCCTGGCCCCGGGCACGCGAGATGTTGGAGGTGAACACGGCGGCGACCGTACACCTGAGCCTGCAGGTGCTGCCGGAGATGAAGCGACGCGGCCGGGGGCATATCGTGAACATCGGCTCGATCGCCGGCGATATCCCCAGCCAGGGTGTGGCGCTTTACTGCGCGACGAAATCGTTCCTGGAAGCCTTCGCGACTGCCCTGCACCGGGAGCTCCGGGGAACGGGTGTACGCGTGAGCGTCCTCAAGCCGGGACCGGTGGCCACCGAGTTCTTCGAACGCTCCTCTGCCCCTGGCCTCCGGATGCCAGCGGAGCGTTTTGCCGTCCCGCCGGAGCGGGTAGCGGAAAGCGTCTGGCATCTCCTGCACCATCCCCGGCGGGTGGTCTATGTGCCAGGATGGTACCGGATTGTGCCTTGGGTTGAGCTGTCGTTCGGGTGGATCATGGACCGCCTGGGCCCGCTGCTGCTTGAGCGGCAGGCACGGGTCGGGGCCATAACGCGTGTCTAAGGAGGAAAACGATGCTTCATGTGGTGACGGGCGCTACCGGGCACCTGGGGAACAACCTGGTACGGGCGCTTCTGGCGCGAGGCGAACGGGTACGGGCGTTCATCTACCCGGCTGACTCCATCCGGCCGCTCGAGGGGTTGGCGGTAGAACGAGCCGAAGGGGACGTGCGCGATCTAGATTCCCTGCGGCGTGCTTTTGCCGGAGCGGATGTCGTCTACCACCTGGCCAGCCTGATCACGATCGAGCCCAGTCGGTCCAGCCTCCTCTACGACGTGAACGTGATGGGGACCCGCAACGTCGTGGAAGCCTGCCTGGAGATGGGGATCCACCGGCTGGTGTATACGGCGTCGATCCATGCCCTGGTCGAACCGCCCCACGGGACGATGATCGACGAGCACTTTCCTTTCGACCCCAGCCGGATCGCGACCGACTATGGCCGGAGCAAGGCCCAGGCGGCACTAGAGGTCCTGGACGGGGTAGAACGCGGCCTGGATGCGGTGATCGTCAGTCCCACCGGCATCATCGGTCCCCACGATTACCAGCCGTCGGAGATGGGACGCTTTTTCCTGCTCTTTGCCCAGCGGCGCCTCCCGGTGTGCGTTACCGGCGCCTACGATTTTGTCGATGTGCGCGATGTGGCCGAGGGACTGATCGCCGCGGCAGAGCGCGGGCGGCGCGGCCACAACTACATCCTCTCCGGCGAGCAGGTGACTATGGAACGGCTCCTGGCGCTCCTTTCCGCCGCGACGGGCGTGCCGGCGCCCCGGCTGCGCCTGCCTACCGCCATGGCGCGCACCATCGCCGCTTTCGCCTGTTCCTATGCTCGTACCCGGGGCACCCGTCCCTTGCTCACTCCGGAATCGGTGAGCATCCTGGCGAGCAACTCCTGCATCCGCCACGACAAGGCCACGCGCGAACTGGGCTACTTGCCACGCCCCATCGCTGAAACCGTGGGGGATACCGTACGCTGGTTTGCCGAGGTGGGCATGCTCGTCCCGGCCCGTCCCCGGGCACGATGGGCTGGGCTCGGGTTGCGCCGTAACGCGGCCAGTTGACCCTGTCCTGGACTCCTGTTAGAATGGAAGTGCTGGTTGAGGACCTGGCAGCAGCGCCTTCAAGGAGGAACTGGTGGATCTCCTGACCGCGATTGTGCTCATCAGCCCTTGCTTCCTCCTCACCGTACTGATGCTGTTCGTCGTCGCCATGCGCTATATCCTCTATCGGGAGCGCATCGGGCTGGCACAGCACGGGGTCTTCCTGCCCGAGGAATCGTTCTGGGAGCGGCTCAGCCAGCGCACGCCGCGCGGCATCCTTTGGGCAGGGATCATTACCGCGTGCTGCGGTTTGGCCCTCCTCCTGGGCCTGTACACGTTGGGACTCGGCCCGTGGCTGCTGGGAGGCTTGATCCCCTTCTTCGTGGGTCTGGGCATGGTGTTGATCTATCTGGCCGGGGCCCCAGCCCGAAAACACGGAAAGCACGAAGCCAAGGACGAGCTGCCTTGTGCCGAGCAGCCGGGTGGCACGGAGTCGGATCTATGATGGACGGGGCGGCGCATGAACGAGCCCGCGCCGGAGCTCTTGGAGCGCTGTCGTCGACAGGATCCCGAAGCGTTCGCTCGCCTGTTGCTAGAGCAACAGGATTATGTCTATACGCTTGCGCTGCGCGTGCTGCGCGACCCCGAGGAAGCTGCCGACGTGACACAGGAGGTCTTCCTGCACGTCTGGCAAGGGTTGCCCTCCTTCCGCCGGGAATCGCGCTTTACCACCTGGCTCTACCGGATCGCCACGAACGCCTGTCTGAACCGGTTGCGGCAGCTCCGGCGGGAGCGGGAGATCGTTCGGCTGGACGAGGTGCCCGCGGAGGCGCTGCCGCCGGCCGAGGCGGACCCGCAGCGCGAGGCCTGGGAACAGGAACGGCGCTCCCTTGTGTGGCGGGCCGTAGGGCGCCTGCAGACAGGCTATCGGCTGGTGGTCACGTTGTTTTATCAGCACGGATTGAAAGTTTCCGAGATCGCGCAGGTCCTGGGCATCCCGGTGGGCACCGTCAAGACTTACCTCCATCGGGCCCGGCAGGCTCTGGCGGGGATGCTCTCACGGGGGGGCGACCATGGATTGTGAAGAGGTCCGGCAGGCCATCCTGGAATGCATGCTAGAAGGGGAGACGATTGCGCCCGATTCCCCTTTGGGCACCCACCTCCAGCGTTGCTCCGGCTGCCGTCTTTTCCGCGAGGCGGTCGCCCAGGTGGATGCCGCTTTGTTCGCACTGCCCGTTGAGGCCGCTCCGGCATGGATCCGGGAACAGGTGCTTGCCCGCATCCAGCCACAGCAGACGGGGCCGTTCCTCCCCTGGAACATCTGGGTACCACTCCTGAGCCTCGTCCTCGGGCTGGCGTGGGCCTATGGGGCAGTCGTCTGGTCGCGCTCCGCCGAACTGGGGCCTGCCATCCTGGGGTGGCCTGCCCAGCTGGAGGCCTGGCTGAGCGCCCACCAGGCATCCCTGAACGCGCTGAGCCTTTCGGTCGTGCTCGGAGTACTCCTCTCCCTGATCGGGATCGCTCTGGGTCTGTATGTGGGCCGCGAGCGGAGGGCGACCGCCGAGCGCTAGCGGAAAGGGGAACCCGATGGAAACTCTTGGTCGGCTTCCTCCAGGCCAGCGCCTGGTGACCCGGATGCCGGTACTTCATTACGGTCCCATCCCACGGATCGAGTTGTCCCGGTGGGAGTTCCGCGTCTTCGGGCTGGTCGAGGCGGAGGTACGATGGAGCTATTCGGACTTCCGCGCCCTGCCTTCCCGGAAGGTCACGTGTGACATCCACTGCGTCACCGGATGGAGCATGCTGGACACGACTTGGGAAGGTGTGCCCACGGTGGAGGTGATGCGCCACGTGCGGCCCAAACCAGAGGCTCGTTACGTCCTGGTCCACGCCGCGCATGGCTTTACGGCGAACCTGCCGCTCGAGGTCTTTCTGGCGGAAGAGAACCTCTTTGCCTGGGCCCTTGGTGGGGAAGAGCTGACCCCAGAGCACGGATGGCCGCTCCGGCTGGTCGTGCCGTCGCGCTATTTCTGGAAAAGCGCGAAGTGGGCCTGGGGGGTAGAACTGCTTTCCCAGGACATCCCGGGCTTCTGGGAGAGCCGAGGATATCACAACAACGGCGACCCCTGGAAAGAAGAACGCTACGCTGAGGATGGATAGGAGGAAACCGTGGAGGAACGCAAGCCGCTCGTTGTGGGCGATCTGGCCCCCGATTTCACCCTGAAAGGAAGCCTCGGAAGCCGGGTCACGCTCAGCGATTACCGGGGGAAGAAGAACGTCCTTCTGGCTTTCCACCCGCTGGCCTTCACCGGCGTCTGTTCGGCGCAAATGCTTCTCCTGGAGCTTGCCCACGAGCGGATCGAAGCGACCGGAACGCAGATCCTGGGGCTCAGCGTGGATGCCCTGCCCTCCAAGGAAGCGTGGGCACAGGCCATCGGGGTCAAGTCCTTTCCTTTGCTGGCCGATTTCCCCGGGGGAGAGGTCGCGCGAAAGTACGGCATCCTGCGCCCGGAGGGCTTTTCGGAGCGCGCTGTCTACATCGTGGACCGCGCTGGCGTCATCCGCTTTGCCCGCATCTACCCGATGCGCGAGCTGCCGCGGCCCGAAGAGTTCCTTCCCGTACTGGAAAGCCTGGCCTAGCGGCCTGCTTCGGCTTCCGCTGGCAAAGCTCGGGCGTGCGATCTCCCGATTCTGCACGTCCCGTGCCGAACGGGCTCCACACAGGCCCGGGCCGAGTGGTCACCGGCGAGCAGCAGGCATTGCGCCAGGGCGCGTTTGGCATAACAGATCCCTGGGGGCATCTTCGTTCGGGCAATGGCCCAACCCGCGGCTACCGCTAAGAGCGCCACGGCGATCGTTTCCCCTTGCCGGGCGCTTTCCTCCCGACCTGCCGGCCCCGACACGGGGACCCACCTTGTAAAGGGAAGGCGAGGGCAATGCCCTCGCCTCCCCCAGTGCATTTCTTGGCCTGGCCAGTGGAAGGGGAGCGGTTCTAGTGGGGAAGGGTAACGCGGGAGGCGCGCGATACGGTAGCGTGCCCAAAGCAGCTTCTCTCTTGCCGCAGCCCTCGCCCCAGCGCCGCTGCGCAGATTCGATCACGGCCGACCTCCTCCAAGCACAGGGCATCCCGAACCGGTGATGCAGCCTACGGCATCGTTGCGCCGCGCCATGTAGATTGGTTAGTGACTTGACCCACGGATGCGGCCCGTGGTAGAATGTGCCGGCAGCGTGCTTTTGGGTTAAAGCCAGGGCACGCGAGGTATCGACCAAAGGATCCAGCCAGAAGGAGAATCCCATGGGCCGAATCGTCATCCCGGATGCAGGCGACCTGCCGACCACAGCGGATGTCGTGGTCATCGGAGGCGGGATCGTTGGGTGCGCGACCGCATTCTGGGCCTCGCGCGCGGGCCTGGATACCGTGCTCCTGGAAAAGCGGGAAGCGCTGGGCGTGCTCACCACGGCCAACTCGGCCGAGGGCGTGCGCTGCCAGTACGACGAACCGGAAAACGTGGCGATGATGCGCGCCAGCCTGGATGTCTTTGAGCGCTTTGCCGAGGTGATCGGGATCCCCGGCTACGACATCGCCTTCCACCAGCAAGGGTATCTCTTCGTCACCGCAGCCGAGGACGGGCCGAAAGCGCTCCAGCAACGGGTAGAGCGGCAGCACTCGTGGGGCCTGACCGATGTGGAATACCTGGACGGGGATGAGGCGCGCCGGCGCTTTCCTTACCTGAGCCCCCAGGTCACCGCGGCCACCTTCCGCCAGCGCGATGGATGGCTCTCCGCCCACGAGGTCACCTACGGTTTCGCCAAGGGGAGCACCGCCCGCATCTTCCTGCAGACCGAGGTCACCGGCTTTCGGCTAGATGCCGGGGGGGTCGCGGGCGTGGAGACGAACCGCGGCCCTGTCCACGCCCGGACGGTGGTCATCGCCGCCGGCCCCTTCTCGGGGAGGCTAGCGCGCTTGGCCGGGGTGGAACTTCCGCTCTCCATCGAGCGCCGGCAGAAGGCGGTGGTCCACTCCCCGCTGGTTCCCCCGGACGCCGCGATGACGATCGATGTCGACACGGGAGCCTACTGGCACCCGGAGCCGGGCGGTGCCGTCTTTGGCTGGGGCGAGGCGGTGCCGGAAAAGCCCTCCGAGCCGGTCGACCACGTGCCGGCCGACTGGGACTATCCGGCCATTGCGATGGAAGGATGTGCACGGCTGAGCCCCTTCTGGGAAGAGATCGCAGCCACGCTCAAGCGGGAGGACGTCTACGCCTCGGCCGGCCAATACACGATCACCCCCGACGCCAAGCCGATCCTGGGCCCGCTGGTGGAGGTGCCAGGCCTCTATTTCAACGGCGGGTATAGCGGTCACGGCATCATGGGCGCCCCGGAAGGAGGTCGGATCGTCGTCGAATGCATCCTCGGCCGCCTGCGCCCTGAGGATAACCCCTTCCGCCGGGAGCGCTTTACCGAGGGGGTTAAGAAGGAACGCATGATGTTCTAGGCCTATGCCCCGGAAGGAGGTGCGCCGGGTGGGAATCGCTGAGGATCTGACGCCTTTGGAACTGCTTGGGGTAGCCATCCGATCCGAGATCGAAGCGGCCGACCTGTACCGCCATATGGCCGCCCGGGTGGCCAACCTGGACTTGCGGGAGCGGCTCACGTTCCTCCAGCACGAGGAGGAGAAACACCGTCGTCTGCTGGAGGCGGCCTATGAGCGGCAATTCCCGGGGGTGGAGCGGGTACTTCCTGCCCAGTCGCTCGTGCCTACCGTGTTACGGGCCCTCCAGGAGGAAACGAGCATCCCCGAGCTTTTCCGCCTGGCGATCGAAGCAGAACGCACTGCCGCAACTTTTTACGCCGAGCTGGCCGGGCGGGCGGAAGAGGAAGCTTCCCGCACCCTCTTGCGCTACTTGAGCCAGATGGAGCGCGGACACGAGGTGCTGCTCCAGAGTGAGTTCGAGTTCATCCAACAGTTCCCCACCTCCTACCAGGTCGAGCACTTTTCCCTGGGGCAGGAGATGATCCATCTGGGGCCGTAGAAGGGCCGAAGGTGCCTGAAGAGCGGCGAAAGGAGGCCGAAAATGGCCAAATGGGAATGCCTGGCATGTGGTTACATTTACGACCCGGCGGTGGGCGACCCGGACGGCGGCATCCCTCCGGGGACGGCGTTCGAAGACCTGCCCGATGATTGGGTCTGCCCTCAGTGCGGCGCGACCAAGGATATGTTCGAGAAGGTGGAGGGCTGACCCTCTCCCACACCGGTCAGGGCGGTTCAGCGGCCGGGAGGCGGCGATGGGCGAGCCGAAGCGCGTGTGTAGCTATTGTCAAGAAGAAATCGAAGGAGAGCCCATTCGGCGCGGCAACCGGCTCTACTGCAGCGAGGCCTGTGCCTTCGAAGACCACCGAAACGTTGACTGCGCTGGCCGCACCGACGTGAGCCAGGCATCGCTGCAGGCGGAGCTCGAATTCCGCGAGCACCCACCGATTTCCTGAGCAGCCCCCCCTCGACGGGCACAGCGGCCTGGCCGAGCGAGGGCCTGGCTGGTTCCACATTGCCGTACAAAAAGGCCGCCCGGTTGGGCGAGAACCGGGCGGCCTTTGGCATTCGGGCCTAGAAGAGGCCAACGACCCGCCCTGTGGTGAGGTCCAGGTCCACGTCGTAGAAGGCCGGCCGCGTGGGAAGCCCGGGCATCGTGCGCATGGTGCCACAAAGCGGGTAAAGGAAACCAGCCCCCACACTCGCGCGGATGTCGCGCACCGGAAGCCGGAAGCCGGTTGGCACACCCTTCCACTCGGGGTCGTGGCTCAGGGAAAGGTGGGTCTTGGCCATGCAGATCGGGAGTTTGTCGAAGCCGAGCCGGGTGTAGAGCTCGATCTTGGCCTCCGCCTCAGGCGAGTAGTCAACCCCATCGGCGCCGTAGATCTGGGTCGCGATCGCTTCGATCTTTTCCTTGATGCTCCACTCCAGCGGGTAGAGGAAGCGGAAGTTGCTCGGCTTCTCGCAGGCCGCAATGACCGCCTGCGCCAGCTCGACCGCGCCCGCGCCACCGCGTGCCCAGTTATCGCACATGACCGCATCCTCTGCCCCGGCTTCGAGGGCCGCCTCGCGTACGATCTCGATCTCGGCCTGGGTATCCGACTCGAAACGGTTGATCGCCACCACCACCGGCACACCAAAGCGCAGGGCGTTGCGGATGTGCACCTGCATGTTGCCCACGCCCTTGCGCACCAGCTCCAGGTTCTCCTCGGTATATTCGTGGGGGATTGGCCGGCCAGGCACCACCCGTGGCCCGCCACCGTGCATCTTCAGGGCGCGAATGGTGGCGACAATGACCACACAGCTGGGGATCAGGCCGCTGTAGCGGCACTTGATGTTCATGAACTTTTCCATCCCGCAGTCGGCGCCAAAGCCAGACTCGGTTACCACATACCCATCGGGTCCCACCAGCCGCAGGGCGATCTGGTCGGCGATGATGGAGGAGTTCCCGTGGGCGATGTTCGCAAAGGGGCCAGCGTGCACGATGGCCGGCGTGTTTTCCAACGTCTGCATCAGGTTGGGCATGATCGCGTCCTTCAGAAGGACCGTCATAGCCCCGGCGACCCCCAGGTCCTCGGCGGTGATCGCTTCGCCGGCCTTGTTCGTGCCGACCACGATCCGGCCCAGACGCTCACGGAGATCTGCCAGGCCGGTCGTGAGCGCGAGGATCGCCATGACCTCGCTCGCCACCGAGATGTCGAACCCGGTCTCGCGTACCATTCCCTTTTCTTCGGGGCCCAACCCAATCTGGATTCGCCGCAGGAAACGGTCGCTGATGTCGATCACCCGGGGCCAGGTGATGCTGTTCGGGTCGATGTCCAGGCGGAACATGCGCCGCTTCTCTTCGGGGGTCAGTTCGTCCGGGTCGGTCTTGTCGATCCCGAGCTTTTTCAGTCGGCGAAGCATGGTCGGGGAAAAGTGACGCCGGCCCTGCTTGTCACGCGGGCAAAAGGCGTTGAACAGCTTCTCATCGTCCGGCTGCTGCGCTTCGTGGAACATGCGGGCGTCGATCGCTGCGGCGAGCAGGTCGTGCGCGGCGGTCACGGCGTGGATGTCCCCGGTCAGGTGGAGGTTGAAATCCTCCATCGGGACGATCTGGCTGTACCCACCGCCGGCCGCACCGCCCTTGATCCCGAAGGTTGGTCCCATGCTCGGCTGGCGGATTACCGTGACGACCTTTTTGCCCAGGTGGGCCCCCAGCGCCTGACTCAATCCGCAGGTCGTCGTCGTCTTGCCCTCGCCGAGCGGCGTCGGCGTGATGGCAGTCACGTCGACGTAATGACCCTGGGGACGGTCCCAGATCCGTTGGAGCACATCGAGATGGATCTTGGCTTTGTACTTCCCGTAGAGGTCCAGGTCGTCCTCGGTGAGGCCTAGCGAAGCGGCGATCTCGACGATCGGCTTCAGTTTGGCGGCTTGTGCGATTTCCAGATCGCTGGGAATGCTGCCCATGGTCTCACTCCTTTGTGATCCAACCACGGAGCCCACCCGGGCTCCCGCGTTCCTCCGAGGCTGGCGGATATTTTACCTTATTGTTCCCAAATGCGCAAATTGCGCTGCGTCCGTGCCTGTGCCCAAGGGGCCCCTGGATCGCTCGATGCCCCCCGCCGGACGGCCCACGGCCTTTCCAAGCGGCCTTCCGGGTCACGCGCTCCGGTTAGCGTGCTCGCGCCGCGGCGCGAATGCGCCTGCTGGTTCCCATCAGCAGGGGAGCACGCGCCACGCTACGTTCCGCAATAGGGGCAGCGCTGCCAGGAGAGGTCCATCAGCCGCCCACAATGGGGGCACTTTTTCCGAAGCGGGGTATGACAGTAGGGGCAGAGGACAAAGTCCGGCTCCACGCCCCGCTGGCAGGTTGGACAAACCGGACGTTCCTCGATGTCCTGCAGGATGTAGGCGCGCTCCAGAGAACGCGCATAGACTTCGGCCAGTTTCTCCTTGGGCCGCAAAAGGAGGTAGACCAGCACCCCGAAGAGGCCGAACAGGAGGACCAATAGGGTGCTCAACAGCCGCCAGAGGAGGTTCTCGCTCCGAGCGCGGATGTCCTCATAGGTCCATACAGCCAGGCTCAACTGGATCAGGATCAGGTAGATGCCCAGTCCGATGCCAACCCAGCGCAGGATCGGCAATGCCGGCGCGATGAATTCTTTGACTTGTTCCCACATCGATTCGGGCCTCCTAGGATTCGAGCTGACAGGCGATTTCGACCGGGAGGACGAAGACGTGCGCCCCACCGACCTGCACCTCCACGGGTGCGGGTGGGAAGAGGCCCCCCATTTCCAGAAGCGGGGAGATTGGGCTGAGGTAGCGGGTGCGCGTATGGCAGTGCTGTCGGATGATTCCCAGCACGGCCTCCACGGCCGATCGGTCGACCGCGATGAAGAGGGTGTCGTTGGCTTCCATGAGGAAGCCCCCCACGCTCGCCACGTGGGTGAACGAGAACCCGGCCGAGAGAAGGGCCTGGCTCAGCCCGTCCAGGTCCCGGCGCTGCACGATGGCGATGATCAGGCGCGGTTCGGCGATCTCGGAACCCATCCTCCTCACGTCCTTTCGTCCTGACGGAAGACACGGACGCGTCGGTGCGGTTCGTGCCCCCGGCTTTCCGAAGCCAGGCCGTAGCGGTCGATCATCTGATGCTGGAGGCGGCGGATATAGGCGTTCTGGGGCGAGAGCTCGACTTCGGTGCGTTCCCCGTTGCGCACCTGCTCGATTGCGGTCTGGGCCTCCTGGAGGGCCTCGGCGATCGCCTCCTCGCCGGCCGGCCGCATCTCGAAGAGCAACCCCAGGCAGTTTTCCATCTGGACGACCGTGTTGGCTTTGAGCACGTACACCGGGATCCCGGCCGCCTCGGCGTCCCGCAGGCGCTGCGGGGCCTGTCGATAGTAGCTCTGCAGCGTGATCACAGTCTCCGCTTCCGAAAGGTCCTCCACGAGCGTTAACGGGACGTTCAGGGTACGTGCGGCACGGGCGAGCCGCTTCCGGTCCACGCCGAAGGGGTAAACGCGCAACGGTGCACGGCGCGTTGGCTGTTCCTCGCCTGCCTCTTCCTCAACCGGCGCCGCGGGCGCGGCCACTTCCATAGCGGGCGCAGGAATTGCCCGTCGCCGCAGCTCCGCGTGGCGCATTTCCAGGCCCCCACCGAAATAGTCCCGCACCATCCACTGCTCGATCCGACCATCCTCGCGGCGGTGGCGGATCTGGGCCGGGGGCGGAAAGCCGCGCAGGATGGAGTCCACCACCTCGGCGACGTTCCAATGCACGGCCACGGTATCCCAGCTCTGGATCTCGACCACGATGTCGAACGTGGGGGGGGCCTTGCGCTCCAGGATCGTCTTCTGCGTCCCGCGCCGGCGGGCTTCCTCGTCGCCCAGGGTCACCGGCTGGATGCCGCCGATCAGGTCGGAGAGGGTGGGGTTCAGCATCAGGTTTTCCAGCGTGTTGCCGTGGGCGGTAGCAACCAGCTGCACGCCACGCTCGGCGATCGTGCGCGCGGCTGCGGCTTCCAGCTCCGTCCCGATCTCGTCGATCACGATCACCTCGGGCATATGGTTCTCCACCGCCTCGATCATCACCGCGTGCTGCCGCTCCGGGCTGGGGACCTGCATGCGGCGCGCCCGGCCGATGGCCGGATGGGGAATGTCACCATCGCCGCCGATCTCGTTCGAGGTATCGACGATCACCACCCGCTTGCGAAAGTCGTCGGCCAGCACGCGGGCGACCTCGCGCAACATGGTGGTCTTGCCCACACCGGGTCGCCCCAAAAGGAGGATGCTCCGCCCGCTTTCCACCAGGTCCTGGATGATGGCGATCGTGCCGTACACCGCCCGGCCTACGCGGCAGGTGAGGCCGATGATTCGCCCATCCCGGCTGCGGATGGCCGAAATGCGGTGGAGCGTCCGTTCGATCCCCGCCCGGTTATCCCCGGTGAAGGGGCTCAGGCGGGCAATCACATAATCCAGGTCCTCCTTGGTCACCTCGTCTGCGCTCAGGATCACCTCGCGGGCGGGGAAACGCGCCTCCGCCGGCCGGCCAATGTCCAGCACCACCTCCAACAGGTCGGAAAGCTGCGGGTCGTTGCGCAGCGGCTCGGCCAAGCGAGGGGGCAACACCCCGAGGAGTGCCTCGAGGTCGTCCGTGACCTGCTTTTGCACGACCGGCAGGTTCGCAAGCTCCACGCGGCGGCTGGGAATCGGGGGTGGGGTCTCCACCCCTCGAAACCGCGGCGCCCACTCCCTACGCTCGTAGAGTCCGTTTGCTTTATGCCTCCGTTCACGCACCACGCTTCGATCTCCTCCGCCTCGGTACGGGATCAGACCTGCCCCGCGATCGGCGTCGTCGGTGCTGCCCCAAACTGGCGCTCTGCCCCCGGGACGACCACTGGCTGACGCTGCAACGCGGGAACGGCCAGCAGCTTTCCCAGCAGGATCTGCTCGGCATACGGGCGAAACCCAAGCCGGCGAGCGACCTCCACCAACTCCCCCTGATAGCTTCGCAGCACCAAATGAACCGGCGGGCGAACGCGCACCAGGCCGTGGGCCATCACGGCCTGCGCCTCACGCCGGCATGCCGGGTCAACGAGCAGGTCAAGCACGATGCCCCGGGTCCCACGACGGCGGCGCAAATAAGCATACACCTGTTCCTCTTGCCATACCCAGGCCTCTTCCCCCCGGCGCGGCCACCAGGAGTCGCTAGTGCGCCCCTCGATCTGTTGGACCCGGGGGGGAGTCAGAGCCTGGTAGAGCTGGTGGATCGCCCACAGGTGCGCGCTCTCCACCGGCCGCAAGACGGGCATTGGCCCGGGATGGTCGGATTCGTCCCCTCCCCAACGGAGCAGGATTTCCTCGGAGTAGGGCAGAAAGCCGGCCTCCTGGAAAGGTACGAGGTGCTCCTCGGTAGGGAGGAAAGCCAACAGCCGCAGGACGCCCCGCCGCCCCGCTTCCGCGCTCAGGCCCAAAAGCAACTGTTTCCAGAGCGCGTGCGTCGCCCCGAGGCCACCGCGCCACACGGCTAGGTAACGCACTCCCCAGCCAGGCATGCCCGAAAGCCCCGCGGCCTGGGCACATGCCAGGAGCCCCGGCTCCCCATCGCAAACCAACAGGCAGGAGGGCTCGCCCCAGGGCAACCAGCTACCGAGGACGGTGTACAACGGATGATGGGGCAGGAGTAGCTGCTGTACCAGGTCCAACTGCAATCGCACGACCGGGGCCACGCTGAGGAAGGGCACATCCAGCGCGGTCGCCGGCCGAATCCGGTTCCCCATCATCCTACCCTGCCAGCCCCAGGAAGTAGCGATGGAAGCGCTCGTCGTCCGTCAGTTCCGGATGAAAAGCCGTGGCCAGCAGGTTCCCCTGGCGGACCGCTACCACCGGACCCTCTTCCAAGCGCGCCAACACCTCGACGCCCTCGCCCCATCGCTGGACGTAAGGTGCACGGATGAACACCCCACGGAACGGTGGCTCGCCCAGCGCCGGCACCTCGAGGTCGACCTCGAAGCTATCCACCTGTCGCCCGAAGCCGTTGCGCACAACGGTGATGTCCATCAGCGCCAACAACGGCTGGCCGGGCATGCCATCCAGCGCCTCGCGGGCCAAAAGGATCATCCCGGCGCAGGTTCCCCAGATGGGCCGGCCGGAAGCCGCAAGCGCCCGAATGGGCTCCATCAGGCCAAAAGCCACGGCGAGCTTGCCAATCGTGGTGCTTTCGCCGCCTGGAAGGATCAATCCGTCCAGTCCCTCCAATTCTCGCGGCAGACGAACCTCGCGGGTCTCCACGCCGATACGCCGGAGCATCGCGATGTGCTCCGCAAAATCGCCTTGCAGGGCGAGGACACCGATCCGCATTCCTACCACCCCCGAATGGCCAGCCGCTGCTCCGCCGGGATAGTCCCGATCTCCAGTCCGTGCATGGGCTCGCCCAGCCCCTTGGAAACCTCGGCCAGGATGGCGGGATCCCGGAAGTGGGTCGTGGCGGCAACGATCGCTTTGGCGCGCTTGAAGGGATCGCTGCTCTTGAAGATTCCGGAACCCACAAACACGCCGTCCATGCCGAGCTGCATCATCAGGGCGGCGTCGGCCGGGGTAGCAATGCCGCCGGCGGCAAAGTTCACCACGGGCAGCCGTCCCGTTCGGGCTACCTCCACCACCAGTTCATACGGCGCGCCCATCTCTTTCGCGGCATGCATGAGTTCCTCGGGGGCCATGCTCTGCAACCGACGGATCTCCCCCAAAACTGCACGAGCGTGGCGTACCGCCTCGACGACGTTCCCCGTCCCGGCTTCTCCCTTGGTGCGGATCATAGCCGCCCCTTCGGCGATGCGCCGGAGCGCCTCCCCCAGGTTGCGGCAACCACAGACAAAGGGGACACGGAAGGCGTGCTTATCGATGTGATGCTCCTCGTCGGCTGGGGTGAGGACCTCGCTTTCGTCGATATAGTCGACCCCGATGGCCTCCAGGATCTGCGCCTCGACGAAATGGCCGATGCGGCACTTGGCCATGACCGGAATGCTCACGGCGTCCATGATGCGGAGGATCAGCTCTGGGTCGCTCATCCGGGCCACACCTCCATGGGCCCGGATATCGGCCGGCACGCGCTCCAGCGCCATGACCGCCACCGCTCCGGCTTCCTCCGCGATCCGGGCATGTTCCGGGGTGACAACGTCCATGATCACCCCGCCCTTGAGCATCTGTGCCAGCCCTACTTTGGTGCGCCAGGTGGCTTTTTCTGTTTCGCCCATAGCCCACCTCCTCGTGAGCAGAAGAATCACTCTGAAATTAATTGTATCATACAAGCGGGGGGCTGACAAGCGAGCCCTCGACCCGCAGAGACGGCTCACCCACGATCGGGTACCATCGGCTTCTCCGGGTGCCGTGCCGACGCGAGGCAGGTTGTGCTCCCGATACCGAAGCCCTGGCAAAACCGCTGTCCGACCCCAGCGCTCCGAGAACAACTCGATGGTTTCCGGGCCCCTCTACCGCAGGGCCTGCGGCCCCCCCTATCTGCACTGGCCGCTGCGCTGCTTGAGGCGGCTCGCTCCGCTTATGCCACCACGGCCGTGGCCCATGCCCCCTCACGGCCGTCATCTCTGGACTGTGGCCAAGCGCTTCTTCCCGCTCCAGCAAAACAAGGCTTGCCTCCGCGTCAAGTCAAATGATAATGTCACCGAAGCTGAGCCATTAGCTCAAATGATAGTGTCACCGGGACTTCCTCCGGCCGGCTGGGAAATTGTATACAGGGTCAGACGGACGTCCTCCTGACCCGGA
>DAOTVY010000016.1:0-15676 GCA_034436115.1 Chloroflexia bacterium | reverse complement strand
AATACCTGGAGGCGCTGTACGACCATACCAACCCTCGCTTGCTCCGGCAGACGATCCATGAGGGCCTCGAGCAACTCTTCGAGCTGTCGGGGGCCCTTCCGGGTCAGGAGGACGTCCGTCTGACCCTGTATACAATTTCCCAGCCGGCCGGAGGAAGTCCCGGTGACACTATCATTTGAGCTAATGGCTCAGCTTCGGTGACATTATCATTTGACTTGACGCGCACCCTGGCGGCAGCCACTTATCGGCGCCACACGATGGGGAGGTAGATCCGGGCCGTCCGCTGGCTCACCAACGTCACCTGACGATGGACAAGGGGATTCCACCCCGAGGTGGCCCGGACAGCCACAGTATCGCTCTCCCCGATTGGCCCCTCCGGCACAAAGACGCTCACCCATACCGTAACGCCCTCTCGAGGAGAAAGGGGCACCGTCCGGGTCGGGGCCACCGTGGTCCGCCAATGGTTTTCGGAGAGATAGAGAACGTATGTGTCCGTATAGTCCCCGGTGTTCGTCAACGCCAGCCGATAGGAAAGCGTGGATCCGGCAGGTCCGTGCAGTCCGGAGAGCGCGGGTGCAAGTGCCAGGTCCAGGTCCGCGACCGCGTAGGTCGTGCCGGTGCCCTCGGCGAAGGTGTCGGGCGCACCCTGGGATGTCGCCCGCAAGGTGAGCACGTCGCTCAAGAGCACGCTCACCGTGAGCGGCAGGTAAGGGATGTCCACCCGTACCCGCACCGGCATCGTCTCCTGCGGCTCCAGGGGCCCCACGACCGGATCGAGCAAAGTGGCCGGCCACAGTCCCGGGTTCAGGGTCAGCGTATAACGATCCGCGCGCGTGCCGAGGTTCGTCAGGCCAAAGGTATGGGTCACCGTGCTCCCTGGGGTTCCCGCCACCTCGCTGGAGGATAGGGCAGCCTGGTAATCCGGGCAGCCACCGAGGAACGCCAGCGTGCGGGACATAACCTCCACGCGATCGTCGGCGTTGTCGATCGCCTCGTAGCCGAAAGAAAAGTACACCACGCGGTAGGTCTCATCGTGGTAGGCCACACCGCCGTAGAGGTGGGGGCTGGGGTAATCGAGGACGGCTACCGCCCCGCCGATCGGCGCGATGTCGCTCGGATAGGCCTGGTTGTTCGCGCCATCCCCGC
The DNA here is from genome assembly GCA_034436115.1 of Chloroflexia bacterium. Lineage (GTDB taxonomy): Bacteria > Chloroflexota > Chloroflexia > DTKN01 > DTKN01 > DAOTVY01. The sequence continues at coordinate 14,530 of DAOTVY010000016.1, read as the reverse complement.
CCTGAATATGGAGGTCCACCCCCGCCAGGTATCCCAGTCCCGTCAGGGTGTAGTTGTTCGTGTCGTCGGAATCGTAGATCGCGTGCAGATACTCAGTGTAAAATGCCGTGTCGCCGATGTCGTAGCCGATGTCCTGGCCGGAGAGAAAGAGCCTGCCCCCGCCGTCCAGGTAAGCCGCCAGCGCGCTCTGGTCGGCGGCGGTGACGGTGGTGTTGTAATCGTCTCCCGTGAACCAGAGGACCTGCCCATAGGAGGCAAGGGTCGAAGCGTCTGGGCTCCCCTGAGCGGCGACGGTCCAGACGTCGTGCTCGACTCCCAGCGCTTCCAGCGCAGAGCGGTAGTACGTCTCGTACGACTCTCCCACATCGTCATCCACCAGGAGCGTACAGGGAGTTCGCTCGAGAGCGAAATCCTCCACCAGGTTGCCAGTAACCGTAATCGAGCGCTCCTGCGGTCGGTGCAGGGGCGCAGAGACGCGCATCGTATACACGCCCTCGCAAAGAGCGGCCTCATAGTGCCCGGTTGCGGGGTCTGTTTCCACCGTGATCGGGGTGCCCAAGAAATTCACCGTTGCAGCCAGCGGCCGGCCGCTCCCGGCCTCGGTCACTGTGCCCTGCACCGTCCAGGCGGGTGCCGGCTCCAGGGCAAAGTCGTGTCGGACGGCATCGTTGGCCGGCACCACGACCGGAGCCGAAGCGGGCAGATAGCAGTAAGCGGAAGCGGTGAGGGTATAACTTCCGGGAAGGAGCAAGCGGTGATAGTCCCCGACGTCGGGATCTGTATGCACCGGTTTGCCAATTTGCACGGCATCGACCGTGGCGTCCAGCGGGGCACCGGTGGCCGCGTCGGTGACCAGCCCGCGGGCCCCGGTGAGGGCGCGTTCCATCCACCAGAGCATGGCCTCCCGGTTGGCATCCCAGTAGCTGTCCATCTGTTCGTAGGGAGGCATCTTGATGTCGCTGACCTCGATGGTCACGTGGTGCTCGCTTCCCCAGTGGTAGGCCCAGTCCTGCAGACCGCCCCAGATCTGGTACCATTGCCAACCCCGCGTGACGCCGTTGGGGAAGCCGCCATTCCAGATCATCGGATTGCGGCTGGCATATCCAACGGAAAAGTCGTAGAAGATGGCATCGTCTGGGGCATAGTCCGGCACGATGGGAGCGCCCGGAGGGACCACGGCATCCCAGGGGAAATTGACCACCAACGCACCGCCATGGTAGTTTGCTCCCATCACGAAGCGATGGGCATGGCCCCACCCCATGGCCGCCTGGGTCTCCGGCTCTCGGCCCGCCGGGTCGTCGACCGGGTCTGTAAAGCGGTCCGGGTAGTCGCGGTTGAGGTCTACCCCATGGGCGTTGTAACGGCTGCCGGCAACGTATCCGTCGGGATTGTAGATCGGGAGGAGCCAGATTTCTGCGCCGTCTACCAACGCGGTCAGCCGGGGATCGCTGCCGTAGCCGCCGGCCAGGAGCTCGGCCAGCCGGATGGTCATCTCGATCCCCACGGTTTCATCGCCATGCATGTTGGCCAGATAGCGGAACTCGGGCTCGTCCTCCTCCAGGTCCGGGTTGTCGCTGATCTTGAGCGCCCAGAGCGTCCGTCCCTGCACCGACTGCCCGATGGAAAGCATCCGCACGATGGATGGGTAGGAGCCCGCGAGGGCCTGCATGCGTGCCACGAACTGTTCGTACGTGGGCCAGGCGTTCGGCGCACCGGACCCCGGCCCGTAGGTCCGATGGGCGCGGAGCCCGACGTTCGGGATCGGTTCTACCCTGAGGCCAGCTGCCGCAAGCCTCTCCGCATCCTTCGGGCTCACCATCGCCTCGACGGCAAGCGGCGCAAACTCGCCCCCGGGTATGGGAAAGGGGTAGCCTGGAAGAAGTGGGCGCACGGAGTCGATCTCGATCCCAGCCCGCTGCAGGGCCTGCCAATCCTCCGGGGTCAGGCAGAGGACCCGCGCCGGATAGCGGTCGGAAAAGGGATACGGCTCGGGTGGCACCGGGGTCTGTCCAGGGGAACCGGCCCATCCCGGGGCGGCCAGAAAGAGCAACAAAAGCATCCCCGCGGGGATCGCTTTCCGAAGCATAGGCCTCTCCTTTCTTTGGGGGTAACCCCGACGGGCTGGGTTGCCTGCCCAGATTGCTCAGACCTTCCCGGAGGCCGCCCTGGCAGCCAGTTCCGCGGCCAGGGTCAGATCGGCATCCGTCCGTCCGGCGGGAACCCGTTGCCACACAACTCGATGTCGTCGCACCTGCTCCAGGAGAGCTTCCCAAAGCGGGCGGTTCGCTACCGGTTTGCCTTCCTTCGTGCGCCAGGCGCGTGCCTGCCAAGCGGGAAGCCAGCGGGATGCTCCTTGGATCAGGTAGCTCGCGTCGGAAACGACGGTCACCTGGGACGGACGAGGGAGTGCGCGCAGCGCGTCGATGGTAGCCCGAAGCAGCAGGGCGTTGGGCCGGCCTCCCTCTTCAGCGCCGCTCAGCTGTACCTGCGAGCCGCCTTGACGCACCACGGCACCCCACCCGACGCGCCCCGCAGGGGTCGGGCCCCACACCTTGACGGATATCGTGGCTTGAGGGAGAGGCTCCGCTGCCGCACCGGGAGAGGGCACCGGGGTAGGCTGCTCGAGACGGCGGCGCGCCTCCGCTGCCAGAGCGTCCGCCCGTTCGTTGAGCGGTTCCCCCGCATGCCCGGCAAGCCAGTGCCAGCGCACTTCAAGCCCTTCGATCAGCCGATGGAGGAGCTGCCACAGGTCCTGGTTCTTGACCGGCGTGCGTGCCCTGGTCTGCCAGCCGGCTGAGGCCCAACGGGACAGCCACTCCTCGACCCCGCGGCGCAGGTATTGGGAATCCGTGTAGACATCGACGCGACAGCGGCCCAGGAGCCGTTCCACGAGAGCCAGTGCCGCAACAGCCGCCTGCAGCTCCATGCGGTTGTTCGTGGTCTGGGGATCGTTTCCCCAGAGCACCCATTCCCGCCCCTCCCAACGCAGGATCGCCGCCCAGCCTCCAGGACCGGGGTTAGGGTCGCAACCTCCATCCGTGTAGACCTGGACCTGGGGAACCGTCTCTGGGGCGGGCGTATCGAAAAGTGGATACGGCATTCGGTTTCCTATCTTTCCGAAGCGGGGGCGAGTTCGCGCTCAAAGACCCAGATTTCGCGCCAATCGGAAGGAATCCGGTAGCCTGCCGCGGCCGCCGCCCGGTGGAGGCGGGCAGCCTGCAGCGGAAGGAAGAGGCGCAGCTGGGGTGCCGGCTCTTCGGGTTCCCCTTCCCGTTGCGCCAGCGCTGCCAACAGCGCAGTACAGGCGGGGGCTGTGCCCTCAACCAAACCCACCTCGGTCAACCAGGGCCTGCGGCGATGGGGGCAGGCAAACGCGACCGCCTTCAGCCGGCCAGAGGAACGCCAGCCCCACATCTCCCCTCGTTCGAGGTGGTGACGCAGCCGCTCCTCGGTCCAGGCCGACCAGACACCGCCGCCCCAGGAGTAGAGACCGTGGGTTGCCGCAAGGAAGCGGGAGTGGTGCAGCAGTTGTCGCGCCTCCTCGAAATCCTTTACGTTCAGCTGGCACAGCTCCGCGGGAGGACGGCCGGCCTCGACCGTCCGCGCCCGCCGGCGCAGCCGTACAGCGAGATGGAAACCCAGGCGATCGCACATCCGATGTACTGCTACGTTGTCCCAAGCCGTCGTCAGGCGCGCCACCCGGGCGCCGCGCATGGCCACAGCCTCCAAAAGGGCCTGGAACAGCGTGGTGGCGATGCCCTGGTGTCGATGGTCCGGAGACACCCGCATCCCCTCGAGCCAGGCTTCGCCGGGGAGGTAAAAAGCGCCCCGGACCACGCCCACAGGCAGATCGTCGACCGTCGCTACGAGCAGGACGCCTTGTGGGTCGGCCAGCCACTCGTCCCACACCTGGGGAATGTAGTCCCGCCCTTCGCTCATCCGGCAACAGAAATCGAACACCGCCTCGCGATCTTGTGCTCGGGCGGGCCGTATCTGCATACCCATGCTTCTACCTCCGGAGCGCCTGGTGGCCATTCCCTTGTTGTAACCGCATCTTACCAGTACTTGCTCCAGAGCGCAAGCACGGGAGTTCAGGCAGGGCCCCCGTTGGTTGCAGTCGTGACCGCGGCGATTTGCAGGCGGGGCCGTGTTTCCGGCCGCGTTCGCGGAGATCACCGCACCGGGGTCGCATCGCGCGTTTCCGGCGGGCGGCCAGCGGTCGCACTCCCATCTCCAACGGGTGAAAGAGCCGCAGGTCGTCGCCCAGATGCCGGGTGCTGCGAAAGTGGCGCGAGGCGTTCCGGTCCCCGTTGCCCTGCTTTGCTCGCTTGCGCAGCATTGCTCGCCCACGCGAGGCATGCTACAATGGCGGCCGAAAAACTTTGCGGGCTGTGTGCACCCGCCGATGTCCGGAGGGCCTTTCCGGCACGAAAGTCCAAGGGCGTCGCTTTTCCGAGGCCTACGTCTGTCCTGGAGCGCCAGAAGGAGAAGCGTATGGAGATCGCCATCGACTATGCTTCCGCCGTCTGGCAGGGCGCTGGGATCGGCCGTTACACGCGCGCCCTGGTGCGAGAGCTACTGCGCTTGGACCGCGAAAACCGCTATATCCTCCTTTTCCCCGCCGGGTTGCCGGGCCGGCCGGCGCCTTTCCTGGACCATCTCCGGACGCTCCGGGACATGCGACCGGACTTGCGCCTCCGTCCCTTGCCGCTTACCGATCGCTACCTGGCGATCTTCTGGCAGCGGTTGCGGATCCCGCTGCCCGTAGAGACGCTGTGTGGGCGTGTAGACCTCTTCTTTTCCCCCGACTTTGTCCTGCCGCCGCAGCGGCGTGGCCGCCGGGTCGTCACCATCCACGACCTGGCCTTCCTGGTGTACCCGGAGTGCGCCGTGCCCCGGATGACCTGGTACCTCCACGGGGCAGTCTCTCGTGCTGCCGCCCGGGCGGACCTCGTACTCGCCGGTTCCGAAAGCTGCCGCCAGGACGTCCTGCGTTTCCTCTGTCTTCCGCCCGAACGGGTGGTCGTCCTCTACTCGGGGGTAGAGTCGTACTACCGGCCCCTGGACGATCCGGCACGACTGGCCGAGGTGCGGAGACGCTACGCCCTGCCGGAACGCTTCCTCCTGACCGTGGGAACGATCGAGCCGCGCAAGAACCTCCCGCGCCTGTTCCAGGCCCTTTCCACTCTACCGGAAGGGATCCGCTTGCCGCTTCTGGTTGCCGGCAAGCCCGGGTGGCTCTATCAGGAAACGTTCGACACCGTCGAGCGGCTAGGGCTGCAGCGGTGGGTGCGCTTCCTCGGGTTTGTGCCGGACGAAGACATGGTGGGCCTCTATAACCTGGCGCTGGCCGTGGTGTACCCCTCGCTATATGAGGGGTTCGGGGTTCCCCCACTGGAAGGCATGGCGTGCGGCACGCCCGTCCTCACGAGCAACGTCTCGGCGATGCCCGAGGTGGTCGGTGATGCTGCCCTCCTGGTGGACCCGAAGGACCCCGCGTCGATCGCCGAAGGACTGCGGCGGTTGATCGAAGATGAGGCGCTCCGTGCCGTTTTGCGCGCTGCCGGTCCGGAGCGCGCGCGCCTTTTCACGTGGGAGCGGGCCGGTCGACAGCTCTACGAGCTCTTCAGGCGCGTGCTGGGGCAAAAGTAGCTGTTTGCGTCCGCTCGATGGCTGATATACAATGGTGCCGCTTTCGCTCTTTCACAGGAGAGCACCTAGCCGAAAAGGAGGCTCCCATGGAGTTCGGCTTCACCCCCGAGCAAGAACTGATCCGCAAGGCCGCCCGCGAGTTTGCGGAAGAAGTGATCGCTCCCCGCGTGGCCGAATTCGAACGGACGCGTGAGCCTCCGATGGACATCTTCCGAGCGATGGGGGAGCGCGGCTTCCTGGGCATCACCATTCCTGCGGAGTACGGCGGTACCGGCCTGGGACACCTGGCGCGCCTGCTCGCAGTCGAGGAAATCGCCCGTGTCTCGCCAGCGATGGGTTTCATGCTTCAGGTGTTTGGCCTGGGCGCGGCCCCGCTCCTGGAGTTCGCAAGCGAAGATCTGAAGCGCGAACACCTGCCCGCACTGGCACGCGGCGACTATTTCGCCACCGTCTCGGTCACCGAAGCCACTGGGGGCTCGGATCCCTTGGGGATCACCACCACGGCAGTCCGTCAGGGCGACCACTATATCCTGAACGGCCGCAAAGTGTTCATCACCGGTTCCTCCCTTTGCCGGGTGCATACGATCACCGCCGTCACCGGCCAAGACGAGCGCGGCCGGAAGATCATCAGCGCGTTCCTGGTGACAAGCGACCTCCCCGGGTTTCGGGCGGGCCGCGAGGAGCGCAAGATCGGCCTTTGGGGCACGCAACTGGGCGAGCTCGTGCTGGAGAACTGTCCGGTCCCGGCGCAAAACCTCCTAGGGCAGGAGGGCGATGGGCTGAAGGTTGCCATGAAAGCGATCTCGGAGACCGGCCGGCCGGGCATCGCCGCGACCGCCTTGGGGATCATCGCCCGCGCGCTCCAAGAATCGGTCCGCTTTGCCAACGAACGCGTGGTCGGCGGCTCCCCGATCGGCCAGTACCAGGCCATCCAGTTCAAGATCGCCGACCTTTCCACGTTGCTCGATGCCGCGCGCCTGTTGTGCTATCGGGCGGCCTGGATGAAGGACCAGGGGATCCGCTGCGACGTCGAAATGTCCAAGGCCAAGCTTTTTGCCACGGAAGCGGCGATGACAGCCGCGCGGTCCTGTGGCGAGATCTTTGGCGCCTACGGGTGGCTTGAGGAATACGTCGCCCAACAGCTGTACCGCGATGCGGCCATCCTGATCCCCTCGGCGGGGACTTCCGAGATCATGCGCATCGTCGTGGGCCGCGCGGCCCTGAAAGGCTAGCCGTATGGAGATCGTTGTTTGCGTAAAGCCGGTCCCCGATCCCAGGCAGTGGTCGAAGCTTTCCCTGGACCCGGTGCGCAAGGTGTTGCAGCGCGAAGGCGTGGAGACGGTGTTGAACCCGCTCGACCGCCACGCCCTGGAAGCCGCGTTGCAGATCCGCGAGCGGCTGGGGGGCCGCATCCGTACGATCAGCATGGCACCGCCGTTCGCGGCCGAGGTGCTCCGGGAGACGCTTGCCTGGGGGGCAGACGAAGCGCTCCTGCTCACCGACCGGGCCTTTGCCGGCGCGGATACCCTCGCTACCGCCTACGTCCTTGCGACCGGGATCCGCCGATGGGGGATGCCGGACCTGGTGCTGTGCGGCGCGGAAAGCGTCGATGGGAGCACAGGTCAGGTGGGGCCCCAGCTTGCCCACTTCCTGGGGTTTGCCCACCTGACCTACGTCTGCAGGCTGGAAGAGGTGATGCCGGAGCGCATCGTGGCCCACTGGCGGCTCGAGGAAGGTTATGCCCGGGTAGAGGTGCGCCTGCCAGCCGTGCTCACGGTGACGCGCGAGGCCAACCGCCCCCGCGGGATGAGCCTGATGGGGGTGGTGCAGGCACGTAACCGGCCACTCCACGTGTGGACGGCAGCAGAGTTGGCTCCGGATCTAGAGCTGTCCGCTTGCGGGCTCGCTGGTTCACCCACGCAGATGGGGGAGATCTGGATGCCTCAGAGCGGCCGGAGGCAAGAGCGTCTCGTGGGCGATGCCCAAGAGGTCGTCCAGGCCCTGCTAGAACGGTTGCGCGCGCTTGCCGTGCTGCCGGTGTGAGTTCGCATCGAGGAGGAAAGCATGCCGCTTGCATCATCCGCCTGGTTGCCTCGCCTGGCTCCGATGGCGGTGGCCCTGATCGGGGCCGTGGCGCTCTTCATCGCCTACCTGCTTGCCCCGCGTCGCCGCGTGGGTAGCCTGGTCGGGTCGATCGGGGCTGCCCTCCTGTTCCTAGCGAACCTCTGTGGAGGCTGGCTGACCACGTTGCAGTTGCGCTGGATGATCCGCTCCGCCCTTCCGCCCAGAAGGACGGTGCTTCTGCTGGAAAATGGCCGGAACCTGCTCAGCCTGGTGGATGCCGTGGCCCTTGGCCTCCTGATCGTCGGCCTCCTCCTCGAGGGCCGGCGCGCTCCTGGAGGGAACCCGTGAGCGGCGCTCTCTGGGTCTTTGCCGAGCAGCGCGAGGGCGTCCTGCAAGGGGTGGTTTTGGAGCTGTTGGGGCGGGCCCGCGAGCTGGCTGACCTTGCCGGCCGGCCCCTGGAGGCGTTGCTCCTGGGCGAGGATGTGGAACCTCTCGCCGGGGAACTGATTCGCTATGGGGCGGACACGGTCTACCTTGTGGAGCACAGGCTTTTGGCGCACTATACGAGCGACGCGTACACGGCCGCCGTGGTGGCCCTGGCGCGTGCATACCGCCCTGAGGTGTTTCTCCTGGGGCATACAGCCATCGGGCGCGACCTGGCTCCCCGGGTCGCCGCGGAGCTGGGCACGGGCCTCTCGGCCCACGTCACCGGGTTGGAGTGGGACGAAAAGGGCTTCCTGCGGCAGGTCGTCCCGGCGTTCGGCGGGCGGGGGATGTGCGCCATCCTCTGTCCCGAGCGCCGTCCGCAGATGGCCACGGTGCGCCCGGGCGTCTTTCCGCGGCCGGCCCCAAAGGGGGAACGCGAGGGACGGCTCGTTCGCGTGCCGGTGGAGCTGGATCTCCAGGCGATACGAACGCGCTTCCTGGGGTTCGTCCCGGAACCGGCCCCGGGCCGTTCGCTGACCGAGGCCGAGATCGTGGTCGCTGGCGGTGCCGGAATGGGGGACCGCGAAGGATGGCGGCTGATCGAGCGCCTGGCTGAGGTGCTTGGGGCAGCGGTTGGAGGTACACGCCCTCCGCTCGACGCCGGATGGATCGGCGAGGGCCAGATGATCGGCCAGAGCGGAGTTACCATCCGACCGCGGCTCTACATCGGGGTGGGCATCTCCGGGGAGATGCAGCACACCGTAGGCATCCGCGATGCCGGGGTGGTGGTGGCGATCAACAGCGATCCCCAGGCGCGGATCTTCCAGGAGGCCGATTTCGGTATCGTGGGGGATGCGCGGAAAGTGCTTCCGCTCCTCATTCAGGCCCTGGGCGGGACAGCCTAATCGCTGATTGGGATTGCGCCTGCGCAGGATTGGGTCCGCCATTCTGGATCATGCCGTGCGCAGGATGGCCTGGTCGCTTTCCCCGGAGACCCGGCGCCTCATCGCTCTTGGCGAGCGGGACGGACCGCTTCAGTTGGGTGTCGACTGAGGCAGATGGCTCAGTGGGGGGATTGCGGCTTTTCGTGTCCCCCGGTCAGCGGAACGAAGCTGACCAGGCCATAGTTCGTGGTGGCGATCTCTCCCCCAGCTTTTTTCTCGACCAGCCAGAGCGTCTGACCCAGGCCGGGCGGGCCTACAGGGATGGCCATACGGCCGCCCTCCCGTAGCTGTGCCACCAGGTCCGGGGGGATGTGATCGGGAGCGCAGGTCACGATGATCTTGTCAAAAGGGGCGTGTTCGGCCCAGCCGTAGTAGCCGTCGAGGTTCGCCACGGTGACGTTCGCATAACCGAGCTCGCGCAGCCTGTGTGCGGCGCTTTCCGCCAGCTGGGGGATGATCTCCACCGTGTAGACGTGGCGCACCAGGTAGGCCAGCACGGCGGCCTGGTACCCGGAGCCGGTGCCGACTTCCAGGACGATGTCCCCTGGTTGTGGGTCGAGCATTTCCGTCATCAGCGCCACGATGTACGGCTGGGAGATTGTCTGTCCGTAGCCGATGGGGAGGGGATGATCCTCGTAGGCTTGGGAGATGTAATCGGAGGGAACGAAGAGATGACGGGGTGTCTGCCGCATGGCTTCCAGCACGCGCTCGTTCTGGATCCCCCGCGCAGCGATCTGCCGGTCCACCATCCATAGCCGAAGCGGCAGGTAGAGGTCCTCTGTGGGAACTGCCGCCCGTGGATGCGTTGCCGCAGCGGTCGCTGTGGGCGTCACCGTGCGCGGTGGTGTCGCCCCACAGGCCACCCCCCCAACGACGCACCACAGGGCAAGCACGATCGCCCCAATCCGCCTCATGGCAGTCCTCCTGGAGCGCATCACGCTGCTCCGGTGGACATCTCGCGCAGGCGTTGCAATGCCAGGGCGAGCGCCTCGCTCAGCCTGCCAGCATCCGGGCCTCCGCCCTGGGCGTCGTCCGGCCGGCCACCCCCTCGGCCTCCGATGCATTGAGCCGCCTCTCGCACCAGAGCCGCCATATCCCAGCGCAACCCCTCGGCCCGGGCGAAGCACAGGCGCGCCGTGTCTCCGTCCACACCGAGCAGGGCCACACCCCCGGGAAGCGCCGCGATCGCCCGGGCCAGCGCGCGGACTTCTTCCCACGGGCGGTCGCGCCAGTGGGCGACCACCACCCGAGCGCCGCCCAGCCATTCCCCCTGTCCATAAAGCTCCGCCGCCTCGACCTGCAACAGCTGCCGGCGCGCGCGCTCCAATTCCCGGCGCATCTCTTCCCCTGAGGCGACCAGCCGCGCCACCGTTTCCGCGAGGTCCGGAATGCCCACGCTGAGCGAGGTGGCCACCTCGCTCAGCACCTCGTGTTTCCAGCGCGCGTCGCGCAGCGCGCGCCAGCCGCACAGGAAGGTGACCCGGGTTTCGTTGCCCTGCCGATCCGCGCGCAGGATGCGCAGCGCGCCCACCTGTCCAGTGCGGGTGCAGTGTGTCCCCCCGCAGGGCGTCCAATCGTACCCTTCGACTTCGACCACCCGGACGTGCTTGTGTCCACGGGGTGGTTTGCGAAGCGGCAGCCGCGCGAGCTCGTCTGGCGGCACGAACCGCGCGATCACCGGCCGATCCTGAAAGATGACCTCGTTCACGCGCTCCTCGACCGCCTCGAGGCCCTCTTTCGAAAGGTCCACCCGGTCCAGGTCGATCGTCGATTCGGTGGCCCCGAGGTGAAAAGCAACCGTCCGCGCGCCCAGTAGCTCCACAAAGGCCTGAGAGAGGATGTGCTGACCGGTATGCTGCTGCATATGGTCGAAGCGGCGACGGCCGTCGACTTGGCCCGTGACCTCTTCCCCAGGCAGTTCGGCGGCAAGGAGATGCCACACCTCTCCCGCTTGTTCCTTCACATCGACGACCGGTACACCCGTCAAGGTACCCAGGTCGTGGGGTTGGCCGCCAGAAGTCGGGTAAAAGGCGGTGCGGTCCAGGGCCACGGCCGGCCGACCGGCCAACGTCTGTCGGGCAGTCACACGGGCCTGGAAAGACCACAGGAAGGGATCGTCGTAGTACAGGCGTTCGGCAGGCATCCTACCTCCTTTGGGGCGGGGCTTAGTTTGGCGCGGCGAGGCGCGCGATTTCGCGCCGCAGGTGTAGGACCGTCCAGGGCGCCATGGGCGGCTGGAGGAGACGTACGATCTCCCGAAGGGGAACCCGGCGGCCTTGCTGCAGGGCGCGGCGTTCCCTCCAAAGGGCGGGAACAGCCCGCAAGGCGGCCAGCCGGCCGCGCACCACCTCGCGGTCGCCGCTGAGAAGCCCGTAAGCGCACGCGAACAGGTCGTAGGCCAGGATGAACGGGGCAAAACGCAGCCACAGCCCTGTAGGGAGGGCAAGGAAAAGCAAGATCACACGGTTTCGGGCAAGCTGGAACGAGCGGAAGCGGGACGCCAGGCCGCTGGTCGCCGAGTACACGTGGCGCGCGACGGCTTTCGGGGCGAGCAGGCATTTCCACCCGGCCAGCTGGGCTCGCCAGGCCAGTTCGACATCTTCGAGGTATGCGAACAGTTCTGCGCGGAACGGGCCGATCTCTTGGATCATCGCCCGCCGATACAGAGCCGCCCCGCCGCTGGGGCCAAAGATCTCGACCGGGGTATCGGGGAGGCAGGAGCGAGGGCGGCCGGCCAGGTGATCGATGGCCACGCCGTCCCACTGCATGCGCATGCCCGCTGAAGCGATGCGCTCGGGGCGGTGGGCGAAGACGAGCACTCCGGCCACCATTCCCACGCGCGCATCTTCCCGGGCGGTTTCCACGAGTGCTTGCAGGAAATCAGGCTCCGGGTAGGCATCGTTGTTCAAGAGGACCAAATGCTCCCCCTGGGCCGCGGCCAGTCCCACGTTGGCTCCCCCAGCGAAACCCAGGTTGCGCACGTTCTCGATCACCCGCACCTCGGGAAAATGGGCACGCACCCAAGGGGCAGAGCCGTCCGTGGAGGCATTGTCCACCAACAGCACTTCAAAGTCTTGCCAACGCTGTTGCTGCAATCCTTCCAGGCAGGGGCCCAGCAGTTCCCGCCCGTTCCAATTCACCACGATGACGGAGCAGAGCGGCGCCACACTCACTCCGGCAGTCCCTCCGCCAGTCGCTCCAGGATAGCCGCCACGTGGACGATGCCGCGCTCCAGATCTTTGAGGCGCAAGTTTTCGTTCGCCCCGTGGATGTTCGCCCCGGCGTGACCGATCCCCAAGCCGACGATAGGGATCCCAAGCGTCTCGCCTACCTGGGCCATAGGCCCGGAGCCCCCGGAGCTGGCGAACACCGCCGGCGCGCAGCCGAAGGCGGCCCGGGTGGCCTCGACGACGGCGCGGACGAAGGGGGCCTGGGGGTTGGTGCGGAAGGGGCGGAAGGCCATCCCGAGCGGTTTTACCTGGAGATCGCCGAAACCTTCGCGCTCCAGGTGCGCGCGGAGCAACTCCAGCACCTCTGCGGGGTCCTGGCGAGGCACGAGGCGGAAGTCGAGGCGCGCGCGTGCCACCGCTGGGACCACGGTGCGCACCCCTTCGTCGATACGGCCGGCCTCGAACCCGTTGATCGTCGCCGTGGGCGAGTAGAACTGGCACAGGAGCAGGTTCCCGCCTGTGAGCCCCTGGAGGAACCGGGGCACCTGCCAGTTGCGCAGGACTTCGTTTTCCGGGAACGGGATACGTCGCGCCTGTCGGATCTCCTCATGGGTGGGACCCTCGACTCGGTCATAAAAGCCCTCGATGAGGATCTCCTCGTCCGGGCTCTTGATCCGGTTCAGCGCCCAGACGAGCCGCCAGGCCGGGTTCGGAGCGATCGTCGCCCAGCCGGAGTGGAGGTCGGTCGCCGCGCCGCGGGCTTCCAGCTCCACGCTAAGGACACCTTTCATGCCGAGGTACAGGTGGGCACGGCCCCGGCCGCTGATGTCGCCCGCTTCCCAGATGCAGCCGTCGGCGCGCAGGTGATCGGCGTGCTGTTCCACGAAGGCGCCGAGATGGGGGCTGCCGCTTTCCTCTTCCCCTTCGACCAGGAAACGCACCCCCACCGGTGGTCCTCCACCAAGTGCGTTCCAGGCGCGCAAGGCCCAGAGCCGGGCGACCAGGTTGCCCTTGTTGTCCACCACGCCGCGGCCATAGAGACGCCCCCGATAGAGACGGGGCGCGAAGGGCGGAAAGCGCCAGGTGGCTTCATCCCCCGGAGGCTGAACATCGTAGTGGTCATAGAACAGGACGGTCGGCCGGCCGGGAACGAGCCGCTCGCCCCAGACGATCGGGGCCCCATCGGTCTCGAAGAGCTCGGCTTTCAGGCCGGAAGCCTCGAGACTGCGGGCAACCTGCTCCGCGGTCGCCCGTAACGCCTCCAGCCGGCCGGACACGCTCGGCAAGGAACACAGCGCCTGGAGCTCTTCCACGGCCTGGTTCAGGTGCCCGCGCGCATATTCACGGAAGCGCTGCACGGTAGCTCTCCTTTCGCCTCTGAGGCCGACTTGACAAAATCGTGCTTGACTAGTATAATACAGATACTCCCTTCCCCTAGTGCCCCTGGTGGACGGACGCCCTCACTAGGAGGCCCCGCCCGCCAGGGGGAGTTTTTTTGTGCCGAAAAGTTCATCGCCCGACCTCCGGCTTCTGCGGGGATTCTCGTAGGGGGTCCCATTCTGCGCGCAGGATCGACATCAGGATCACGTCGTGATACCGGCCTTCTGTGTAATGGGCCTGGCGCTGCCGCCCTTCTTCCACAAAGCCGCAGTGCAGATAGCAGCGTCGGGCGCGTTCGTTGAAGGCGAACACGCGGAGCTCTACCCGGTTCAGGTTCAGTTCTTCGAAGGCGAACCGGAGCAGCGTCCGGACAGCATCCGTACCGTAGCCCTGTCCCCAGAAGGCCTTCTCCCCGATGAAGATGCCCAGTTCGGCGCAGCGGTTTTTCCAGTCGATCGCCTCCAACCCGATGTTGCCGATGTACTCGCCGGTCTCGGTTTCGATGGCCAGCACCTTGCGCCGGGAATCCTGAAGGTACTGCTCGAACCAACGCGCTTCGTCCTCGTGGGAAAGCGGCATATAAAGGGTCAGATACCTGATGACCTCGGGATCGTTCAACCACGCCACGCACCGGGAAATGTCGCTGCGTTCGATCGCTCGGAGTCGGACACGCTTGCCTTGGAGCATCTTGCCTCCTCGGGAGCTCAAAACTGGAAACGAGCTTTACCATCGGGCTGAAAGATCGAGGTTGGGAGCAGTTCGCCCGCGGCGGCGAGTTGGTCGAGGCAGCGGGGGAGGAAGCCGGTAGGGCGGAGGCGGCCGAGGAGGCGGCCGTTTTGGAGGCCGAGGGGTTCGAAGACGAAGACGTCCTGGAGGATGATCTGGTCGCCTTCC
>DAOTVY010000015.1:0-122882 GCA_034436115.1 Chloroflexia bacterium | reverse complement strand
TAAGCCCCTCGCCCAGGGGCCAGCGCTCGGCGGGTGGCTCCAGGACCCGGCCGTTTTCCACGTAGAAGGCGAAAGAGAACTCCTGGCGGGCAGGATCGTAAAGTGCCACGTAAAAGTTGGGCGCGTTGAGGACACGGAGCACCGCCTGGTGGATCAGCCGCAGTACCTCGTCCAGATGGATGCTGGTACCGACGGTCTGGGCGATCTCGTTCAGGATTTCCAGTTCAGCCAAGCGCTCTGCTTCGCGGGCGCGTGCACGGGCCTTCTCGATGGCGATGGCCGCCTGGGAAGCGATGGTGCTCAAGAGACGCAGGTGCTCGGGGCGGTACAGGGTGCTTTGCCGGCTCGCACTCAGCGTCAGCACGCCCAGGAGCCGTGCCTCTGTGACCAGCGGTACGCCGAGCCAGGCGGTATCCGGACGGTCCGGTTCTTCCTCCCACAACGGGATCCCACGGCGCTGGCACTCTTCCCGATAGTCCTGGGCCACAATCGGCTCACGGCTGCGTACCACTTCGGCTGCCAAGCCGGAGGTTCCCGACCAGCGTGTCCCCTCCTTCTCTCGATGGCGCACTCCGTTCTCGATCACGAACGCCCAGCGCCACTCGCCGGTGCGTTCGTCCTGAAGCGCAATCCTCAGGTTGTCCCCTCCGAGCAAGCGGCTTGTCTCGCGCCAGATCCATTCCAGGAGGTCGGCTACCTCCATCGTGGATGCTGCCTGACCGACGCGGTTGAGCATTTCCAGTACTGCAGTTTCGTGCCGAATTCGCTCGTCCTGCAGGGCGTGCTCCAGCGCCGCTCCGGCGCGATCGGCCACCAGGGCAAGCCATTCGCGATCCCTGCGCGAATAGGAGCCGAAACGCATTTCTCCCAGCTGGAGCCATCCGATCCGCTCTTCGCCCGATCCCAAGGGGACGAGGAGTTCCCGGGGGAGCGCACGCAGCGCTTCCAGCTCTGCTGGAGGAAGGGGCTCCTGTTCCAGCTCCTTTCCGGAAAACGGTTCTCGCCGGCTGAGGACCGCCCGGGCAACCGCGCTATCCAGCGGGAACCGCACCTCGAGGCTACTCGGAGGCAATCCCCAGACCTCGCGCGTGGTATAGGCACTGCGTTCGTCGTCCCGCAGCACCAGGGCTGCCGTGCTGGCCGGCCAGAGAGAAACGATGCCCTCGAGGATCACTCGGCTCAGGGCCGGTAGTTCCTCGATCCCGGAGATGTGCTCTGTGAACATCCGCAGTACCTGCCGGTCGTCGTAGCGACGCCGCTCGAACACCCGGTCGATCTGCTCCTGGAGCCAGAGCCGCAGCGGATGCAGAGCCAGGGTGACCACCAGCGCAAACAGCGCGATGACGGCAGGATGGTCTGGACGGATGGCTGTTCCCCCGAGGCGTACGAACAATTCGACCAGCAGCAAGTAGAAGCCGGCCGCGCCGACAACCAACAGCGCATAGGCCAGAGTGGGACCCGTTCGCAGCTCCGTCCCCAGCCAGCGGTAACGCACCATGGCATAACCCAGTGCGAGGGGGATCGCCAGCAGGCCCAGGGAACCCAGCACCGGGCTGTCCTTTAGTGGAGGGGCACTGCCGAGCCACTGGGGCACCAGGGAAACACCCACAACCAGACCGAGCACGAGCGAAGCGACGCTGGCAACGGCGCGCAAAGCACCCTGGATGGCGCGTTCCTCGGCCCGCGATGCCCTCTGCCAGAGGAAACCGAGGCCGGCCAGCGCATAGCCCCCGCCCCCGATGGTGCATGCATACTCGCTCGCCCGAGCGATGGCCATCAGGTGCGTGTCTGAGGACGAGTGGAACAGGGGGTGGAGCAGCGTCCACACCGCGATGACAATTGGGGGAGCGTAGAGGGCCGATGGAACCCACCGGGCGCGCCGCAGCCAAGGATAGGGCTCGGGGTAAAACAAGAAGAAGCAAAGCCAGAAGGCTGAAGCAAGGACCAGCGCAGCATCGCTGACCGGCCAGAGGCGATGGACGCGCTCTGCCCAGAAGGAGAGCGTCGGATCCGGTGCGAGCGCCGCGAGGGTACGGGCTCCATGCGCGCTCAGATCGTACAGGGCCGACGTTCCGAGCGCTACCAGAAACCCAAGCAAGATCGCGATGGCCTGCTCCCTGCGATGCGGCCACACGGCCTTGCCCAGTGCCACGATCAGGAGGACGGCGATCAGGCTGAGAGCGGCTGCCACCACCTGCTGCAATGCCATGTCAATTGCCTCACCAAGGCCTTGGCCGGCTCTATGGGAAAGGCTCGGAGATGCTCAAACCAAGGGGCTGTAAAGGTAGGCCTTTCACTGCAGGGTCCTCCCGGCGTCTTTGGAACGCTCTCGTCCTTGGATGGATGCTGTTTCCTCTCCCGGCGTTCCTGCTTCCAGGCACTCCCGGTAGAGAAGCAGGGTTTCGCGCGCCATACGCGACCAGGAAAACTGCCGGGCCTGCTTCAGGCCTCGTTCCCGGTACATCTCGCGCAGTTCGGGCTGGCTCAGAAGCTGCCGCAGGGCCTCGACCAGGCCCTCGATGTCGTCCGGGTGCACCTGAAGCCCGGCTTCTCCCACCACCTCGGGCAGGCTCGACGCGCTGGATACCACCACCGGTGTCCCGCAGGCCATCGCTTCCAGCGGTGGCAGGCCAAATCCCTCGTAGCGGGAAAGGTACACGAAGACTTCGGCGCCATTATACCACAAAGGCAGCTCTTCCGTCGGTACGAAGCCCGGCAAGAGTACGCGCGTCTGCAGGTGCAGCTCTTCGATCAGGCGGAAGAGCTCCGTATGGCCCCACGCGGGCGATCCGGCCAGGACGAGCGTCAGGTCCGATCCCGTCGCCAACCGGGCGAAAGCACGCACCAGGGCGGGCAGGTTCTTCCTCGGTTCAAGGTTGCCCACATACAGGAGGTAGCGTTGGGGGAGGTTACGACGCTGACGGAAAGCGTCGATCGCCGGGGCAGGCAGCGGGCGGAAAGCGGCGTCGCAGCCTTCATAGATCACCCGGATGCGCTCTGGAGGAACGCGGAAATGGCGGAGGATCTCCTGCTTGGTATGTTGGGAGACGGCGATGATCGCGCGTGCCCGCCGGAGGGTGAGCCGGGTGAGCGCGCTGAGATAGAGGCGCCGCCCCATGGGGTGAACCTTCGGGTAGCGCAGGTAAGCCAGGTCGTGCACCGTGACGACGACCGGACAGGGGGTCCACCAGGGCGCCACGTTCATAGTGGCGTGCAGCAGATCGACTCGGTCTTGAACCAGGAGGAGCGGAAAGAGCGTGTGCTGCCATAGGATTCGGGTGGCCGGCCGGTGCAACTCCAGGCGCGCGGCCCAGGGACGTAGCCGCTCCGGGATCCCCTGGGCCGCATCGCGCGAAGGGAGGTAAATCCGCAGTTCCCCCGGCCACTCCAGCTGGGCGATCTCCCCTACCAGGTGCCGGATGTAGGTGCTCACGCCGCTCTGGCGATAGGAACCGGGCCGGCCCCACAGGAGTGCCTCCAGCCCGACTCGCCGCCCCTGGCCCCGAGGTTCTGTTGTTCCGCAAGCGGCCTCTTTGGTCAACTGGTCTCCCCTCCGATGTCGTTGCGCCAGGCAGCATGGGCACAACGGATCTCCCGCAGGGCCGCCATCGCCTGAGCGCGTGCCTGCTGCAGGTCGCGTCCCGTGCCGACCGCAAAGAGCACCCTCCCTCCTTCCGCAACCACCTCGCAGGGGGCGGACTCTTCCCTTCGGCGCGTCGCAAAGGGAGCGCTCCATAGCGATCCAGCGTGGGCCGGACGCAGGCGGGTTGCCTGGTGGAACACCAGGGCCTCTACTTCCTCGAGGCCGTAGACCGGCTGCCCGGTTTGGGGCCGCGCCGGGTAGCCTGCGCTGACCAAGGCCACAGCCACTGTATACGCCCGGCGCCACCGGGGCGGGCCACCTTCCATCCTCCCCTGCGCAGCTGCGCGAAGGAGCGGGGCCAGTTCGCCTTCCCAAAGCGGCAATAGCGCAGCGGCGTGCAGGTCGTCGAGCCCCCAGACGAGATCGTCCACGACGGCACGCTCCGCTGTGAGGGTCAGACGGAGCTGCAGAAAGCCGGGGCGGAGCAAGCCCTCGGCGCGCAGGGTTGCCAGGAGCGGCCGGCCCACTTCCTCGAAAAGCCGCGCCTCCAACTGTGCATGCTCCCAGGAAGCCCAGGCGCCCATCCCCTCGGTGAGGGGGCCTGTGTCGCTATCCCCGCGATGGAGCGCGATGCGGGCGACCCCGAAGGGGATCGCTTCGGAACCGTCCGTCAACAGGGCGAAGGACACCGGGCGCCCAGCGTAGGCCCGTTCGACAGAGACGGCGCTTCCACCGGCCTGCCTGAACACGCGCGCGACCTCCAGGAAGGCGGTGTGTCGGTCGCGCACCAGCATGGCCTCGTGCCACGGCCCCGACTCCGACCGCACCCACAGGGGCAGCGGGCGGCTGGCCACATAACGTTCCGCCATGTCCAGTTCCGAGAAGGTTTCTCCCTCCGCGCCGTGCAGCCCCGCGCGGCCCAGGATCTGACGCAGCGCCTGGCGGCCGGCCAGCGCACCCTGGGCTGCTTCGGTTGGGCCCAGGGTGGGTAGGTGCAGGTCAACGAAGGTCTCAACCCAATGATGGGGGCCCGAGGCCACGACGAGGTCGATCGGATGGGCGAACGCCCAGTCCGGCAGCCGTGCATCGGGTGGCACAGGGGGCGGGCCCAAGAGGAGCGCGGTCCCTGCGTTTCCGGGGATACAGAAGACCTCCTGGACCTCCGGTTCGGAGATCAGTTTCCACGCCAATGCGTGCACCGTTGCTCCCGAGCCCAAGAGCAGGCACTTCACGGGGCGGCACCCTCTCTTTCCGGTTCTGGGTGAGGCACCACAGGCTTGAGGTAAAGGGTTCCGAATGCGGACAGAGCGATTGTCAAGCACCCGATGCCGCCGAGCACCCAGACGATACCCAGCAGGTCGGCCATCGCACCCGCAAGGAGGATCGGAAAGATCGAGGCGATGTTGGCCAACAGCTGGCGATTGGCGAAGATGCGGCCATAGGCTTCCGCCGGGGTACGGTGCTGGAGCACAGTCTGCGTGGGCACGGTGATGAACGGATTCGTCACGCCCAGAAGGAAGCTCCAGGCGATCGACATCCACAGGACCGCGCGGGCGCCCTGGGGCAAAGCAGGGGCATTCAGGCGTGCCACGAGGGGAGTCCCGGCGAGTGCCAGAAGGACGACGCCGCACAGGAGCATGGTCCGGTTGATCAGCTGTTGCCACCGGTGCCTGCAGGAAGCAGGGCCGACCAAGAGGAACCCCAGGAACATTCCCAGGCCTGCGGGCAGGATGACCACGAAGGCGTCCTCGGGCCTCTCTCCCAGCACACGCACGGCATACCCCGGCGCGAGCGTGCCGACCATGAGGGTGAGCGCCTGGATCACCGAGGAGTAGACGATGGATACGGTAATCGCGCGATCCCTACGGATCAAACGCCAGCTCTCGTGGACCTCGCTGCGCAGCACCCGGATGGCCTGGGCGAACATTTCCCGTGGAGAGCCGTTACGAGACCGGAGGCCGTTGCCGTTTCGGCCCAGCGTGGGGCTTCGGCGCGGCAACAGGGCCAGCATAGCGGCAGCCGCAAGGTACAGGACGATGATGATGCCCAGGACCGTTCGGGTTCCGAACAACTTGAGCAGGAAGGGGCCGAGCAGCAGGAAGCCGAGGACGGTAAAGATGTTCGTGCTGATGCCCAGCAGCGTGTTGACCACGAAGAAATGCTCGCTCGGGACCACGAGGGGAATCGCCGCGTTTTCGGCCGGCCAGAAGAACTGGTTTACGCAAGTCCGCAGCAGCGTGGCCAGGTCGATGACCAACACGAGGACGCCCACGGGCCAGTCATGGCGCAGGAGGTAGACGAAGTAGGCCGATGCGGTAGCCGCGCGGAAGAGGGTGGTGGTTATGAGCAAGGTTCGTTTGTCGGACCGATCGACGATGACGCCGGCGATACCCGAGAGGAGCACGCCCGGGATCAGGAAGGAGAGGATGGCCAGGCCGGTCTGGGTGCTGGAGCCGGTAAGCTGTTCCACCAGGACGATGACCAGGTAATTCAGCATGTTCTGTCCGACCTGGGAGATGCCCTGCGCGCCCCACAGGATCAGGAAATTGCGGTTCTGCAGCAGCGGGCCGATGTTCCGGCGGGTCAGGGGAACGACAGACATCAGGAGCCACTCCGATCGACCGGGCCAGACGGGCGCACGACAGCTCGCAGCCGGCGACGGAACAGCGGCCGGGGGAGGAGGACGTAACGTCCGCAGGTGAGGCATCGCAGGCCGATGTCGGTCCCGATGCGGGTCACCTGCCAGGTATCGCCGCCGCAGGGGTGCGGCTTGCGCAGTCTCACGGTATCGCCTATATCGATGTCTGTCCCGTCCATGCGCTTCCTCTCATCGGAATCGCGTCTGGCGGATAGCGGTACAGGTCTGCTCGGCCACCCGCGCTGCTGCCTCGGCAAAGTCTTTCCCAGCCGAGGCGTAGAGGATGGTGCGGGAAAGGTTGACCAGGATCCGTTCGCCGGAAGAGTCCACGCCGGCGCGCACGGCCGCCTCGAGGTCTCCCTGTTGCGCTCCCACTCCAGGGACGAGGATCGGGAGCTCAGGACAAAGCGCGCGCACGCGGGCGAGCTCTTGGGGGAAGGTGGCTCCCACGACCAGGCCGCAGTTCCCGTGTCGATTCCAGTCGCGCACGTGCTCGGCGACCACGAGGTACAGGGGCCGGCCGTCGATGAGCAGGTCCTGGAACTCGCCTGCGCCCGGGTTCGAGGTACGGCAGAGGACGAAGCAACCGCGCTCGGCCCGTTCCAAGAAGGGGGCGAGCGCCTCTGACCCGAGGTAGGGATGGAGGGTGACGGCATCGGCCTGGAGTTCGTCCAGGAGGGCGCGGGCGTAGGCGGCCATCGTATGGGCGATATCGCCGCGTTTTGCATCGACGATGACCAGCGCCGGGGTATGGGTATGGATAAAGTTGACCGTCTGACGGAGGGTTTGCAGGCCGCTCGGCCCCAGCGCTTCGTAGAAAGCGATGTTCGGCTTGAAGGCAGCAGCCCAGGGTGCCGTGGCCTCGACGATGGCCTGGTTAAAGGCGAGGATCGGATCGTCGTGGTGGCGAACGGCGGATGGGAGCCTCCCGGGGTCCGGGTCCAGGCCCACGCAGAGGAGGCTTTGTTGCTGACGGCACACGCTGAGCAGCCGTTCCAGGAAGTTCATGCTGACCGCCTCGGTTCCGCCCTACGTCCTGGGCTCTCCTCCGTCGCGCCACGGTTGAAAGGGACGACAACCCAGTGTACCGCAACGCACGCAACAAGCAGGCGTTTGCATTGTACATAGCTTCCCATCGGGCGTCAACCGAATGACCGCAAAAGCCGATGCAGCAGTTCGTGCACGTACCTCTTGGGCGTGTATTCAGGCGCCTTTCCGGGGGTGGGGAAAACAAAACGAGCCAGCGAGAGGGACTGCGAGGCGGTCGCCCGGCAACCTCCTGGCTGTCTGAGTGCGGACGATTCCCCCTTTCTGAGGGCAAAAAAGCAGGCTTCCCGGGGTGGACTCGAACCACCAACCTACTGATTAACAGTCAGCCGCTCTGCCAATTGAGCTACCGGGAAAGCTTTCATCCTTATTATACCGCCCGTTCCGGCAATCGTCAAGTTCGTGTAGCTCAAGTAACGAGGGCAGACAACCTTTATCCGCCCTCTCCTTGAACTCTTTTCCCGAGGACTCAGACTCGTCTCGGGGGGTCGATCTGCACGATTGCCCGGATGGTGGGCAACCCCGCTTCCTGCGCCGCACGCAGCCGCAGCAGCCCATCGACCAGCTCGTAATTGCCGTCCGCCGTGCGGCGCACCCGGATCGGCCGCAGGCGCCCCACCGCGGCATCGTTCAACAACCGCACTGGGACCGGCTTTTGCAGTTTCCGCAGGTGCCTGGGCATCACGATACGGATACGGCTGACTTCGATCTGGGCGATCCCTGCGATGAGCCCCTGAGGGGGAACAGGCCGGATCACCACCGGGATGCTTGGGAGCTTCTCGGCCTGCGCTGCCCAGAGGCGTGCGGCGGCGCGCTTGCCCTTCCCTAACACCAACCGCCCCGAGGCATCGGGCGTCACGGTCAATGGCGGGAATGTCCAGCCGACCGAACGCACCTTGTCTCGGGCCTCCATCGCCTTGGAGAGCAAGGGGTCGGTCCCCTCTACCGACTGGGGATCGACCCAGGTCAATTCCCAACGCGGAAACCGGGCCGCAACGACCACCCGTACCTCCGGAAGGCCGGCATCCACGATTGCCGCAAGTGCCGCAAACCCCCGCGCCAGCACATATTCCTCCCCAATCTTCCACACCTGGATGGGCAATGGCGCCTGCCCGGTTTCCCGCGCCTTCTGGACGAGCTGCGCGTGGTCCTCGATGATCTCCATCCGCCGTTCCCAGTCCGCAAGATGGGCGGGGTTCCGTAAGGTGATCCGCTCGGTCGCGATCACTTCGTAGCGCGGCGGCCTGCTCTTCTGGCGGGGTTTGCGCACCCGTGCACGCTGAGGCTCCGGCCGGGGACGCTTGCGCGGCCTTTCGTAAGGTGGCGGCGGAGCCGGAGGCCAGTAGCCCTTGGGGCGATACGGCGGGGGCGGGCCTGGGCGGTCGCCCGTTGGGCGAATCCACAGCGGTACGCGCGGGTAACTTTTTCTCCTGTCCACGGTGTCTAACCCTTTCCTCATTTCGGCTGGCCCAAGACCTTGCTGAAGCAGCCTCCCGCGGCTTCCAACGAAGCCGGGAGGGGCCCATTTCCCCGGTGCTTCAGGAAGGAAGGGGGACTTTCACTCGATTGGCATGTGCTCCCCCATACGCGCGTCCAGGGCAATTGAATGATAACACAGATCCAGCAAATTGACAAGTCCCGCGTTTGAAAATTGGCCGCGCCAATGCTATAATGGCTTGCGCTCGAGCGCGAAAGGAGGCGATCCCTTGGATATCGGCGCATTGTTGCGGGAACTCAGCGAGGCGAGCGGCGTTTCAGGCTACGAGGAAGAGGTGCGCGGGCGGGTCGCCGAAGCGATCCGCCCTTATGTGGACGACCTGCGGCACGACGCGATGGGCAACCTGATTGCCCTGAGACAGGGCGTGGGGCCGGAACCTCGCCGAAAAGTGATGCTGGCCGGCCATATGGACGAGATCGGCTTGATCGTTACCCGGATCGAAAAGGGCTTTCTGCACTTTTCCCAGGTCGGGGGGTACGATGTGCGCGTGCTGCCCGGGCAAGAGGTGCTCGTCCACGGGGTGTCCCTCCTTCCAGGCGTCGTGGCCGCGCGCCCTCCCCACGTGTTGGGGGAAGAAGAGCGCCAGAAGGTCCCTCGGATGGACGAATTGCTGATCGATGTCGGGCTGCCGCCCGAAGAGGTGGAATCGCGGGTCCGCGTGGGCGATCTCGTCACTTTGCGCGTCCCTTACCAGGCCCTACGGGGCGAGCGCGCCGCGGGCAAGGCGTTTGACGACCGCGCGGCCGTAGTGGCCATCGCGGCCTGCCTGGAGGAGCTGACCCGCTTGCGGCACACTTGGGATGTCTACGCCGTGGCTACGGTGCAGGAGGAGGTCGGATTGCGTGGCGCAACCACGAGCGCTTACGGTATCGCTCCCGATCTGGCCATCGCGGTGGATGTGACCCACGGCGATATGCCCGGCGTGGCGGAGTGGGACGCCGTGGAACTGGGGAAAGGGCCGGCTATCTCGGTAGGCCCGAACATCCATCCCAAGGTCTATGAGGCACTCGTGGAGACCGCACGGCGCTACGAGATCCCTTACCAGGTTGACCCCCTTCCCGGCCGTTCCGGAACGGACGCCTGGGCCATCCAGGTCAGCCGCAGCGGTGTACCGACCGGTTTGCTGGGCATTCCCCTGCGCTATATGCATAACCCGGTGGAAACGCTAGACCTTGCGGATATCCGCCGCACGGCACGCCTGATGGCACTCTTTGTCTCCCGGCTGGACGAGATCGACCTCACGCGGTAGAAACGGAGGGATGACTTTGCTTTTGCAGCGACTTTCGGAGGCTCGTGGCGTCTCGGGCAACGAGGACGAGGTACGGGCGATCCTGATCGAGGAAATCCGCCCCTATGTGGACGATTGGAAGGTCGATAGCATCGGGAACCTGATCGCGACTGTCCGCCCCAAACAGGAGCACGGCGTGGCACACCGCGTCCTGGTGACCGCTCACATGGACGAGGTGGGCTTGATGGTCGTGCATATCGAAAAGAACGGCCTCCTGCGGTTCCGTCCGGTCGGGGGCATCGATCCGCGCATCCTTCCGGGGAAGCGCGTGCTCGTCGGTCGGGATCGCCTCCCGGGGGTGATCGGCCTGAAGCCCATCCATCTGCTCACCGCCGAAGAGGAAAAGCAGGTGGTCAAGGTGGAGCAGATGTGCGTGGACATCGGGGCGAAGGATCGGGACGATGCCGCGAGTGTTGTCCGGGTAGGGGATGTGGCTACGTTCGCGACTGCTTTCCTGCAGCAAGGCAAGACGCTCATCGGCAAAGCGTTCGACGACCGGGCAGGTTGCGCGGTGCTCGCGGAGTTGGTGAAAGAGCGCTACGAGGTCGAACTGGTGGCCGCCTTCACGGTTCAGGAGGAGGTGGGTCTGCGGGGCGCTCAGGTGGCGGCCTACGCTGTGGAACCGGAGATCGGGATCGCGCTGGAAGGCACGATCTGCGATGACCTGCCCCGAAAGGAGGATCAGACGCCGGTGACCCGGCTCGGGCACGGGCCTGCGGTCACGGTGATGGATCGCACCGTCATTTCTGATCGCCGGTTGGTGGAGCTCGTCCTGCGCACAGCCCAGGCAGAGGGGATCCCGTGCCAGATCAAGGGGCCCGGCCTGGGCGGCACAGATGCCGGCGCGATCCACCTTTCCCGACGGGGGGTGCCTTCGGTGGCGGTGGCGACTCCCGCACGCTATATCCATACCCCGGTCTCCGTGATGAACCTGGACGATCTAGAGCATACGGTCGCCCTGATGAAGGCGGTGCTGCACCGGCTGCACAGCGATTTCCCCTGGGGCGAACGCTAGCCAAGCCGCGATGCGGGGATGTCGGGCGAGTGTCGTGTCGGTACGTCGGGGTGGGTATACCCCCATTGGGAGGGCGTCTTTTACCCTCCTGGCCTTCCCCAACGCGCCTGGTTCGATTTCTACGCCGCCCGCTTTTCCACGGTGGAGGTGAACAACACCTTCTACCGCTTACCGGACGAACGGGTATTCCACACCTGGCGCGACCGGGCTCCCCAAGGGTTCCGTTTTGCCCTCAAGGTGCACCGGCTCATTACCCATATGAAGAAGCTGCGCGGGATTGAGGAAGCGTTAGGCCGCTTCCTGGAACGAGCCCGCTTGCTGGGCGAGCATCTCGGCCCCCTGCTCTATCAGTTCCCGGCAGGATGGGGCTGCGATGTGGATCGCTTGCGGGCTTTCCTGGAGCTTCTGCCCCGAGGGCTTGTGCACGTCTTTGAGTTTCGCCATCCCTCGTGGTTCTGCCCCGAAGCGATGGCGCTGCTAGAACGGTATGGAGCCGTGCTTTGCCTGCTCAGTATGCCTGGGGTCCGCTGTCCCATCCGGGTTACCGGCCCTGCCGTCTACCTACGGATGCACGGATCCACCACGCTCTACGCCAGCCGTTACTCACGCGAAGAACTCGCTTCCTGGGCGCAGGTGCTGTCTCCTTACCTCCAAAGCGGGCTCGACGTCTACGTCTACTTCAACAACGATGCGTTCGGCTACGCAGTGGCGAACGCACTGGAACTGCGTGCCCTGCTCACGGGGGAGGCGGACGGTGAGAACGAGCGACTTTGAATACTTCCTGCCAGAGGACCGCATCGCTCAGGTGCCGGTCGAGCCGCGGGACGCGAGCCGGTTGATGGTGCTGCGGCGCGAAAATGGTGCGTTGGAGCACTCGATCTTTCGCGAGCTACCGCGCTACCTCCGGCCGGGAGACCTCTTGGTGGCCAACGAGAGCCGTGTCATTCCGGCCCGCCTCCACGGACGGCGCTCGCGCACTGGCGGTTCGGTGGAGGTGCTGCTGGTGCGCCGCCTGGACGAACACCGCTGGGAGGCTCTGGTTCGGGGAAGCCGTGTGCGCAGCGGGCTGTGGCTGACCTTTCCCCTGCCAGACGGAAGCGGCGTGGAAGCACTCGTCGAGGAGGCCCGCCCGGACGGCATCCGTGTGCTGAGGTTCCCCGAGGATGTGGAAAAGGACCTGGAGACACTTGGCGTTGTCCCGCTGCCGCCGTACATCCGTACGCCGTTGGCCGATCCGGAGCGCTATCAGACGGTCTACGCCCGCGTGGCTGGGTCCGTGGCAGCCCCCACCGCAGGACTCCACTTTACCCCGCGCCTGATCGAAACGCTTCAATCTCAAGGTGTGCAGTTCGCGTTCGTGGTCCTGCACATCGGGCTCGACACGTTCCGGCCGGTGGAAACGGAGGAACTGGAACGGCACCCCATGCATGCGGAATGGTGCTGGGTGCCTACGGGGGTCGCCCAAGCCGTGCAAGCGACCCGCGCGCGGGGAGGCCGCGTGGTGGCCATCGGGACGACGGTGGTGCGCGCGCTCGAGACCGCTGCGCTGGCCGGCGAGGCTTCCGGGCAGATGCTGGTGCCATTCGAGGGGTGGAGTCGCCTGTTCATTTACCCCGGCTATCGCTTTCGGGTAGTCGACGCGCTGATTACGAACTTTCACCTCCCTCGTTCTACCCTGCTGATGTTGGTTTCCGCCTTTGCGGGACGCGAACAGGTGCTGGAAGCCTATCGCCAGGCGATCGCACTGGGGTACCGATTCTATAGCTTCGGAGATGCCATGCTGATCCTCTGAGACCGGCCGGGTCGAGCGGCGAAAGGAGGGCGTGTGCGACCATCGTGGGATGACTACTTCATGCGGATCACCCGGGAGGTTGCTCAGCGTAGCACTTGCCTGCGCAGGCAGGTAGGGGCGATCCTGGTCAAGGACAAACATATCCTCACCACCGGCTACAATGGCGCCCCCACGGGACTGCCGCACTGCGAGGAGGTCGGCTGCCTGCGCGAACGGCTCGGGATTCCATCAGGGGAGCGCGCCGAGCTCTGCCGGGGACTGCACGCGGAGCAAAACGCGATCATCCAGGCTGCCGTGCACGGAGTTCAGATCCGCGGGGCGACGCTTTACAGCACCACTCAGCCTTGCGTGCTGTGCACCAAGATGCTCCTGAACGCTGGTGTGGTCCGCATCGTCTACCAGGGCGACTACCCGGACGAGCTAGCGCGGAGCTTGATCGAGGAAGCTGGGATCGAGGTCGTGCGCTGGTCCGATGCGGCGGAAGGACCGCGTTGACTTTCCGGGAGGCTTGGAGCGATGACCCACGTGGAGAAACCGGTTGTCCTCATCACCGGCGCTTCCTCTGGCATCGGACTGGCCTGTGCGCGCTACCTTGCCGACCGCGGGTATCGGGTCTTTGGCACCAGCCGCAAGCCGGATGCCTACCCTCCGGAAAGGTTTCCCATGGTCGAGATGGATGTCTGCGACGAGGAGTCGGTCCGCCGGGGGGTGGCAGCAGTGCTTGCGCAAGCCGGGCGGATCGATGTCCTGGTGAACAACGCAGGCATCGGGTATGGGGGGGCGATCGAGGACACGTCGCTCGAGGAGGCGCATCGGCAGTTCGAGACGAACTTTTTCGGCGCCTTACGCCTCTGTCGTGCGGTCTTGCCAGTGATGCGCGCCCAGGGCAGCGGCCTGATCGTGAACGTCAGTTCCATCGGGGGGGTGATCGGGCTGCCGTTCCAGGGGCTCTACAGCGCAGCCAAGTTTGCCCTCGAGGGGATGTCGGAAGCGCTGCGGCTCGAGGTGCGTCCGTTTGGTATCCGCGTGGTCCTGATCGAGCCGGGCGATACCCGCACGGGGTTCACCACCCACCGCCGTCGCGTGCGAGCTTCGTTCCGGGGTTCCCCGTATGCCGAGGCGTTCAAGCGAGCGTTGGCCGTGGTGCGCCTGGACGAGCGCCACGGCGCTTCCCCACTCGGTGTCGCTCGGCAGCTGGAGCGCATCATTCGGAGCCGTTCCCCGCGTTTCCGATATGTGGTGGCCTCTCCCCTGCAGCGACTGGCGGTTTGGGTGAAACGATATGGGCCCGACAGGTTCGTCGCCTGGGCGCTCCGGAAGTACTATCGCTTGGGGTGATGGCCGCCCGCTGCCCGCAGCGCAGGGTCGGGTTCCGAGCCCCTGGAAGTGAACGCGCTGGGTGTTCCAGGCGTTTAACGCCTCCCTATCCCGGTAGCGCCTGATCCTCCGCAAACCCCGAGGCGCCGCAGCATCGCCCGGTGCGCCTGCCACTCCAGGCGATCGTCCAGCGGGGCGAGGACGACCTCGGGCCCGTACCGCCGCCGAAGGGCTGCAAGCAGCAAGTAGTCGGCCAGGTGGGGGTTCTTGGGGAGGAGGGAGCCGTGCAGATAGCAGCCGATCGCGTAGCGGTAAACGGCCCCTTCGGTCCGGTCCTGGGCGTTGTTCCCGTAACCCACGCGTACCCGCCCGAGCGGCCGGCATCCCGGCCCCAGGAAGGTGCGTCCGCTGTGGTTCTCGAAGCCCACGATCGTGCGGGTGGGAGCGTCTTGCGGGGCGTCGGCCCACTCTACGACCACGTTCCCGATGAGACGCTTCTTTCCCCCCACTGTCCACGCATCCAGCAGGCCGATCCCGGGCATCTCGGCACCCGTATGCGTGCGGAACGAGCGCCCCATTAACTGATAGCCCCCGCAGATCGCCAGCACCACCAGCCCTTCCTCCACCGCTTCCTTGAGCGCCGGACCCTTGCGCAGAAAATCCTCCGCGATCAGCGCCTGGTTGCTATCCTGGCCACCCCCGAAGAACACCAGGTCGTAGGCACGAAAGTCGGCCCGCTGGCCGATGTCGATGCCATCCACCTCGACGTCGATGCCACGCCACCGGGCGCGCTGCACCAGGGTCAGGATGTTCCCCCGGTCGCCATAGATGTTCATCTGAAACGGATAAAGGTGCGCGATCCGCAGGCGCATTCCGTTCCCTAGGGATTCTGCAGGATCACCGAGAGCGGGACCACGCGCAGGCCTTGTGCCGCAAGCCCGTCCAGGATGGCCGGCAGAGCCTGCGCGGTCGTCTCGTTGCCCACGTGCAGGAGGACAATGGCGCCGTCGAGCGGGATCGGCCTTCCCTGGCTGTCCTTGGGATGGGTCACGCGCTCCACCAGGAACTCGACGCTCTTGGGTGGGTCCACGCTGTCCAGGCTGTCGAGCGTCCAGTAGATACACAGGTACCCCTCGTGCGCCAAAAGGTCGAGGACACGGGTATCGCGCGCTCCGTAAGGAGGGCGCAGGTAGGGCCGTGTGGTACGGCCCGTCCACCCACGGATGAGCGCTTCCGTGCGCGCGATCTCTTCGCGGATTTCCTCCTCCTCCAGCTCGGTAAGGCGGGGGTGGCTGTAGGTGTGATTGCCGATCTCGTGTCCTTCCTCGGCGATGCGTCGCACCAAATCCGGGTTCTCCTCCGCCCACCGTCCCGTGAGGAAGAAGGTGACGGTGATGCCCCGTTGCTGGAGCGTATCCAGGATGGACGCGGCGGGCGCGGCGCTCGCCCCCGCGTCGAAGGTAAGCGCCACCCGTCCTCCGGGGAACCCTCGGGTGACTTCTATCCCGTGGGTCTCGAAGGGTGCGGGCGGTTCCAGCCCCGCGTAAAGGGGGACGATAAGCGGCTGACCGGGAACCAACGGCGCTCCAGGACGCAGCCGGTTGAGCTCCCCCAGCCCAGGCACCAGGCTACCGTAGCGCGACGCCACATCGTCCAGCGTTTCGCCCTCCCCAACCCGATGGGCGGTGTAGCCGATCACGGGCGGTAGAGGCGTAGGCGAGGGAGCAGGGGACGGCGTGTTCGTGGGGGAGGGCGAGGGCGCTGATGTAGGCGGGGGGGATGGCAACTGGTGGGCGAGCGTGGGCACCGAGGAGGCTGGGGGTGGGGTCGTAGGTGCCGGGCCCAGGCGAGCGACGCTGCGAGCCAGAAGCACCGTGCATCCCGCGATCCCCAGTAGCAGCGCCGCCAGCATCCATCGGCCTAGGGCGGATCTCACATCGGACCTCCATCCGGGGCGCCCTGGTTACTCCCGGAAGTCGTCTCCCAGCACGATCACAATGTCTGCCTGCGCGGGCTCATCCGAATTCACGACGATGGATTCGGGGGAGATCCCCAGTAGCTCGGCAAGCGCCTGACGCACTTCGGGGTGATCCCCGCGGTCCAAAAGGAGGGTGTGGGGCCGGTTGCCCGCCTGGGGGTCGTTTTCCACTTCCACGACCTGGAACCCCTGTTCCCGGAGACGTTCCGCCGTGCGGCCGGCCAGACCAGGCGTTCCGGTCCCATTGCGCACCGCGATCGTGATCCATTCCCGGGGGTTGGGCGAGGCCGTGGGGCTCAACGTCTCGGTCGCCGTAAGTTCCGCCGTTGGCGCCAGCGTCAGGGTGCGAGGCGGATGGACCCAAACGGCGGTGGGGGCTTCCCGAACACCTGGCAGGGAAGGGGCAACCGCCTGCGCCCACGGTGAGCGGTCTCCCGCCAACCCCAACGCCACCACGCCCGCCGCGGTGGTCAACAGCAGCAGCGCCCCGAGCCAGGTCGTGGCGGTCCGCGACAGCCACCTCCGCAGGGCGGCCAGGGCAGCCGCTCCGGCAAACGGAACCAGCAGCACGAGCACGAACAGCAGAGTGCTTGACATCCATCACTCCAAAGTCAGGGCGAGTTCGTACGTCGCTGGCTCGGTGGTGGCGGGCGCCACGACCGTCACCACCAAGACGATGTCGCGCGTTTCTGCCCCCAACCGCTCGACGCGCATCGTGCCCCGTTGTTGTGCGTCCAGCGGGATGGATTGCACGTGCCACCTCGCATAGCGGTCCCTTGTGAGCACCTGAACAACGAAATGGGCTGGGACATGGTTGTCCACGCGAACAAAGCCGGAAGGTTCCCAGTCCTTGTCCGTTTCCGCGTCGTCCCGAAAACCGATCTCGGGGATCTCGATATCGTCCAGCGCCAGGCCAGGACGGTTGATGGCATCGTCCGTGATCAGCTCGAAGCGCACCAGGACGGGACCGCCGGCGAAAGCGGAAAGGTCCACTTCTTCCTGTACCCAGTGTGGACCGCCTCCACTGGTCCCGGTGTAGCCGTGTCCCAGGTTGTTGCCGTTCGGGTTGCTCGTCGTTGTGCCTGGAGCGGGAAGGATCGTCCAGGAACGGCCGCCGTCCGCAGAGGCCTCCACGTAGGCATAGTCATAATCGGTCTCGATATCATACCAGATCCAATAGCGCAGCGTCGCCCTGTCGACACCGCTCAGGTCGAACGCGTGGGTGAGGGTAGTGTTGGAAACGTCCCCCCGGTTGCTCCACCAGAAGTGGGTGCCGCCATGGGGTGTAGTTGGGAGGAGCGGTACGGTGGACACCCCATCAAATTCGATCCGTAGCGTCCCCTTTTCCTTGCTCTCGAGCTCGTAGTAGTCCACGCCGTATGGAAAGACCGACGCTCGGGCACTCCAGGGCAGGACGCTGATCGTTTCCGCGTCAGGCTGCACGCCCAGGTCGAACCCTGAGGCGTAAGCATAGCGCCCATCCGCAACTGACGGATCGTTGAGGTAGTTCGCGACCGCCCAATCGGCGAAGAAGGCGTCGAAGGGTCGCAGGGCCTCAACTACCGGGCGATAGCCGGCACGTTGCAACACGCGCTCCGCCGTGGGCAATGTGTCCGCCTGGGGATCGTAGAACCCCGCCAGGATCTCCGGCCCGCCCATGCGGTCGCAAAGGTACCGGAACCACAGGTACGAGGCTCCGTAATGGGCCAGGTGGTGCTCATCGTCGCTCCAGGCAGTCAGCTGGACGTCCGTGTCGAACAGGTAAAAAATCGCCGTCGCACGGCCCGCAAACCCGCTCAGGTCTTCTGCCATCTGGGCCAGTCCCTCGTCCGCCCAGGCGTCGAGGTTCGGGTCCTGGTGGGCCGCGATCATATGCTGGAACTCGTGGGCCAGGGTGCTCAGGTAATCGAGGTCCCCCACATCGAACTCGTCCAGGTTCATGTAGAACATCTCGTGTTCGTTGCTGTGCGGGTTGACCTCGCGCGGGACTTCGTCCAGACTGGAGAAGTAACCGGCCGCCCCGTCAAAGACGGCGTGAAGGATGATCAGGTGGGGATCGTTGTCGACCCCGGGGCTCCACTCCCATCCAAAGTAGCGATGGTGCCCTGGATAGATCGTTTCCTCAAAGAACTGGGCCACTCGCCGCAACGAATCGAGCGGGACCTCCCGTCCGTTCTCCACATAGAGGTAGAGATGAGGCGAGATCCACCGCAGGGTTGCCGTGATCTCTCGCTGTCGGTCCAGGGCCGGGTCGCTGAGCCAGAAGCGGTCCTGTCTTCCGATGGCGAAGGGACGGGGATCCGGCGACGCCGTACGGGGGAGCGGTGCGCCTCCAGCCAGGATCCTTGAGCTGATGGCGACCAGGTCTCTCGGCGGGACGACCGTGCTCTCCAGACGGCGGACGGTTTCCTGGCCGTCGGAACGCTCTTCTGGCCCGCCGGGGGTGGTCCGGGTTGCTGGCGGCAACCAGGTGTTTGTGGGTGCAGGTGTCTCCCTCGGGGTGTCCGTGGGTGCACGTATCTCCCTCGGAGACAAGGTGGTCGCGGGTGTACCGCACGAAACGGCCGCAAGGAGCAACGCCAGCGCGCCCACACCAAGGAAGCGTCGTCTCGGGGTTGGCAAGGGATTCCTCCGTCGCCGGGGCGCTCACTCGCTCGTCCAGCGGTAATATAGGAACCCCGGCACGAAGGCCAGGATCGCAGCAACCATCATGCCGAAGAAGGAAATCGTGCGGCAAACCCACAGTTGGGGCAGGATATCTGGATGCCCCAAGGCGGCCGCTTCGTTGAGGAAATGCGGGTAGATCACCGCGCTCACGTAATAGTGGGGGAGCGAAAAAGTCAGGATCAGGATCCATCCGGCGATCCGCACCCAGGCATCCAGCGGCGGTCGCTGGACCATTGCCAGGAGCCGGCCAAGGATGCGCGCATACCAGAACAACACGACCGCGAGCAGCAGGAACCCTACGTCCAACAGCAGGGCGGGCATCGGCAACCAGACAGCGAACTGCGGATGGAACCACGACATGGCTTAACCCTCCAGGATGCGCCGGGCGCGGCGGCGGAAGATGTAGGCCAGAACGGTACACAAGAGCGCGGAGCCGAACAGAAAGCTGAAGCCCCACCACTTCTCCCGATCGTTCATTGCGCCCCGGGAGAGGAATCCGTAGGCTTGAATGATATTGTAGACCAGGATTCCGGAAGGTGCCACGAGCATGGCCTGCCAAAAGGTGCGCTGGTGGGTCAGCGCCTCGAAGCGCCGGGCGATGAGCGCGACGTAGACGAAGGCGACCCAAAGCAGGATGCCCCCGGCAAAGGAAGCGACGTTGGTCCAGTCAATCAGCAGCAGCTGGGCAGCGCGGGTTGTGGCCGGGGGATTGACCGTGCCCGGGGAGGGGAAAGGCTGCCGCATGAAGTCCTGGGGCAGGTCCAGGTCGCGTCCCACGACCTTGCGCTCGAGGGAATGGTCGTTGCGCACGGTCTTGTCCTTGTTCAAGAGCCAGGGCACGCCTCCCCCCGGGGCAAAGGCCGGGTTGTTCCACAGGCGCACGTCCCCGGGACCCCCGCTGGCCTGTCCCCAGTTCAGGGCATCGACCGGGTCTCCCTGAGCATTGCGCAGGATCAGGAAGTCGTTCCGCGGATCCAACCCGGGCCATGCCTCCAGAGGAGACACGACCAACCCGGGATAGCCGGGATGGTCCGTCAGGAACTGTTCCCGCGAGGACGCGACGATCGCGTACCCTTGGGGGGGCAGGAGCATCTCGGGAAGGCGCACCTGGCCCTGCGACGTTTCCAAACGCCACCCCTGCAGGCGCATCCACTCGGATACGCGGTTGTTGTACAGTTCGATCCACTGGTGCGGAGCGGGGTCGTTCGCCAGGTAGGCGAAGTAGACCTCGTTGATGACCACGGGGGTGGGCTGCTCCTTCGGCCCGATGATCCGGCCGTAGAAAGCGATGAGGACGCCGATGATGCCGGCGATCAACACGGTAGCGATGGCTTCCAGCACGAACCGGTATCGCTGGATCATGTCCCTGAACCTCCTTTACCCCTCCGGCGCCGCATCCCAGGCCGCTTCGCCGTAGAGTTCCCTGGCACGAGCCCGCATTTCCTCGGCCAGCCGGCGGGCTCTGGAGGGGCCGACGAGCAGGGCGATGGAACGCTCAAAGGCGGTACACACCGCCTGCACCTGGGCCGGAGTGGCGTCACCACCTGCGGGGATCCCCTGGCGGCGAAACGCGTCCTCGAGCAGCACGCGCGCGGAGTGGCCCAAGTTCTCGGAGGCAATGCGCCCCAATTCCTGGAAGACGAGCTCTCCGACCCGGAGCTGCTTCTCCTCAACCAGGCCGGCCTCGATCAGACGGGCGATGATCTGACACGTGCGCACCTCTCCCAGGCCACTCCGCTCCGCGATCTGGGCGATCGTGTTGCGCCCGTCCACCAGCGTGAGGATACGCCATTCCTCGGGCTCCAGGCTGATCTCCTGCAGTCGCTCGTCCGGCGCGGTCACCAGCCCCACCACGGTGTTGAGCGGGGGCGCCTTCTCGAGGAACGCTCCCCACTCGTCGACCCGTCGTACCCCCTCCATGATGAGCACTTCGTTGCTAGCGGTGATCTCCCTGGGAGGCAGATCGACCCCCTCCTCGAAAACGAACGAACCGCTCTGAAGGGCAAAGAGCGTATACAGCGCTTCCTCGGCTGGCAGGCGCCCCACCCGTGCGGAGATAACCTGGCCGTTGCGAAAGTAGATCCAACCCTCGATCTCCTTCCCCTTTAGATTCCCCACGATATGAACCGCCCCGGTCTGCTTGCTGAGGTCGACCAGCTGGATGATATCGCTCAGGCTGAAGTCGCTCAAATCGCCTTGCAAAGGCATACCGGGATCCTGCTGTGACCGAATCGGCTCAGAGTCTGCTGATGACGAGCTTGCTGATCGCTTTCAGCGTGTCGAAAACCCCACGCCCGGTCGTAGCTACGGCCTCGAACCGCTCTACCAATTGCCCATCGCTGGTCTTGTAACGCAGATAGCGGTCCAGAATGGCCACTGGCAGCGCGTTTGGCAGGTCGCGCTTGTTGTACTGCAACACCACCGGGAACTCGGCGAAGCGCTTGCCTTGCCGGGTGATGTTGCGGGCAAGTTCCTGCAGGCTACGTACGTTCTCTTCCAGTTTGTTCCGTTGCGAGTCGGCCACAAAGACGACGCCGTCCGCCCCGTTGAGCACCGCGACCCGCGTGCGCTCGTAAAGCACCTGACCGGGGACCGTGTACAGGTGAAAGCGGGTCTGGAACCCGCGTACCCGCCCCAGGTCAAGCGGCAAGAAGTCGAAGAAGAGCGTGCGCTCGGTTTCGGTCGCGATGGACAAAAGTTCTCCCTTTGCTTCCTTGGGGACCTGGCTGTGGATGTACTTCAGGTTGGTGGTCTTCCCGCTCAGACCCGGCCCGTAATACACGATCTTGCAGTGGATCTCACGAGCCGCGATATTGATCAGCGCCATCCTGGCCCCTCTTTCCTACACGCGTGATCCCGCTGTTCCTGCCGACCACTCGGGGTAGGGTCAGTCACGGAAGAGCAGGTCGATCGTGTCCTCCATCGAGGTCCGGAAGCTCGTGCTCAACACCTCATCGCGCAGCTTGCCTTCCTGGCGGACGCGCTCCAAGATCGCTGCCAGCTCTTCGGTCGCCTTCTTGGTGAGCACCTTGACCAATCCGATGTGGGTCCCTTTGTCGAACACAATGGCGAGCATCCACTGGTCTTCCACCAGCGCGGTAAAGATGTTCTCCCGGACCCCTTGCTGAAACAGGACGCGGAAATCGCGTTCGCGGAGGAGCCGCGCGACCTCGCGAGAGGAGGCAAAGGTGCCCGCAAGGAGCGCCCCCAGGGCCGTGATGTCTTGGCGTTCCACGGCGCCGTGGCTCGAGATCACCTGGCCACTTTTGTCCAAGAGCATGGCGTGGGTGGCTCCGGTGTCCTCGACCAGTCGCTTCAGGCACGCATCGATAGCTTCTTTCTCCTCTAACGAGACGATCAGACTGCTCAACTGCGGTTCCATTTCCTTTTCCCCCGTCCACTTGCGCACGCGCCCGGTGTCGTGCGATCCCGGGCGTCCAGGGCAAATGGCGCTCAGATGGCACGGACCGCCTGGCTCAAGGGCTCGTGCAGCTGCCTCAGTAGGAAACGGATGCGCCCCAAGTTCTCACGGCGGTCGGAAACGACCAAGACCATCGCATCGTCGCCCAGGGGCTCCAAGACGACCACCCCGTTGTCGAACTCCAGGATCGCCTGGATGGCTCCCCCCTTGTTAATCTCGCGTCCGACCGCTTCGGCCATCACCAGGCCATTGGAGGCGACCGCACAAATCGGGTCCACCTCGACCCCCGCATCAGCTACTCCCTCGATCAGCAGCCCGTCGCTGGCGACGACGGCGGCAAGGGAGACGCCGTTGAGGGCGTGGATCCTGCCCAGCAGTTGCCGAATATCCGCCGTCATGGTCTCCTCCTTCGCCTTGACCCTTTTGATTATACACCAAAAGCGCCGTTTTGACCACTCTCTTGGCTGCGGTCGAAAACGATCTCGCCCTGCAAGGTGGTTCCCTGCAGAGACTGAAGCCGGGTCGGGGTTACCTGGCCGAGCCAGTCCCCATCGGAGCAAGTCACGACCCTCAGGTAGTTGTCCGTTAGCCCGCTCCACCGTTCGCCCTGCCGACCATCCCAGAGCACGGACAACGTGCGCCCGACAAAGCGACTTCGGAAGCGGATGGCCAATTCGTGTGCCAGCGCGTGGAGCGCTTCGCACCGCTGTCTCCGTACGGCCGGGGACACCTGTTCCGGCATCGTGGCAGCGGGTGTCCCTGGCCGCGGGGAGAAGGGGAAGATGTGCAGATCGCTGAACGGGAGCGAAGACACAGCTGCTAGGCTTTCCCGGAACTCTTCTTCGGTCTCGCCGGGGAAACCAGCGATCAGGTCGGTCGTCAGTGCCACATCGGGAACCCGCTCGACGATGGTGGCCACCAACCGGCGGTAATCTGCCCAGCGGTAGTGTCGGCCCATGCGTTCTAGCACGCGGTCACAGCCGCTTTGTAAAGGCAAGTGGAAATGGCGGCAAAGGCGCGGTTCAGGCCATAGATCGAGCAGGCCCAAAGGGAAGTCCTGGGGTTCGATGGAGCTGAAGCGGATGCGTTCGATGCGGGTTTCCTCCAGGATGCGTCGGGCGAGCCAGTCGAGCCTTTCCCCGTTAGGACCGCGGTAGGCCCCCAGGTTGACCCCAGTCAGGATGATCTCGCGATAGCCGGCCCGTTCGGCCGCCCGAACTTCCTCCAGCACCTCTTCGGCCGGTCGGCTGCGTGCTGGGCCCCGGGCGATAGCCACAATACAGTAATGGCAGCGGTTGTCACAGCCGTCCTGTACCTTGATCAGCGCCCTCGCCCGGCTGGCAGGCGAGAACACCCGCTGAGGCGGCGTACGTGGATGGGGAGCCGGGAGCCCTCGCTGCCGTAGCGCCACCTCGAGCCTGGAAACCAGAAACGGCTCGTCCTCTTTCCGGAGCACGAGGTCGACTCCCTCCAGGCGGGAGAGCAACTGGGCGGCAACATCCACGTAACAACCCGCGGCGACGACGACCGCCCGCGGGTTCCGTCGGGCAGCCTGTCGCAACAGCTGGCGCGATTTGCGATCCGCGACGTGGGTTACCGTACACGTGTTGACGATGTAGACGTCCGCCTCCTCCTCGAACGGCACCAAGCAGTATCCAGCCCCCGCCAACACGCCCCGAAGCTGGTCCGTTTCCGCAAAGTTCACCCGACAGCCCAGCGTCGTCAAAGCGACACGCGGCGGTCGCGTTTCGGGCGACATCAATTCCTCCCTGCCCGGGGTGGACGCCCCACGCGGATACCGCGCAGGGTTTCCACCATGCACTGTAACAGGCGCTCCGCCCAGTTGTACAGGGTGCGCCGGGACTTGCCCAGCTCACGCGCGATGGCCGTGACGTTGGTGCGCAAGGCAGCCCGTAGCTGTGCGCGCTGCTCTGGTGTCAGCCCCAGACGGTCGGACAGTTCGTTGAGGTCGACCGGAAACGAAGGGTCGATCGCCTCGAGCACCACCCGTAAAATGCCCGCAAGACGCCGCGCCTCTTCGGGAGCGAGATCAAGCCGGCCGCTCAAACCTGCCCCATGTCGCTTCTGCACGCTTTTTCTCCTGGTCGGAAGTGTGATGTTTTTATCATAGCACGGCTTTTACCGTTTGTCCAGTGGACTCCTTGCGGCCTCCCGCTTCTTGCCAGTCGGCCCGCGCCGAGAAAGGCGATGGTCCTGTGACCGGGCGGACGCCCCGATCGACGCGCGCCTCCACCTCCGGCCGCCGGTTCAAAACCGCGCGGTTTGCAGTTCGCACGGGCGTATGGGCAGCAGGGTGTGGTATAATGCGCTTGGCCTGGGCGGCGGGTAGGACGTCAACGGAGGTACGGGTTGGGACACGCGAAATACTACCTGGGCTTCAACCTGACCCCGCTCATCGGCCCTGTGCGGCTTCGGCGCCTCCTGGAATACTTCGGCGACCCGGAGACTGCGTGGGAGGCTTCCCCGGAAGCGTTGTGTCGGGCCGGTCTGGAAGAAGCGTGTATCGCGAAGCTGGTCGAGGCCCGCAGCCGCCTCGATTTGGAGGCGGAGCTCGCCCGGGTGCAGGCGCTGGGGGTGCGGCTCCTCACTTGGGAGGATGAGGCGTATCCGGAACGGCTGCGCCATATCTATGCGCCTCCTCCCCTGCTTTACCTTCGCGGATCCCTTCGACGGAACGAGCCGATGGTCGCCCTGGTCGGAACACGGCGTCCAACGGCCTACGGCCGTCAGGTCGCCCGAATGCTGGCACGCGAGTTGGCACGCAACGGGGTGACCGTGGTGAGCGGCCTGGCGCTCGGGATCGACACCGAGGCCCATCTTGGGGCGCTGGAGGCCGGGGGACGCACCGTGGCCGTGCTCGGGAACGGGCTCGATCAAGTCTATCCTTTGCGCAACCGCGAACTGGCCGCGCGCATTGCCGCCTGTGGTGCGTTGTTGTCCGATTATCCGCTGGGGACGTTACCGGAACCGCGGAACTTTCCCCCGCGCAACCGCATCATCAGCGGCCTGAGCCTCGGGGTCGTCGTGGTCGAGGCCGGCGAACGGAGCGGCGCTCTGATCACCTGCGATTTTGCTGCGGAGCAGGGGAGGGAAGTCTTTGCCGTCCCTGGGTCCATCCTGTCCCCTGCCTCCCGGGGCTGCCACGACTGGATCCTTCAGGGAGCGCGCTTGGTCCGGGGCGTGGAGGACATCCTGGAGGAACTGCGCCTGGATCGTGTTCTGGGGCACGAGGAGGTCCGGCAAGTGGTGCCGGAAAGCCCGGTCGAGGCGGCGCTCCTGGGAGTGCTGACGGCGGAGCCAATGCACGTCGACGAGGTGGGGGAAGCGGCTGGCCTGCCGATGCCCGTGGTTTCTTCGACGCTGACCCTGATGGAGCTCAAAGGCCTGGTACGGCAGGTGGGCGGAATGCAGTATGTGAGGGCCGTCTAGCCTGAGGACGTGCGAGCCCTTTGGGCGACCGCAGGCCACTGGCTTTACACGGAGGCGAAGGATGACCGCGCAAAAGCCACTGGACGAGCAGTTCCGCCGGGCGATCGCGCTTTGCCAGGAAGCCCAGCTGCACTACGAGGCGGGGGACTATCGGGCCGCTCGGTCCTCCTACCGTCAGGCGGCTTCCTGCTATGCCCGGGCGGCGATCCCAGGTGTGGAACGCAAGGCAGGTCTCGCGGCGGTTGCCGTGAACCTGGGCGCCTGTGCTTACGCCCTTTCTGAGTACGCCGAGGCGGTGAGGTACTACCGGCGCGCGGTCTCGCTCTACACCCAGCTGCACGACTGGCCTTCGGTCGCCCTGACGTTCAATAACTTGGGCGCGGTGTTTGTCCGTATGGGGCGTCTGAGAGAAGCCGAATCGGCGTTGCAACGCTCCCTTCGGATCGACGAGCAGCTCGCGGACAACGCCGGCCAGGCGGTGACGCTCCATAACCTGGGGCGCCTGGCGGAAGGCATGGGCCTTCCCGAGCGAGCCCGGGAATACTACGCGCGCAGCCGCGCCCTTTTTGAGGCGCTTGGCTGGGAAAGCGACGCGGAGCGGGAAACCGCCGCGCTGGAGCGCCTGGAAGCCCTTCCCCCTGGAGGTGCCTCTGAAACAAGGGGAGGACAGTGACCGTGGCCGAACCGCAAGCCTGGTATTGTAAGGCGTGTGGCGCCATCCTTGGCTGGCAGGACGAGAACGGACTCACCGTGCATCCGCAGGCGGTAGAGCGCTATACGATTCCCAGCCGTAGCGAGGAGATCTGGGTAACGTGTCGTCAGTGCCACACCATCCAGATTTGGCGCGCCCGGGTGGAGCTACGTCCTTCCGTCCGCTTGGACAACCCGCCCCCGGCCGCGCCTCAGTAACGGGGTGCCAGGGGGCAGCTGGCCAGGGTGCTTCGCGTGGCGCGCAGTAAAGGCTCGGGGAGGCTTGCGTCCCATACCAACCAATACTCGATCCACCAGGGGTAGCACGGCTCGGAGGGGAGACACCCATTCACGCGCAAGGCCCGTACTCCGGACAGGGCTACCGTCCCTGGCACTAGGCCGATCCCATAGCGGTCGTCGGCCACCTGAGCGACCAGAGACTCGGGAGTCATACACACCATTCCGTCGCCCGCCAGAGCCCGGTTGCCCAAGGCCTGGGCCACAAAGGCGCGCGCCTCGCCCGCGTGGTCGGGGGGCAGGTAGACGTGCACAGGCCCGGGGTCACCCCCAACCTGGGCCCATTCCTCCGCCCTTCCGCTGAGCAACGCCGCAACCGCCGGTGCAGGGACATCCGAGAGTCGATTGTCCGGGTGCACGATGACCAGCAGAGGAACCCGGAAGGCGAGCGTGGTGGTGGGTCCGTAAAGCAACGAAAGGTCTACCAGTGCGACCTGCGCACGCCCGTCGTGCAGCGATTGCAGGGCTCGCTCGCTGCTTTGGGGGATCCATTCCCAGGAAAAGGTCGGGTGGGCTGCCTGGTGCGCCGAAAAGCATGCTTCCAGTAGGGGCCCTGCGCCCGGAACAGCCGCGATCCTCAGGTGGAGCGGCTGTTCCGCCGTG
Source organism: Chloroflexia bacterium (assembly GCA_034436115.1). Classification (GTDB taxonomy): domain Bacteria; phylum Chloroflexota; class Chloroflexia; order DTKN01; family DTKN01; genus DAOTVY01. The sequence continues at coordinate 95,598 of DAOTVY010000015.1, read as the reverse complement.
GGGAGTGTTGCCGGAAGAAGTGCTCCGGGCCCGCATGACACCACAAGGACGAGCGTCCCAAGCAAGGCCGCCGCTGCGGGCGCCTTCCGGTAGCCGTGGTGAAGCTCTCCCAGGAGAAGCGACCTGGTTGGTCCGCGTCTGCGCGACCCCGGTTGACGCGCCATCCGGTCAGTCCGTCCGTTCGAAGTGGGCCCCAGCTTCTTTCATCTTCTTGCGCGCCTGTTCCCCGCCATCAGGGGTCACCGGGCGGGTTCCGTCCAGGATCAGGATGACCTCGAAGCCCTCCCGAAGGCCGTCGAGCACCGTGGCCAGGACGCAGACGTCCTCGGCCAGCCCCCCCACGATGAGTCGCCGTACCCCATCCTTGCGCAGCTGGACCGCCAGCCCGGTCTGATCGAAGGCCGAGTTCTGGTCCTGGTCGAAGCGCACCCCTTTTGTCACCACGATCGCATCTTCTGGGGCCAACAAATCGGGGTGGAACCGTGCTCCGTCGCTGTCCTGGAGGCAATGGGGAGGCCAGGGTCCCCCATGCCGCTGGAAGCTCGGATGGCGCAAGGGATGCCAGTCGCGCGAAAGGTAGATCGGGATCCCCTTTTGGACGGCTACGGCAATCCAGCGGTTCAGGACAGGGACGACCTGGTCGCCACCTTCGATGGGCAGGGCACCCCCTGGGCAAAAGTCCTTCTGCACATCCACGACGAGCAGGGCGTCCCCCTTTTGCAGGATCTCCTCGGGCTTGGCCATGGTGCACCTCGCTCCATCCACGGGCCTACTGGTTCAGGGACGAACGAGCGTGCGTTCCAATTCTTTCTGAAGGCGAAGCAGTCCGGGGCTAATCTCCACCGGATAGGGCGGCTGGGCCGGAGCCAATGCGCGCACGCGGTCCGGCAGGAGGGCGATTTGCTCCCTGGCGTAACTGCGCGCCGATTCGATGTCGACGCGGCCCGCTGGCAGCCTGTGGCCCCCGACCATCACAGGCTGCAGCAACGGCCTCCCTGGCAGATCCTCGTCTGCCCGTGCGATTACGTCCCGCACCGCTTGGCCATTCTCGATCAGGCGGAAGACCTGCTTGCGACCGGGAAGCACCGGCTTACCTTTGCTCAACTTGAGGCGTCCCTTGCCCGCGTACTCGCAGAGTTTGTAGGCGATATCGAGGTCCGGAGCATCGTGGGACACCCCCATATAGGTGCCGACCCCGAACCCGTCGATCGGGGCCCCGGCCGCAAGGAGCTGCGCGATCCTGTCCTCGTCGAGCCCGCCGCTGGCAAAGATCCCGACCCGCTGCAGGCCGGCCTCATCCAGGATCTTCCGCGTTTCTCGGGAGAGGGAAACTAGGTCACCCGAATCCAGCCGCACCGCTTTGATGCGAAAATCATCGCCCAATGCGCGGGCCAGGTCCACCACCTTGCGCACACCAGCCAGCGTATCGTAGGTATCCACCAGGAGGACCGTCTCCGGGTAACGCCGCGCAAACGCGCGAAAGGCGTCCACCTCGTCCTCGTGGGCCTGCACATAGCTGTGCGCCATGGTGCCCGTCACGGGCACCCCATAGAGCTTGCCGGCAAGGACGTTCGACGTCGCGGAGACTCCGGCGATGTAAAACGCGCGGGCCGCCTTCAGGGCCGCGTCGACCCCGTGCATCCTCCGTGGGCCAAAATCGACAACCGGCCGCCCGGCAGCCGCGGTCACCACCCGCTGGGCCTTGGAAGCCAGGACGGTCTGAAGGTGAATCTGGTTCATCACAAAGGTCTCGACGAGCTGGGCCTGAGGCAGCGGAGCCACGATCTCCAGCACCGGCTCGTTGGCAAAGATCGGGGTCCCCTCGGGGACGGCATAGACGCTCCCCGTGAAGCGGAAATCCCCGAGCCATTGGAGGAAGCGCTCGGAGAATTTGCCAAGGGAGCGGAGATAGACCAGGTCCTCCTGGTCGAAGTGAACGGTCTCCAGGTAGTCGAGCACCGTGTCCAGGCCACAGGCCACAAGGAAGTTCCGCCGCGGAGGCAGGCTGCGAGCGAACAGGCTAAAGACGGCGTCTTCGGTCAGCCCTTCTTCCAGGTACGCCTGAACCATGGTGAACTCGTAAAAATCGGTGAATAGCCCAAGATGGTTATCCGCCATCGCCCAGCCCTTGCCTTCACGCGTTCGCCATTCATGATAGCGCAGACTCCCGGGGCGGTCAACCCCGGTTGCACCCGTGCTGGAAGTGTGCTAGAATCCGGTCGGACGTCCAAGGATGGCGCGAGGGACAATCCGATGCACCAGGATGTGGGCAGTCCCCCACGGGTAGTGGGGCCCGGGTGTAGTGGCCTCGCTCGTTCCCATTCTCGGCCAGGCAGCTACCGATCGCGAAGAGTGCCTGGCCTTTCTTTTTCCGGATGCAGGCGGAGAAGAAAGGAGGGTGCCCTATGCGCGTGCTAGAGTCGGGGATGGGCGAACTGCTTCAGCCCTACAGCATGGTGGAATTCCGTGAGTGGAATTTCACCCAGAAGCCCAAAGGGTTCCAGGACAAGCGGATGACGGAACAGGAGGCGATCGCACGGTTTGTCCACGACGGCGATTATGTGGGCACCGAACTCTACGGCACGGTGCGCTGTCCGATGTCCCTGGCCCGCGAGATCGTCCGTCAGGGGAAGAAGAACCTCCGTGCCGTGGGGCAGGGGGTTCTCGAGCTGGACCTGTGGGTTGCCGCGGGTCTGATCTCCGCGATGGACATCACCTACCACGGGCTGGAGATCCACGGCGTGTCTTCTGTGCTCCGACGGGCCGCGGAAAGTGGCCGGTTGAAACTGGTCGAGTGGAGCAATGGAGCCATTGCCTGGCGGATGAAGGCGGCTGCAATGGGAGTGCCCTTCCTGCCGATCAAATCGATGCTTGGGACAGATACCTTCCGCTATAGCGCGGCCAAGGTGGCCGAGTGCCCTTTCACCGGGGAGAAGGTCTGCCTGGTACCTGCGCTGGTGCTCGATGTGGGGTTGATCCACGTTCACCGCGCGGATTGCTACGGCAACGCCCAGATCGACGGCATCAGCGGTTTCGCTTTCGAGATGGCGCGCGCCAGCAAGCGGCTGATCATCAGTGCGGAAGAGATCGTCGATACCGAAGAGATCCGTCGCTACCCCGACCGCACGATCATCCCCTATTACCTAGTGGATGCCGTCGTCCATGCGCCCTTTGGATCCCATCCCGGTGAGATGGCCTACCTCTACGAGCGCGATGAGCAACATATGCGCGAGTTCCTGGAGGCCTCTCGGACCGAGGAAGGGATGCAAGAGTACCTCCATACGTACGTCTACGGGGTCCGGAACCACGAGGAGTACCTGGACCGGATCGGCCGGGACCGGCTGGCCGAGCTCCGGCGGGCCGTCCTTGGGAGGTGAGCGATGGACCGGCTATCCTATAGCCCGACCGAACTGCTCATCTGTACGGCAGCGCGGCTGATGGAGGACCGTACGACCGCGTTCATCGGCACGGGTGTGCCCATGTTGGCCGCCGCGCTTGCCCAAAGGATGCACGCCCCCAACCTGATCCCGGTCTTTGAGTTCGGAGGGACAGGGGCCATTCTGAAGAGGCTGCCGCGAGCCGTCGGCGAATCGCGCACCTTCTACCGGGCGATCGCAGCTTCGGGCATCTGTGACATCATCGAGACGGCCCAGCGTGGTTTCATCGAGTACGGTTTCCTGGGTGGCGCTCAGATCGACCCCTACGGCAACCTGAACTCCACAGTCATTGGGGGTACGCACGACCGGCCGAGCGTGCGCCTTCCGGGGAGTGGGGGAGGCAACGACGTCGGTTCGCATTGTTGGCGTACGATCATCCTGATGCAGCATGAGAAGCGTCGCTTTGTCCAAAAGGTCGACTTTGTCACCACACCCGGTTACCTGACTGGCCCGGGTGCGCGGGAAGCAGCCGGCCTCCCGCCGGGCACCGGCCCCTACCGCGTGGTGACCAGCCTGGCCGTGCTGGGCTTTCACCCCGAGACCAAGCGGATGATGCTGCTCCGGCTGCAGCCGGGGGTGACCGTGGAGCAGGTGAAGGAGAGCACCGGTTTCGAACTCCTGATCGCAGAGCACCTGGAAGAAAACGAGCCACCCACCGCAGAAGAGCTGCGCATTCTGCGGGAGGAGGTGGATCCGGAACGCCTGTACATCTGACCGGTGGCGCGGCATCGGGAGCAAGGGGATGCGCAAAGTACTCCTGGTTCTGTGTGGGTGGGTGCTGATCGGCGGTTGTGTCGGCGGAGTTTCGCCCGAGCCACCTTTGGCTACCCCTGCTCCGACGACTGCCATTCCCCCGAGCCCTGTCGCCACGGTTGCAGAAACGGCGGTCGTGTCCCCCCTGCCCCGGCAGACGCCCGAACAACGCCCGACCACGCCAGCTTCCTTGCCCACGTCCGAGGCCACAGCCGTCTCCTCTCCTACGCCAGGGGCGGAAGCCGTCCTTGTGGAAGTCGCGCGCTGGCAGGGAGACTGGATAACCGCACTGGCCTGGTACCCGGACGGCCACGCTTTGGCGGTCGAAGGCGCAAACGCCGTCTACTGGCTGGATGGGGCGGATCTCACGGAGCTCGACCGGCTCGCGTTCCCGCCACCCTTGCAGACGGTGGCGCTCGCCCCCGACGGTTCTTTGCTGGCTATCGGCAAGGGCTCCCGGGTGGAGCTGTGGTGGAAGGCTGGCGAGGAGTGGCGCATGCGCTCGTTGGAGGGGCACCGCGGTGGGGTGCTGGCGGTCGCCTTTTCCCCGGATCGAATGGAGCTGGCCTCCGCCTCAGAAGACGGCACGGTGCGCCTCTGGGCCACCCGCGATGGCCGCCCGCTGGCCGTGCTCGAGGGGCATGAGGGGGAGGTGTTCGCGGTCGCCTGGTCGCCGGGTGGGCAGCTGTTGGCTTCCGGAGGCCGCGACGGCACGGTTCGGTTCTGGGATAGCGCGGGGGCACGCCCCGTGGCGACGCTCCGAGGCCACGCAGATGCCGTCCACGGGCTGCAGTTTTCGCCCGATGGCCGTTTGCTCGCTTCTGCCTCGTGGGATGGCACGGTACTCCTGTGGGATTCGGGCAGCGATGAGCCGCTCGGTCGGCTCGAGGGGCATACGGCCGGCGTAAACGCGGTCGCCTTTTCCCCCGATGGCCGTTTCCTGGCTTCTGCTTCCCTAGACGGCCAGGTCCGTGTGTGGGAGGTTTCTGGACAGCGGCCGATAGCTGTTGCCCGCCTGGGCGATCCGGTGTGGGCGCTGGCCTTTTCGCCCGACGGGCGTTTCCTCGCCACAGGAGGCTGGGACCGCTGCGTGCGCCTCTGGGCCTTGCCCACCGGGACGCAGGGAACAAGCGCAACCGCAGGACCAGGCAGCTAAAGGACACAGCAGGAGGGATCTATGCCCGAAGAGGGGACGCTCGTCGGCGAGCATTTCATCAGCGGCGATGTGGCCTGTGCCGAGGGAGCGATCGCGGCCGGGTGCCGCTTCTTCGCTGGCTACCCGATTACCCCCGCGACGGAGATCGCGGAGCGCATGGCAGAGCGGCTGCCGAAGGTCGGCGGGGTCTTTGTGCAAATGGAGGACGAGATCGCCTCTATGGCGGCTATTCTGGGCGCCTCCTGGGCAGGGGTAAAATCGATGACCGCGACCTCGGGCCCTGGATTCAGCTTGATGATGGAAAACCTCGGGCTCGGGATCATGCTCGAGACGCCCTGCGTGGTGGTGAACGTGCAACGCGCCGGCCCGTCGACCGGCCTGCCCACGTTGGTCGGCCAGGGGGATATGATGCAAGCGCGCTGGGGGAGCCACGGGGTCTACGAGATCATCGCGCTTTCCGCGGCATCGCCCCAGGAGCTGTTCGATGTGACCATTACCGCGTTCAACCTCTCCGAGAAGTACCGCACGCCGGTGCTGATCATGACGGATGAGGCCGTCGGCCACATGACAGAGCGCGTCGTGATCCCGCCGCCAGAGGAGATTCGGCTGGTCTCCCGTCGCCGACCGAACGTGCCTCCCGACCGATACTGGCCCTTCGCGGTGGACGAGGACCTGGTTCCCCCGATGGCGATCGCTGGAGAGGGGTATCGTTTTCACGTGACCGGTCTGACCCACGACGAGCGGGGCTATCCCATGACGGTGGCTGCGGCCCAGGTGCGGTACGTACAGCGGCTGATCGACAAGATCCGGCGCAACGTCGACGATATCGTGATCGTGGAGGAGGAGGGCACCGAAGACGCCGAGGTGATCGTCGTGTCCTATGGCATCTCTGCGCGCGTGTCGCTGCTGCCCATCCGGCAGGCACGTGCAGAGGGGTTGAAGGTAGGCCTGCTGAAGCTGGTGACGGTCTGGCCTTTTCCCGAGAAGCGCGTGCGGGAATTGGCTGGGCAGGTGCGGGCGTTGGTAGTTCCCGAAATCAACGCCGGTCAGATTGCCCTGGAGGTCGAACGGTGTGCGGCCGGCCGCGCCGCGACCATTCTGGTCCCTCACCTGGGAGGGGACATCATCCACCCCGATGCCATCCTGGAAGCGATCCGCGAGGGGGCGCGAGGAGGAACGTATGCCTGAAATGGACCGCCTGGACCGCATCGAACAACGGCTGCTCAGCGAAGCCTGCCACTGGGTACCGCCTCAGGAGGTGGCGCGGGAACTGGAAACGGGCGAACGCCATCCCTTCGACGCCTTGCTGCGCGAGGACCGCATCCCGCACATCTGGTGCCCGGGGTGCGGGCTTGGCACGGCGCTGAGCTGTTTCCTGAGCGCGCTGACTCAGACGGAGTTCGAACTGGACAAGGTGTGCGTCGTTTCCGGGATTGGCTGTGCGGGCCGCGTCGCCGGGTACGTGCGCCTGGATTCCTTCCACACCACCCACGGGCGGGCGATCCCCTTTGCTACCGGATTGAAGCTGGCCAACCCGGAGCTGAAGGTCGTGGTCTTTTCTGGCGACGGCGACCTCATTGCCATTGGAGGGAACCATTTCATCCACGCGGCCCGCCGCAATCTGGACATCACGGTGATCTGCGTCAACAACCTGAACTACGGCATGACCGGGGGACAGGTCGCCCCGACCACCCCAATCGCCGCACGTACCTCCACCACACCATACGGGAACTACGAGCCTCCGTTCAACCTGCCCTACCTGGCAGCGGCGAGTGGGGCGATCTATGTGGCGCGTTGGACGACCCTCCACGTGCGGCAGCTGGAGCACACGCTGATCGAAGCCCTGGGAAAGCGCGGGTTCAGCTTCGTGGAAGTGATTTCCCCGTGCCCCACGCTCTACGGCCGTAGCAACCGCCTGGGAAGCGGGCTCGATATGATGCGTTACTATCGGGAAAAGAGCATCGTCCGCCACGCTGCCGATCCGCGCGAAGCCGATCTCTACTTCGGCGGACCGATCCTGGTAGGCACCTTCGTCAACCTGGACCGCCCCAGTTATCTGGAGTTTCGCGACTGGCTGTGGCGGGAAACCCACTACGGCCAGAGGCGGGAAGCTGTGCTGGAGAAGCTCCGCCCGGCGGACCGGGAAGGCGAGCCCTGAGAGAGGGAGGCAGGGATGGCCCATGTGGAGATTCGCTTCTGCGGCTTCGGCGGCCAGGGGATCATTCTCGCTGGATATATCGCCGGTAAGGCAGCTACGCTGTTCGACCGGCGGCACGCGACGTTGACCCAAAGCTACGGCCCCGAGTCGCGCGGTGGAGCATGCAGCGCGGAGCTGATCATCTCCGACGAGCCGATCCTGTATCCCCACCTCTTGCGGCCAGATGTGCTCGTTGCCATGTCCCAGCCCGCCTATGAGCGCTACCGGCACGAGCTGGCTCCGGGCGGCTTGCTCCTGGTGGACGCGGACCTGGTTCGACCAGAGGAGGAATCCTCAAGGGTGCGGCTCTACGCCGTTCCGGCCACGCGCCTGGCGGAAGAGCTGGGACGCAGCGTGGTCGCGAACATCGTGATGCTGGGCTTTTTCACTGCGGTGGCCCAGGTGATCAGCGAGGACGGGATGCTGAGCGCCATCCTGGATTCGGTCCCGGCCGGGACGGAGGAGCTGAACCGGCGCGCCTTCGAGACAGGCCTGTCGTGGGGGCGGCGCGCCCTGGAGGAGGCGAAACCAAGCCTTCGTGATCTTCAGGGGAAGGGGCAGGAGAGCCGCGCGTGAGCGCCGACGCTCTTTTGGGGGATTCGGTAGGCGACGGCACTGCCGTCGCCTACGCCCCTACGGCTGGATTACTTGAGCGGCCGGTGCGCTTGTGTTAGAATGAATGACAAACCCGCGTGGAGCGTCACGATGGCGTTGTGGGACAAGGGGGACTTCTGGCTCGACTTTGTCAGTCATAGCGCCGAGCAGACCCGTCGGCTCGGTGTACGCCTGGCCCGTCTGCTTGAGCCTGGGGACGTGCTGCTGTTCGTCGGCGAGTTTGGCAGCGGGAAGACGACCTTCATTCAGGGGATCGCGGAGGGCCTGGGAGTCCAGGGCCCGGTGACCAGCCCGAGCTTTACCCTGATCTGGGAGTACCGGGGGGATGTGGAGCACGGGAGTATGCCGTTCTACCACATCGACCTGTACCGCATCCGTAGCCTACAGGAAGCACTCTTGCTGGGATTGCAGGACTATTTTCACGGCTCAGGGGTCTGTGCGGTAGAGTGGGCAGATCGGGTGCCAGAGGCCACGCCGGAAGAACACTTGCTGATCTCCCTCAGTTACTTGAGCGAAACCAAGCGGGTCGTGCGGATGCAGCCGTATGGAGAGCGCTATCGGAGCTTGGCGGAGGCGTTCAAACGGAGTGCCTTTCGGGGCTAGGGGGGCGCGACTATGATCCTGGCGCTGGATACTTCGACCGCTACGGCCAGCGCGGCGTTGTTCGACGGGGAGTCGCTCCGCGCCGAAACCACTTGGGAAACCGGGACTGCGGCGACCGCGCAGCTCCTTCCTGTTGTTGAGCACTTGATGGAACTGGCTCGGTGTCGGCCTGCCCATCTCAGAGGTATCGCCGTGGCGTTGGGGCCAGGGTCGTTCAATGGGCTGCGGGTGGCCCTCAGCCTGGGCAAAGGGCTGGCGAGCGCCTTAGGCCTGCCCATCGTGGGCTTTCCTACGCCGGACATTGCGGCCTACCCGTTTTCCTCCCTGGTACTGCCGGTGTGCGCGATCCTGAAAGCCGGGCGGAACCGCCTGATCTGCACCCATTTCCAGACTCGCTATGGCCGCTGGCAACGGGTGAGCGATTTCCGCAACCTTACCCTGGATGCCCTGATCCAGGAGACAGACCGTACGACCGTGTTCTGTGGTGAGATCGATCGGGAGATGGAAACGGCGCTCCAGGAGCGTCTTGGCCGCCGAGCCCTTCTGGCATCGGCCGCCCTTTCCGCGCGTCGCGCTGGGTACCTCGCGGAGATGGCCTGGCGTCGTCTCCAGGAAAACCCCGAAGGCGATGACCTGGTCGCGCTACAACCGATCTACCTTTCGCCCCCGCGGTTAGGAGGAGCGGGCTCCGGGGGGGAGGGGAAAAGTTGAGCGCCCTGAGTCGCTTTGAAGAATTCGTGGAGGAACTGCTCGAAGGATCCCTCGCCCACCTCCTGCGAAGCCCTGTCCAGCCGGCCGAGATCGCCAAGCGGCTGGAGCGGGCCATGGAATCGGAGCAGCGCGCCGGCGTGGGCGCGGTCCTGGTTCCCAACCGCTACGTTGTCTCCCTGCACCCAGACGACCTGGCCGACCTGGCGCCGGCACGGGCCGCGCTGGAGCGCGAAATGGCCCGCTTCATCGTCGATCGGGCGCGGGAGAACGGGTTTACGCTGCTGGCGCGTCCCCGCGTCATCCTCCAGGCGGAGGCGGCCGTCCGGCGTGGCCGCGTGCGCGTGCGGGCGCACCTGGCAACTGCGGAAGAACTCGGAGAGGATACCGCGGAGCTGGAGTGGACCCCCGCTATGGGGACGTCACGGCCGACGGCCGCTCTGCCAGGAGCAGCGCTCCGCTATCTGGACCGGGCGGGCCGGACCTATCGGGTACCGCTGGATCGTCCCCAGATCCTCCTGGGACGTGCCCGGGACAGCGACGTTATTCTGGACGATCCGCTCGTTTCCCGCCATCATGCGCGGATTGTCCTCCGCTACGGGCAGTTCGCGATCGAAGACTTGGGGAGCACCCACGGTACGCTCCTGAATGGACAACCGGTCCAGGAGTGTGTCCTGAGGCCTGGGGATCGCCTGACGCTGGGACAGACCGACCTCTACTACGAGGAGGAGTGAGGTGGGTGGGTTTGCGCCCGAGGGGCACCTCCTGCTCCTTCGCTTAGCGCTCGTGGTGCTCCTGTACCTATTTGTGGCCCTGGTGATGCTGGTCGTGGGGACAGAGCTTCGGCGCGCTGCGCGCAAACCGCTTCCGGTACGCTCGAGCGTGTTCGGACACCTGGTGCTGGTCGACCCGGGCCCTACAGGTCTCGAGGCGGGGGCGCGTTTCCCGCTTGCTGCCATCTCCTCGATTGGCCGAGGGCTGGACAATACCGTCTCCCTGGACGACGAGTTCCTCTCCGCCAATCACGCCTTGCTCACCTGGCGGGAGAACCGCTGGTGGTTGGAAGATCTGGGCAGCACGAACGGCACCTTCCTGAACGGCGCGCGCATTGGCCGGCCCGTTCCCATCGCACCGGGCGACCTGATCGCGCTTGGCCGGGTGACGCTCCGCCTGGAGTGACGCCGCGTGGCGGATCCTCGCGCATTTGACACCCGGGCCGCTTGCGGGTATACTGCGCGGGAAGCAATGCCTCGGTCTGTTTGATCCCGGGGGTGTGCGCATGGAAGAACGGCAGGGCACGATCCGGGTTTCCCCTCACGTGGTGGCGGCCATCATCGCCCTGGCGGCGGCGTCGGTCCCAGGGGTTGCCTGCCTGAACGCCTATACCCCCGGGAACCGGCGCCTGCGTTCCCCGGAGGAATTCGGCCGCGCTGTACGGATCAACCTGCACGACGATGGCGTGCACTCCAGTATCTACCTGACGGTAAAGCGGGACGCGAACTGGATGCAGGTGGGCAAGGCAGTCCAGCAGGCAGCGGCCGAGGCAATTGAACGGATGCTCGGCCTGGATGTCCATACGGTGAACATTTACATCGTGGACGTCGCGAGGTAGCTAGCGTGGCCCACGTGCGACATCAGGTGCGCATCGTCCTGCTTCAGACCCTATTTGAGGCAGATCTCGCTTCCCACGACCCTTGGGAAGTGCTCGAGCGGCACCTAGGAGAACGTCAATTTCCCCCAGAAGCGGCTGACTTTGCACGACAACTCCTTCGAGGGGTGCTGGCGCACCGGCAGGAGATCGACGCACTCATCGTGGAGGCCGCGCCGAACTGGCCGCTGGAACAGATGGCCCGGATCGATGTGAATATCCTGCGCCTGGGGATCTATGAGCTGCTTTTCGCGGACGATGCCCACATCCCGGTGAAAGGAGCGATCAACGAAGCGGTAGAGCTGGCCAAGCGCTTTGGCAGTAGCAGCTCGCGGCGGTTTGTGAACGGCGTGCTGGGGACCGTGCTCAAACGTTATGCTCCCCGGCACACCTGAGCGTGTAATCCGTCCGGTGGCGGAAAGAGGGCCAAGTCCTTCAAGGAGGTGTGTACATGATCTCGGACGACGTCCTGCGGCGCCTGAAGGCTCTGGTCGCGGAACGGCTAGGTGTGGACGAATCGCAGATCACTCCCGAGGCCTCGTTCGTGGAAGATCTGAACGCGGACTCGCTCGATCTGGTCGAACTGATCATGTCGCTGGAGGAAGAGTTCAATATCGAGATCCCCGACGAGGCAGCGGAAAAGATCCGCACCGTGGGCGACGCGATCGAATACCTGGAAGAGCGTCTGGGCGAGGCGTAAGGCGGAGGGCGCATCCGCACCCTGTTTTCACAGATCGGACTCCGGATGTCGGGGACGGACGCGAAGCGTCCGCTCGTGGCTATAGTGGACCAGCCCTGGATGCTGCGAAGCAGGCCGACGCAAGTAGCGACATTCGGTGATGTCCACCTCGACGGCCGCCTCATCGCGGCCGTCGCTGTAGTACGCCGCGAGGGCGGCGGCGAATTCGATCGCCTCCGGTGACGGGGTACGACCTTCGGCCAGCAACAGGACGTGTGCACCGGGTCGGTTGCGTGCATGGAGCCAGAGGTCATGGGGGCGAGCGCGATGGAAACAGAGTTCCTCGTTCTGACGGGCATTCCGGCCCACCAGAACGCGGAAACCATCTTCCGTAAGGAAGCTCCGCGGCGGCAGAGCGGCTTTCTTACGCCCCGCGATCGGGCTTTGTGACAGGACACCCGCTTCTGTGAGTTCACTGGCCAGGATCGCGAGCTCGTCGAACGTCTCTGCCTCCTGAACCAAGGCTGCCATTTGGGCCAGCCAGTCGAGTTCGAGCACGGCGCTTTGCACCAGGGTAACGGTTTTTTCACCGGCCTGGCGCGCCTTACGGTAGGCGCGGAAATAGGCCTGGGCGTTCTGCACCGGCGTGAGATGCGGGTCCAACCGAATCTCCTGTCCCTCGATCTGCACCGTCTCCTGGCCGGGGATGACACATTGCGGGTAGGCAAGGAGCAACTGGCCCATCCTCAAGAGGCGGTCGGCCTCGCTCTCCCGCGCCTGCTCCTTACGCAGCGCTTCCAGTCGACCTTCCACTTTCTCGCGCCGGCGTGCGATCGCCTCCAGAAGCGCCCTGCGGGAAGGCTCGTGATCGGCCAGCGGTTCCTGGAGCGCGTAATAGCGCTCCAGCGCTTCGGAGATGGAAGGCACCGCTTCGATCTGCCAGTCCTTCCGGTGGGTGAGGCGATAGGGCGCGTAGGCCAGCAACCTGGGGCGGTCGCCCTTCTGGGGATCCGCCGGTTCCACGGCCAGGCACGGTTCCCATTCGCCACTTTCGACCAGGCTCCAGGCCGACCGCAGGACTGCGGCGAGCTCTTCCAAGTGGCTGAGAGCAGAGAGGGGCGCTTCCAGATCGATGCCGGCACGGTGGGAAAGCTCGCGTGCCAGCAAGGGAGAAACGCCTCGAAACAGGTTTACCAGCGCCTGCCACAGCGGGAGATCTCCTTGCAGGCCCACCAAAGCGCCTCGAAGCGCGGCTGGGGTGACGTTCCGAGGGTCCAGCTTCAACTGCGGAGGCGGCGGCCGGTAGGGCAACCGGGGCAAAACAGGACGCGTTGGGCTCATGCGGGGCGTGACCCGCTTGATCGCATCGACGATCCGTTGCTCGGCATCGACCAGGAGGATGTTGCTCTGTCGCCCCATCACCTCGACGAGCAAGCGGTTGCCCTGTTCCTGCGGAGGCGATGCCGGATGGCGAAAGCGCATCTCGAGCACCCGCTCCAGGGGCCAAGCGGCCACTTCTTCCAGGCGCGCCCCGACGAGTCGCTTGCGCAGGTGGAGGAGAAACGGGCTCTGGATCCGGGGATCTCGGGTCGGCTTGTCGCGCACAAGGTGGACACGCGCATGCTCCGGGTGAGCGGAGGCGACCAAGTAGTGACGCTGCCGATGGGCGTAGATCTCGAGGCCGATGGTGAGCGGCCCGCTTTGCAAGACGTGTTGCACACGACCACCCAGGATCGTCTGTCGCAATTCCGCGGCCACTGCGTGGGCCGTCAGAGCATCGTAAAGCAAGCCTTCCTCCTGGGTAAGAGATCGCTTCTGCGAGTTAGTATAACATAGACGGACAACACGTGAAAGGGGAACGCTATGGCACCTACGGAACTGTTCCATATCGGCTTCGGGAACATGGTGGCCGCCGGCCGCGTGCTGGCGATCGTGGCACCCGATTCTCTGCCTGTGCGCCGGTTGCTTCGGGAAGCGCGGGAGCGGGGGACCCTGGTCGATGCCAGCCGTGGGCGCAAGGTCAAGTCGGCCATTGTGATGGATAACGGCTACGTGATCACCTCGGCGCTGCACCCGCAGACGATCGCCCGTCGCCTGCGCTCGGGCGAGTTCCCGGGGAGGCGTCAGGATGAGTGAATGCCCGGGCACCCTGGACGAGGAGATCGCCCGTTGGCTGGGCAACCCGCCCCCGCTGCTCATCGTGCTTTCGGGACCCTCGGGCGTGGGGAAAGACGCCACGATGGCCCGCATGAAGGAGCGCGGCATTCCGCTGCACTACACCGTCACGGCTACGACTCGCCCTCCCCGCCCCACCGAGGTGAACGGTAAGGACTATTACTTCGTCTCCGTGGCCGAGTTCCAGCGGCTGATCGAGCAGGGGGAACTGTTGGAGTGGGCACTGGTCTACGGGGACTACAAGGGGATCCCTCGCGAGCAAGTGCGCCAGGCCTTGGCCGAGGGGAAGGACGTGATCCTGCGCATCGACGTGCAGGGGGCAGCCACGGTGCGGAAACTGGCGCCTGACGCGCTGCTCATTTTCCTCGCCCCGCCCAGCATGGAGGACCTGGCCGCCCGGCTGCGCCAGCGGCGTACCGAATCCGAACAAGCCCTGCAGCGAAGGCTCGAGGCTGCGCGCCGGGAGATGGATGCGCTCCCGCTCTTCGACTATGTGGTGGTGAACTACCAGGGCTGCTTAGACGAAACGGTGGATGCCATCCTGACCATCCTCCGCGCGGAAAAGATGCGCGTCCATCCCAGGCGAGTGCAGCTGTAGGAGGTCCGGCCGGCCGTTTGACAGCCTGAGAAACATCCTGTACACTTATCCATGCGCTGCCGGGTGGTGCAGCGGTAGCACGGGGGACTTTGGATCCTTTGACCCAGGTTCGAATCCTGGCCCGGCAGCTTTCGTTGTGCATTGGGTCGGTGCGAGTCGAGCAGCAACCTCAAGGAGGAGGAGCCATGGCACATCCCATCCGGGTGATCCAGTATGGGCTCGGGCCGATTGGCAACCGGGTCACGCGGTACCTTTGTGAGCGGCCAACCTTTCGCATCGTAGGGGCCATCGATATCGATCCGGGGAAAGTGGGCCGCGACGTTGGCGAGCTGGCCGGCCTGCCCCCGCTCGGGACCACCGTCTGCGCCGATGCCGATACGGTGCTACGGGAGGGTGCAGATGTGGTGGTCCTCACCACAACCTCCAGTCTGGAAAAGGCAAAAGAGCAGATCCTGCGGGTCGTCTCCCACGGGCTCCCCGTGGTTTCGACCTGCGAGGAGCTCTCGTATCCCTGGCACACCCAGCCGGCCATCGCTGAGCAGATCGACCGGGCCGCGCGGGAAAGGGGGGTGGCCGTGCTGGGAACCGGGGTGAATCCGGGCTTCCTGATGGATCTCCTGCCGATCGTCTTGACTGCTATCTGCCAGGACGTGCGCTCGATCCTCGTGGAGCGCTTCCAGGACGCCCAGTACCGCCGCCTTCCGTTCCAGCGCAAGATCGGGGCCGGACTGACGGTCCAGGAGTTTCAGGAAAAGGTGCGCGGGGGGACGCTCCGTCACGTCGGCTTAACAGAGTCGATGCACATGATCGCCTCCCGAATGGGCTGGAATCTGGACCGCACCGAGGACATCATCGAACCTGTGGTGGCTACGGAACGTGTGGTAGCCGGAGAGATCGTCATCGAACCCGGCTACTGCCTGGGGGTGAACCAGACTGGCCACGCCTACCGGAACGGCCGCGAGGTCATCACCCTGCGCTTCCGGGCGACGATCGGAGAGCCAGAGCCGCGTGACCGTATCCGCATCGAGGGCACCCCGACGATCGATTCGGTCATCCCGGGCGGGGTCAATGGGGATATCGCTACCTGCGCGATCACCGTGAACGCCCTCCCGGTGGTGATGCGCGCGCGCCCAGGACTGCGCACGATGGCGGACATCGAACCGGTCACCTTTTTCCAAACCCTTCCTTGAGGGCGGCCAAGTCTAGGTGACCGAACTTGGGCGCACTCCCCTGAACGCCAGGGGCCGCGGTGACCGAAGCGCTTGTCGGGCTGCCGCGGCCTTAGTGGCTGTATCCAGGCTCGGGGAAAGGAAGGGCGCATCGTGGCAACCGCCCACTACCGACGCAACTTCCTCGCTCTGCTGGGTGACTATATCGGCTTCGGGCTGGCGATGACCTTCGCGGGGATCACCACGACCCTCCCGGCCTACATCGCCCACCTGACGCCTAGCAAAGTGGTCGTGGGGCTTTTTACTACCGCAAGCGACGGAGCCTGGCTCCTTCCGCAGATTTTCTTTGCCAATTTCCTGTTGAACAAACGGCGCAAGAAGCCATACATCCTGCTGGGGTCGGCGATCGGCCGGCCATGGATTCTCTTCTACGCACTGGCGCTGGCGCTGGGACTGGGGCGTTCCCCGAGCCTGGCGTTGGGCCTGCTGTTTGCCGCGGAGGCGGTCTTCCTGGGAAGCGACGCCCTCGCCGCGGTCGCCTGGTTCGACGTGCTGGCCAAGGCCATGCCGGAAGAACGGCGCGGGCGGCTCATCGGCCTTGGCCAGGGACTGAACGGCCTTCTGGCAATCGGCGCTGGCGCCGTGATTGCGCGGCTGCTCGGGGACCAGGGTCCGCCCTTCCCCCTGAACTATGCGGTGATCTTTGCCTTGGCGGGCTTCTTCCTGCTGTTTTCGTTCGCGTCCCTTTGCTTTGTGGTCGAGCCGGAAGAACCGGTCGCGGAGGAGCGGCCGTCCTGGGGAAGCTATCTCGCGCACCTGCGCCGCACCCTGGTCGAAGATCGCCTGTTCCGGCGGGTCATTGGCGTCAGGTTGCTAGCTGGCTTTGACCTCCTGGCGAGCGGCTTCTATATCCTCTTTGCGACCAGAGAACTTGGGCTGCCTTCTTCCACGGTGGGCCTTTACGCAGCGGTACAAACGGCGGGAACCATTCTCGCCAGCGTCGCTTTCGGGGCGCTCAGTGAGAGGGCAGGAAGCCAGCGCGTGATCCAAGTGGCAACGGCGATCGGATTGATTGCCCCGCTGACCGGGCTGATCCTTTTCCTCCTGCGCGTGCGTGGAGGGACCGGACTCCTGGTGGTGTATGCGCTGGTTTTCCTAGTGGTCGGTGCCGTGGGGAGCGCTTACATGCTGGGTTACGTGAACTATGTCCTTCGCCTGTCCCCAGCCCACGATCGCCCAACCTATGTGGGCCTGTTCAACACGGCAGGGGGCCTCCTGGTCGTTCTGCCGACGCTAGGCGGGGCCATCCTCCAAAGCACGTCTTATGGAGTGTTGTTTGGCCTCGCTGGCGCGGCCGTGGCGGCGTCCCACATCCTTTCCTGGCACCTGCCGAAGCTTGCTCCCCAGGACCACGAGCGGCCTTAGCCCGCTGGCAGGGGATCTGCGTCTCCCTCCTCCAGCGCGTCCTCGCTCAGGATCGTATAGCGGTAGCCCTGCTCGACCAAGAAGCGCTGACGGCGCAAGGCGTACTCCTGGTCGTTGGTACCCTGCGACACCAACGTATAGAAGCGTGCGGGCCGCCCATCGGGCTTGGGACGCAGGATGCGGCCCAACCGCTGGGCTTCTTCCTGCCGGGAACCGTAAGTGCCCGATACCTGGATCGCCACGCTAGCTTCCGGGAGATCAAGTGCGTAGTTTGCCACGTTAGAGACGATCAGCACCGGTTGCTCGCCCCGGCGAAAGGCGGCGTAAAGCCGTTCCCGCTCCTCCAGGGGCGTGTGCCCGGTGATCAGGGGCGCGCCCAGGGAAGCTGCGAGGGCCCGCAATTGGGTCAGGTATCGACCGATGATCAACGTTTGCTCCCCCTGATGCCGCCGGACCAGTCGATGGACCACGGCCTCTTTGCGCTGGTTCTCTGCAGCCAAGCGGGAGCGGA
Organism: Chloroflexia bacterium; assembly: GCA_034436115.1. Taxonomy (GTDB): domain Bacteria; phylum Chloroflexota; class Chloroflexia; order DTKN01; family DTKN01; genus DAOTVY01. Next base: position 77,924 of record DAOTVY010000015.1, on the reverse strand, counting down.
CGTGGTTCCTGGGTGCGCAAGCATAGTCGAGGCGTAGCGCATCCGGGACGGTGACCCGCACCTCCAAGCACTCGACCTGGGCCAGCCACCCCTGGGCCTCCAGCTGTTTCCACGGCGCTTCGTACACTTTGGGCCCGACGAGGGAAAAGACGTCCCCCTGGCGCCCATCCTCGCGTACCAGCGTGGCGGTCAACCCCAGGCGTCGCCGGCTCTGCAGGTGCGCCGTGATCCGGAACACGGGTGCGGGGAGCAGGTGCACCTCATCGTAGATGATCAGGCCCCAGTTCCGCTGCTCGAAGAGGGCTAGGTGGGGAAAGAACGGCGCCTGCCGCTGGCCACACGGGGCGGGACGATGGGTCAGGATCTGGTATGTGGCCAAGGTGACGGGGGCCATTCTCTTGGCCTCTCCGGTGTACTCGGCAATGTCCTCCGCTTCGAGGGTGGTCTTGTCCAGGAGCTCCTCGCGCCATTGGCGCACGGCGGTCGCGTGAGGGCACAGGATCAGCGTATGCGTGCGCAACCGGGCCATCACGGCCAGGCCGACGATCGTCTTCCCGGCGCCGCACGGAAGCACGATGACCCCGCTTCCGCCGTGCATCCCTTCCCGCATAAAGGCCGCCGCAGCGGCTTCCTGGTAGGGCCGAAGCACCAGGCGCCGACCGCTTCGGGTCCAGGCGCGTAGCGAGATCGGCAGCGGCGCACCCGGCATATAACCCGCGTGGTCCGCGGGCGGATACCCCAGCTGCCGCAGGCGTTGCTTGAGGAGGCCCCGGGCCTCAGGATGCACGAGCAGGCTTTTCGGGTCCCGTTGCCCGCACAGGAACTCCTGGATGGCGCGACTCCGCGCGAGTCGGGCGATCAATGCGGCGTCGTCTGCTTGCAGCAGCAGCATTTCCCCTTCCCGCAAAAGCAACAGCCGGCCGTAGCGTGCCATGGTCTCGCGGATCCAGGCCTCGACCTCCGGTGGGATGCCGTAGCGACTGTTCGCTGCGAGCATTTCCACGAGGGGCTCGGGCTGCAGGCCGGCAGCAGCCGCATTCCATAGGGAAAGCCGGGTGAGCCGATAGAGGCAGAGGTGCTGAAGGCTCTGCTCCAGATCCGCAAAAGAGGCGAGTCGATCCCGCAATTCGTGTGCGAGCGGGTGGCCCATATCCAGTAGGATGGTCCGGTCCGGCTGTAGGATGAGCGGCGCGCTCAACACGTCCCCCCGGACTTCAGGCAGAGTCCGATTGCGCACGCAGTATAGCACTGCGACAAGGCTCGTGCAACGGCACAGCCTGTGGCACGGACCGGTTGCGCGGGCCGGCCAGGGCGAGATCCTGTCTTCGGAACGAGCGGGTCACGGGCCGGTGAAAGATCCGCGGAAAGCACGAAAAAGTGTGAGAAATATCCCGCAGTGCAAACGTTTTCGGAAAGCAACGCCGACGCAGGCGCTTGCTCGATCATCCTGGCGGTTGCTTTTCTCCGCCTCCTGTGCTATATTTAAAGCCGTTAAGCACCTTCCGGTTTCTGGCTGCCCTGAACAACAGGAGGCAACGATGCTGGGCTTCCACGGACGGATCCTGCACGTGGACGTGTCGGAACGGAACTTTCGGGCGGAGGCCGTGGCGGAGGAGGTGCTGAGAGACTACCTGGGTGGGAAGGGCCTCGGTGCGTATCTCCTTTCCCAGTATGCCCCTCGTGGAGTGGATCCCCTTTCCCCCGAAAACCCGCTCATCGTCACCACCGGTCCTGCCACCGGCACGGTCCTGGCTCCGGCAAGCCGCTACATCCTGATCAGCAAATCCCCGCAGACGGGCATCTTTGGCGAGTCGGCTTCTGGCGGCCACATTGCTCCCCAGATCAAGGCGACGGGTTACGACGCGATCGTCATCCGGGGGGCATCGAGCGACCCCATCTATCTGGAGATCTCGGACGCTGGGGTAACCTTTCACGATGCGCGGCCATTCTGGGGGTTGGACGCCTATGCGGCGGAGGAGGCACTGGAGAAGGATGTGGGGATCCCCGGCGCGAAGGCGATGGTCATCGGGCCCGCCGGCGAGCGCCTGGTGCGCTTTGCCCTGGTGGGAAACGACCGCGGCCGGCAGGCCGGGCGCGTCGGTATGGGGGCCGTGCTCGGCTCGAAGAAGGTCAAGGGCATCGTCTTCCACGGCCGGGCAGAGTGCCAGCTTTTCGACCCTGAGGACATCGCCGCCTACGACCGCGAACTGCGGGAACGGGGCAAGACGGACGCCGGCGCGGCCAACTACCGGAAGTTCGGGACACCGATGGTGGTGGCGCTCACGAACCGCGCCGGTGCTTTCCCCAGCTACTACTGGTCTGCGGGCACGGTTCCCCACTGGGCGCAGATCAGCGGCGATGCACTGGTCGAGCGTTTCCAGCCTCGTCCCAAGGCCTGCTACCGCTGCTTCTTTGCCTGTGGCAAGCTGGTTACGGTTCCGGACGGTCGGCACGCCGGGCTGACGGTCGAGGGCCCGGAATACGAGACCATCTACGCGTTCGGCGGCCTGTGCGGGGTGGACGACCTCGCCGAAATCCTCTACCTGAACGACTTGTGCGACCGCCTGGGGCTGGACACGATCACCGGGGGCAACGTCGCGGGCCTGGCAATCGAGGCTTGTCGTCGGGGTGTCCTCGACCTCGGGCTGGATTATGGAGATGTGGACGGGATCGCCGAGTTGCTGCGGAAGGTCGCCGCGCGCGAGGGCATAGGGGAAATCTTTGCCGGAGGCGTGCGTTCGGCCGCGCGGCAGCTGGGGCTGGAGGAACTGGCGATCCACGTCAAGGGGCTCGAGCCGGCTGGGTATGACCCCCGTGGGCTCAAAGGCATGGGCCTGGCCTATGCGATCTCGGATCGCGGTGCCTGTCATCTGCGGGCTACCGTGTACAAGGCCGAGCTGGCCGGTTGGGTCGATCGGACGACGGCTGAGGGCAAGGCGGACTTGGTGCTCGACTTTGAAGACCGCCACACGGTCTTTGATACGCTGATCTTCTGCCGCTTTTACCGGGATATGATCGGCTGGGACGACCTGCCCCGCATCATCCGGGGCTTGACGGGGTTGGAGCTCGACAAGGCTGGGTTGCAGGCCCTTTCGGCGCGCATCGCCAACCTGATCCGATCCTACAACCTGCGTGAGGGCATGGTTCCGGCCGACGACACGCTCCCGGAGCGCCTCTTGCGTGAACCGATCCAGCCCAGCGGCGAGCGCTTGACCCCCGAGGAACTGGAGAAAATGGTCCGCGAGTACTATGACCGGCGTGGCTGGGAGAGGCCATCGTCCTAACCTATATCCCTTTGCAGGTATGGCCGCCGGGCAGACCCTGGTGGATGCCTCCAGGGAGCCCCAAGGGAGAATGGATCGATAGGTGCGTCGCGGCAATCGGCGTGGCACGAGTGTCTGCGGTGATCGATAGGTGCCCTGAGTTTCAGGGCTGAGGAGCCGGAAGGAGGCAGGTGCCCGATGGTTCAGGAGCCCGGCAAGCTCGGGGCGGTGCCGTTGGGGCATCGCACGCGGATATAAGCTCCAGTCAGGAGGTGCAGCGATGTCCGTCGAGCTAGAAACCGTCATCCCTCTCTCCATGGGCAAGCTCAAGTTTGGGATCGGGGCTACCGAGGAACTGGGCTACGAACTGCGGATCCTCGGCGCCAAGAAAGTGCTGCTCGTGGCCGATAAGAACCTCTGGCAGTATGGGCTGATCGACCGCGTGAAGCAGATCATCGAGCGCGAGGGGATCCAGCTGCGCATCTACGATGAGGTGCACATCGAGCCCACAGACGTCTCCTTCCGCGCGGCGATCCAGGCGGTCGGGGACGAGGTCTACGACGCCTTCGTCTCCCTGGGCGGCGGGAGCACGATCGATACCGCCAAGGCGATGAACCTCTTCAACACCTACCCCGCCGATCTTTTCGATTATATCAACAAACCGATCGGCCAGGGAAAGCTCGTTCCCGGTCCGCTAAAGCCCCACTTTGCGCTTCCCACAACCACCGGCACCGGCAGCGAAACGACACCGGTGATCGTGTTGGACCTCCTCCAGCTGAAGGTGAAAACGGGCATCTCGCACGTGAACATCCGCCCGACAATGGCCATCGTCGACCCGCTGAACGCGATCACGCAATCGCCTCAGGTCACGGCCTTTACCGGGCTGGATGTGCTGACCCACGCTGCCGAGTCGTTCACGAGCAAACCCTACAACACGCGGCCGAAACCAGAGGATCCAAGCTTGCGGCCGGCCTATGTGGGGTCGAACCCGATCGCGGACCTTTGGAGCGAGAAGGCGATCGAGTGGGTCGGGAAGTACCTGCGCCGGGCCTGCTACAATGGCAATGACCTCGAGGCGCGCAGCTACATGGCTATGGCAGCGACCTTTGCGGGCATCGGCTTCGGGAACGCAGGGGTTCACATCCCGCACGCCCTGGGCTACCCGATCGCGGGCATGATCCGTGAGTGGAAGCCGAGCGAGTACCCCGTAGAGGAAGCCCTGGTTCCGCACGGGCTGTCCGTCGTGCTGACCGCGCCCGCGGCGTTCCGCTTCACGGCTCCGACGAACCCGGAGAAGCACGCCCGCATCGCCGAGCTGCTTGGAGCCAACATCTCCGGGCTTTCGCCGATGGAGGCCGCGATGAAGCTACCCGAGGCGCTGATCCAGCTGATGCGGGACATCGGATGCCCGAACGGCCTTGCGGCGTTGGGATATACGGAGGACGATATCCCTGGCCTGGTAGAAGGCGGCTGGAAACAGCAGCGTTTGCTGGTTGGCTGCCCGCGCCCGGTGACGAAGGAGGACCTGGCCCGGATCTTCCGCGAGTCGATGGTGCTCTGGTAGTTCTCAGCGCAAGGAGGAGGAGAGATGCGCCTCAAGTACGTGGCGCTGTCCATCAGCATCGGTATCCTGGCCGCCCTGTGGACTTACGTGTCCATCAAACTGAAGCTCCCCACGTGGGCGGGCTTTATCGGGTGGGCCTTCTTCTTCGTCGCGGGCAGCAACGCCGCGGCGATCCTCAAGGCCGGCTTCCCCATGCTCCTCGGTGTGCTTCTCGGGCACGTGGCGCTCTACGGGCTCAAGCTCGGAGGCGAACTTGGCTTCGTAGGCATCTCGATCCTCGTGGGGATCTGCGCCCTGGTGCTCGTGCTCCTCATGAACTGGAAGCCTCTGGAACTGGCCAGTGCTGCCTTCTGTGCTTTCGCCGCCTTCTTCGCGTTCACCTTCGGCCAGTTCAAGACCGACAATTTCTTCTCCTTCCAGAACATCCTCTACACGCTGATCGGGCTCTTTGTCGGTATCCTGCTCGGCTACGTGTCGGTCATGATCCCCGCGTGGCTCGCGCCCAAGAAGGCGTAAGGAGGTCTGGAGGCTGACAATGGGGTGGCAACCCGGTGGCAGTTTCCCGGTTGCCCCGGGGAAGACCCGGCGGATGCGAGAAGGAGGAGTGCGATGAAGCTCTACATGTTCCAGTGCGGGATCCTCAAGAGCCAGAAACACCTCTTCACCATGGGCCGCGGAGTCGGCGTGCCGTTCGACGTCCCGGTGCCCTTCTATCTCATCGAGCACGAAAAGGGCAAGGTGCTCTTCGACACGGGCAATGCGCTGGAAGTTGCCCGCGACAAGATCAAGCACTGGGGCGCGGCGGTAGTCGCGGCCTACGACCCCGTGATGCGGGAAGACGAGTATGTGGTTAACCAGCTCGCCAAGATCGGGGTCAAGCCGGAGGACATCACCCACGTCATCTTCTCCCATCTGCATTTGGACCACGCCGGCGGCTGCGGTGCGTTCCCGAACGCCATCTACTTTGTGCAGCGGGCCGAGCTGCAGTACGCCTACGTGCCGGACTTTTACCAGAGGGGGGCTTACATCCGCGCCGACTTTGACAAGCCTTACCTGAACTGGTACCTGCTCGAGGGCTTCCAGGAGGACGAGTACGACGTCTTCGGCGACGGGAAGATCAAGATCCTCTTTACCCCGGGCCATACTCCGGGCCACCAGTCGCTCCTGGTGAACCTCGAGAAGAGCGGCCCGATGCTCCTGACCGGCGACCTGATCTACACCGAGGAGATCCTGAACGAGGATGTCCTGCCGGGGTTGGTCTACAGCCCGCCGGATGTGGTCAAGTCGGTCAAGCGGATCCGGAACCTGCGCCGGGTCTACGGGGTGAAGGTGATTACCAGCCACGACCCCGATTCCTGGCCGAAGCTGAAGCACGCGCCGGAGTACTACGAGTAGGATCCCCGCAAGCATCCGCCCACGCGGGGCAGGGTTGCGGGGTCGCTGTGGAGGGCGGCTTTGAGGCTCCCGGGTGGCCGGGGTCCTGGCCGCCCTCCACTGCTTGAGCTCCTCGGGCGCGTGCGTGCAAGGGGGTCACCGGCTTCCAACGCGCGTCAGGAGGGCATATGCATCACCACGAGGTGCTGATCATCGGTGCCGGGTTGGCCGGCCTGCGGGCAGCACTGGAGGCACTGCGTGCCGGCGCGGACGTCGGCGTCGTCTCCAAGCTCTATCCCACCCGTTCCCACAGCGGCGCCGCCCAGGGCGGGATCAACGCCGCGTTGGGGGCGGACGACAGCATCGAGCGCCATATCCTGGACACGGTGAAAGGAAGCGATTACCTGGGAGATCAGGAAGCGATTGAGATCCTCTGCCAGGAAGGGCCTGCGGCGATCGCCGAGCTGGAGGAGATGGGCGTGCTCTTCTCCCGCACGCCGGATGGCCGGATCGCCCAGCGCTCCCTCGGTGGTGCCGGCTTCCCGCGTACCTGCTTTGCGGCCGACTACACCGGGCACCTGGCGCTTCATAGCCTCTACCAGCAGCTGCTTTGCCGGGGCGTACGCGTTTACCCCGAGCAACATCTGCTCGATCTCGTGGTGGACGACCGGGGCTGTCAAGGTGTGGTCGTCCTGGATCTGGCGAACGGCCGTTTGGACGGGTTCCGCGCCAAAGCAGTTGTGCTCGCGACAGGCGGTTATGGTCGGGTCTATGCCAAGACGACCAACGCCCATGCCTGCACCGGCGATGGGGTGGCCATCGCCTACCGCGCCGGGGCGCCCCTGGCGGACATGGAGTTCGTGCAGTTCCATCCGACAAGCCTATACGGTAAGAACATCCTGATCTCCGAGGCGGCCCGGGGAGAGGGAGGCTACCTTCGGAACCGCAATGGGGAGCGCTTCATGGCGCGCTATGCGCCTGAGGCGATGGAACTCGCCCCCCGGGATGTTGTCTCGCGGGCGATCGCCCGCGAGATCCTGGAAGGGCGTGGGTTGGGGGAAGGCTACGTCGCCCTCGACCTCACGCATCTGGGTGCGGATCAGATCGATGCCCGTCTTCCTCAGGTACGGCAGCTGGCGCTCACTTACGCCGGCATTGACATCGCGCACCATCCCCTGCCGGTCGAGCCGGCCGCGCACTATAGTATGGGCGGGATCCGTTGCAACACCTGGGGAGAGACGGAGATCCCGGGCCTGCTTGCCGCCGGGGAGTGCGCCAATGTCAGCGTCCATGGCGCCAACCGGCTCGGAGGAAACTCGCTGCTCGATGCCTGGGTCTTTGGCAAGCGTGCAGGGGGCCGGGCGGCCGAAATTGCCCGCGAACGGCCTTGGGGGAGTGCGGAGAGCATCCAGGGGGCGGTCGACCGCTGGGAGTCGGAATTGCGGCGCATCTGCTCCGGCGCCCGTGGGGAGCCAGTCGCCGCCGTGCGCAAGGCGCTGAACCAGCTGATGACCGACCAGGTGGGGATTTTCCGGGATGCCTCTGGATTGGAATCCGCCTGCCAGGAGATCGAACGCCTCCAGCAAACCTTCCAGGGAATCCGCCTCGATCCAGGGCCTCCCCGTTTCAACTATGCCGTGGTAGAGTACCTCGAGTGCGGGCATCTGCTGGAGATTGCCCGAGTCATTGCCGCGAGCGCGCTCTACCGTTGCGAGAGCCGCGGGGCCCACTGTCGCACCGACTGGCCGGAGCGCGCCGACGAGCACTGGCTGGTCCACACCATCGCGCGTCGTTCGCCCGCTGGCCCCGTGCTGGAAAAACGACCGGTGTCGATCACCCGTTTCCTGCCGGCAGGGAGGAAGTACTGAGATGACCCCGCTCGACCTCCTGGTACAACGCTTTGACCCCACCCGGGACCGCGAGCCGTACTGGCAATGCTTCCGGTTGACGATCTCCCCGACCTCGACCGTGCTCGATCTCTTGCTCGAGGTCCGGGACCTGCACGACGCCACCCTGGCCTTTCGTCGATCCTGTCGCAGCGGCATCTGCGGTTCCTGCGCCGTCGCCATCAACGGCCATCCCCGCCTCGCCTGTATGACCCGGGTGCCGGAAGTCCTCGATCCTTCGGGCTCCCTTTCCATCGGCCCTCTTCCGGGCTTTCCTGTCCTGCGAGACCTGGTGGTGGACATCGACCCGTTTTTCGAATCGCTGCGCGCTTTTCTCCCCTGGCTTCTGCGCCGTCCCGACTATGGCGGAACGATGGAGCAAACGACGGTGGAAGCGGCCATGGATGGGGCGTTGTGCATCCTGTGCGGGGCATGCCAGGCCGGTGCCGGTGGCAGCACGGCGCCCAATCCGGCGGCGCTGGCCCAGGGCGTCCGCTTTGCTCTGGATCCCAGGGATCTCCTCGGTCCGGTGCGCCTGTGGGTCCTGGAGCAGGCAGGCCTCCTTTCCCCAGAGGCTGCCCAGCGGTGGGAGGCCAGCTGCCCCAAGCAGATCCCGCTGACCCGCCTTGTGGCGCGGGGGCGCGAGCTGCTGGGGGATCGTCCGGCTGTCCAGGGCAAGTCTGGAAGCCTCGGAGCGTGAAGATGCGGTTGTGTGAATGGGAAGCGAAAGTGCTGTTGAAGGAGCAAGGGATCCCTGTCCCTGAAGGCGTGCGTGTGCGCACACCCGAGGCAGCCCAGGAAGCGTCGGAGCGCCTGGGTTTGCCGGTGGTGCTCAAAATCCAGGTGCCTCGCGGTGGGCGCATGAAAGCCGGCGGTGTGCGCTCCGCCCACACGGCTACGGAGGCGGGGCAGGTCGCGGCGGAGCTCCTCGGCGCGGAGCTCCTGGGTTATCGCGTGGAGGAGCTGCTGGTCGAGGCCGCGGTGCCGGACGGGCCGGAGTGGTTCCTCGCGGTGACCTACGACTCGTACCTCCGGTCGCCCGTCATCCTGGCCAGTCTGGAGGGTGGCGTGGACGTCGAGCAGGCAGCCGCGGAGGCACCCACGGGCCTGGTGCGTATCCCGGTCGACATGGCTTGGCCGTTCGGCGGCTACAAGGGCCGGGAGGTCGCAGCCGCCCTGTCGCTGCAGGGCCCGGACCTGCTCGCTTTCGGGGACGCAGTTCGCCGGCTCTACGAGCTGTTCTATCGCTTCGACGCCACCGTAGCAGAAGTCAACCCGCTGCGACGGATGGGCGAGGGGAAGCTCCTTGCGCTCGACGCCCACATCGAGCTGGAGGATGAAGCGCTCGGGCGCCATCCGGAGCTCAGCAAGGTCTATGGCATTGTCCCGCGGCCCACGGCTGTCCGCCCTCCGACCCCCTTCGAGCAGGCGGCGGCGGAGATCGATGCGATGGACCACCGGGGTGTGGCCGGGCGGGTGGTCGAGTTCGATGGCAACCTGGGCTTGCTCATCGGAGGAGGCGGTGCGAGCCTGACAGTGTTCGACGCGATCCTGGCCCATGGGGGCCGGCCGGCGAACTACTGCGAGATCGGAGGCAACCCGAGCGTGCGCAAGATCCGTGCGCTGACGCGCCACATCCTCTCCAAACCTGGCGTGCGTCGCCTGGCCGTCATCATGAACGTGGTCAGCAACACGCGGGTTGACTTGGTGGCACGCGGCGTCATCGCCGGAATCGTGGATCTGGGCCTCGATCCGAGCGAAACGATCGCCGTCTTTCGCATCCCGGGCGCGTGGGAAGACGAGGGCACCAAGATCCTGCGCCGCTATGGGATCGCTTTCTGCGACCGCAGCGTTTCCATCGACGAGGCGGCACGCCTGGCGGTGGAAAGGAGTCGTTCGGCATGACCGTTCTGGCCGATCCATCCACCCGTATCGTCGTCCAAGGGATCACCGGGCGCGAAGCCGTGACCTTTACCCGGCACATGCTGGACTATGGGTCCCAGGTGGTTGCCGGGGTAACCCCGGGTAAGGGCGGTACCACGGTCTACGGCGTACCGGTGTACGATAGCCTGGCGCAGGCGCTTCGGGAGCACCCGGCTGAGGCATCCGTAATCAGCGTCCCGCCGGCGGCCGTTCGGGAAGCGGCGCTGGAGGCGCTGGAACACGGGCTGAGGCTGCTGGTCATCGTCACGGAGCGCATTCCCCGGCGAGATGTTGCCGAGGTCATCGCCTGGGCGCGGCACCGAGGTGCCCGGATCATCGGCCCCAACAGCTTGGGAATCCTCCTTCCGGGCAAGGTCAAGATCGGCATGGTCGGGGGCCCGGCGCAAGATGTACGACGCGCTTATACCCCGGGCCCCGTGGCAGTGCTTTCCCGAAGCGGCGGGATGACCACCGAACTGGCGAGCCTCCTCACGCAGTCGGGCCTTGGCCAGAGCATCTGCGTGAGCATCGGAGGAGACCCACTCGTCGGGACCACCTTCGTCGACCTGATGCCCCTCTTGGAGGGCGACCCCGACACAAGAGCCGTGGTTGTGTTCGGAGAACCGGGCGGTGTGCAGGAAGAAGCGCTGGCCGAGTATGTGGCTACCCACCGTCCTCGGTTGCCGGTCGTGGCCTTCCTGGCTGGCCGATTTGTGGACCGGATGCCCGGACAACGCTTCGGGCACGCCGCGGTGCTCGTGGAAGGGGACCGTGGCCGGGTGGAGAGCAAGGAGCGTGCTCTGCGCGCGGCCGGGGTGCTCGTGGCTCAGCGCCTCTCGGAGGTGCCCGCGCTCGTACGCGAGGCCCTCGATCGGGCAGCCAAGGAGGTCTGAAGTGGGCCTGTTCATCCGCCTGGAAGTGGACCACGCGCGCTGCCCCCGGCCAGACGCTTGTGGAACTTGCGTGCGCGTTTGCCCGGTGGACGTTTTCCGTCTGGAGGGAAACGAACTCCTGACCGATCCGGCGAACGAGGACGAGTGCACGCTGTGTGGTTTGTGCCTGGAGCAGTGCCCATCGGGCGCGCTGCGCCTGCACAAGCTCTACGAGGAGTAGCCCCATGCGCCTGCTGCGAACGCTCCTGTATGTCCCGGGAAACCGGCCTAACATGCTCGCCAAGGCACCCAGCCTCGGTGCGGATGCGCTAATCCTTGACCTGGAGGACTCGGTCCCCCTTCCCGAAAAGGCGGCCGCGCGCAGCCTGGTGCGCGAGATGCTGCCACAGATCCTCGAGGGTGCGCGGACCGTTTTTGTCCGCGTGAACGCCCACGGCAGCGGACTTGCCCAGGAGGACATCGCGGCCGTCGTGCAGCCGGGCTTGGCCGGGCTTTGCCTTCCCAAGGTGCAGGATGCCGAGGGGTTGCGGACGGTGATCGCGTGGCTGGCCGAGGCAGAGAAGGAACGCGGGATCGCCGAGCCGCTGGGGATCCTGGCGACGATCGAGACCGCGCTGGGCGTACTGAATGCTTACGCCATCGCCTCAGCGGATCCGCGGGTGGTCGGGCTGATCTTCGGCGGGGAGGATCTCTCGCTCGATGCCGGGATGATGCGTACCGAGGAAGCCACGGAGTTGCTGGTGGCACGGCAACTGGTGGTCCTTGCGGCCCGCGCCGCTGGGGTGCAGCCGATCGACATGGTCTATCCGCGGATCGACGACGAGGCAGGCCTGGTGCACAACACGACCGTCGGGCGGCAGCTGGGGTATCGGGCCAAGCAGGTGATCCATCCTCGACAGGTCCCGGTGGTGAACCGCCTGCTTTCCCCAAGCGAAGCGGAGGTCGCGGAGGCGCGTCGCGTGTTGGCGGCGTTTGAGGAGGCCGAGCGCGAGGGACGCGGGGCAATCGCGCTCGACGGCAAGATGATCGATCGGCCGATCGTCGAGCGCGCGCGGCGGCTCCTGGCGCTGGCCGAGCAACTGGAGGAAGAAAAAAGGGCTGAGCCATAAAGGCCCGCCCTTGCGGGGCCGAGGGGATTCGAACCCCCGATCTCAGCCTTGACAGGGCTGCATGTTAGGCCTCTACACCACGGCCCCAGCACCGCGTATGATATCACAGGCTTTGCCCGCTGTCAAACGCGTGCGCGATGCAGGTGCTGTCTAACCCGATGCTCCTCGTTGACCCGTGCCTGTCCTCCGTCACCCGGTGTTCCCAGGCGGGCGGAAGCTCACGGCAGGCTGAGCCCGCAAAAAGATCCGCTTGCCGTTAGAACGGGCACCCTCTGTCAAAAGCTCTCCCAGCAGCTGCCTGGGCGCAGACACCTCTCTCCTCGGTGCCGCCGGATCAGGGGCTCGATGGGCCGCGTACGACCAGGGGCAGGTAGATCGCGAACGGGCGGCTCTGCCACACCTGGAGCGCGAGGGTGCCGCTTCCAGGCCCAGCAATACTGGCCTCGAGCCATACGGGCCTTCCCGCGAGCATCACGGCTTGCAGGGTGGGCGTTTCGCCCGACCCACAAGCGAGTTCCCGCAGGCCGGCCGGCCCTTCCGTCCACAGGGCTAGGGCCAGACCGGCAAGGCCCATGCCTTGCGCGTGCAACACCGCGCTCTGGTTCCCCGATACCCGATACCAAAGGGTGCGGGTCCCGCTGCTGCCCGTGCAGCTCAACACGGGGTCGTCGGGGCTGCTGGAGGTATATCCAGTTTCCTGGAGATACCAAGCCGGATGGGTGGAAACCTGAAGCGGGAGCGCAAACGGGCGCAGGTCGTTCCATAGGCGCGGTGTCACGCCGAGTGGCCGTACGCGCGCGGAGGCGACGGAACCGGCGAACGGGGTGTTGCCCAGGTCCGGGAGGTCACCCAGCGCAACCGCCGGTGTTCCCGTAAAGCCCACGCCGGAATACAGGGTTACGCTATAGGGACCGATGATGCGCAAGGAGAAGGCGTTCTCCCGGCCGATTCCATCGTTCCCGAGATCGGCGTCGTCGCTGCGAAGCGTGGTGCAAACGCCGTCGTAACCGGGCTGTGCCCAGAGAGTGACCCCGCCGTGACCAGCGTTGCAGGGGATCCGCTCCAGTTGCACGGATGCCGCCTGCACGCCCACCGGATTGTCCGAAAGGTCGGGGTCCGAGCGGTCGATCTGCTCCGCGGGTCCCGCGAACCCGGGAAGGGCGTAAAGCGTCAGCCGGTATGGTCCACGGATCCGGATCGATCCCACATGTCCCGCCAACCCGCTCGCGGAGAGGTCTGGATCGCTTGTGCGCAAGGTGAGACAGCCGCCGCTAAACCCCGATCCCGCAAAGAGCGTGACCCCTTCACGCCACGGCAGGCACGAACCGCCCACCACCTGCAGCGAGCGCGCCGGAAAGGCCGGGTTGTCGGTCAGGTCTGGGTCGCTCACCAGCAGGAGTTCCTGCGTGCCGGTAAAGCCGGGCGCCGCGTACTGGACTGCGTGAAAGGGGCCTTGCAGCCAGATCGAGCGAGGGATCATCCCCAAGGTAGAGGACAGGTCCGCAGTGGCGGTAACCAACGTCCGGCAGGCCCCGGCATAGCTGGGCAAGGCGAATACGGTCACCCCTTCGGCCTGAGGATTGCATAGGCGGGAGCCCAGGCGAAAGGAGCGGATGTTGCGCCCGAGAGGATGCTCCAGGAGATCTGGGACGTCGCTGGCAAACGTCTCGGCCGGCCCGGTATACCCCGCGCCCGCGTAGAGCGTAACGGTATAAGGCCCGACCAGCCGAAGCGAACGCACGCTCCCCGCCAAGCCATCGTCTTCCAGGTCCGGGTCGCTTTCCCCGAAGCGCCGGCAGGCGCCGCTGTACCCGGAAGAGGTATAGAGCACGAGGCCTGGGCTGATCACGGGGCATTCCGCCAGCTGCACGCGTAAGGAAGCGGTCTCGGTCGAGATGGGGTTATCCGAAAGGTCCTCGTCGCCGTCGAGGAACGTTTCCCGAATGCCCTGGTAGTCCGGCGCGGTAAAGAGGGTGGCGGTATAGGGCCCGAAGAGGGAGATCGACCACACGCCTTCATTCAGGGGAGATGGGGTGGTGATCGCAGGGGCGGAAACCAGGTACGGGTGGAAATACCCGCAGAACCGCGCTTCGCTGAAGAGATAGACCCCCTCGCTGCCGGCAGGCGGGTTGCATGCCCCTGGGGTCGGCGTGGGCGCAGGGGTCGGTGTTGGGGTAGGGAGAGGGGTTGGGCTGGGGGGAAGGTTTCCCGAGACATAAATCCGCCCTTCCTCCAGGTAGTAGGTGGGTGGCTCTGTCTGCTCGTAAACGTCCTGAAAGCGCGGTCGAAGGCGCTGGCCGTAGGGGTACGGGGCATCGCGGACCTCAAAGTGCACGTGGCGCCCGCAGCCCTGCCCCGGGGTCGGTAGAAAGCTGCCGCATCCCACCTCCGGCCGGTTGCTGCCGCAGCTATAGCCGACATCGCCCTCGATGCCGATGGCCGTCGCGCGTGGTACGAAGGCACCGATCTGGCGGAGCGGTTCGGGGATGCTCCCTGAAACCAAGTGGAGGTAGGCGGAATATTCGCCATCCCCGTGGTCCAACACGAGGTAACTGTTGCAAACGCCGCAGCCCGACTGGCAGCAGCAGAAATCCCCCACATCCCGCCAGGCAGCCACCGTCCCGTCCCGGGCAGCGCGCAGGATGCGATCCCCCAAGCTATACAGGTCGACGCTGGGAAAGTGGCCGGGGTAGCAATCGACACAGGTGACCAGCACCGAGGTACCGGCGGAGTAGGGGAGGTAGTAGAGGCCGCTCGTGTCCCCCACGGCTGGCCCGCTCTGTGCGCGCAGGGCCTCCAACGCTGGGCGCGGTAGGTGGCGCGCAGGGCCACGCTCCAGGAGTGCTAGGTACGACGGCTCCCCGGGGAAATGTACCTCCCAGCCTTCGGCCGCCCTTTCGGCCAACAGCAGCGCCCCTTCGCTGCTATACGTGTCGGGAAAAGCGACGTGCACTTCCCCGGCGGCCCAGTCCGCCTCTGCCCAGACGAGGCCGAGGCGGAGGGGCTTGCTGTGGGGATGGGCTGCTGCCCAAGCACGGAGGGCCCCTTCCATCGCCGCCCGGAGTGCGGCTTCGTCGCTGGGAAGGGGTGTAGGAAGCTCCAGGGGGGCGCAAGGGGTGTCCGCTGGAGCACGAGGCGCGAGATCACCGGCTGCCCAGGCTAACGCGAGCGCCCCCAGCAGGACGAGGAGTACGACCACCCCGGCTGCTTTCACCCCAACCTCCCTGCCGGTGCACCGCGCGCACGGGCTCTAGCGCAAACGACCTCCATACCGCCTGGCCGGTAGCCGTTCCCTGTCATCCGTATGACGTGTAACTTACGGCCCCCGCCGCACCACTTGGGAGATCCGTTCCAGCGCCTCCTCGATGTCCGTCCGCTCGATGCCGTAATGGGTGACGGCGCGGATCTTGGTACGCCCCAGGTAGGACACGAGCACTCCCTCCGAGCAGAGTGCCTGGCTCAAGGTCTCCGTACTCCAGCGCGGATCGGTCGGGTAGAACATCACCATGTTGGTCTGAACCGTTTCCAGGTCGACCGCCAATCCAGGGATGTTCGCCAGGCCTTCGGCCAGCCGGCGGGCGTTCTCGTGGTCCTCGGCCAGGCGGTCCACCATCTCCTGCAAGGCAACGATCCCTGCGGCCGCGATGACCCCGACCTGGCGCATGCCTCCCCCGACCATCTTGCGCATCCGGTGGACACGCTCGACGAACTCTTTCGTGCCACACACGAGCGAACCCACCGGCGCAGAGAGCCCCTTGGACAGGCAGAACATCACCGAGTCCGCGTGGCGGGCCAGTTCCCGGGGGTCGACCCCGAGGGCGATGGCTGCGTTAAAGATGCGTGCGCCGTCGAGGTGGACGGGCAGCCGATAGCGGTCGGCCAGTTCGCGCACCCGGCGCATGTACTCGGGGCCAATGACAGTTCCCCCGCAGCGGTTATGGGTGTTCTCCAGGCAGATCAAACCGGTTGGGGGAAAGTGGACATTCGGCCCCCGGATGGCCGCTTCGATTGCTTCCAACGGGAGTTCGCCAAAGCGCGTGGTAGGAACGGTGTGGTACACCAGCCCGCCGAACACTGCTGCTGCTCCCACTTCGTAGTGGACGATATGGCATTCGTTTCCCAGGATGACCTCATCCCCGCGCCGGCAGTGGGCGAGCAAAGAGACCAGGTTGCCCATCGTGCCGCTTGCGACAAAGAGCGCGGCTTCCTTTCCCATCCGCTCGGCGGCCATTTCCTGGAGCCGGATCACGGTCGGGTCTTCGCCCCAGACGTCGTCGCCCACCTCGGCTTCGTACATCGCTCGGCGCATCGCGGGCGTAGGCAGGGTGACGGTATCGCTGCGCAGATCGATTCGGCGGCCCATCGTTCCTCCTTGTACGAGCTCCTACTCCTGGACCCATTATACTCCATCCTTTGTCGCTGTCCAAGAACGTGGCGCGCGCGTAGTTCCCTGCGGAGTTGACATTTGGACAGCCCTATGGTAGAATATGTGCGAATAATTGCAAGAGCAAGGAGTTGCAATGCCCCATTGCCATACACTGATTGCCGCGCTGCGCCAAAAAGGCTACCGAATCACTCCCCAGCGGGAGATGGTCATCGAGGCGATCGCCCACAGCGGCCGGCACGTGACGGCCGAAGAAGTCTACGCGCAGGTGCAGGCCCGCACGCGCTCCATCAACCTGGCGACCGTCTACCGGACGCTGGACTTTCTCGTCAGCGAAGGTCTGGCCAGTCGGAATGACCTGGGGAGCGGGAGGATCGTTTACGCGACAGCGCGCCACGGCCCCCATCTCCACCTCGTCTGTCGCCACTGTGGCCGGGTGATCGAAGCGGAGGAAAACTTGCTGGAGCCGTTGGGCGAGCGCTGCCGCGCGCGTTACGGTTTCGAACCCGATCTCCAGCACCTATCGGTCACGGGCGTCTGTGCAGATTGCCAGGCGAAAGGCGAGGCGTAAGGAGGTGTCCTATGCACATTCCGGACGGCTACTTGAGCCCATCCACTTCCATTGTGATGTACGCGGCTGTGGCGCCTTTCTGGGTTCGGGCGCTGCAGCGCGTTCGGGGGTGGGTGCGCGGACGGCGGCTGCCGCTCGTCGCCCTCTTTGCGGCGGCCTCGTTCGTGGTGATGATGTTCAACGTCCCGTTGCCTGGCGGCACCACCGGCCATGCGGTTGGCGCGGTGATTGCGGCGATTGTGTTAGGACCCTGGGACGCGGTGCTGGCGATTTCCGCAGCTCTGATCATCCAGGCCCTCTTCTTTGGAGACGGGGGTATCCTGGCGATCGGCGCGAACTGTTTCAATATGGCCGTAGTGATGCCCTTTGTCGGCTATGCCGTCTACCGGGCGATCGCCGGCCGTTCGCCCCTCGAAGCGCCCAGGCGGATCGTCGCGGCGGCCGTCGCCGGCTACGTGGGGCTGAACGTGGCCGCGTTCCTCACCGCGCTCGAATTCGGCATCCAGCCCCTGCTGTTCCACGCGGCCGATGGTACCCCGCTCTATGCGCCCTACGGCCTTGAGGTGGCTATCCCTGCGATGATGGGCGGGCATCTCCTGATCGCTGGCCCGGTGGAGGCGGTGCTCACCGGGCTGGTCGTTGCCTACTTGCAGCGGGCCCACCGGGAATTGCTCGACCCCGCGGCGCAGCCGGTTCTCGAGGGGCAGGCCCGCAAGCCGGTCTACATCCTCTGGGGCATTCTCGGTCTCCTGATCCTTCTTTCGCCCCTTGGGCTGCTCGCTACCGGTACAGCCTGGGGCGAGTGGGGGCTCGACGAGATCCCGGGGCTGAGCTTCATCCCGGCCGGCATGGAACGGCTGAGCGAACTGTGGCAGGCGCCGATCCCCGACTATGCCGTGCCTTTCCTGGGGGAGAAGGTGGGGTATGTCGTGTCGGCGCTTCTGGGGGTGGGCGCCACCGTTTTGGTGCTGTGGCTGCTGGGACGCCTTTTTGAGGCCCCACGGCGAGGGACGGGCCAGGAAGAGACCGCGGGCTGATGGGCCTCTTTCATCGGTCCCCGTCGCCCGTTGCGCGGCAAAGGGCGCCGCTTGTGGACAGCGGCGCCTTTTTTTGTTATAATCCGGCCGAGTTGAAGGCTGGGTGACTCCCTCTATCGGAAAGGAATGGATGCCGCATGTGCCGGATGAGGTGCTTGACGGTCCTGGCCCTTTTTCTCTTTCTCCTGCCTAGCCTCGTTGCCTGCCGTCCCGATGATCCCGTCCTGGTGGTCATGGTGCGGGATGGATTGAACGGCCGCCCGATTCGTGGAGCGCGCTGTGCGCTGGCCAAGGATCAGGCACGCACCGACGAAGCTGGGCTCTGCCGCCTGGTGCGCTGGACCCCTGGCGATGTGCTGCGTGTGAGCGCGAGCGGCTACCAGACGGTGGAGCGTGTCCTGGAGGGGCTGGTTCCCGCCGGCGAACCGCCCGAGGCCCGTGCCGAGGTGGAGCTCTACCCGGATCGGGTGCAGGGCAGCATCACCGATCGCTATACCGGCCAGCCGGTCTCCGGCGCCGAGGTGCGCCTGGGTGGGCAGAGCGCGACCAGCGGTACCAGGGGAGAGTTCGTGGTCCTCAACCCTTCCTTCCCGTTCACCCTGACCGTTCAGGCGCTGGGTTACGCGCCCTATCGCGGCTCTTTTGCCACCACCACCGTGGGCATCGTCCTGCGTCCGAACACGCTCGAGGGCACGGTGCAGGACCAGTACAGCGATCGGCCCATCAGCGGGGCGACCGTTACCGCGCTGGCCACGACCCCGCTGACCGCGACCACCGACGCCGCAGGTCATTACCGGCTGACCGGATTGCCCGAGGATTTCCGTCTCCTGGTGCGCGCCCGAGGGTACCGCAGTCTGGAGACCGTGCCCGGCCCGACAACGCGCCTGGACATCCGCCTGCGCCCCGCCTTCCTGGATGGGGTGGTGCGGGATGGCCGCGATGGCCGGCCGATTGCTCAGGCGCGCGTCGTCTGGAGCGGCGGGTATGTCCACACGGGCGAGTCCGGACGCTTCCATCTGGAAGACATCGGTGAACCAGAGGTACTGAAGGTGCTGGCGCCTGGCTTTTCCCGGGCTGTGATCACCGTGACCGACCAGACGAGCGTGACGGTGACCCTTTCCCCATTCGCGGTGCAAGGGATCTACATCACCGGGTTTGTGGCCGGCACGCCGGATTGGTTTGGCCGGCTGCTCGATTGGGTGGATCAGACCGAACTGAACGCCGTCGTGATCGAGGTCAAGGATGCCTACGGGGCGGTGACCTACGACACGCAGGTTCCGTTGGCCCAGGAGCTTGGTCTGGCCGACCCCCGCTTCGATATTCGTGACGTGCTACGGCAATGCAAGGAGCGGGGGATCTACACCATCGCGTATATCGTCGTGTTCGAGGACAGCCGCCTGGCCGACGCCCGCCCCGAATGGGCGATCCACAACCAATGGGGAGGGCTCTGGCGAAACCACGCGGGCCTCCGCTGGACCGATCCCTACCGGCGCGAGGTTTGGGAGTACAACGTCGCGATCGCGCGCGAGGTGGCGGAGCTGGGATTTGACGAAGTGCAGTTCGACTACATCCGTTTCCCCACGGACGGAGACACCAGCATCATCGCTTACTCCGAGGAAACGAGCATCGAGAGACAGTACGACGCGATTTCCTCTTTCGTGCAGTACGCCTATGAGCAACTCGCGCCTACGGGCGCCTTCATCTCCGCCGATGTGTTCGGCTATGCCGCCTGGCGCAAGATGTGGGAACAGGGCCAGGACATCTCCAGGATGACCTACTATTTGGATTATCTCTGCCCGATGTCCTATCCTTCCCATTACTCGCCTGGAGAGCTGGGGTGTGCCAACCCGAATGCCTGCCCGTACGAGATCGTACGGGAAACGGTGATCCGTGCCCATGCGCAGATGACGGAGACACAGCGTGCGTTGGTGCGGCCCTGGCTGCAGGACTTTGACCTCGGGTCGCCACCCTACGGCCCGGAAGAGGTTGCGGCGCAGATCCGCGCGGTCTGGGACGGAGGCGGCTGGGGGTGGTGTCTTTGGAACGCGGGCAACGTCTACACTCCCGGGGTCGACTACAGCCCTCAGGACTAGGAGGGCGAGATGCGAAACCTCCCTGCGCGGTTTGTGGCAGTACTGTTCCTGGTTTGCCTCGGACTTGCCGCGGTGCCGGTGACGAGCGCGGCTCCGACGTCCCCCGTGGGAAGGTGGGTACAGACTACGGTGGCGGATTTCCTTTCCGGCGTCCTGGACGCCACGGTGGTAGCGACCGTGGGGGACGGCGAACTGCGCCTCATCGACGGGCAGAAAGAAGGGCGCTATACCTCCGCAGAACACGTGCTCCCTTTTCCCTCGCGGGCGGCGGGAGTGCTATTCCGCGCGCGCGTGCCTGAGGGGGCCTCCGTTTCCTTCGCCGTGCGGGCTCGCGGCGTTTCTGGGGAATGGAGCGAGTGGATAGCGATCGCTCCCGGCCCATGGATGGACCCGGAAGGACGGACGGCGGGCGAACCGTTGGCCCTCTTTCCTGCAGAGAGCGATGTCTTACAGTATCGGATCACGTTCCTCGCTGGGGAAGGCGGCGGGCCAGCCGTGGAGGAAGTGGTGTTGGTCTATCTGGCCTTCGACGAGGGGCCGTTGCCGCAGGGCCGCCCTCCATGGGAAGAGCCCGACGGGCAACCTCGCCCGGTGCCTGTGACCGATTGGGGCGGGGAGGTGAGCTCCCCTCAAGGCGTCGTTGGCACGTCGGCCGTGACACGGGTGGAAATACGGCCAGCGGCGCTCGCTACGGGTGCTGCCCCAACCGCACCCGCCCTGCGGACGATCCAGCGGTTCCAGCGGGAAGCCCTTGGCTTTGCGCAACTGGCCTACGGGTACTTGGTCGATGCGCAGGGGATCGTCTATCAGGGGGGTGACATCCTCGGCGGGGATGTGCTGCACATCGGTGTGGTGGGTGGGACGCCGAGCGAACCGTTTCCGCCCAGCGCTGAGGACGCCCTGGTCGCGCTGCTCGAGGCCTGGCAGGAGGACAGGCCTCCGGAGGCCGGGCCTTGGCATCTAGAGACACCAGGAGACCCCGCTTTGGGAGAGCGGATCGTTGCGCGGCTGGAGGCCCACGCCCTGCGGCAGAACCGCTGGTGGTTCGTGCGAGGAGCAACGGCGTCCCAGGAACACGAGTGGCTCCTTTTGTCCAACGTCGGGCCGAGGCGCACGGCAGCCACCTGGGAGCTCTTCCCGGATCAGGGGGCTCCGCGGCGCGGGGTCGTGTCGGTGGCGGCTCGGTCCCGGGCCAGCCTGTTTGTGAACCGCCTGCTTCCGGAGGGCAGGTTCTGGGCGAAGGTTTCGCCGGCCAGCTCGCTGATCGTCGAGCGTGCCCTGTATTACGGCCCCGATAGCGACGCCAGCGCGGGACTGGATGTGCTCTCGCAGGAATGGTATCTGCCGGGTGGTTCACAGGAAGCCGGGTTCACCACCACCCTCTGGCTGCTGAACCCACAACCTGTGGACCTTCCCATCACCGTGACCGTGTTCGCGCCGAACGGAGTTGCTCTCGAGAAGGCTTTTCAGGCACCTGCCGGTGAGCGTCTGGAGCTGCCCCTGCACCGTGTCTATACCGAGCGCACGGTCGTAGGGTGCCGCGTGCGCGCGGGGGCCCCCATCGTCGCGGAGCAGGAGGTCCGGTTCGGCACGGGCGGCTACGGGATGCCGGGCACCCCTATTCTCTCCCGTTCCTGGACGATACCGGGCGTGGAAACAGAGGCGCCCTTCTGGACCATCCTCGCCTTCCTGAACCCCCGCGAGGATCCGGTGGGCATTACCTTGACCCTGATGACCACCGATGGCACCTCGCTTCGCCGGCTCCTCACGATCCAGCCAGGCGAACAGCGCCTGAACCTGAACACCATCCTTCCCCGGCTTTCCCTTGCCGCGCAGGTGTCCGCCACGTACCCGATCGCTGTCGCACGGGTGACCTTTTTCAACGAGCTTCGGGCAGCCCATGCCACCCTCGGTGCACCGCGCCCGGCACGCCGCTGGTATCTCGCGGAAGGCTCTACGGCAGAGCCGTTCGAGGCACTGCTCCAGGTGGTGAATCCGAACCGGGAACCGGCGGAGCTGACAGTGACGCTCCTGGGCACCCAGGGAGAACGCTCCAGCGATCGCTTCCGTATGCCCGCGCGCTCCCGCCTGACCATTCCTTTGAACGAGCTCCTGCCATCGACTGCTGCGCTCGCTACGGTCGTGGAAGCCAACGAACCCATCGTCGTGGAGCGCGCCATGTACCTCCATGGTCGCGAGGGCGGGCACGCGAGTTTGGGGATTCCGCGCTGACGGGAGGACAGGGTGGGACTTTTTGATCCGCAAAACCACCTGGCAGGGATAGGGAGCACCCTCTTTTATGGGCTCGTATTGGCCGGGGCACTCCTCTTCCTGGTCGCCTTCCTGTACAGCCGGCGCCGCCGCTAGACCTTACTCCTTTCCGAACCGCTCGATCACCCAGCCGCGTGCCCGGGCCACACGGTACAGCCGTCGGTCTGGATTGACCGCTACCGGATGCCCAACGGCTTCCAGGAAGGGCAGGTCCGTATAATGATCCGCGTAGGCGTAAGAGCAAGAGAGGTCGATGTCCTCTTCCAGAGCAAGCTGTTGGAGCAGCTCGCGCTTTTGCCTCCCGTAAGGGTGGGGCTCGGCCAGTCGGCCAGTGAGACGGTCGCCGTCGATCTCCGGTCGCGCTGCCAGCAGGCGTTCTGCCTGCAGGTAGGCCTGGAGTGGCTCCGCCAGGAAGTCAAGCGTACCGCTCAAGAGGATCACCCGTCGTCCTGCATTCCGGTGTTCGCAGAAGCACGCGACACCCCGCGGGCTAAGGCGGGGCAGCACCTCGCTTTCAAAGGAGGCCTGGGCGAGCGCTCGGCACTCCTGGAGGGAAAGCCCTTGCAGGTAAGCCTTATTTCCACTGAAGAACGCATAACGAAGGCGGGCGGTTGGTGGAAGGTCCCTGGGCAACACCAGGCCCTGTGCTGGATCGCGCGACCCAAGCGCCCGCAGACCCGTGACCAGGTTCCGCAACAAGGCGCGGGGACCCAGGCGATGCCGGCGCAGTGCCACGCGGAGAAAGCAACTCTCCAGGGAAGTTCCGACAAGCAGGGTGCGGTCGATGTCGAAGAAGGCGCCCGGTTGCCCCACGTCACTGCTCCTCCGGCAGCCTTCGGCGGAACAGGGCGCGAGCGTCGAACAATACAGGCACACCTCGCGCGAGGCACAGGAGCACCGCAAACACCGTGAGCGCGTAGCCGGCGGCGTAGATCTGCGGACCGACGGGCAGCAACGGCGCAACTGCACCTCTGCGCAGGGCGTGCACCAGGGCCAGAGCCAGGAACGCGCATACCTTAGTGACGCCGTAGAGGTCCCGCATGAAGCGCGAAGAAACCAGGAAACGACCCAGACGCGAGTGCATCATGCCGAAGGCCGTTTGGCCGAAAGCCAGGGCATAACCGCGCACGGCGTCGACGATCATGCCACGCGTGATCACGACCAGCGGCACCCAAATCGGGATCAGCCGCAAGTCCGAGAAACATACCCACAGCACGAATTCGACCAGGCGGTCCATCGCGATGTCGAGGGTGCTTCCAAGCTTTGTCACGCGTCCAGTGCGGCGCGCCACAAGCCCGTCGAAAAAGTCCATCGCCAGCAGGAGAAGGATGACCGGCACGGCGCCCGCCTGGGCAGCAGGGGGACCAACGTAGAGCAGCAGCACGGTCGCGAAAAGCGGGACGATTCGGCTGATGGTAATGACGTTTGCCATCGCTACACGCCTCGCACAGGGAACGGCCGATGTCATTATAGCACGCATGCGTTGTTCCTTCCACCGGTAGGGCTTCGGACAGAGGGCAAAGTGGGAGCCTGCTGGTGCGGAGGAATTTGCTCTACGAGCTTCGGATCGATCGCACTCGTATGGTCGGTACTGCTTTCCGCACATCGGGTTGACAATGGTACCGGGCCCCGGCTATAATGGGCATGCCCGGCCGCCAACGCCTCTTCCACGACGGCGTGGTAGGCGGGATGGGAGCGCTAGGCAGGGAAGAAGCAGCTTGTCCTGGGCCAAGGCGGCCCGTGAATGGCGTGGCAGGGCAACGCGCGCGAGGTGCGAGGCGAGTGTGAGCGCACAAAGGAGGTATTCCCAATGGGTTCCGTTGCCCTGGTTACCGACAGCACAGCGTACCTTCCACCGGACCTGATCGAGCGCTATCGGATCACAGTCGTTCCGCTCTATGTGCGCTTTGGGGACCAGGTCTTCCGCGATGGGGTCGAGATCACCCCGGAGCAGTTCTACGCCCGACTGCCGAGCAGCCCGGTCTTTCCAGCAACGTCACAGCCTTCCGCGGGCGACTTTGTAGAGGCGTATCGCCGCTGTGTCGAAGCGGGGGCTTCGGCAATCCTCTCCACCCATATCTCCAGCAAGTTGAGCGGCACCGTGGCCTCGGCGCTGCTGGCTCAGGACCAGGTTCCGGATGTGCCCATCCACGTGATCGACTCGCTCTCGACCTCCATGGGCCTGGGATACCAGGTGCTCGAGGCCGCGTGGGCATTAGAAGCCGGCCGGACGGTGGAAGAAGCGATTCGCCGCGTGGAGCAGGTGCGGGATCGCCTGCGGATCCTCTTCGTTGTGGACACGCTCGAATTCCTGCACCGCGGTGGCCGTATCGGGGGAGCGCAGGCCTTTCTCGGTTCGCTCTTGAGCCTGAAGCCGCTTCTGACCCTGAAGGACGGGCGGGTGGACGCCGTCGAACGGGTGCGCCTGAAGCGCCGCGCGCTTCAACGCGCGATCGATCTTCTCGTCGCGGAGGCGGCCGGCCGGCCGGTCAATGCGGCGGTGATCCATGCGGCGGCTCCACAAGAAGCTGAAGAGGTTGCGGCCGCGGTGCGGGCACAGCTGAATTGTCGGCAGCTGATCGTTTCCGAGCTCAGCCCGGTGATCGGCACCCACACCGGCCCGGGCACGATCGGCATCGTCGTCTACCCGGTGGAGCCCTGAGCGATCGGTCGCGCAGGACAACCATCGGGGCTTCCCGGCCCGGATGAGGAGCGACCCGGTGGAAGCCAAGCACATGGTGGAGACACAGATTGCCCGCCGGGGCATTTCCCATCCGGCCGTCCTGCGGGCGATGGAACGTGTCCCCCGGCATCGATTCGTTCCCCCGGAGTACCGCTCTCAAGCGTACGCGGATTACCCGCTGCCCATCGGTTATGGTCAGACGATTTCGCAGCCCTACATCGTGGCGCTGATGACCGAGCTGCTCGATCCCGAGCCCACAGACCGCGTGCTGGAGATTGGCACGGGCTGCGGGTACCAGGCGGCAGTGCTTGCCGAGATCGTCCGCGAAGTGTACACGATCGAGATCATCCCCGAACTGGCGGAGCAGGCAGCGCGTCGCTTGGCCGAACTGGGGTATCGCAACGTCTTTACCCGTCAGGGGGATGGCTACGATGGGTGGCCGGAACATGCGCCGTACGATGGGATCATCGTGACCGCCGCGGCGCCCGAGGTACCGCCGCCGCTGATCGAGCAGCTGGCGGAAGGAGGTCGGCTGGTGGTGCCCCTGGGCAGCGCGCTGGGCTACCAGGATTTGTGGTTGCTGGAAAAGCGTGGAGGCAAGGTGTTTCGCACCAATTACGGTGGGGTCCTCTTTGTTCCGCTCACCCGTGCCAGGCGCGCCGATTCCTCTGAAGGGGTTGTGCACCAATGATACCGGATCGCGCGACTTCGCAGCCGGATGAATCCGCATCGATCTTTCCGGTTGCCGATGGCGTTCAGGGATTGGATTTGCACCTCTTGGGTCTGCCGCGTTACGGCGCCTGCTATATCGTGCAGGGTGCGGATGCGGTAGCGCTGGTGGAGGTGGGGACCTCGCACGCAGTGCCCCGGATCCTGGAAGGCCTCGACCGCCTGGGGATCCCGCGCGAAGCCGTGCGCTACATCGTCTGCACGCACGTCCATCTGGACCACGCCGGCGCAGCCGGCCATCTGGCCCGGATCCTCCCCGGGGCCAAGGTGGTGATCCACTCCCGCTCCCATCGTCACCTGGTGGACCCTTCCCGGTTGCTTGCGGGCGTTTCCGAAGCGGTGGGAACACTCTTTCCCCTGTACGGCACCGTTGAGCCGCTCTCGCCCGAGCGGATGCTCGCAGCGGAGGAGATCGAGCTCGACCTGGGAGGCGGCGTACGGCTGAAAGCGATCCCGACGCCCGGCCATTCCCGAGACCATGTCGCCTATGAGGCTCCCCACGCCGGCCTCCTGTTCTCCGGAGATGCGGCCGGGGTACGCCTGCCGGATCGCTCCCTCCTGCGTCCGGTCACCGTCCCTCCGGCCTTCGATCCAGCGGCGATGCTCTGGTCCCTGGAATTCCTGCGGGCTCGCCGGCCACGCGGCATCTGCTTCACGCATTACGGCGTTTCGTGGGAGCCCGAAAGCGTGCTCGAACGGCTGGAGGCGACGTTGCGGGAATGGGACAGCTTGGCGCGTTCCATAGGTCCTGAGCTTGCCGCAGAGGCGGTGTTTCGGGCCAATCTTCCCCCCGATGGCGTGGAGCCAGCCGCGATCTGGCGCCAGATCGCCGAGATGAACCGCAGAGGATTCCTCGAGGCCTACAAGCGTATCTGACCAATTGCCCCCCACTCCGCTGAGCAAGTTCTTCCCCCTGGCTTGCGTCCGCATTCGCACGTTTGCGCGAAATCGGGTATAATAAACTATCAACCGGATACATCTCGTCCGGGGCGGGGTGTTTCCATGGCGCAGTTCCATCTGGTGTCCGATTTCCGACCCACTGGAGATCAGCCCCAGGCGATCGCTCGTCTCGTTGAGGGGCTGAAGCGCGGCTACAAGATGCAGACCCTCCTCGGGGCAACCGGGACCGGCAAGACCTTCGTGATGGCTTCCGTCATCGAGCAGGTGCAGCGTCCCACGCTCGTCCTGGCCCCGAACAAGACGCTGGCGGCACAGCTCTACAGCGAGTTCCGCGACTTTTTCCCCCATAATGCGGTAGAGTACTTTGTGAGCTACTACGACTACTACCAGCCCGAAGCGTACATCCCGCGCACGGACACCTATATCGAGAAAGATGCCGACATCAACGAGGAGATCGAGAAGCTGCGCCTGGCGGCGACTGAGGCTGTGTTGACGCGCCGCGACGTGATCATCGTCGCCAGCGTTTCCTGCATCTACGCCATCGGCTCGCCGGAGGAATACGGACGGGAGGTGCTGACCCTGCGCCGGGGCGAGATGCGAAAACGGGACAGCATCTTGCGCCACTTGGCCGGGATCTACTACGAGCGAAATGACTATGCCTTCGGCCGCGGGACCTTCCGCGTCCGGGGTGACACCGTGGATATCTACCCTGCCTATCGAGACACGGCCATTCGGATCGAGTTTTGGGGAGACGAAATCGATCGGTTGGCGGAGATCGATCCCCTGACGGGTGAGGTCCTCGCCGAGCCAGAAGAGGTGCGGATCTTTCCAGCCCGCCACTTTGTTACGCCCCGCGAGCAGTTGGAAGCCGCGCTCGTGCGGATCGAAGAAGAACTGGAGGAGCGGCTGAAGGAACTGCGGGAACAAGGGAAGCTCCTCGAAGCGCAACGGTTGGAGCAACGCACCCGCTATGATATCGAGATGATGCGGGAAACGGGTTACTGCAGCGGCATCGAGAACTACTCTCGCCATCTCTCGTTCCGGAAGCCGGGGCAGGCGCCCTGGACACTCCTGGACTATTTCCCCGATGACTTTCTCCTGTTCGTTGACGAATCGCACATCGCCGTGCCCCAAGTCCGGGGGATGTACCACGGGGACCGTTCGCGCAAGGAGACCCTTGTGGAGTATGGCTTCCGGTTGCCTTCCGCGCTCGACAACCGTCCTCTGACCTTCGAGGAGTTTGAGGAGCGCATCCACCAGGTGATCTTTACCTCCGCGACGCCGGGCCCCTATGAGCTGGCGCACTCACAGCAGGTCGTGGAGCAGATCATCCGCCCTACCGGCCTGGTGGATCCACGGGTCGAGGTGCGTCCGACCAAGGGGCAGGTGGACGACCTGCTCCGGGAGATCCGTCAGCGCGTCGAGAAGGGACAGCGTGCGCTCGTCACCACGCTGACGAAACGAATGGCGGAAGACCTCGCCGATTACCTGCGGGAGATGGGTATCCGCACGCACTACCTGCACTCCGAGATTGAAACCATCGAGCGGGTGGAGATCCTTCGGGATCTGCGGCTGGGCGTCTATGACGTCGTCGTTGGCATCAACCTGTTGCGCGAAGGGTTGGACCTTCCCGAAGTTTCGTTGGTGGCCATCCTCGATGCGGACAAGGAGGGCTTCCTGCGCTCCACGACCTCGCTGATCCAGACCATCGGTCGCGCCGCCCGCCACGTGGAGGGTACTGTGCTGCTGTATGCCGACCAGATCACTCCTGCGATGGAGGGCGCGATCCAGGAGACCAACCGTCGTCGGCAGATTCAAATGGCCTACAACGAAGCGCACGGCATCACGCCGGCCAGCATTGTCAAAGAGGTTCGGGACCTTACGGACCGCGTACGGCGGGTGGCTGAGGAAGCCGTTCCGTATGGCGTTCCGGCGATACCTGCGGCGGAGGCGCGGCGGCTGCTGCAGGATCTGGAGCGGCAGATGCGCGAAGCGGCACGCCGCCTGGAGTTCGAGAAGGCGGCCCTCCTGCGGGATCAGATCTTTGAGCTACGTGCGTTGTTGGAAGAAGACCCCGTGGAGGCCCATCTGAAGCGCAAAGGACTGTATAGCTCCTCGTTGGAAACGCCCGTGCACGGTGTCTCGGCGTCGAGCGGAGGTCGCAGGCGGCGGAAGCAAGGCACCGCCTAGCCCGGGAGGGGCGGAGCAGCACCGTGGCTGTCCAAGTATGGGTAGGCGAGGTTCCAGAGCACGCGCAAGAGCGGGAAGCGATCGTGGCCTTGGCCCGGGGGTTGGCCCGCCTGGATGACCTTTACCTCATCTTGGCCAATTTCACCGTCGGGGGCCAGGCGATCGACTTGGCCATTTTCAAGCGCAATGCGGGCTTTGTGATCGAGCTCAAGCATTGCGACGGGAAGGTCATCGGCGGGGTCAACGGGAAGTGGCAGGTGATCGACGCCAATGGCGAGGTCCACATCCTGAACCCGGATCGCCGGAACCCCTACAACCAGGTGATCTCGTACTTTTACCGCCTCAGCAACTACCTGAACCAGCATCGCCGCGATTTCTTATCCGAACATCGGGCCCAGGCGGTCGATTTCCGCACATGCAAGCGGCTGGTGGTCATCTCGCCTTTCATCCACCCGGAGTCGGAGGTCGTGCTCGACTGGAAGGTCGACCTGAAGGGCCTGGACGAACTGCCGACCTACCTGGTCACGGTAACCAGCTCGGAAATCGACCTGACAGAAGAAGAGCTCCTCGCGATCCCCCGTGTGCTTCGGTGTGAGCCTTGGCACGACGTAAACCTCCTGGTCGGAGAAGCGTGGGTGCCCGATGGGCGGGCCCCGGGGCGAGTCGTCGAGCCCACGGTTTCTCCGACGCTACCGCGCGCGGGGCCGGTACCGGCATGGTCAGCAAGGCTAGGGGTGGCTTTGGTGATCGCTCTGGTGCTGCTTGTGGTGGGGTTTGGGTCGGGCGCCGTGCCGGCGCTATGGCGGCAGCTCCGAGGCATTCCGACCCAGGAGCCTTCGCCACCGGTAGTCCTTCCCACAGTGCCGGACCCCCGCATTCAAACGCCCGCCGTGCGTATCGAGGTGATCGAGCAGGCAGTCGAGCGCGAGAGCGCCTATGCCGGGGGCCGGGTGGAGGTCGTGCTCCGGTCGGTCGAGTTCCTACCGGATCGGATGATCCTGCACTGGGCGCTCTTCAACCACGGTGTGCGGCGTGTGAGCTTTCCCCTGACGGCCGACAACATCTCGATCGAAGACAATGTGCTGAACACCTACCCGATCGACGATGCCCTCTCGGAACCCCGGGTGCTGGTCGCCCAGTCCGGCGAACGGGTGGAAGGGACTTGCACGGTGCCCCGGGCTGTGAGCCCGGATGCGATCACCCTGCGCATCTACGTGCAGGGGGAGCCGTTTGAGGGACGGCCCGCGGTTTGGCTTGCCAATATCCCCGGGAGGGAGTAATGGAGCCGGGGTACCTCCGCCTCTTTCGCAGCGGCGAGCTGGAGCAGCGCGCCGAAGCGGCCCTGTTGCGGTTGGCCTCCTGTCGGATCTGTCCCCGCGCCTGCGGGGTGAACCGCTTGGAAAACGAGCGGGGGTACTGCCAGGCGGGCTTGCGTCCCAAGGTGGCCGCCTGGAATGTGCATCCCTGGGAAGAGCCTCCGATCAGCGGTACCCGGGGGTCTGGGACCATCTTTTTCAGCGGTTGTAGCGGCCGCTGCCGCTTCTGCCAGAACTATCCCATCAGCCAGTTGGGCGTTGGCCGTGAGGTAGAGGTGGAAGAGCTGGCCGAGATGATGTTGGATCTCCAGCAGCGCGGGGTACACAACATCAACCTGGTCACCGCATCCCACTTTGTCCCCCAGGTGCTATTGGCGCTGGTCATTGCTGCCCGGAAAGGACTGACGATTCCCCTGGTGTATAATACGCACGGATACGAGGAGGTCGATACACTTCGGCTGCTGGATGGGGTGATCGACATCTATCTCCCGGATGCGAAGTATGCCAGCGACGAGGCTGCCCGGGAAGTGTCAGGGTTCACCAGATACGTGGAAACGAACCGTGCGGCCCTGCGCGAGATGTACCGCCAAGTGGGCGAGCTCCAGCTGGACGGGGAGGGGATCGCGGTGCGGGGCATGATCGTCCGCCATCTCGTGTTGCCGGGCGGGTTAGCGGGGACGGCCGAAGTGCTCTACTGGATCGCGCACGCGCTCTCACCCACCATCCACGTGAGCCTGATGGCGCAATACTTCCCGGCGCACCGCGCTTTGGGACATCCGCTGCTGGGCCGGAAGCTCACGTGGGAAGAGTACGACGCAGCCATCGCCGCGTTTGAGGCAGCGGGGCTGGAAAACGGTTGGCTCCAGGAACTGGAAGAGGACCACGTAGGGGATTGCCAGCCTCACGCTTGACAAAGGCGTACATCTGTGCGAAAATGTGGTACAGTCGGGGAGAGACGGGAGCTATCGGGTGTTGCCGACGTGGGGGAAGGAGGAAGGGATGCAGAACCGCTACGAAACCGTGCTCGTGGGCGTGCTGAAAGGACCTCGAGACCTGGCCTTTGCGCAGGCCGGCTGGTACCGTATCCCGGTGGAGCGTTTGCCCAGTCGCGCGAGACAGGCGCGCTACATCGCATTCTATCAACCGCGGTCTTTCGGTGGCGAGGGAGGGGTGGTGCGCTACTTTGCACCGATCGTTTCCTGGGGGATCGCCCTTCGCCGCGAGCTGCTGCCTGAAGAAGCTGCGCATCCGCGGGCAGAGGCGCCATATTACCGCCTCGGTTTGGGCCCGCTCGAGCGCCTGGAGCCCCCGATCGCCTGTGGCAGATGGCGACGCTTTGCTTTCATCCTCACGCACCTGGGCCGGCTGTACGAGGCACGGGAGCTGCGGGACTTGGTCCATGGTAATCGCTGGGAAGAGAGCCTCTGGAAAGCCCTCCGCCACGCCGGCCTGCTCGGTTGACCGGGCGAGGGGGAGGTGAGGGTATAGGTTGCCTGTGAGCGGCCTTCGCCCCAAAAAGGCCTTGGCTGCCGTTCCACAGACGTTGCCCGTCCGGGTAGCGTGGCGGAATCGGCGTGCGCACGCTGGGCAATCGGGTGCGTGGTCCGGCTGCGGGCCTCTGCGGGCGGCAGGGGGCCAAGGGTCGTTCCCCTCTCCTGGCGGGAGGAGGAACGCGGTGAAACACGTGCGGTCTCCCGGGGATTGGCTGGGACCACCCCGCTCCGATTCGGCCCAGTACACCCACCCGATGAAGTGCCCGAGCGATCCCAAAGGAGGAGCATCGCCTTTCAAGTCGATGCCCTGCCGTCGCAGCGACGGCGCGGGCGATGACCCGTCGGTTGACCCGCTGTTTCGCGCGTGATAAAATGGATAGTGGGTGACCGTTACAGGTATGAGCAACTATGCGCTGCTGCGTCCGCCCGTCGATCTTTAGCTTCTGCGCTCGTCTCTCGGGTGGCGCATCGTGTTGGCCCTTTGGTCGGGTGACATGGGATGCCCGTGCTTTCGGAAGCGGTTTTTTTGGCAAGGGCAGGATCTCCTTCGAGACGCTGGCGTGGATTGGGCGATCATCGGGTAACGATTTTGGACGAAACATCGCCCGCGGAAAGCCCAACACTTTCTGAAGCAACGGGGTGAGGTCTTGCTCCAGGATAACCGTTGTAAGGATGAAAGGAGCAAGGCCTGAGGACCCTCTTAGCCCAGCGCGACCCGCGATCCGATCGGGCGATGCCGCGGAGGCAGGTTGTGGACCTCTTCGCCGCCGGCCGGAAAGAGCAACTGGGACGCGAGGCCCCGCTGGCCGCGCGAATGCGGCCGCGTGACCTGGAGGAGTTCGTTGGACAAGAGCACATCATCGGGCCAGGCAAGCTGCTCCGACGTGCTATTGAGACCGATCGCCTCTTTTCTTCGATCATCCTCTGGGGCCCTCCGGGTACCGGGAAGACCACCCTTGCTTACATCATCGCCAACCGCACGCGCTCCCACTTCGAGACCATCAGCGCCGTGCTGGCGGGAGTAGCCGACCTGCGCAACCTGGTCGCCGCTGCTCGCGAGCGACGGCTCCTCTACGGCCAGCGTACGATCGTCCTGATCGACGAGATTCACCGCTGGAACAAGGCCCAGCAAGACGCCCTGCTTCCGCACGTCGAGGACGGCACCATCATCCTGATCGGTTCCACCACCGAAAACCCCTACTTCGAGGTGATTGGCCCCCTCGTCTCCCGTTCGCGGATTTTCCAACTCCGACCGCTGACGGACGAGGAGATCGTGGGCCTGCTTCGGCGGGCGCTTGCCGACCCGGAACGGGGGTACGGCGGCCGGCCGATCGAGGTGACCGAGGAGGCCCTGTGGCATCTGGCCCGCGTCGCTGGGGGAGATGCCCGCACCGCCCTGAATGCTCTGGAGCTGGCTGTAGAGTCTACAGCACCAGACGAACAGGGCATCATCCGTATCGACCTGGAGATCGCCCAGGATTCGATCCAGCGCCGGGCACTGCGCTACGACCGCGCCGGGGACGAGCATTACGATACGATCTCGGCGTTCATCAAGAGTGTTCGTGGGTCCGACCCCGATGCTGCCCTCTACTGGCTGGCCAAGATGCTCTATGCGGGCGAAGATCCAAAGTTCATCATGCGGCGCCTGCTCATCTTGGCCGCCGAGGACATCGGCCTGGCCGATCCGCAGGCGATCGTGGTCACCGCGGCCTGCGCCCGGGCGCTGGAATGGTGCGGCCTCCCGGAAGCCCAGTACCACCTGGCCGAGGCCACGCTCTACCTGGCAACCGCTCCCAAGGCGAACAGCGTTGGGGCCTACTGGAAAGCGCTGGCGGAAATCGAACAGCACGGCGCGCGTCCTGTCCCCTTGTACCTGCGGGATGCCAGCCGGGATGGGGCTGCCCTGGGCCACGGGCGCGATTACCGCTATCCACACGCCTTCCCCGACCACTGGGTCGCCCAGCGGTACCTGCCCGAGGGGGTAGAGGGAGGCTGGTTCCAGCCGGGGGATCAGGGCTACGAGCGGATCATCCGCCAGCGGATGGAGGAGATCCGGCGCCGGCTCGAAGAAGAGGCCCAGGGCATGGCGGAACCTCCGGAAGAAGGAGGTTCACCGTAGCGCTGTGGCCCCCCTACGGACATCTTCGGCACGCCCATCGAACGGAGGAGGCAAACCGTGCCAGAGGAATCGCTCTACGAGGAGCGCCATTTCCCGGCTTTGGAGGCCGCGCGGCATACAGTGCGAGCGTTCGTGGGCACCCTACCGCGCGAGCCGGGCACGCTGATTCTCTCTCACAGTGACGCCGACGGCATCTGCGCGGGGGCGATCCTCTACCTGGCGCTGCAACGGGCGGGTCTGCCCGTGGATCTGTTGATCACGGGCAAGGGGGAGCACGCCTACACCCGGGGAACACGCCAGGAGCTCGAAGCACGCCAGCCGCGCGCGCTCTTGGTCGTAGACCTGGGATGCAAGGCCGAGCCGGTGCTGCCGGGCGTCCCGACGCTCTTCATCGACCACCACCGTCCCCTTGGGATCCCAGAGGATGGCATCCTGATCAGCAGTTACGGCTGGCAGCCGACTCCGAACTCCTCCTTGCTTGTCTGGTGGGTCGCCTCGACCGTGGCACCGGTCGAGGACCTCGACTGGATGGCCGCCATGGGCACGCTGAGCGACCTGGGGGACAGTGCCCCATTCGCCCTCCTTCCTCAGGTGAAGCAACGCTATACCGCGAAGTGGCTGCGGGAAGCAACCACCCTGGTGAACGCCGCCCGCCGCGCTGCGGCCCACGACACGGCGACCGCGCTTCAGGCCCTCTTGAAGGCTTCCCATCCGCGGGAGGTGGCCGACGCCGATCGGGAAGAGGGGGCGCGCCTTTGGGCCTATCGCCGCGAAGTGAACGCGGCGTTTGAGGAGGGGAAACGAGCAGCTCCCGTCTTCAGCGGGGATGTTGCCCTGGTGCGGGTCAAGAGCGCATGCCTGATCCATCCCCTCGTAGCGCAAGTCTGGCGTACCCGGTTGCCCCGGTACATCGTGATCGTGGCCAACGAGGGGTATATCCCCGGCTGGGTGACCTTCAGCGCCCGTTCCTCCGAGCGGTTCAACTTGCTTGATTTCTTCCGCACGATCGACCTGGATCTCGCGGAGGGATACTTCGGCTACGGCCACGACCAGGCTTCCGGCGGCTCGATCCCTGCGGCGGCGTGGAACGAATTGCTTCGCCAGCTGGGCTTCGGAGAAGAGGTGATGGTCCGATTGGAGGAAGGAAATTGAGGGAGCCCCAGACGGACCGGGAACGCCGAGAGCGGATTGGGCAGACCTTGGCTTTTGTCGGCACTTTGGTGGTGGTCGTCGTGGCGCTATACGCGGCCTGGATCACGGGGAGGGGACGGGCGGAAAGGGTGCGCCGCCCTCAGGGGACGCGTGCGGTCCCTTCCTTCGGCGTGACGATCCCTCCGACACAGGTTGGGAGCAGCTCCCTTCGCTGGTACCTCCCGCAATCGCCCGCGGCGGAGGCCTCGCTCGATCCTGCCTGCCATGCCGGGGACCCCACGTTGCTCCAGGCGCTCTTCTTGGGACTGACGCACAGCGCCCCGGATGAGGCCAGTGGAGCGGTCCCCGTTTTGGCCGACTCGTGGGAAGTGTCCGATGGAGGGCGCGTCTACACCTTCTACCTGCGGGGCGATGTTTTCTGGGTGCGGTGCGATCCCGGCACGGGCGCGGTGCAGCCTGTACGTCTGGTGACAGCGGATGACGTCGTCTTTGCCATCGAACGGGCGCTTCGCCCCGAGATCGCGGCCCCGAACGCTTCCCTTCTGGATCCGATCGTCGGTGCGCCGGAGCGGCGCCGCGGGGAGGCTACGGTGCCCTTCGGCGTCGAGGCGGTGAATGCCTTCACCGTGCGCTTCACGCTCCGGGCGCCGTTGCCCGACCTGCCCGCTCGGCTGGCCGACCCGGTGGCCTGGCCGCTGCCGCGCGAACTGGTGGAGCGGGAGGGCGAGCAGTGGACCGAGCCCGGCACGATCTGGGGAAACGGCCCTTATTGCCTGAGCGATTGGCATCCTCAGCGAGGCCCGGAGCTCCTCCGGAACCCGCTGCTCCCGGCCGACTTGCAGCCGGCCCAAGAGGAACGGCGGACGGCCTGGCCTGCGGCGATCCCCGTCTGGGTGATCGCGGCGGAGACGAATGCGGGGTTAGGGTTCGATCCAGCTGGATTGGGGCATTTGCCCGCCCTCCAGCAGGTACTGTTCCTGGGACTTTGGATGCGCGCGCCCCAGGGAGGTCCAGCCGTTCCCGTGCTGGTGGAGTCCTGGGAGGTCTCCGAGGGTGGGCGGCAGCACACGATCCGCATCCGCCCTGGGGTCTTCTGGGTGCGCTGCGACCCGGGGACGCTGGCGGTGCAGCGGGTGCGCGAGGTGACTGTGGCCGATGTGGTCGCAGGGTTGGCACGGGCTTTGTACGAGTATGACGTTCCGGAACTCGAGCGGATCTTTTCCCAGCCCGAAGAGCGGATCGACGACACGGGCAGGCCGTTTTGGGTCCTCCCGAACGCGCAGCTCGAGGGATCCTATACGCTCTACCTGAGCCTGAAGGAGCCCGATCCTCGCCTGGATGAACTGCTTTCGCTCCCGTTGACCTGGCCGGTGCCCGAAGAGTCGGTCGCGGTGGGCCACTCCTACGGCGGCCATGTGGCGACGTTCTGGAGCGACGGCCCTTATTGTGCCCTTGCGGGACGAAGGAACGGAGGGATGGAGGTTGTGGTGAACCCCTGGCTGACCCATCCGGAGGTTCTGCAGAGCCTTCTTTCGGTCTGGGATGGTCACCTGCTCCCGTGGGTGCACGATGTGCCAGACCGGGGTTCCCCCTGATCGGCGTGGAGGAGAGGGTGCGGCGACCCTATCTGATCGGCCTTACGGGGAACATCGCCTGTGGCAAGAGCACCGTCTTGCGTGAGCTGCGTCGGCTGGGGGCGGCGGTGCTGGATGCGGATGCGGTTGCCCACGAGGCCATGTGCCCCGGAACCCCGGTTCACGCCGCGGTGGTGGAGGCGTTTGGCCCGCAGGTGCTCACGCCGGACGGCGCGATCGACCGGAGGGTGCTGGGGGAAATCGTCTTTGCCGATCCGGTGGCCCTGGCGCGCCTGGAGGCGATCGTCCATCCAGCCGTGCTGGAGCGGCTGCGCGCCTGGCTCCAGGGGGTGACCGCACGTGTGGCCGTGATCGACGCCATCAAGCTCTTCGAGGCAGGGATTGCCGACTGGTGCGATGAGGTGTGGGTCGTGACCTGCCCCGAAGAGGAGCAGCTCCGGCGCCTGGTGGAATACCGGGGCCTGACGGTGGAGCAGGCCTGGCGGCGGATCCGGGCGCAACCGCCGCAATGGGAAAAGGCTCGGAGAGCCGATATGGTGATCGAAAACGCCGGGACCCTGAACGACGTACGCAGGCAGGTCCGGGAAGCCTGGAAGAAGGCCCTGCGGCGATTGGAGACGGCGAATCGAGCGCCAGGGCAAGCCGCCTTGGGCTAGAACTCGTAGCGCGCTTCCTGCTGAAGGGGGAGCATCAGCAGTACGACATTGTGTGTACGACCGTCTTCGGTCATAAAGTAGTCGCGGATCGACGCTTCCATCCGGAACCCCAGGTTCTGGAAAGCCCGGATAACGTCGGTCTGATCCAGGACGACCTGGGCCAGCAGGTAGAGCAAACCGCTCTGCCGTGCTAACCCGATCAGCTCCTTCAGCATTTGAGAGCCCAGCCCTTTCCCCCGGTAGGCCGGCTCGAGGTAGATCCGCACCTCTCCGATGTGCCGGGTCGAGCGGCGGCCAAAGTGGAGCGTGGCCTCGCCGACCAGCCTACCCCCGGCCTCGGCAACGAGGGGCAACACGCGGTTGTAGTCCAGGCCGTCGACCCAGGAGCGGACCAGCTCGGCGTCGTGGACGTCGTGCCTCAGAAAGCGCCGGTCCTCGTCGGAGGCGGTGCGGAACAGCGCGACCAGGTTCTCCCGATCCTCGGCAACGAGCGGCCGCAGGAGGACGTTCTGTCCATCGTTC
Source organism: Chloroflexia bacterium (assembly GCA_034436115.1). GTDB lineage: Bacteria > Chloroflexota > Chloroflexia > DTKN01 > DTKN01 > DAOTVY01. The sequence continues at coordinate 40,201 of DAOTVY010000015.1, read as the reverse complement.
AACTTCACCAGGCGCCGGAACAGGGCGATCTTTTCCATCGCTGGTCTCCTCAGGCCGAATACCCCCACGCCAGCTGGCGGACAAACAGTTCCGAAATGGCCCGAGCGAGCTTCTCGTCGTCGTGCCGGATGACCACCATGCTGCGGTACTCGACCCGTCCGTCCACCTCGACCGGGATGTCGTCGCGGATCTCGGCAACCAGGTCCCGTTGGAGCAGGATGGCGCCTTCCACCAGGAGCGTTTCGGCGTTCCCGTTAAAGGACAGGCTGGAGGAAGGGTGGTCAACGGTCGGATCGTACATCACCGGTTCGGCTCGATCTTCCCGGTAGCGGGCGAGCACCCGCTCCGTGATTGGCCCGTTATTGACCAGGACAAAGTCGGGCACGATCTGTCCGTGCTCGTACAGGGCGCGGAGATGGCGGGAGAGCGAATAGCCCTCCGTCTGGCCCGGCTCCGTCATCAAGTTGCAGAGGAAGAGTTTGGCCGCCCGGCTACGACGGATTGCTTCGGCCACCGGTGGCGTCAGGCAAGGAAGGATACCGGTATAGAGGCTGGCCGGCCCGAAGATGATCAACTCGGCCCGAGCGATGGCGTCCAGGACTTCTGCAGAGGGCTCCAGCCCACTTTGAGACTGAAGCACGAGGTTCCGAAAGCCGTCCCCGAGGACCCCGCTCTCCTTGATCTTGCGCCCGAGAAATACCCTGCGGATGGCGGCCGGCTTCCCGGGGGCGCCCACCGCGTCCACGCCGCTGACCAGCGTGCCATCCTCCAGTTCGGCATAAACGGCGACGTCTTCCCGCGTGGGGAAGAGCACGCGCCCTCCGGACAGGCGCAGCTCCTCCTCGATTCGGGAAAAGACCCGGCTGCTCTCGAGGCCCGTCGTCACCACCTGGACATTCAGATCGCGGCCCTGGCGCCGGAGGGCGCGGAGGAGCAACACCGTGCCCGTGCTGCCCCCGATGACGAGGACGCGCTTGCCCCGTTCGCTTCGCTGGTAGCGGTAGACGAGCTCGGCCAGGCTCTCTTGGGGCTCCGGTGCCAGCGCCTGCAGCAGTGTGCGGGCGAGCTGGCGCAGCGCGATCAGGATCAGCACACACCCGACGGCCAGAAACAGGGCGCCCCTCCACAGCCGCGGGATAAACTGGAGGGTGAGATAGTATGTCCACGCGGGGAACGCCTCGGTGCGGTACAAGTGGACCAGCATATACGCCACGCCCAAAGCGAGGCACAGGATGCCCAGGAAGAGGCACGCCAGCCACCGCTTGACGTGCATACCCGGGACGAACCATCTCCAGAAGCCCATCGTGCTACTCCACGGTTACGCTCTTGGCCAGGTTGCGGGGCTGATCGATATCGCATCCCCTTTCGACCCCACAGTAGTAGGCCAGCAGCTGTAGCGGGATGACGGCCAGCACCGGCGCCAGGGCGTCGCAGGTGCGCGGGATCTCGATGCGCATCCCGCTGAGTGCTCGGACTTCGTCGGTGCCTTCGGGTACCACCGGGATCACCGGTGCCCCACGGGCCAGGACTTCCTGGATGTTGTTGAGCATCTTTTCTCGGAGGGCGGATTGGGTGGCCAACGCGATCACGGGAGTGTTCGGCTCCATCAATGCCAGGGTACCATGTTTCAGCTCGCCCGCTGCGTAGCCCTGGGAGTGGATGTAGGAGATTTCCTTCAGCTTCAGAGAGCCCTCGCGGGCGATCGGCTCGTCCAGATGCCGCCCCAGGAAGAAGCAGGCGCTCGCCCGGCTGATGTCGCGCGCCAGCTCCTGGATGGCCGAGACATCGTCCAGGAGCCACTGCGCCTTGGCCGCGAGATCCGGCAGGCCCTCGAAGATCTCTTCCAACGCGTGGGTCCAGCGGGGCAACCGGAACTGGGCAAAGTAGAGCAGAAGCAGGTAGAGGGCGATCAGCTGGCCGACGAAGGCCTTGGTAGAAGCCACGGCGATCTCGGGGCCGGCCCTCGTATAGAGCGTCGCGTCCGCCAGCCGCGAGATGGTACTGCCCACCACGTTGGTGATAGCAACGACCGTCGCGCCCTGTGCCTGCGCCTCCCGCGCGCTGGCGATCGTATCGGCGGTCTCTCCCGACTGGCTGATCGCGATCACGATATCGCCTGGATGCACGATCGGGTGGCGGTAACGGTATTCCGATCCGATGTCCACCTCGGTGGGGATGCGCAGGTGTTCCTCAAAGAGGTACTTTCCCACCAGGGCCGCGTGGTATGCGGTGCCACAGGCCACCATGGTGAGCCGTTGGGCCTGCTGGATCTGACGCGGGGAAAGGGGAAAGCCTTCTAACAGTACACGGCGTTTTTCGCGATCCAGCCGGCCGCGAAGGGTATCGCGGATGGTGGCCGGTTGTTCGTGGATCTCTTTGAGCATGAAGTGCGGATAGCCGCCCTTTTCCGCCATGTCGGCGGTCCACTCGATCACCGTGACCTGGCGCTCGTATACCCGGGGCTTGGGCCGCTCCAGGAACGAGGTGATGCGCACGTTTTCCGCGGTCACCTCGGCGATCTCGCCATCCTCCAGGATGTACACTTTGTTCGTGTCCGCTAGCAGGCAAGGGATATCCGAGGCCACAAAGTTCTCGCCGCGCCCCAGGCCGATGATCAGGGGAGGTGTATCTAGCTTGGCCGCGACGATCTTGTCTTCCTCAAGGCGGCTGATGACCGCGATCGCCAGCGCGCCCCGAACCCGCTGCATGGCCTGGCGCACCGCGGCCGTGAGGTCACCGTCGTAATACTCCTCGATCAGGTGGGCCAGAACTTCCGTGTCCGTTTCCGATACGAACGTGTGTCCTCGCGCGGAGAGCTCCTCACGCAACGCGTAGTAGTTCTCGATGATGCCATTGTGCACCAGGGAGATCTCTCCCCGGCAGTCGGTATGGGGGTGGGCGTTTCGCTGGCTCGGGGCACCGTGGGTAGCCCAGCGGGTATGCCCGATCCCGATCGAACCTTCGACCGGTGTATCTCCGATGAGCGCTTCCAGATCGCTGACCTTTCCGGCTGTCTTGGCGATGTAGAGCCGGTTATCGTAAGCAATCGAAATCCCGGCGGAGTCGTACCCGCGGTAGGTCAGGAGGTTCAAGTTCCTGAGCAAGATGGGCAGTGCCCGTCGGTGCCCCACGTAGCCGACGATTCCGCACATGCTGAACTCCCGAAAAGGGCGTGGCGCAGGCTAAGCTGCACCAAACACCAGTATAGCATATCGAGAGAAGCGCTGCAAATGGCCCGTCGGTCGCCGCAGCCGGGAAGGCCCCCGTACGGGGCGCCTTACCGCGACTGCTCGTCCAGCTGACGGCGGAGCACACCGAGGGCCAGCCGCGCGCGATCCCGGGCTCTGCTCCGCACGTCCCCGGCTTCGTCCGGCTCTTCCTGGTCGTCCCGTTCCGGGGTGCTGACGGCCAGGGCCACGAGCAACAGGAGAGAGATCGCGATCAGAGGTGCTTCCATGGCGTACCCCTCGCTCCGCGTTTGCCTCCATCCACTGTTCCGGGCCGATTCTATCGTATGCAGAGATCCAGGGATGGTCGGCTGCGGCGCGCGCGGCCAACGGCCGGCATACGCCTTCCCCACGGAGGTATGTAGCGGTACCGGGAATTCACCCCTCGGGGAGGTTCAGGTACTCCCGCAGGCGGTGGATCACCTCCCGCCGATCTTCCTCGCGGTGCACAAAGTCGAGCCGGTCGCAGTCGAAGGTGATCACGGGGCAGAGCTCCCACCGGTCGATCCACAGGTCATAGCGGCGGTTCAGCGTGGCCAGATACTCCGCGGGGATCTCCCGCTCGTAAGGGCGGGACCGGCCGTTGATGCGGGAAAGCAGGGTCGAGACGGAAGCCTTCAGGTAGATCAGGAGGTCCGGGCGATCGACGCTCCGGGAGAGTGCCAGGAAGAGACGCCGGTAGGTCTGAAAGTCGCGCGGGGTGAGGATCCCTTGCTCCAGAAGCCCCTTGACAAAGATCTCATAGTCCTCGTACATGCTCCGATCCTGGCACACCGAAAGCGGGTTGTCCGAGATCTCCTGATGCTGCTCATAGCGCTGGCTGAGGAAGTAGATCTGGGCATGGAAGCCCCAGCGATGCATGTCCCGATAGTAGTCGTCCAGGTAAGGGTGGTCCGCGACCAGCTCGTAGTACGGTTGCCAGCCGAATTCGCGGGAGAGGAGCTCGACCAGGGTGCTTTTCCCAACGCCGATGTTCCCGGCCACGGTGACATAAATCCGGCGATGCTCCTGCTGACGCATGGCTTCCTCCTGGCCTGGCCTACCCATCCCGATCGGGCTGTATCCATCCTATCCAAGAGTGGCTTGTCTGTCAAACAGGGCCGTGGGATCTTGATTTTCCGGCTGAAATCGGTTACAATAAGATGGGGAATGCGTGGTGGGGTGTTCAGCTTCCCAAGGCCGTGGGGCGAGAGGATCACGCAAGGGATCTCCGCCTGTTTCCGGGCAGGATGTCGCGGACACAGGGCGGTCCGCAGTCCATGAAAGGAGGTGGTCGAGCCACAGGACGAAGGTTGCCCGTGCAGATCTGGCGACGAACGCCGGAAGGAATTTTTTCACTGTAAGGAGGTCGCTGCCATGGCGGAGTATCGGGGCTGCGAGATCATCGCTGAGTACCTGATCAAAGAGAAGGTGCCCTACGTCATCGGCTATGCCGGTCATGGGGCCATCGGCCTGCTGGACGGCATTTACGACCGCCAGGACAAGATCCGTGTCATCTGGCCGCGCGTGGAGCAGGCGGCGGGGTTCATTGCCGACGTCTACTTCCGCCTGACCGGCGTCCCGCTGCTCGTGTATGCCTCCACCGGGCCCGGCCCGATGAACCTGACCATCGCTGTGGCCAACGCTTTCTACGATTCTTCGGCATTCCTGGTGGTAACCGGACAGGTCACCACGGATCAGTTCGATACCGGGGCCCTGCAGGAGGAGTACCGGTACTTCCCCGGCGACTTCCCCTCGGTGCTCAAGCCGATCGTCAAGCACTCCTGGCAAATCCGCAAGGTCGAGGACCTGGTGCGCTACCTCCCCAAGGCCTTCAAGCTGATGCGCACCGGCCGGCCAGGCCCCTGTCATTTCGACATCCCCTACGACCTCTACATCCATAAGGCCGACGTCGAGATCCCAGATCCGGAACAGTGGTCCCGCCCCATGCACTGGCGCACGCCCGCTTCGCCCGAGGCGGTGGAAAAGGCGCTGGACCTCCTGGCCAAGGCCGCACGCCCGCTGATCCTGGCAGGCGGAGGCGTCATGGTCTCTGGGGCGACTGAGGAGCTGAAAGCGCTCGCGACCTATCTCGAAATCCCGGTCTACACGACGCTCATGGGCAAAGGGGCCATGGCCGAGGGCGATCCGCTCTACCTGGGCGTCGCTGGGTGCTGGGGCCACTACCCCGCGGCGGAGGCAGCCCGCAACGCGGACGTCATCCTGGCCATCGGAGCCCGTTTCTCCGACCTCCATTGCGCCTCCTGGCTGCCGGGCTATATCTACAACATCCCCCCGACCAAACTCATCCACGTCGATATCGACCCGAGCGAGATCGGCCGCAACTACCCCGTCGAACTGGGGATCGTGGCCGATGCCAAGGCTTTCCTGGCGCAGATGTTGGAAATGGCCAAGGCAAAAGGGATCCAGCGCGACAGCAAGGCGTGGTTGGAGGAGATCTACGAATACAAGACCGCCTGGGAGAACTTTATCCGGCCTTACGCGACGAACGAAGAAGTGCCGATCGACCCGCGGCGCATCCTGATGGATATGCGGCGCATTGCCCCGCCGGATACCATCCTGGTGGCCGATGTGGGCAATAACCAGGCATGGGTCGAGCAGTATTGGGACACGCCGCGACCGCTGACCCATATCAGCCCCGGCGGGTTTGCCGCGATGGGCTTCGGGGTCTGCGGCGTCCTGGGCGCCAAGCTAGCCCGGCCCGAATCCCCGTGCGTGAACGTCTGCAGCGACGGTGGCTTCATGATGACGCCCCACGCGGTGGCTACCGCCGTGGAGTACGACCTCCCGGTCGTCTGGGTAGTCTTTAACAACTACTCCATTGGTTGCATTCGCGACCTCCAGCGCTTCTACCTGGATGGCCGGGAGATCGGTACGAGCTTCATGAAGGTCAAGACCGGCGAGCTGTGGAACCCGGACTTTGCCAAGATGGCCGAGGCGATGGGCGCCGAGGGGATCCGCATCGAGCGTCCCGGCGATTTTGCTCCGGCATTCGAACACGCCCTGAAGTCGGGACGCCCGACCCTGATCGACGTGATCATCAACCGCGACACACCCGTGCCGATCACCGGAACCTGGCAGATGCCCCCCATCCCGCCCGCCGAACCGACCTTTGGCAAGCGGCGCGTCCGTACATAGGTGTGATCCGCTGCAACCCGGGGACGAGCGCTGGGACGCCCGGCGCTCGTCCCCGGGACCGAGGTGAGACTTGCAGGACATTTACCCCATCCTCTATCCCTTCACCGCGATTGTCGGGCAGGAGAGGCTCAAGACCGCGCTGGTGCTGAACGCGGTGAACCCCGAGATCGGGGGCGTCCTGATCCGTGGTCCCAGTGGCACCGCCAAATCGACCGCCGTACGCGGTCTGGCCGCGCTCCTGCCACCCATCGAGGTGGTCGCGGACTGTCCCTTCCAGTGCGACCCCCGCGATCCCCAGGCGCAGTGTGCTTCTTGCCAGGAACGCAGTGCTCGCGGGGAAAGGCTTCCTGTCTTGGTACGGCCGCGCCGCCTGGTCAACCTGCCGCTCAATGCGACCGAAGACCGCGTGGCCGGCACTCTGGACATTACCCGGGCCTTGCGGGAAGGCGTCCGTGCGTTGGAGCCTGGCCTGCTAGCCGAGGCCCATCGTGGCATCCTGTATATCGACGAGATCAATCTCCTGGACGACCATATCGTGGATCTTCTCCTGGATGCCGCCGCCCTCGGGGTGAACATCGTGGAACGCGAGGGGGTCTCCGTGAGCCATCCGGCTCGTTTCCTCCTGGTCGGGACGATGAACCCGGAGGAAGGGGAACTTCGCCCGCAGATCGCCGACCGGATCGGGCTGCAGGTGGAGATCGATGCCCTCCTAGATGAGGAGGAACGGGTTGAGGTCATGAGGCGGCGGGAGGCGTTCGCCGCAAATCCGGTCGCTTTCCTGCAACGGTACCAGGATGCGCAGGAGCGACTGCGGCAGCGCATCCAGGAAGCCGTGGAGCGGCTTCCCCGCGTCCACGTCCCCGATGGCTTATACCGTGCCATCGCCGAGCTCACCGTACGCTCCGAGGTACGTAGCCACCGCGCGGATATCACGATCCTCCAATGCGCCAAGACCCTTGCCGCACTGGACGGGCGTTTGGAGGTACAGCCCGGCGACGTGTACGAGGCGACGCTGCTCGCGCTGGGGCATCGCCTGCCCCGCGATCCCTTCGCCGTCGGGGCACAACTCGACCCGCTGACCATCCGGCGTCGGCTTGAGGATATCCTGGGTGTCCCCTTGGAGGTAAAAAAAAAGACCACCCCTCTGAGCGCGGAGAGCCCGTGGAGCTAGCGGGCTTGGCGCTTTCGGAGCCTGACATCGGAGAAGAAACAACGGAGACGCAGGAGGTTTTTCGCTTCCCCCGGCGGCGGCCGCCAGAGTTGCGGGCAGCAAGCGGGTTGCGGGACACGGCGATCGTCCATCGGCGGCGTGGAAAATACACGCGCCCGCGGTTTCCTCACAACGGGATCGAGGATGTTGCCCTGGATGCCACGCTACGCGCGGCAGCAGCACGTGCGGTCGGACAAGGAGGGGGCAAGCTGGAGGTGCAGCCCGAGGACCTTCGGGAAAGGCTGCGCCGGCACCGCTCGCCCTACGCGATCGCGTTCATCGTCGACAACAGCTGGTCCATCCACGTGGAGAAGACGCTGGAGCGCGTGAAGGCGGTCGTGCTGGACCTGTTGCGCGACGCGTACCATCACCATGACCGGGTGGCTCTGGTGGCCTTCCGCCACAGTCGGAAGCCTGATGCAACGGTCTTTCTCCCTCCCACGAGCAGTCTGGCGCGCGCGGCGGCGCGGCTCCGTCGTATCCCGGTAAGTGGCTCGACCCCGCTGCCGGATGCGATTTGGAAAGCGCATCGGCTGCTGTCACAGGAACGGCTGAAGCATCGCAACGCGATCCCAGTGCTCGTGGTGGTCACCGATGGTCTGCCGAACGTGGCCATCCGGCAGGGGGATGATCCCTACGACGAAGTGGCGCGTTTGTGCCGAAGGCTCGCCTGGGAACGGATCGCCACGCTGGTCGTCGACACCGAGCCCGCCGGACAAGAGGCCGGCCGGAGCAACTGTCGCCAGATGGCCGCTTTGAGCCGTGGCCGGTACCTTCCGCTTTCCCGCCTGACACGGCGTGCCCTCCAGCAGGCCCTCAAGGATTTGGAAAAGGCCCGTAGCACTGGGCCGGGCAATCCCCCGAAAGGAGGTCCGGTTGAGCCGCTCTGAGCAAGGACCAGAGCAGGATGGGGATCTGGGGCAGCTCGCTCCTGATCCGCTGCACTTGTTGGCTCCCTGGCTGGATGCCCATCTTCTCCTGGGATGGAGCGAGGTGCCTTCGGAAGCGATCGAGCCCTTCTTCCACTGGTGCTATCCTGGGGCATCGTTTGCCGAGCTGGTGGCCACCTTCGCCGACGAAGGCCTTCTAGAGAGCTGCGGCGTCGGTCGCTGGGCCGTGCCTCAGGAGCGCCGCGCCGAATTGGCCCACCAGGTCGGCCGCTCGCTCCTGGAGGGGCCGTTGCCGCTCCCCGGCAGGACGGTTTCCGCCGCGGACTTGCTTTCCGCGTTTAGCATTTACCTCCAGGAGATCTCTTGCCTGGGTCCCGGAGGGGCCGCAGTGGGTGAAACCACCTGGGGCGGGGCAACTTTCTGTGCGGGCGAGCGGCAACATTACGTGCTTGTACGGCCGTTTCCGGTGCTCTTCGGCCCCCTGGTTGACGCTTTTGTCTTGACCCTCTGCCCGCTCCCCTTGCCAGCCGTGGCCCCCTTGAGCGAACGCTACGTCGGCCATCCAGCCTGGCGGCGGAGCCTGGCCTTTGCCGATGTGGGCCGTGCCTGGAAGGTCAACTTGACCCGAAGCGAGGTCTTTGTCCACCTCGAGCGCTTCCTGTGGCAGACCTACCGGTTGCGCCTGATCCCGGCACCAGCACTGACCGAAGCGCTGCTCGCTGCCGGGATGCTGGTCCTGGAAAAAGGCTAGGCCGTTCCTTGCGGCAGGGCCCGAGCCGTATCCTGGAGCATCGCGCGCTCGCGCGGCAATACCGCCAGCGCCAGGAAGATCCCTACCAATGTCAGCGTAGGACCAAAGGTTTGGAACCACGTGATCCCCCGAGGGTGGTGTGGCCAGAGGTCCAACAGGGGTGCCAGAGAAGCGGCAAGACCCGCTCCCGCCGCCCAAAGGCTAGGCCGGCTGGGACGCCGCTTGAGGGTTGTCCAAAGGAGGATCAGCGGACCGTAAAGTAGCACCTGGTAGTTCGCCCAGGAAAGCGGCGAAGCGAGCAGACAGGCAACGATGTAGAGCGCATAGCCCCAGTCCAGCGAGAACAGGTCGACGCACGGTCCCTGGGGTGGCGGCTCGTGGTGGCGTGCCCCGAGGAGAAAGGTCAGTGCAACGACCCCCACGGACAGCAGGTAGGCCAGGCCATCTCGGAGCCAGGGCCGCTGCGACAGGGGCGGCCAGAGGGCGGCGACTTTATGCACACTTCCCCAAAGCGAAAAGTTCCCCTGACGTGCATATAGCGTTGGGATGACCTCCCGCAGAACCGCCCAGTACCGAAGGTACGAAGTCGGACCCATGATCGCCCCCGCGAGGACACACACGCCGGCGGCGGTCCCGATCGTCGTTGCCAGCGCTTTCCAGAATTTGCGCTGGGCCAGGAAAAGGAGGAGGAGCGCCGGATACAGGCGCGTTGAGACCGCCAACCCCAGAAGCATACCGGCCGGTGCCTGCTTTCCCCGCCGCAGGCAAAGCCACGCGGCCACCAGCGTGAGTAGCAAGAACAACTCCGTGTGGGCATACACGAGGTGAAAGGTCAGCGGAGGAAACAGGACGACACCGCTCCCCAGGAGGATCCGTTCCCAGGTCGACAGGCCCGGACGCAGCGCGTGGAGGATCCAGAGGAGTGAACCCACGAGCGCGGCTAGGGAGAGGATCTGCCATACAGCCCAAGCGGCTGGATACGGGAGCAGCGCCAGCGGAGTTAGAGCGAAGACAAACGCTGGCGGCCCGACCGCGCTATCGATGAAATAGTCCTCCATGCCCAGCAGAAGACGGGCCTCGGTCCGAAGCCCAGAGTAAGGGTCCGCGCCTCTTACCACCTGTCGGGCGGCCAGGTAATACGAGGGGAAATCCAGGCCCTGGTGTCGAGTTCTCCACGTAAGTGCCTGTTGCCATAGCTCGTATCCGAGCGCCGTTCCATAGGCGATCGCAAAAGCCAGAAGCAGCAGGTCGACACAGGCAACCGCTCGGACACGGAAGAGGCGCCTGTACACTGTAGCCTCCCAAGAGCATTCCCGAGGCATCCTGTGCACAATTATACCTGCTTTTGTCGCCCTGCCAAGTTGTCCCATACACTGGCGCGTGGTATAATACAATTGATCGCCCCTGTAGCTCAGTGGATAGAGCGAGGGTTTCCTAAACCCTGCGTCGGCGGTTCGAGTCCGTCCAGGGGCACTCAGGGGCATTGGAATTGCCCCCTTTTTTCTTTGGAGCGGGTGGGATGCCGATCGAGATCCTTCCCCCGGAAGTGGTCGCCAAGATCGCTGCGGGCGAGGTCGTGGAGCGGCCGGCCTCGGTGGTCAAAGAGCTCGTCGAGAACGCTATTGACGCCCAGGCACGCCACATCCGCGTGGAGATCCGCGGCGGCGGCCGCCAGGAGATCCGCGTGGTGGACGACGGATGTGGGATCCCGGCCGACGAGATCGAGCGGGCCTGCCGCCGTCATGCGACCAGCAAGATCCGTTCTGCTGAGGACCTCACGCGCGTCCGCACCCTGGGCTTCCGGGGTGAGGCCCTGGCGAGCATTGCCGCGGTTTCTCATCTGACGTTGGTTTCCCGTCCGGCAGGGCAGGCCGTGGGGATGGAGGTTCGAGCCGATGGGGAGGAGATCTCGCGGCCCACGCCGCGTGCCTGCACGGTTGGGACGGTGGTGGTCGTGCGCGACCTCTTCTTCAACACCCCGGCACGCCTGAAATTCCTGAAAACGCCCCAGACGGAGGCTGCCTATATCCACGCCCTCGTGGCCGATTACGCGTTGGCCCACCCGGAGATCGCCTTCCAGCTGCTGAGCGATGGACGGACGCTCCTGCGGACGAACGGCACCGGGCGGCTGTTCGACGCCCTGGTCGAAGTCTATGGCCTCGAGAGCGCGCGGCAGATGATCCCGGTGGAGGACGAACTCGGCGAGGGGGTGGGCGCCGTCCGTGTGTCGGGCTACGTGGGTCAGCCCTCGCTCAGCCGGGCGAGCCGGCGCGCGATTACCTTCTTTGTCAACGGAAGGCGCATCCGGGATACTCGCCTCACCTTTGCCCTGGAGGAAGCCTATCATACCCTCTTGATGGCTGGCCGCCATCCGCTGGCGGTGATTGGGGTGGAGATCGATCCCGGCCAAGTAGACGTGAACGTTCACCCGACCAAGAGCGAGGTCAAGTTCGCCGAACCGGATCGCGTGTTCGCCGCCGTGCAACGCGCTGTCCGCAAGGCCCTCCAGGAGCACACGGCAATTCCCAGGGTGGCTGGCGTAGCCTCGGCCGAGGCGCCTGTCCGCAGGGCTGGCCGCACGCCGGCCCCGATCCCGGCACGCGGCGTTGAGCTCTTTCCTGAGGAAGCGGTGCCTCCTACAGGCACTGCCGAAGCCGGACTGCCGCCGCTGCGGGTGCTGGGGCAGCTCGCCGCGAGCTATATCCTGGCGGAGGGGCCGGACGGGCTCTACGTGATCGACCAGCACGCGGCACACGAGCGGGTGCTCTACGAACAGCTCCTGCAAGAGCACGCTCAACGGGCCGTACGCACACAGGCACTGCTGAATCCGCTCATCGTCGAGGTCACGCCGCTTCAGGCAGCCTTCCTGGAGGAGCAGGCGGAGGAACTGGAGCGCTGGGGATTTCTGCTGGAGCCGTTCGGAGAGCGGGCCTACCGCGTGCGGGGTGTTCCCGCGCTCCTGGCCGGGAAGGATCTCCAGAACACCCTGGGTCCCCTGCTCGAGACCTGGAGCAACGGGGTGCGACGCGGTGTCCCCTGGGAAGAGGAGCTGTTGATCGCGATCGCCTGCCACTGCGCGGTGCGGGCCGGACAGTTACTGAGCATGGACGAGATGCGGGAGCTGGTGCGCCTCCTGGAGAAGGCTCGCGCGCCACGTACATGCCCCCACGGCCGGCCGACCATGATCCTCCTGAGCCAGCAGCAGCTCCTGCGCGAGTTCGGCCGCCGGTAGGCATCCCGTGCCTACTCGTCCAAAGCCTGCAACCGAGGGTCCGCTATTCCTGGACCTCCTCCAAAGCGACTCCACCCAGCCGTGAGAGGAGTTCAAAGTACTCCACCAACCGCCGCACGTCCCGCTGCCCACATTCGGCTTCCACACGGTCCGCGATCTCCAACAACGTGCGCTTCCCGTCCGCCCAGTACAGGGCAAGCGTCGGCGCCACGGAGTTCCGGAGGTCCTTCATCAGCGGGCGCAGGCTTTCGCGTTCTTCGGGACTGAGTCGATGCAGGCGGTTGCGGATCGAGAACGGCCCCCGGTGTAGCCGGCGCGGCACTATCCGGGCCGCTCTTCCTTCCCATTCGTCGCGGGGCTGCTCGGACGACGCCAGAGGCAGGTGCGGAAAAAGGTCCCGCAACGCCGCCTCGGCGCGGGCCTCTTCTCGGCGCCGTGCCTCGGTCAGGTCCTGTTCCCAACCCGCACGCCCAGGCAACGGCCCGTCCGCCAGTCGCTCCAAGAGGGAGAAGGAAGCGATTCGGTGCTCGAGTAGCAGATCCAGCTTGCGGCGCAACCGCATCCATTCCGCAGCGAGCGTCTCTTGCGAAGGCGGGGGGTCGGCAGAGAGCAACCGGTCGAGCCATCTCTGGGCGATCTGCCCCAGCCGCGCCTCGGCCCGCCGCAGCATGGCATGCCCGAGCCAGGTGGCTTCCCGCGGCCCTGCGCTCGCGAACCACCACAGGTAGCACGCTGCCGCGACGCCCACGCGCGCCAACATCTGCGGGTCGACCTTGTCGATGGTGTCGGCGCTCGTGTGGTAGAAGCGATCCGGCCACTGGAGGAGCATCGGGCAGGGGATGCCCACCGTGGGGTCGGTGAGAATGTAGTGGTCGCTCCCTGCGGAGAACGCAGCCTCGGTCCAGCGGAAAAGGGCGAAGGATGTGCTGCCCATGAATCCTTCCCCTTCGACCGCGACTTCCTGCAAGATCAACGCCAACAAGTCGTCACTGATGCTCGGGGCAGAGAGGGGCGCTTGCGTCAGGTTCAGCGTGCTGCCGCACTGGGCCTGGTCCTCGCCGACCATGTCCAGGTTCAGCGCGGCCACCACGCGCGGGATGAGCTCCTCGTGGCTGGCCAGGTAGGCGTACGTCCCGGTCATCTCCGGCACCAGGAGAAAGCGCAGTCCCCGCCGCGGCTGCGGGAGCTTTCCAGAGGCGACCCGTGACGCGAGGGCGCGGGCGACTTCCAGGAGCGTTGCCACCCCGGAAGCATTGTCGTTTGCCGAAGGCTGGGGATGACACAGGTGGGCGACGAGCCAGACTTCTTCGTCCGTCGTGCCTGGAAGAAACCCCTCCACGACTTCCGCCTGCCCCGCGTAGAAGCAGGCGTCCACGGTCGCGTGCAGCCGCACGGTCCGCCCTTCTTGTGCTTCCGCTTTCGCCAGGCGTCTCAACCAGGCTCCCTGATGGGGGGAAAGGACAAAGCCAAAGCAGCGGGTTTGCCCCTCAGTCCACCAGAAAGAGGTATACTGGCGCGCGTCCAGGCTCATCCACGGGCGCACCGGTGGGGCTTCCCGCATCCCATCGTAGACGATGCCGACCGCGCCGTAGGCCTCTACGGCAAGCTCCCGCACCCGCTCGAGATCTCCACGCGTGAGGACGATCTTCCCTCGGACGTCCAGGCCTGCGTACTCGGCTTCTTCCTCACCATCTTCCAGCACGGCGAGCTCCGCTTCCACCCCGTCTGCGGGGGTACCCAAGCTCCGTTGGATCAGGGCGATCTTCTCCTCCCGGTAGTCGGCGAGCACCCGTGCCTCCTGCTTGGGGGATACCAGGCGCAGGACGGCCGATTGCGCGCTCCATTCCTGAGGGATCGGATAGCCCCAGAACTCGCTCACGCCATCGGCTGGGAAGGGGACGATTTCCGCTGGGATGCCCGCGTCGCGCAAGCGGTTCGCGCAGAAACGGGCGGCTTCCCGAAACCCCGGGCTGGACTGGATGCGGTGGAAAGAGACAATCTGCGCCAGATCCTGGAGGGCCGCCTTCCCCGAGACTGCCTCGCGGAAAAGTCGGATGGTTGGCCCGAGCATTCCTAGCCTCCAAGGCGAATCTGTACACCTCGACTGCCGCCCTCTCGGGGCAGGTAACGGGCTACTGCTTGCACGAGGTTGGTCATCGGCATCGTCTGGAGCCACACGCGTCCCGGGCCAGTCAGATGGGCCAAGAAAAGCCCCTCGCCGCCGAAGAGCATGGTCTTGATGCCGCGTACCATCTGGATGTCAAAGCCCACGGTGGGTTCGAACATGGCCACGTGTCCAGGGTCGACAAGGAGCACCTGCTGAGGTTGCAGCATGTACTCGACCGTTTCGCCGTCCAGCTCGGCGAAAAAGAGCCCCGGGCCGGTGAGGCGTTGGAGGAGGAACCCCTCCCCGCCGAACAAGCCCGCGCCGAGCCGCTTCTGCCAGTGCACCGACATCTGGACCGATTGTTCGGCGCAAAGGAACGCATCCTTTTGCAGAATGAGCGATTGCTGCGGGGCCAGTTCGATGGGCAGGATCTTCCCGGGGAATTCGTTGGAGAAGGCCAGCAGTCCCGGGCCATTCATCGCCCGGTACTCGACGACAAAGAGCGACTCCCCGGTCACCAGCCGGCCGAGCATCTTGCCCAGGCCACCGCCCGAGGTAGCCTCCATCTGTACGTTGCCGCTCATCCAGGATAGCGCGCCGGCCTCGCTGTAGACGATCTGCCCCGGCTGTAGCTCCAGGATCAGGGCTTGGAGCGTAGTGCCCAAAATCCGGTATCGCAATCCAGCGGCGCTGCTCCCCTCCACGGTTTCGGGCGGAGCGGGGGCTTCAGCCACCACCGCTTTGCTTTCGGCCGGCCCAGAGCTCGTAAGCGGCCTGCCGCAACCGACACAGAACCGCGCCTCTTCCTGGTTTTCCGTTCCGCAGACTGGACACCGCATCGCTATCCTCCGCCACCCGAATCCCTCTCCCGACAGGGCCCGAGACGCTCCCGGACCATTCCCGCCTGCCTCGTGTTACGTCGAGGTACCTAGAAGGGAATCTTTCGCCTTGGCGGCCGAAGGCATCATAGCACAAAAGGCTAGCCCGCGCAAACCCCGGTGCTTGCTCTATAGGGGGCCGCCGCCAGTCCTCCATCGGAGCGTTTGCCCGCCTCACGGCACTACCCCGTACCTCCAGTCGCTGGCCTCTGGCCGCTTTGCCGAAGGTAGGGGGGTGTGCTATAATACGCGCGCTTCGCCAAGCTCCTTCGGACGACAGGCGAACCGGGAAACCGGCACGAGGAGGTGTTCTGTATGGCAAGGACGCGTGTGATCATCCTGGGTGCCGCTGGGCGTGACTTTCACAACTTTAACACCTATTACCGCAACCGGCCGGAGTACGAGGTGGTCGCGTTCACCGCCGCCCAGATTCCGGACATCGAGGGCCGTACCTATCCGCCGGTGCTTGCCGGGCCGCTCTACCCCCAGGGCATCCCGATCTTTCCAGAAGAGGAGCTCCCGCGTCTGATCCAGGAGTCGCGGGCGGACGAGGTCGTCTTTGCCTACAGCGATGTCTCTCACGAATACGTCATGCATCGCGCTTCGCTCGCTCTGGCTGCGGGTGCAGACTTTCGCTTACTCGGGGGCCGGCACACCATGCTCCAGGCCGCTCGCCCCGTCATCGCCGTGTGCGCGGTGCGCACTGGGTGTGGAAAGAGTCAGACGACGCGCCGGGTCACCGAGATCCTCCGACAGGCGGGGAAGCGCACGGTAGTGGTTCGCCACCCGATGCCCTACGGCCGGCTGGAGGAGCAGGTCTGGCAGCGTTTCGCCAGCTACGACGATCTGGCACGTTACGGCTGCACGATCGAGGAACGCGAGGAATACGAACCCCATCTGGACCGTGGTGTGGTCGTCTACGCCGGCGTGGACTATCAGGAAATCCTGGAGCGCGCACAGGAAGAAGCCGAGGTGCTCGTGTGGGACGGGGGAAACAACGATCTGCCGTTCTTTCGGCCCGATCTGCACATCGTCGTGGCTGACCCGCACCGGGCCGGTCACG
Source organism: Chloroflexia bacterium (assembly GCA_034436115.1). GTDB lineage: Bacteria > Chloroflexota > Chloroflexia > DTKN01 > DTKN01 > DAOTVY01. The sequence goes on along the minus strand of DAOTVY010000015.1, from coordinate 23,705 downwards.
AACTCACCTACCATCCTGGGGAGGCCAACCTTCGCCTGGCCGATGTCGTTGTCATCAACAAGGTGGACACGGCCGATCGGAAGGACGTGGAAACGGTGCGGGCCAACATTGCCCGCGTGAACCCACGAGCCCTGATCATCGAGGCGAACTCGCCGGTGATCGTCGACGATCCCGAGCGTATCCGCGGACGACGGGTGCTCGTGGTCGAGGACGGTCCCACGCTGACCCACGGAGAGATGAGCTTCGGTGCCGGGATCGTGGCGGCGCGGCGCTTCGGTGCCGCGGAAATCGTCGACCCGCGCCCTTACGGCACCGGTTCCATCGCCGAGGCCTTCCTGAAGTACCCGCATATTGGGCCATTGTTGCCCGCCATGGGGTACGGCGAGCGGCAGATCCGGGATCTCGAGCGGACCATCCGCGCGGTGCCCTGTGACGTGGTGGTCGTTGCCACGCCGATCAACCTGGGCCGGTTGCTCCAAGTCGACAAGCCAACGGTGCGGGTGCGCTACGAACTGGAGGAACTCACCCGGCCCGGCCTCGCCGAAATCATCGCGGAGCGGATCCTTTCGCGCGAAACCGGATCCCGGGCTCAGGGACGGGAGGAGGGCGTTCCGTAAGGATCGCCCGCGCTGGGGCCATAGGGTGCGATTCCACCGGTTCCTGCAGGTTGGTCGGTCGAGCCCCGAGTCGTCACGGCCTCTGCACACTTGTGGACGGGTGTGCCGCTCTGCGGGGCGTGGCTGTCTAGGTCCGGCAAAGGGAGCCGCCGGGGCGCGTATTTGCATTCCGTTGGAGCCTGTGGTATAATATTTAGCAAAGAAGGGTTCCCTGGACTGGCCGGAGGAGGCTTGCGGTGTCTTTGCAGCGTGAGGAGAAAACTCAGATCATTCAGCAGTTTCAGACTCATAGTGCGGATACCGGTTCCCCTGAGGTGCAGGTTGCGCTGTTGACGGAACGGATCAACCAGTTGACAGAGCATTTGAAGGCAAATGTCCACGATCACCATTCACGTCGTGGGCTCTTGAAGCTGGTTGGCCGCCGACGCCGGCTCTTGGCATACTTGCGCCGGAGGAACCTGGAACGGTACCGGGATGTCATCTCACGGCTGGGCCTGCGCAAGTAGGCCGGGATAGACAGGCAGTGGGCAACCCCCACAGCAGGTGCAGTGGGGGTTATTGTTTGCCGAACGGAGGCATCGTAAAGCATCTGGCAGGGGTTCGATCCGGGGGTGTTAGGGATTGGCGAGCGCTTCCCAGGGCATTCCCTGAGGGGCGGTCCCCAGTGCCTAACCTCCCGGACGCGCCCTCCCAACCGCTTTGAGGGGCAGGAGCCCCTGCCAGCCCGCCACTTCCGCTTCGGCCCACGAAGGGAACCATAGGAGGGAACAACCATGCTGGAGTACGAGACGTTCACAGTGGGCGAGCGGATCGCCCACCGGTTTGACCTGCAATGGGCGGGAAGGCTCCTGCGCATCGAGACGGGCCATGTGGCCGAACAGGCCAACGGCGCGGTCCTCGCTCGCTACGGGGACACCGTGGTCTTGGCCACCGTTGTCGCCTCGGAGCAGCCCCGGGAGGGGATCGACTTTTTTCCATTGCTCGTGGACTTTGAGGAAAAGATGTATGCCGCCGGCAAGATCCCCGGGAGCTTCTTCCGGCGCGAGGGACGGCCCGGAGAGGCCGCCATTCTGGCTGCCCGTCTGACTGACCGACCCCTCCGCCCCCTTTTCCCGAAAGGGTTCCGCAACGACGTGCAGGTGGTGATCACGGTCCTTTCCGCCGATCAGCAGAATGCACCCGATACCCTGGGCACGATCGCCGCTTCGACCGCGCTGATGATCTCGGACGTGCCGTTCGCCGGACCCGTTGCGGCAGTGCGTGTCGGGTACATCGATGGCTCTTACGTAATCAACCCCACGATGCCGCAGGTCGAGAACGAAAGCAGCCTGGACCTCGTCGTTGCGGGCGTGGAAGAGAGCGTGGTGATGGTCGAAGGCGACGCGGACCAGATGCCCGAGGATCAGGTACTGGAGGCAATCCGCCTGGCCCACGAGGCGATGCAGCCGGTCCTGCAGATGCAAAAGGAGATCGCGGCCCGCGTCGGAAAGCCCAAGCGTCCGGTAGTGCTGGAGGATATCCGTCCGGAGCGCGTCGAGGAGATCCGCGCTTGGCTGGGCTCTCGCATCTATGACGCACTCCACCACGAGGTGAAACAGGAACGCGAAGCGGCGACGAACGCATTGCGCGAGGAGACGATCGCCACCTTCGGTCAGGGAACCGATGAAGCGGAAGCGCTGCGTAACGCGCGTGAGGCCGCGGCGATCTTCGATCGTCTCCTAAAGGACGAACTGCGCCGATCCATCCTGGAAACGGGCGAGCGCCCTGACGGTCGCGGTCCCCGGGACATTCGGCCGATTTCGGCGCTCGTGGGGGTGTTGCCACGGGCCCACGGCTCGGCGCTCTTTACGCGTGGACAGACGCAGGTGCTCTCGGTGACGACGTTGGGCGCCCCGGGGGATGTGCAGAGCCTGGACGATTTGGGGATCGTCTCCGAGAAACGCTACATGCACCACTACAACTTCCCGCCCTACTGCACCGGCGAGGTGCGCCCGATGCAGGCTCCCAGGCGGCGCGACATCGGACATGGCGCCCTGGCGGAACGGGCGCTCATGGGCGTGTTGCCGAGCGAGGACGAGTTTCCTTACGCGATCCGCGTCGTGTCCGAAGTGCTTTCGAGCAACGGGTCGAGCTCGATGGCGTCCGTGTGCGGAAGCTCGCTCGCCTTGATGGATGCGGGTGTGCCAATCCGTGCCCCGGTAGCAGGGATCGCGCTGGGCTTGATCAGCGGCGAAGACGGGTACGTGATCTTGACGGACATTCAGGGGGTGGAGGACGCGCTGGGCGATATGGACCTGAAGATCGCTGGCACAGAGAAAGGCATAACCGCCATCCAGATGGACCTCAAGATCCAGGGGCTTCCACTGCAGATCCTTGGTGAAGCGTTTGCTCAGGCTCGGGAGGCCCGCCTGAAGGTGTTGGAGAGGATGAACGCGGTGCTGAGCCGGCCGCGCCCCGACCTGGCTCCCCACGCGCCGCGCATCGTGAAACTGCATATCGACCCCGAAAAGATCGGCGCCGTCATCGGCCCGGGTGGCAAGATGATCCGGTCGATCATCGAGGCTTCGGGCGCAGAAATCGACGTCGAGGACGATGGTTCGGTCTTTATCACCACGGCCGACGCCCAGGGTGCCCATACGGCGATCCGCATGATCGAACAGCTCACCCGCGAGCCGAAGGTTGGCGACGTATACCTGGGCAAGGTCGTCCGGATCATGCCTTATGGCGCTTTCGTGAATATCCTGCCCAATCGGGACGGCATGGTGCACGTCTCCGAATTGGACGTACAACGGGTAGAGCGCGTCGAAGATGTCGTGCGCGTGGGGGACGAAATCAACGTTATGGTGACCGACATCGATCCCGATGGCAAGATCTCGCTCTCGCGCCGCGCGGTCCTGACCGGGGAAGCGCCGGGCAAAGCGGTCGCCCGCAAGCACGGGCCGGCACCGACGCGCCCACGCGCGCCCGCAGAGCGGGAACGGCGCCGGCCACCGCGCCGTTGACGCTCCGGGAGGGATTCCCTTGCCCTCGCACCCTGCGGGGGCGGGGGAATCTGGGACACCACGCTGAAGGATACGCGCGGATGCGCATCGGCATCAGTGCACACTTCTGGCCCCTCTACACGTCTGGGTCGGGCCAGTACTTGAGGCATCTGGTATCCGAGCTGGCCGAACTTTCCTTCCCTCACGACTTTGTGCTCATTGGCGAAAGGGGGGCGTTTGGCAGCCGAAGACCCCCGTTGCCGACAGTTGAGCTGAACTTGCGTGCCCTCCCACCGGGCCGGCCGGCCAAGCTGTGGTTCGAGCAGGTGGCGCTGCCGGTAGCTGCGCGACGGCTGGGAATCGACCTCCTGCACGTTCCGTATCTGGCCCCTCCTCTCTTTTCGCCCGTGCCGGTGGTGGTCACAGTGCACGACCTCATCCCCTGGCTTCTCCCTGCCTACCGGGGCAACCTGCGCAAGCGCGCCTACACCTGGCTCGATATCCAGGCGACCCGCCGCGCCTCTTTGCTCATCGCGGTGTCCGAACATACCGCGCAGGACATCGTGCGCTGGCTCAAGATACCGCGTGAGCGCGTTCGTGTGACCTATGAGGCGGCCGGCCCGGAAATGCGTCGGGCAGCGCCCGAAGCAATCGAGGCCGTGCGAACGCGCTACCATCTGCCCAAGCGTTTTATCCTGTACCTGGGAGATACCGACCGGCGCAAGGGACTGCCCGGATTGTTCGCTGCCTTTGCCCGCTGGCACGCGCGTCACCCAGGAGAGGATGTCGGCCTGGTCATCGCCGGCCCGATGCACCGGCCGGACGGACGGTTGTACCCAGACCTTCCTGGCCTCGCCCAAGCGCTTGGGATTGCCCATTGGGTGTCGTTTTTGGGTCCGGTGCCCGAAGAGGACAAGGCACCGTTGTACAGCGCGGCCACCTGTTTTGCCTTCCTCTCCGAGTACGAAGGGTTTGGCCTGCCCCCGATCGAAGCCATGGCCTGTGGCACGCCGGTGCTGGCGGCCCGGACTTCGTCGTTGCCCGAGATCGTCGGGGACGCGGGCTTGCTGGTCGATCCTCGGGATGTGGAAGCGGTGGATGCCGCGCTCGACCGCCTCCTGACCGACGCAGCTCTGCGGGGCGAACTGGCGCTGCGTGGGCAAGCCCAAGCTTCCCGCTTCTCGTGGCGGCGCACGGCGCTGGAGACGGTACAGGCGTACGAAAAAGTCCGTGACATCCGACGGTGAGATAGGGGGCGCCTGATGCGAAAACTGCTGGACGAGAGGATGCTTGAGCCGGGTGCTGTTGTACTGCTGGGGATTCCACTGGACGAGAACGCCTCTTTCCTCCGCGGCTCCGCCCTGGCCCCGGGACGCGTTCGGGAAGCACTTCTGTGTGGATCTTCCAACCTTTGTACCGAAGGCGGCCTGGATCTCTCACAGGAACCACGTTGGTACGACGGTGGCGACCTGGCCTTCTCCTCATCCGAGGGGGCGTTCCAGGAGATCGAAGCGGCGGTCGCACGGCTGCTGGACCGGGGCGCGAAGGTGCTGGCCCTGGGAGGCGATCACTCCGTTGCTCTTCCCATCCTGCGCGCCTATGCGGCCCGGTACCGTCCGCTTCAGATCCTGCAGCTGGACGCCCACCCGGACCTCTACGACGCCTTTGCCGGGAAGCGGTTTTCCCACGCCTGCCCCTTTGCGCGGCTGCTCGAGGAACACCCCCAGGTGCGGCTGGTACAGGTGGGCATACGCACGATGAATCCCCACCAGAGGACCCAGGCGGATCGGTTTGGGGTTGAGGTGCACGAGATGTGGGACGGAGATCCTCTTGCGCAGCTGAAGCTCGAGGGTCCCTGGTACCTTTCTTTGGATCTGGACGTCCTGGATCCTTCCTGTGCGCCGGGAGTTTCCCATCCGGAGCCGGGCGGGTTCACCACGCGTGAAGTGCTGCGTCTGATCCAAACGTTGCCAGGACCGGTGATCGGTGCCGATTTGGTCGAATTGAACCCGCTGCGGGATCCGCAAGGTTTGACCGCGTGCGTTGCTGCCAAATTGGTGAAGGAAATGGTGGCACGGATGCTCGAATCGCCTAGGGATAGGGGGGGCCGAGGAGGTGGCGGTTGCCCAAGCGAATGCGCCTGAGGCCGGCCTCCTGGGCGGCGCGGAGGGCTTCTTCCGCGTGCTCGCGGGAAGTTGTCGGGAGGTCGGAAAGAAAAAACGCTGGTGCGAAGGCCAGGAGCGCGTAGGGAATGTCGGGATGGAGGGAGGCGATGAACTGGGCAAGGTGTTGGACCTCCTGGGCATCCACGTAGCCCGGCACCAAGAGGGTAGCAGCGACGAGCAACGGTGGCTCGGGCCGTTCCAGGAAGCGCGCTGCAGCTCGGGCGAAGTTCTCCAGGGTCCGCCGGTTGGTCACCCCGGTCAGAGCCCGGTGGACACGATCGTCCCACGCTTTGAGGTCGAACTTGAGGATCCCACCGCTTTGCAAGGACAGTTCCAGCGCGCGGTCGAGCAGATGTGGATCCATACTGCCATTGGTTTCCCAGCAGACCCGTACGCCCCGCTGGGCAAGCGTGCGGGCCACGGCGAGTGCGTGGGGCATCTGGGGGGTGGGGTCGCCGCCGAAGAAACAGATGCACTCCGTGCGGGGGTTCGCCCGCGCGGCCAGTTCCTCCGCACTGAGGGCGTCTGACGCTGGGCGCAGCTGCCGGTAGTGCCAGTTCTGACAACCGAGGCAGTCGAACGTGCAGGCACCGTAGAAAACGGCCAGGTTCACCTTCCCTATAGCGTGATGTCCGGGGCAGACCCAGTCGGCCACACAATTGGTGGGCAGGGGATCGTAGTACCAGTGGAGCACCCCGACGCGCGGCGTCCCCGCGCGGTGAAAGAGGCGCCCCTCCCGGTTTTCCCTCAGCCCGCAGTACCCGACGTGGCCGGGCGGAATGAGGCAGCCGTGGACACATAGGCCACAGCGCACCCCGAGGCTAGCCGGAGCTTCTTCGCTGAGCCCGAACGTCGCCCGGGCCTTGTGGTGTGCCACCTCGGCCAGTCGGAGGGCTTCCGGACTCCTCTCACGCAGGCAGCGGATGCATACACCAAGGGCGGAGGCCACGGGTGGGTGAGTGGATCCGCAGAGAACGCACGCCCCTGCCTCTCTGGAATCCCACAGGCGCCGCACAGCGTGCTAGCCTCCTCGGCCCTCAGTGCCCCGTTCCTTCGTGCCGGAGTTGTCCCAAGGCGATGAGCAACCCCTTTTGGACCATTGCCATCGCAAAAACGCTCCGTAGGGGAAGTCCGCCCCCCAACTCCTCCGCAGCTCCCAGGGCGACCGCGGCCATCTCCTCCTGGCCCGCGTGGGCTAGCCATTCTGCCATATCGCGAAGCCGCCGCGCGTATGCCTCGCAGCGCGCCAGTGGGAACTCGTCCTGGAGGAGCGAAAGAGCCGTCACCGCCAGCGCTGCTTGGCCGGTAGGACGGGCCACGTCGGCTTGCTTGAGCCGGCGGGCAGCGTCGATCAGAGCCGGGCTCTCAGCGAACCAGGAAAGGAAGTACGGATGGGCAATCAGTGCGACCACCTCGGTGTGCGAGGGCGCGGGCCGGCGCGGCGCAACCGTTGGGGGTTCCTCCTGAGAGACCAGCCATCCCCAGATCTCGTCGCAGTAGAAGCGGTATTCCAACGGGAGCGGGCGGTCCAGCGCGTGGTGGCGCGCCACGGCTCGGGAAACCACCCGCTGCAGGTAGGAGAAACCGCCTTCGAGGAAGAAGACGCCGTGCCAGGGCGGCGGCGCGGTATGCACCGTGCCCCGGTCTGCGGGAGGCGGCAACTCCTCGCGATGCAACAAGGCCTCGAAACATCCCCGAATGCCCTGTTCGTCATCCAGGTGGATATGCAGGGCACGGTAGTCGGATCCTGCGGGCAGGAGCACGAGGCATAGGCGCATCCCTGCCCCATCGAGCGGGGTGATGAGCACGCGGGCTCCCTCGGGCGGAGAGGGAAGGGATGCCTCGGCAACGCCGCTGAGGCGGAGCTTACGCCGCATCCGCTCCACGAGCTTACGCCTTTGCGGAGGGGCGTTGGGGTAGACCACGTCTAGTGCCTGAAGCGACGCGACCCGGCGGATGCGGCCTAGCGCTTCCAGCGCAGCCCGCGCGATCCCTTCGCGCGCGTCCAGGGCTAAGAAACGCAGGGCTTCGACCGCGCGGTCGCTCCCTACTTCTTCAAAGCGTCGTACCGCTTCCAGGATGTCCGCGTACGGCTGCGTTTGCAGAATTGAAAGGTAATCGAGTCGCAGTGCCGCCCCGTCCTCCGGACGCGCCTGGAGCATCCCACGGACAGCGATCTCAGCCGGGTTCCCCAGGGCAGCGAACAGCTCGTCGTCAGGGGCGTAACCGAGGAACTGATCGAGCAACACCATAGCCACGATGCGGCGGCGGTCGCTGCTTTGCGGGGAGAGGACCGCCCGGCGCAGCGCCTCGATCGTCCGTCGTCGATCGTCGAGCTGAGCCACTGCCCGCCCCAGGGCCCGCACCATCCAGGGATCTGGCGTATCGAGCGATTGGACGACGACCGGAAGGACATCGCTCCCGTAGGCCGACAGCCGCATGAGGTATCGACGGCTCTCCGCCTCCGTCCGGGCGCGCGCCATCGCCGCCAGGGTGGCCTCGATCTCCTGGCGGTGGCGCAGGAGCCCGATCACCTTGCCTTCCACCACTTCTCAAACTCCTGGCTGTCCCAGAGCAAACTGCTCCACATTCCCGGATTCCAGATCCAGGTAGAGCAACCGCCCTCTGAGCGGCTTTCCCCAGTTCAGGAGCACCTTCAATACCTCGCCCACCTGGCAGGCTGCCACCAGCATGGGGGTCATTGCAGGAGTGCCCAGGAGGGCCTCCGCTCCCCGTTCCACCGTTTCGCTCCCCCCGTAAAGCGCGGTCAGCGTTCTTTCTCCTGGAAAGACGGTAGTGACCTGCCCCAGGGCGCCGGCGATGGCTCCGTGGACCAGTGGGATACCGATCGCTGCGGCCACGTCCTCCAAGATTAGCCGGTCGCGAGGGGTGTCGAGGGCGTCGACCACTACCTGGGCGCCGCGCAAGAGTTCGGGCAGTGTCTCGGCGGTCCCCACCACGGTGTGAGCCTGGACTTCGACAGCCGGATTCACCAGGCTCACTCTCTGGCGCGCGGCTTCTGCTTTGGCCTGCCCCAGAGTGGCCAAGGAGCTGAGCAGTTGACGGTTCAGGTTGTGGGGAACAAAGGCATCGCCATCGATCACGATCAGGCGCCCGACCCCACTTCGAGCCAGCGCCTCAATCACATAGCCGCCCAGTCCGCCGCAACCGACGACCGCCACACACGATTCCAGGAGGCGTCGCTGCCCTTCCCAGCCGAACAGCCCGAGGTTCCGCAGGTAGCGCTCGGGCAGCACACGTTCCTCGATTGCCCGCACCTCGGCCTCCCGCAGGGCAAGCCCGAAAAGGCGCGCCACCTCGGCCAGAGGTACAGGCGCGATCGTGAGCACCTCTGTCCCACCAGGGCCCGGCAAGGGGCGGGCGCGCCGGCGCAACTCCTGTGCGAATGCCACCCTCCACCTCCTCGTTACCCACCACATCCCTCAGGCCCGCGGATGGCCCAAGTTACCTTAGCCTCCCGCAACTGCAGGGAACAGGTCCACGCGGTCCCCGCCCTGGAGCGGTGTCTCTGGTGCGCGCGCCCGGCGGTTTACAAAGACGGTGTGGACCTCATCGAGCGGGATCTCCAGACTTTGAATCAGTTCGTTGACCGTGGTCCCCTCGGGCACCAGGATGCGCTCGCCGCGATCCAGTGGTGCCTCTGGCCGGTAGCGCCGCAGACTGGCATAGACACGCAGTTCGATCTCCACCATGGTAACCTCCGTGGGAATTATACACCGGAGCTAAGGGAAGGACAATAGGTCCAGTTGGGAATCTCTGCACATCCCGGAGCGGGAGGGTCCCCTGCAGCTTTCCGCTTGCCTGGCGGCGGACCATCACCTGATGGTCCACCCATCGCCAAAGAAGCGGGAGGGTCCCCTGCAGCTTTCCGCTTGCCTGGCGGGCTGTTTCTTCGGGCATTGACACGCGACCTCCCCCGTGCTAGGATGCCTCATAAAGACGCGGCATAGAACGGGGGATCCTGAAATGAGGGTGCAGAAGATCGTTTCCCTGTTTCTTCTCTGTGCGCTGCTGCAACCGCCCTGGATTCCTTCCTGGACCGAAGCGAAGCAAGCGACCCGACAGGAAAGCGCGGGAGCGACGCTGATCGAGGCCAGCGAGAGCCACCTGATCATCGAGTGGCGTGCGCCCGCATATCGCCTGGAACGGGCCTCGAGGGGTCAGCCGGCCTACGATGCCTTGTCCGTCCCCGGATGTCCCTCGGCCGGCAATCCGGGTGAACCGGCCTTGCCGGTTTGTTCCGTGCTGGTGGGGATACCGCCCGAGGTCGAGGTGCAGCTGACGGTTCTCGACGTAGAGGGCGCCCGGCTTTCCGGTACCGTGCGTCTGGGGCCCGTCCCTACCCCTGAGGCAGCCCCGTTCCCGCGTGACGGGATGGACGGCCCGGCGCAGCCCGTGGAGGCGGTCGCGCGGGAAGGCCCGGTTTACCGGAGCGATACCCCCTTTCCCGAAGCGCCAGCTGTCCTGGGCCCTCCCGCATTCCTGCGGCATCAGCGGCTGGTGCCCGTCATCTTTTACCCTTTCCAGTATCGGCCGGCCTCCGGGGAGCTTTACCACCACTCCACTGTGCGCGTCGCGCTCACGTTCCTCGGCAATCGCGGAATAACGGCATCCATTGCCGAGCCGGAACCGTTCGAACGCCTGCTAAAAGCCCGCCTTCTCAACTACGACCAGGCGAGGAAATGGCGTACGAGCGTCCTTCCCCCGCTCCAGTTGCCCCCCCTTCCCCCGAGCCCTGGCTACCGCATCCCCGTGCGCCAGGCGGGCATTTACCGCCTGACCTACGCGGACCTGCAGGCCGCAGGGCTTCCTGTGGATACACTGGACCCACGTACCCTACGCCTCTTCCGCTACGGTGTGGAGGTAGCGATCCAGATCACCGGCGAGGAGGACGCTCGTCTAGACCCGGGTGACGAGCTCTTGTTCTATGGTCAACCCCTGGCCGGGAACCGCTATTCGGCGACCGAGGTGTACTGGCTCACGTACGGGGGAGAGCCAGGCCTCCGAATCCCCTCGCGCCCGGCGCCGCCTCAGGGGACTGCGCCAGTTCCTGCCTGGTTCGCGGTCTCGGAACGACGGGAGCAAAACGCGCTGTACTATCCCTATGCCCCCTGGCGTCCAGACCACGACCATTGGTTTTGGAACTACCTCTTCCCGCAGGCCGGGGTGTACCAGCAGGATTATCTCTTTCCCGCGCACGCGCTGAGCAGCGAACCTTATACGGCCACATTGCGTTTCTACCTCTACAGCTTGACCTCTGTACCGTCCATCTATCCCGATCACCATCTGCGCGCGCTCCTGAACGGGGTGCAAGTGGGGGAGTGGTGGTGGGACGGAAAGCAAGAGATGACCGCCACGGTTCACTTCCCCTCGTCACTGCTTCAATCCGCCGGGAACACGGTGCGGCTGATCTGCCCCGGTGATACAGGGGCGGAGCTCGAATTCGTGGCCGTAGACTGGGTGGAGCTCGACGAACGGCGCCTTTTCGCAGCAGAGGACGGGCGGCTGGAGTGGACCGGGGCGCAAGGGCCCTATGAGTACCACATTGCGGGCTTTGCCAGCGCGGATATCCTCCTGTGGGACATTACCGATCCGGATCGGCCGACAGCCGTCGTGAGCGGCACCGTGGTCCCTGCCGGGGGAGGCTATGAACTGCGGTTCGAGGACACCGTCACGGGGAACATCCGCTACCTGGCTGCGGTCCCGGGTGCGTTTCTGTCCCCGGATCCGATTTCCCCTGCGGAAATGGTCGACCTGCGCAACCCCGCCAACGGTGCCGATTACCTTGTGATTACTCACCCGGCCTTTTCTGCCCAAGCCGAAACCCTGGTCGCCCTGCGCGCCGGGCAAGGCTTGCGGGCGCGCGCGGTGCCGGTGCAGGCGATCTACGACGCGTTTGCCTATGGGCGCGCTTTGCCGGACGCCATCCAGGACTTTCTCGCTTATGCCTACGCCGCCTGGGCCCCTCCTGCCCCGTCATACGTGGTGCTGTTCGGAGATGGCCACTACGACTACAAGAACTACCTGGGGTATGGGGTCGGCAACTGGATCCCGCCGTATCTGGCGTTTGTCGACCCGTGGATCGGAGAGGTGGCGGCGGACAACCGGTATGCGTGCCTCAGCGGGGACGACGCGGTAGCCGATATGCTCCTGGGACGCCTGCCCGCGAATACGGTCGCCGAAGCCCAGGCGATGGTCGATAAGGTCGTGCGTTACGAGACCATGCCGCCGCCGGGAAGGTGGCGCAGCATAAGCCTCTTTGTCGCCGATGATGCCGACAGCGCGGGGAATTTCGACGACCTCTCCGATGCCCTGATCGCTGGGTACTATCCCGCGCCCTATGAGGCGGAGCGGGTCTACCTGGGGGTGACCCATCCGTATGAACGGCCGTCGATCGTCGCCCGGAATGCGATCATCTCGGCGATCAACCAGGGGCGGCTGCTCGTCAACTACATCGGGCATGCCGGGACTGCGCTCTGGGCCGCAGAGCGCCTGCTGGACAATCCCGACCTGAACGATCTTCACAACGACCCCTATTACCCGGTCGCTGTCCCGATGACCTGCTACGAGGGCATGTACTACGATCCGCACCCGAACCCATCCTATTTCGCCCTGGCCGAGGTGTTCGTGCGCGCCGCCGGCAAGGGGTGGCTCGCGAGCTGGTCGCCCACTGGCCCAGGAGTGGCCATGGGGCACCATTTCCTGAACGAGGGCTTTTTCCAGAGCCTCTTCCTGGACGATGACCCCCACCTGGGACCGGCAACGCTTTCCGGAAAACTGCGCCTTTACGCCTCGGGAAGCAGTCTGGAACTCCTGGATACGTTCCTTCTCCTGGGCGACCCCGCGATCGCTCTTCCGCTCCTGCCGTCGGGAGTGCGCCTGTCCAAAGAGGTGGAACCGGCCAGGCCTCTTCATCCGGGAGAGCGGATCACCTATACGCTCGATCTCGAGAACGCCGGTCCGGCCACGGCCCACCACCTGGTGCTGACCGACGTTCTGCCCGCAGCCGTGTTCAGCCCGACCGTTTTTGCGGTTGGGATCACCCTGACTCCTCGTCTTGGGTTTCCCTTTTCCTGGCAAGTGAGCGATCTGGCGGCTGGGCAAGGTGGCCGGGTGACCATCGCCGGGCGCGTTGCTATTACGGCACCGGCCGGCTTTATGGCCAACCACGCCTACCTGCGCCTGAGCAACCCGCGCGACGATCCCTCCGACAACGCCGATTGGGCGATGTCGCTGATCGCGGCTGGGCCGCCCAGCCAGATCGCGGCGGCCGTCACCCCGTCCAGCCTGCCTGCGGACGGGCGTTCTCTCGCGGTCGTCCGTGCGGTGGTTCGAGACCTGGCCGGCCTGCCCGTCGCCGATGGCACCGTGGTGCGTTTTCTGACCGATGCCGGCAGCTTCTATGGAGGCATGGAGACCTACAGCGGCACGACCCACCTGGGAGTGGCGGAGGCACTCCTCCGTGCGGGGAACGAGGTAACCACAGCAACGGTGAGCCTGGCTGCGGGGGATGCATGGGCCCAGGTTGCGGTGCCGCTAGAGCCCCTCGCTCCCTACACGGTGACCGTCCACGTCGAGCCATTGGCGATTGCCCCGACGGCCACCGCTGCGATCACGGTCAGCGTGTGCGATCGCCTTGGCCACCCGGTTCGCGATGGGACACCCGTGGAGCTGCTCGCCACCCTGGGAGTCCTCACCCCATCGGTGGCCCTTACGTGGGCGGGCAAAGCCCACGCCACCCTGGAGGGAGATGGGCATCCGGGATGGGCAACTATCGTGGCCTCCAGCGGCGGTGCTTCTGGGGTCGCGCGGGTGCGAATCGGCGAGCCTAACTCTGTTACGCTCGCGTTGGCGGCCCATCCGCGGGAACTTCTGGCGGATGGCCAGAGCCGAGCCCAGGTCACGGCAACCCTGCAACTTGCTTCAGGTCAGCCGGTCACCGCGACGCGCTGGGTGTACTTCTATAGCACCCTGGGGGACATCCCTTCGCGCGCGCTAGCGATCAGCGGGACGGCGCGCCTATCGTTCACGGCAGGGCTGCAAACGGGAAAGGCCGCGCTAGCAGCCTGGTCCGAGGCGACCTCGGCCTTTGACGAGATCCTCCTCCGCCCCGGAGCGGCGGCAGCGATTTCGGTCACCGCCATCCCCGCCGCCATTCCCGTGGATGGTCACCGGGCGTTGGTGCGCGCGGCCGTGCGGGATCCCTGGGATCATCCGGTTGCCGATGCCACCCCGGTTTCGCTCAGTGCCTCGCTTGGTACCCTGACGCCCACCTTAGGGCTCACCTGGGAAGGGGCGGTCGAGGCCGTGCTGACCTCGGGAACCCGAGCCGGAGCCTCCGAGATCGTTGCCTCCAGCGAGGCGGTAACGGGAAGCGCGTGGGTTTCCTTCCTGCCGCTTGAGCCGGCCGGGCTTTCGCTTTGGGCGGAGCCAGACCTGCTGGTGGCCGACGGCGTTTCCACGGCCACGCTCCGCTGCTGGGTCCAGGACCGGTATGCCAACCCGGTTGCCGACGGCACCCGGGTGGCGTGGGGAGCGACCATGGGGAACCTGTGGCCCGCCGAATCGTTCACCTCCCGGGGGTGGGCGACGGCGACACTTCGGGCGGGGACCGTGGTAGGCAACGGCGTGGTCTGGGCGGTCGTGGGCGCGATCTCGGGAACCATCCCGGTGCGTTTCATCCCGGGTCCTCCGGCAACGCTCCTGGTCACGGCTTCCTCCAGCCGGCTGGTCGCCGATGGGGTCAGTACGGCGACCATCCGGGCGGCAGCCTGGGACTGCGTCGGGCATCCGGTGGCTGACGATACCGAGGTGACCTTTACCACCACACTAGGGGAGGTTGTGCCGACCATTGGCTGGACGCAGGGCGGTGTGGTCACCGCGACCCTGCGCAGCGCGCGGGAACCCGGAACGGCGCGGGTTCGGGCGACGAGTGGAGCCGTCTGGGGTGAGGTCTGGGTCGAGTTCTATCGCTATGCGATCTACCTGCCGCTCGTGCTGCGCCATTCGGATGGAGGTTGATGGAACGCCCCGTCGCTCTCAACTCGTTCACCCCGCTTGGCGCAGAAGGACGGACAGGGCCTGATCCCGCGGCCAGGCCCTGTCCTGCCAGTGGCGCATCCCTCAAGGGGCTGCCCTCACGATCAGCGGCAAGAAGATCGCACTCCCCCGACGGAGCGGTACGATATCGCTTTCGGCCCGCACACGGATGCGTTGGCCGGCCGTATCCTCGGAACCGAGCCCGACCACACGTACCCAGTCGCCGGGACGGATAGAGTTGAAGGTCGGGTCCTGGGGATCGTCGTTATAGCCGTCCAGGAAGACGCGGCAGCGGCCGCTTCCATCGTCGATGAGAAAGGAGTTTGTGTCGTACCATCGGGTCACCAGGCCTTCTGTCTGTAACAGCCAGCCTTCGCTTTCCTCGCGTGCGGCTTCTCCGGTCGAAACCACGCGCGGCGCTGGAACGGGCCCCGTACCGAGCACGCGGATCTGTTCGGCTTCCGCGAACTGAAGCTCCGTGTCCCCCTGGTAGACGTCGACTGTGGCCACCACCCGCACGATTGTCCCCCGCTCGAACGCTCCCTCGATGTCTCCAGCGGGCGCATACACCGTGATGCCGCCGGTGTCGTCCTGGACGTAGAGGACGTCGAAGAACTCCCCGAAGGCCGCGGTGACTGTCCCCTCGACCCAGACAAGGCGGCCGCGGAAATCGGGCAGGTCGTCCCCCTCGACATCCGTCCGTGCTTCGGCGATCGTCCAGGGCTGCAGAGGGTCGCCCAACAACCACATCACCAGCTCCAGGTTGAGCAGTTCGTTTTGCCTGTGATCGCCCGTGGTATATCCGTAAGTGGAGAAGGTGTCGTTGGAGTCGCCCCAGAGCGCGATCCGCCCGCCGCCCGACAGTTCGAACACCGCTGCGAGGGGCACGGGGATGGTACCGGTCAACGGGTAGACGTAGGCCAGGTCGTGATCCTCGAAGCAGTCGCCCGTGGCGTCCTCGTTGTAGGTGCGGTTGGGGCGGCAGCCGTAAGGGCCGCAGGTTTCGCCTGGGTCCAGGTCGCCTGTGGCCACGATCCAGGCTCCGTCCTCCGGAGTGAGGGCGTCGTGGTTCCGATCGATCAGGGAGACCCCGCTCCAGCTGGCCGTCGCGGTCACGTTGACCCCGATCCCGGTGCTGAAGACGGTATCCGTTGGGAAGACGTGCCAGGTTACGCCCCAGGGATAACCGTTGTTGTCATCGCCGTCGATCACCTCGTCGTCGTTCAGGCGAAAAGGAACCGACTCCCCGGTCACGGCCTCGATGGCGGAAAGGATCGAGTTCAGTTCGTCCGAGTTGCCGTGGTTCCGGTAGTCCGCCTCCCCGGCGAGCCACAGCGCGCCGCCTGCGGCGACATACGCCGCGATCGCCCGAGTCTCGGTAACCGTGAACAGGTCCTCCACGTCTTCGCCCGGGTCGGTGATGACGAGCAGTCGAACCGATTCCAGCTCCTCGGCCGTGATCTGGTCCAGGTTCAGGAGCACATTGTAGCGGTGCGCGGAAAGGTCCGCGATCAGGCGTGCCATGGGGCTGCCGGCGTTGTTGTTCTTGTGTCCGGCGTCGATCAGCACCAGCGGCACCGGCCGGTCCATCACCTCGACCCGTTTCTCGGCTACGTTGTCGACCGGGCTGTCGCCGGCCGGGACGTTGGACAGGCTCACCGTAAGGCGCGTCCATCCTATGTGCGCGGGCCGCCAGGAGATGTAGGCGAACGCATCCTCGTTCCGGGGCACGTCCACCTGGGAGGTTCCGATCGGTGCCCCGTCCACCGCGAACGTCACCACGAGGCCGTGGACATCCGTGGCGCCGCGGTTGCTGATGCGTGCCGAAAGCAGGGAGGCTGTCGCGGTGGTGGGGATGGAGGGCTGGAGGGTGAAATCCGTAATCGCCACGTCCTCGGTGCCCGACGTCCAGATCGGGGCGCTGGCGATGCGATCGCCATCGGCCTGTGTCACCCGCGCGTAGTAGTACTGCACGCCGGGCGCGACGGAGAGCGAGGGGCTCCATTCAAAGTCCGGGCCAACGGTTGTGGACAGCACCACTCGGCCCATATCCCCTATGAGCTCGACCCGGGCCGTCCCGGTGTCGTCCGGGTCGTGGCCGGAGATGCGGAAGGCGATCGTGCCCACGTTGGGGATCACCGAGCCCATCCAGTAGCCGTTGGCCTTGAGTGCCAGTTCGTAGTTGGCGTCCTCGCTGGCGAAGGTGCGTCGGGCACGCAGCGCTTCCATCACCCCGGCCTTGGTCAGCGCGGTCGCCCAGATGCCGGTGCGCATCGGATAGGCCCCCCACTCCGGGGTGTGCATGTCCGCATTGTCGCTTGGCGCAATCCTCCATCCGTAGTCCAGGGCGCGGACCGATTGCCCCTCGGACCAGGTGTAGGAGGCCCCGTATCCGTTCCCCATCTCCGCCAGCGGAATCAGGTCTAGCGCTTCGGGATGATAGGCCCAGTCGTCAAAGTTCAACCAGCCGGGATGGTTGAACTGGGCAAAGGAGCCGGTTTCGTCCAAGGCGATGGTCCCGGTGTGCACCATCCAGGTGTAGAAGCCGATCACCGTGGCGCCGTCTTCGAGGCCAGGGACATAGTCGCCGTAGGCGTACCCCATATCGCTACGCATGGGGTGGCGCACGGTATTGTACACGTTGATGTGTCCCTGCGAGCCCTGGGTCCACTCCGCTCCACGGATGGCGACGAACTCGCCTGGGACGGTGGCCGCGTTCACCGCGGCCAGCGTCGCTTCCCACTCGGCATCGTCCAACGCGTAGGAGTGGTCCGTGAGCGCCATAAAGTCGAGCCCGTTGGCCCTCCCGGTGGCCAGTGCCTCGGCAGGGGTGCCACTTCCGTCGGAGTAAGAGGTGTGGTTGTGGAGGTCCCCGTGGTAGCAGTGCATCACGGGGGCCAGCCCGGTGCGGAAGCTCCAGGGGTAGTCGAACCCCATGGGGTTCCCGGCGCGATCCCGCACGTTGGCCTTGACCCAGGCCTGGTAGAGGGTATTTTCCTCCAAGAGGCTGGCGGGAACAAGGGTTGCCCGGCGAGTGGCCGCGTCGTAGGACACCTGGCCCTGGACCGGCTGTCCGGAATGCAGAAGCAGGATGGTGCTCTCGTTGATGCTGGTGGGATCCATCGCTTCGTTGAAAGTGACCACCACGGTGGCATAGATGCTGACCCCGGTGGCGCCAGGAGCAGGCGAAACGCCGGCGACCAGAGGAGGCGAGGTATCCGCCGGCCCAGTGGTGAAGGACCAGCCATAATCCGCGCCCATCGGGTTGCCGTAGAGGTCCTCCAACGTACCCGCGATCGTCGCCGTGTACGGAGTGTACGGGAGGAGGAAAGAGGCCGGGGTGAAGCTCGCACGTCGGGTTGCGGGCACGTAGGCCACGGTGCCGCTGATGGCCCCCGAGGGGCCCAGGAGCGTGAACAGCAGGGTTGCGGGGTCGATCCGCTCGCTGAACACGGCCTCTAGTGGCTCGTACAGGCTAACCCCGCTGGCGCCGGGCGGCGGAATCGTGGCGACGACCGTGGGCGGCACATCGTCGTGGAGCAGGATGTCGGCGTCCCCGCGGGGTTCGATCTTGTAATCGCCGTAGGTGTACCACAGGGTTCCCGTGACGGCGCGGAGCACGTCGCCGAGGCTGGGCCGATAGCCGTAATCGGCGACATCGTCCACGCGGGCTTCCACGCCGCTCGCGTCCGTAATGCCCCACTCGCCGTATCCAAGGTTGGCGTGTGTCACCGTAGCCCATTCCACGCGCACGAGCACCCCTTCGAGCGCCTCGGCCCAGGCAGCGTGCGCTGTGGCCAGGTGGGCGGTATCCGTGACCACGGGAGCAGGAAGCGGGAGGGTGCCTGTCCGCGTATAGGCGCGGATGGTGACCAGCTCGGTGAAGCCGTAATACTCCTGCACCCGGGCCACCATCTCGATGGCATCACCGACCTGGGGCTGATGGCAGCTGTCAAAGACCATGATGCCGCCCCAGGGCCCACCCTGGGGATCTTCCAGAATATAGGCGCCCCCGTAGTAGCGTGGATAAACGGCAACCACGACCCCGGAGGTGCGCACCGTTTGGTCGACGTAGGGCGAGGGGTAGGTCCCGTCGCCCGGGTCCTCCGTGTACTGGATCTGGGCGATTGGGACATACGGAAAGGAGGCGGGGGAGGATGCCTGAGCGGACCGAGCGACCGTCGCTCCGCTGGCCGGCGGCATCGCGGTTCCCGCCAGTACCAGGGAGAGCAAGAGTAGGGGGCGAAAGTGTCCCATGAAGACCTCCTGGCTCGATGGCCAGCTGCCAGCCGCCGACAAATCCGGTTTGCAACAGCCGTTCCGCTACCTTGGCTGCGTCGGCTCTCGGAGGCGCACGATCTCAAAGACGACCGGGTTGGCCGGGTCCGGGCAGGCGTGAAGCGCCACATCCGGGTCACTCAGCCACGGGAACTCGGCGCCGTAGCGCAGAGCAAACACCTTCGGGAGGAAGGAATACAGGGCCGAAAGGCACACACGCCCTGCGACGGTCTCGCCGTCGAAGGTGACCTCATCCCCGGGCTGGTGGCCGAAGGCACAGTGCCCGCGCACCTCCTTCACCCGAGCCACGATTCGGTAAGGCATGGCTTTCCTCCGTTTGGATCCCTGGCCTCTCGGGCCGATGGGTCTAGACCAAAGGAAGGTTGGGATAGACATCCAGATTCCAGGACGCCTGCTCCCCCCGCTGCAAGCGGTAGTAAGCAGCACAAGCCACCATGGCCGCGTTATCCGTGCAAAGCTCCGGGGGCGGCACACGAAGGGGCACGCTGGCGCGGAGCGCCATCTCCTCGCGCAGGCGGCTGTTCGCGGCAACACCGCCCGCAAGCAGGATCTCGAGCACTCCGTGGATGGACGCCGCCTCCAGCGTCTTGTGGACGAGCATATCCACCACCGCCTCCTGGAACGCGGCGGCCAGGTCTGCGGCTACCTGGGTGGGCAACGGTGGGAATTCGCCGGCCCGGCTAAGGCGGGGCACCTCGCCGGGGCGTGTTTCTGCCGTAAAGAGCGTGCTGGAACGCCGACGTTCCTCTTGAGCGTACCGATAGAGGGCCGTCTTGAGCCCGCTGAAGGAAAAGTCGTGCGTGCCTCGGAGCCAGGATCGCGGCAACCGATAGCGTTGTGGCTGTCCGCCCCGCGCGATTCGCTCGATCGCCGGTCCGCCGGGGTAGCCGATGCCCAGGATGCGGGCTGCCTTGTCGAAGGCTTCGCCGGCCGCGTCATCCAGCGTCTGTCCCAGTTGCCGGTAACGGCCGTGGTCCTCCATCAGGATGAGCGACGTGTGACCTCCAGAGATGACCAGGCAGAGCGCCGGGAACCGCGGCGGCTCCTCCTCCTGGCCTTCTGGAAGCAGCCAGTTCGCATAGACGTGTGCTTCCAGGTGATGCACCGCGACAAGCGGTTTCCTCCAGGCGAAGGCCAGCGCCTTGGCAACATTGACTCCCACCAGGAGCGAGCCCGCCAGTCCCGGGCCGTGAGTGACCGCGACCGCATCCACTTCCGAGGCGGGATCGGACAGCGGAGCGAGTGCTTCACGGAGCACCGGGATCATCCGCAGCACATGTTCCCTCGAGGCCACCTCCGGGACGATCCCACCAGTGGCGCGGTGAAGGTCAACCTGGGAGGCGACGATGTTGCTGACGATGTGGCGTCCATCGCGCACGAGCGCGGCGGCCGTTTCGTCACACGAGGTTTCCAGTGCCAGGATAAGCGTCACGGGCTTTTCCTCCGCTCAGGGTCCCTTCCGCGTGCCACCGGGACTCGAACTTCTGTCGCAGCCTTTCCAGTCGGGCCAGACTTTCGGGCGCGTCCAGGCGCTCGCTCCACATGATCCAGGCGTCTTCGCCATCCGCGTAATAGCGCAGGCGTCGGCCCTCCACGCGGAATCCAAAGGCCTCATAGAGGCGTTGCGCGGCCTGGTTCGAAACGCGTACTTCCAGCGTCAGCCGCGTAACGCCGCGTTCCCGGGCGCGCTCGGCGAGGTTGAGCAACAACAGGGCGCCGATGCCTCTCCTTCGGTAGGCCGGGTGTACTGCGAGCGTGGTGATGTGGCCCTCGTCCAGGATCCACTGCACTCCGGCATACCCGACCACGGGCGGGCGAGGGGTGGTCTCTCTCCCCTTGCGCGGAGGCCAAAGGCGGATCGTGCGAGTGGGCGGTGCACCTTTGGCCGGTCGGGCGACGAGATAAAGCGCGTAGGGAAGGGAAATCTCGGAGCGAAACGCGCGGGCCGACCAGGGCTGGGCGAAGCTCCGCCGCTCGATCTCGAGCACTTCATCCAGATCCGCCTCCGTCATCCGCTCGATCGTATAGCCGAGTTCCACACCGGCCCTCACTTGGAACGGAGTGCCTCTGCAGCCCGTACCACAATGCGGTAAGGGTATGCCCGGTTGGTCCCGTACCCGCCGCGCGTATCGAGCCGGCCTGTCACCTTGACCAGCCCATGGATGTTCGTCGGGTGCTCCAAGTCGGGGATGACGTTCAGAGCGGCTGCCACCTTGGGCGGGAACCCGTCTACCCAAACCTGCCGTCCGATCGGCACCGCATAGTGCAGTCCGTCCACGCTCCGGATCCCTTCCGCAAGGACACTGGTAGTTGGGGCCTGGTTCGGGTCATCGGGCCTGGGCGGCGTCCAGTAGTAGAAGGCCACTACGGTGACCTGTTTTCCGGAATAGGCCTCCGGTTGGGCGAGGAGATCTTTCAGCGTCAGGGTTCCGGAAACCAGGTACGTTTCCGGAACCCATTCCTGTCGCATTCGCTGCTCTTCCAGGGAGAGGGCTCCTTCCGGTGCGGACACCACCAGGCGACTGGGGATATCCCCGTTGGGGCCAAAGTGTCCTCCGGTCTCAAAGCGGCCGCGGATGCGCACCATCCCGTAATACGCTCCGGTGGCAAAAACCAGCCTTTGCAGTACATCTTCCGGGAAGCCTTCGACCCAGATGGGGTCCCCCAGGGGTACCGGGTTCTGGAATCCGTCGTCGGTACGCATCCCGATGACGAGGAGGCGCCGCGCGTCGTCCTGGAAATAGTACCCCAGCACCGTCACTTCCTGCCCCTGATAGCGCTCCGGGTGCTCGAGAAGCTCATACAAGGGCACCTGGGTAGGCGTCGCTCCGCAAGATGTCACCAGTACCAGGAGCAACGCCAGGAGAGCAAGGCGTCTGCACATCGCGTGCCTCCGTCCCAGCCATAGGGTGCAGCGGTTCGTAGGTGGATTATAGCAAGCGGCTTTCCGCGCGTCAACTCGTTTGCCTCGCGGGGTCGGTTGTGCTATACTCCACCTTGGGCCGACGATCGGCCCGCTGCCCCGATTGGTTCTTCCGCCGCAGGTCAAAAAGCGAGGGTCAAGATGGATCTGTTTCAGAAGTGCTACGATTATACCGAGGCCAAAGAGGCCATGGCAGCGGGCTATTATCCCTACTTTGCCCCGCTTTCCGATACCGAAGGCACGGAGGTCACCATTCGAGGCCACCGGCTCATCATGATCGGTTCCAACAACTACCTGGGCCTGACGACGCATCCCAAGGTCCGGGAGGCCGCGATCGAGGCAATCCGCCGGTACGGCACGAGCTGCACCGGCTCGCGTTTCCTGAACGGCAACCTGGAGCTCCACGAGGAACTGGAGCGGCGGCTGGCGCGCTTTATCGGCAAGGAGGCCGGCCTGGTCTTCAGCACCGGGTTCCAGACGAACCTGGGGGCGATCGCTTCCCTGGTGGGGCGCTACGATATCGTGATCACGGACAAGGAGGATCACGCCAGCATTGTGGATGGATGCCGGCTGTCGTTCGGCACGATGAAGCGCTTCAACCACAACGACCTGGAGGGCCTGGAACGGATCCTGCAATCGTGCCCGGAGCGGGCCGGCCGGCTGGTGGTCGTCGATGGGGTCTTTAGCATGGGCGGCGACCTGGCCGACCTGCCGGGCATCGTGCGCCTATGCCGCCAGTACGGCGCCCGTCTGATGGTTGACGACGCGCACTCGATCGGGGTGCTTGGGGATGGTCGGGGCACAGCGGCCCACTTTGGCCTCAACGACCAGGTGGACCTCATCATGGGGACGTTCAGCAAATCCTTTGCCTCCCTGGGCGGTTTCCTGGTCGGGGATGAGCCGGTCATCCACTATATCCGTCACCACGCCCGTTCGCTCATCTTCAGTGCCAGCATCCCGCCGGCGAATGCGGCCGCGGCCCTCGCCGCCCTCGAGGTGATGGAAACCGAGCCCGAGCGGCGGCAACGCGTGTTGGCCATCGCGGACCGGATGCGGCGCGAATTCCAGCGCATGGGGTACAACACCGGGGCCAGCGTGACGCCGATCATCCCGATCATCATTGGGGAGCGGATGAAGACCTTTGCCATGTGGCGGCGGCTCTATGAGGAAGGAGTGTACGTGAACCCGGTCATCGAGCCCGCGGTGCCTCCGGGGATGTCTCTGCTGCGCACGAGCTACATGGCCACGCACACGGACGAGCAGATGGACCGGGTGCTGGACGCCTTCCAGCGCGTGGGGAAGGAACTCGGGGTGATCCCCTGAGCGGCGCGCATCCTACGGGAAGTGCGTTGCCTGCGTTCCGTCAGCTGACGGGAGCACTGGAGGGCTTGCCGAGCGCCTGCGGTACGGGTGAAGATCAAAGCACCCCACCGGTCTCGTGCTTCCTTTCGAGCAGCGAAAGCGCCGCCTGAGGCAGCACTCACGATCCGCCTCCGCAAGTCCGACTTGAGGGACAACCACGCCAGAAGCACTGGCACGGCCATATCAAGGTCGCTTGGCAAGAGGGGAAGTTAGGGGGAGCGATTTGACAATAGGGCCATCGGATGCTTCTATAGGGGCTTGAGAAGAACCCAAAGCATCAGGAGGCATCCGATGGCGA